>NZ_JBHFQF010000016.1:0-58098 GCF_041949955.1 Geomicrobium sp. JSM 1781026 | reverse complement strand
AAAATCCTGCGTGGATGATGTTGTGATTTTCAACGTCCTCCACGCAGGATGGACCAAACGCAGTGCGGTAGGCTTTTATACTTGGGCGCTCAATTTTTAGTGTCTACTTTCTTGACTGAAGTCCAATTGACACTGTTTATGTGCGCATTCACGTTTAAAATCTTCATTTTTCTTTCTCAAATGTCACTTAAATGAATTTATGGGGCATTTGGACTTCTTTCAGCACACCGTTGCCAAAAGGCAGAAACGTGAACCGTGTTACACTTGTGCTCTGGAGTACATAGAAAACACGGGGGCTGTCTTTTGGCCACCGATGTTGCACTTGTAGTCTGGACTGCATAGAAAACACGGGGGCGTACTTTGCCCACCGATGGACACATCTTTTTACACGTGATCCTTCTCAATGAGTGCATTCCGTGCAACTCTTTTTATTACAGCGCAATCGTTTTGTCACTAAAATAAGACCCATTTTCCGCCTTTTGCCCAATTTCCCTCAATGAGTACCAAATGTTTCATCGTTTCCCAAGCATATCGTTTGTGGTTTTATCAGTTTATCTTTATACTGATAAATAAGGAGGTCATTCTATGGACCACACATCGACACATGACCGCCGACTTGCCATATTATTATGGTTTAGGTTGGCTCGTTTCTACAATCAAAGCATTAAAGCCTCCAATAAACACCTTGAACAGTGGCAGTTAACGACCGCGCAATTTGATCTACTCGTACAAGTAGGCGCCCATCAGCCCGTAACTCAGCAGCATTTAGCAGAAAAGCTACTCGTTACAAAAGGGAACATTACACACCTCGTTAAAAAGATGGAAGAACGTGGCCTGATTATGAGGCAGCAAGATTGGAAAACCAAATACTTGTCTTTAACAGAGGAAGGGACCACCTTCTACGAAGAAGTGGTTCCGCAGCAAGAACAGTTTCAAATTGACCAATTTGGTGAGCTCGATACGGCTGATCAAAAAGAACTGCTTCGACTGCTCAATATACTTCATAAACAAGGAGAGAATTAACTTGCACTTACGTGGCATTCATCACGTGTCCGCCATCACAGCCCATGCAAGCGCAAATTATGACTTTTACACGAAAATTCTAGGCTTACGACTCGTGAAAAAATCTGTTAATCAAGACGACCTAGGCGTATATCATTTGTTTTATGGTGATCAAACTGGAGCTCCAGGAACGAAGATTACGTTCTTTGAAATGCCAGATGCTGAAGTGAACAAACACGGGTCAGGTAGCATTTCAAGTACGTCCTTTCGAGTGGCCAATGAACAGGCGTTGCAATATTGGAAAGAACGCTTCCTCGACAAAAACATTGAACACGGAGAAATCAGTCGCTGGGCCGGAAAGCTCGTCCTCCCTTTTCAAGACTTCGAAGGCCAACGATTGCGAATCGTCTCGGATGATCCGGACAACGCGTCGCCGAACGGATCACCTTGGGAACATTCTCCCGTCCCTGAATCAAATGCGATTCACAGGTTGGGCCCTATTGAGATTAGTGTGCGAAATGAAAAGCCAACCTTAAAGTTACTCACAACGGTATTTGGCATGCATGTCGTACACGAAGAAACAGTAGAAGAAAAGAAAACATTGTATCGACTCTCTATGTCTAGCGAACAGACGACCGACGAGGTACACGTCATACGTGACCCGGCACTTCATTTCCAACGTCCCGGTCGAGGTGGTGTTCACCACGTTGCTTTTCGTGTGCAAAACCGCGAAGAGCTCCAAAGCTGGGTCGACTACGTGAATGAGTTAGGTATCCCTAATTCTGGTTTTGTTGACCGCTATTACTTTCAATCATTGTATGTAAGAGACCCAAATGGCATTTTGTTTGAACTTGCCACCGATGAACCTGGGTTTCTGATAGACGAAGCGGAACATCAATTGGGTGAATCCCTTTCATTACCTCCATTTCTGGAGAATAAACGAACACAAATCGAAGCCAAACTACTGCCATTGAATACAACTTGGCATAAGGAGTGAAAAATTATGAAACACATTTTTCAAAAAGGTACTGACAGCCAAAAACCTGTTCTGCTACTTTTGCACGGGACGGGTGGAGATGAGCAAGACTTACTTCCGCTCAGTCAATTAATTTCACCTGGATCTTCTGTACTCAGTGTAAGAGGAAACGTTTCTGAAAATGGCATGCCACGTTTCTTCCGTCGCTTAAGAGAAGGTGTTTTTGATGAAGAGGACTTGATTTTTCGCACGAAAGAGTTAGCAGAATTTCTCGACCAAAGTGCAGAACAGTACGGATTTGATCGCAACAACATCGTTGCTGTTGGATATTCTAACGGGGCAAACATTGCCGCTAGCTTGCTTTTCCATTTTGAACACTCACTTAAAGGGGCAGTGCTTCATCACCCGATGGTCCCAAGGCGTGGCATTGATCTTCCAAACTTAGCGAACACTCCAATCTTTATTGGTGCTGGAGAACAAGATCCAATTTGTCGACCTGAAGAAACGGAAGAACTAACAAACTTGCTCAAAGGTGCAGATGCTGATGTACACCTTCATTGGGAACCAGGCGGTCACCAATTAACTCAAACTGAAGTAAACGAAGCTTCTACATGGTTCAAAAAGAATTTCTAATACACATCCATGCATTGGGATGCCTCTTCAATACAGAGGCATCCCTTTTATAATTGTTATCATTGCACGTCTCTATCTAAGATGTATCCAGCAGCTTTTCTTACGAGCGGTGAACAGTTCAGCTCAGTGATCTCCTCTAACGCGATCCATTCAACGCCACCCGAATCATTTGTCATCACCGCTTGATCTTGAAGCTGAGCTTCTATTTCAGACTGAGTCCAATGTTCAATTGAGACATCGACGAAAATGGCAATATGATGCGTCACGTCTGTCTGTTTATAACGATAATTAATTAAAAAATCAAATGTGC
Organism: Geomicrobium sp. JSM 1781026; assembly: GCF_041949955.1. Classification (NCBI taxonomy): domain Bacteria; kingdom Bacillati; phylum Bacillota; class Bacilli; order Caryophanales; genus Geomicrobium; species Geomicrobium sp. JSM 1781026. The sequence goes on along the minus strand of NZ_JBHFQF010000016.1, from coordinate 55,177 downwards.
CAATCTGATGATTGATCAAAATCTTTTGACCTGTTTCTTCAAGAAATTCCCTTTTCAACGCTTGCCTCAACGTTTCGCACTCATTTATAGACCCACCTGGCAAATCAAACATGCCTTTATAAGGACCTTTAGTTTTGTGAATGACGAGTAGTTCATTGTGATCGTGGCAAACCCCATAGATCCCTAGATGCCGATGCCAACGCGACAACACATTCCCCCCTTATCGTACGAACCACATATGTACTGAAAAGCCACACCAAAACCTCAATAGATTTTGGTGTGGTGACTAGGTTGTACGTTTATGATTCTACTTGTGTGATGCGATCTTCAACGCTTGGAATTGTTGCACCAGACTGAAAGTAGTCAATTAAGATTTCACTTAACAGCTCTCCTGTGGACAAAACGATTTCTTGATCGCTAAACATAGAATAACCGTCGCCTCCAGCTGCTAGAAAATCATTCGTACCGACGACATACTCGGCTTCGGTGTCCAATGGTTCATCACCGATCATTACGTCTTGTACGCGGTTGTAAGGTTCTGCATTCGGGTCATACGTAAAACTCATTCCTGAGACATGTAAGAAGCCACCATTGCTCTCAGGATATAAGCTGACAGATTCTTCAAGTGCCTGAACAACGACATCGCCTGTCATCTTTTGGGCTTCAACGAGATTAATAAATGGGAAAGCATTCACAACGTCATGCATCGTCACTTCGCCTGCATCAATGCTGTCACGAATTCCTCCACCGTTCATAAAAGCAATGTCAGCACCTGTGCGCTCACGCATCGCATCCGTTATTAAGTTACCAAGATTGGATTCACTCGAGCGGACAACTTCACGGTCACCAATGAGACGCTCACTCGACTCCCCAACGACTTCACCGAGCGCTTCCTCGACTTCAGAGACGACACCTCGAACTTTTTCTTCTGTGTCAGGATGGTTTTCGAACCGAGTGCCGTCATCACGGATGAGCTGACCGTTCATTGACGCTAACTCATCCTCGTAATAAAACATATTCACAACGCCTACGGCTTTCGTATGCTCATGTGCTTGGGCGACGAACGTTCCCGATTCATAAAACGGGCGTTCTACCGCTGTGTGACTATGGCCACCAATGACTAGGTCTACGCCTTCAATCTCTTCAGCCATCGTTTGTTCAACAGCGTGACCGGAGTGTGTAAGTAGTATGACGTGGTCCACATCATCTTGCATGGCTTCAACTTCACGTTGGGCAATTTCAACATCATCATAAAATGCTAAACCTTCAACATTACTCGGGTGCGTTCGAATCGGTGTATCTTCTGTCACAATCCCGATAACACCTACTGTTTTATCCCCTAGCTCTAGGATCGTGTTTCGCTCAAGCAGTGGATCGCCCGTTTCCTCAACAATGACGTTGCTTGCTAACACGTCAAAATTCGCTTGCTCACTTAATTCAACTAACCGCTCATATCCGTAGTTAAACTCATGGTTGCCTGCAGCCATCGCATCAAAACCAATGTGATTCATCAGATCAACCATTGCTTGTCCTTCGGTGAAATGGACATTATTCGTCCCGTGGAACGTGTCTCCTGCATCTAAGAGGAGCGTATCTTCACTCGTCTCTTTAATGTGATTGTAGATCGTGTGAACACGTGGTAAACCCATCACATCTTCGTCAAGCTCCTCTACGACACGTCCGTGTATATCATTCGTATGGACAATCGAATAACGATCAAACCGCTCGTCAACCCGATTTAGAATGGACTCGACTTGGTGAGGATAAATCGTTTGTGCCGGTCGTATGGAGCCGTCTGAATATCCCGTCATAATGCCATACGCTGCGGTCGCCGCTATTGCCTCAACACCCCAACTGTTCTCATCAATGTCAGTAAGTCGTTCAATTGCATCTAAATTATCTGTTTGCAAATTCATCGCTCGTGTGAGAAATAATGACGCATGTGCTCGGGTAACGGGGTCATCTGTCCCAAATGTTGTTTCCGTTCTCCCGGTTGTGATTCCTAGCTCTAAAGCAGCCGCTACATAAGGTTTATACTCATCATTCACATCTTCAAACGGAAGAGACTCTGTATCATAATGATGAACCTCAACATCTAAACTCGTCATCATACTCTTCAAGAATTCCCCTCGAGAAACATCTGCTGCATCTGTCACTGCGGGTAGACAAAGCAATGAAGCCCCTAGACCGAAGGCTACAATATTCTTTTTCATTCGTTCTCCCACCTCCCATAAGATTACTTCTATCGTAGCAAAATCTCATATATCGACAAGACACGAGAAGGAACTTTTACACAAAAGAAGGAATTGTTTACAAATCAATAACAAAGACCTGCACCTTTCGTCTAAGGCGCAGGTCTTCGTGTTTATGAATGCGGACGACGATGTCGTTCTTTGTTCTCAGCTTGTCGCTCTTCTTGCGTCCCGAGAATTGGCTCTAGATCGTCTTGAACCGTCCTCTTATCTAGTGGGACACCACTTCGATAAGCTGCTCGGCACACAAGATGACCTGCAACAGGTGCAGTCAAGAAGACGAATACAATTCCAAGCACGAGACGAATGCTAAAGAATCCTTCTTCAAGACCGAAAAACATAAAGGCACCTGTCAACGTGACGAGTACGCCGAGCGTAGCACTTTTGGTCGCAGCGTGGGACCTCGTATAGACGTCTGGCAATCGTATGAGACCAAATGCACTAATCAAGGCGAGGATGACACCGAACAATACCAACACACTAACAATCACTTCAATCGTCGTTACGTTCAATGGCGACACCTCTCTCAATGTATTTGGCAAAGGCGACTGTACCAATAAATGCTAAGATCCCTAGTAAGAGAACCGCTTCGAGATAAGCGGTCGACCTCATATAAATGGAAAAGACGGCAATCAAAGCGATCATATTAATCCCGATTAAGTCCAGAGCATAGACGCGGTCTGGCATTGATGGACCTTTAATGACTCGGTACAACCCAACGAGTATAGAAAGGGTAAGAAGCAATAGCGAAATGAGAAGTACAACATCAAACATCTCTTGTTACCCCCTTAATCGCTTTTTCAAATTGATCTTTTGAGCGCAGTACCATGTCACTTGAATCCGGAATGTCCATTGCATGCATGTAGAATGTCTTACCATCTTCAGAAAGCTCAACGACAACAGAGCCCGGTGTGAGCATTAATAGCAATGCTAAAAGCGTAATTTCAAAATCTGTCTCCAGTGATGTTTCCATCGTGAATATCCCTGGTTTAATTGTTAGTTTCGGACTCATAATCTGTTTTGTAATGAGAATGCTCGAAGAGATCAACTCTCGTACAAATAAGATTAACAAGGACACTAGTGCACCGACACGTTTCAGATAGAAAGGAGCGTTGAAAAACCTTCGCATGAGGAAGATTAACAAGAGGCCGAGAATATACCCTAACGTAAACGCGCTGATGCTCCAATCATTTTGCAAAAACATCCATAGAACAGCAATAAAAATGTTAACTAATAACTGAATCGGCATTCTCTCACCTCTTTTACTCCGTAATCTGCATCACTGCATCAATATATAGTGAAGGATTGCTCATCACTTCTGCTGCTTGCATAATATATGGGCTGACAAACTCTGCACCTACACCCATACCAATAACTAAGACGGTCAAAATCGCACAAGGCAAAAGCGCTCCTTTTGTTGACATCTTCTCATCTTCAACACTTAGTTGGTTTTCACCCCAGAAGCCGTTAATGAATATCTTCACGACAGAGTAGAGAACCATCAAACTCGTAATCAAACCGACGGCCGCAATGACATAAAAACCTTCACCTATAGCCTCATGCAATACTAACAGTTTGCCCATAAAACCACTGAGCGGTGGAACTCCAGCAAGTGCAAGCGCGGCAATAAAGAACATCCACCCTAACGCAGCGTGATTTCGAATCATCCCGCTCATTTCTCTTAACTTGTCTGTTCCCGTCAATCCAATCATGATTCCACCGAGAATAAAGAGCAGCGCTTTAACGAGCATGTCATGCACAATATAGAAAACAGATCCTGCCATAGATGTTGTTGTAAAGATGGCAAAACCAGCGACCATAAAACCAACCGCAACAACGACGTTATACGCGAGAATCTTTCGTAAGCTCCAATGTGCAACGGCACCTATTGCACCGAGAATCATTGTAATAATTCCGAGCCACGCGAGAATCTGATGTGTCATTCCCTCTTGATGATAAAACACAAGGGAAAACATCCTGAAGATCGCATAGATTCCTACTTTCGTTAACAACGCGGCAAACAGTGCCGAAATTGCCATCGGTGGTGCTCCGTAAGGTCCAGGTAACCAGAAGTACATGAGCAATGCTGCCTTAAGTGCAAAGACGAGCATTAAGAAGATTGCCACCGTTGTAATGAGACCATCTTGTCCGGCCTCTGCAATCCGCATTGACATATGTGCAAAGTTCAACGTTCCGGTAATGCCGTATAAGTAACCGATGGCTACAAGGAAGAACATTGAAGACACGATGTTAACGAGTACATATTTAATCGATTCTCGAAGCTGCCTTTTCCCTCCCCCTAGAGAGATCAACACATAAGAAGATAGGAGCATCACTTCGAAGAATACGAACAAGTTGAACAGGTCGCCGGTTAAGAATGATCCCATAACACCGACGAGCATAAAATGAAAGAACGTATAAAAGTAAAAGCGTTCCCTCTCTTCCCCAATGGTTTTAAACGCGTACAATAAACAAGTGATGGCCACGATAATCGTCGCTAACACGAGCAACATCGCCAACATATCAGCCACAATGACAATTCCAAATGGCGGTTCCCAACCACCGAGGTTTAACGTTTGTGTGCCTTGATTATGAACGTGTTGTATGACAACAACGGCGACAATCCCGTTAATAATAAGACTGATCAGACTGGTCCATCGCTGCAATCGTAAATGTTTTCTAAAGAAGATTAAAACCAGACCGGTTATAAGAGGAATGATTAATAATAAGATTATGATGTTAGTCATCTTCAGTACCCCTTAATTTATCCATATCGTCCGTGCCAAGTTCTTTATATGACCGGTATGCAAGAACGAGGAAGAAACCCATCGTCGCAAAATTAATGACGATTGCGGTGAGTATTAGTGCCTGAGGTAGCGGGTCACTAAAACTGACGGCGTCCCCACCTGTGATTGGCGGTTCTCCTTGCTGCAGCCCAGGTGTTGTTAACATTAACAGCAATGCGCCATGACCAATAATTGCTGTACCTAAAACAATTCTTAGTAAGCTTCTTGCCATGACCAAATAAAGACCTGCAGTAAAGAGAATGCCGACTAGAATGGATACAAGTATTTCCATAATTAAACATCCTCACTAATACTTAGAATGATTGTCAGAGTTCCCCCAACTACCGTCAGCACAACGCCTAATTCAAATAGGACGGAGGTCGCTAATTCAATCTCACCGAATAGCGGGAAATCAACATACTCAAATGTATGGCTCAAAAACGGGAATCCTAATACGATCGACCCTACCGCAGTAACGGTTGAAACAGCCAGTCCGATACCGACTAACAGTCTATAGTTAATCGGGATGCCGTTACTTATCGTACGAATGTCAAAAGCTAAAAATAGCAAGACGAGGGCTGAGGCGGTCACAAGACCGCCAATAAACCCACCACCTGGATCGTGATGACCGGCAAAAAACAAATAGGCTGCAAATGACAAGATGATAAACGATACGACTTTCGTGACCGTCTGCAATATCACATCATTGGCTTTCATCGCGACCCCTCCTATTCAAGCGTAATCGTATGAGCGCAAACACACCAAGCGCGGCGATCGCTAATACGAAAATCTCTAGATACGTATCAAATGCTCGGAAATCTGCAAGGATAGCGTTCACCATGTTCGCGGCACCCGCGAGTTCGTAAGCATCTTCGTAATACCACGAGATGGATTCGAACAATCGATGATCATTCACACTTAGCATAATGAGTGTAATGAGTGTTCCTGTTGCTAACGCCACGATAAAGTTAAACGGCTGGAACTTCTCTCCTTGCTCTTCTTCTCGAGATCGAAGTTTCGGTAGATGATAGAAACAAAGCAAGTATAACGCCACAGACACGGTCTCAATTGCTAACTGTGTAAGCGCCAAATCGGGTGCACGTAATATAATAAAGAATAACGCGATTACGTACCCTAGCACGCCTACTGATACAACGGCTGTTAGCCTTGAACGTGTAATCACGACGAGCGCTGCAGCACCGATAAGACCAAATGCAAGCGCATATTCAAACAAGTTCACTTCCCCAATATCTGATTGCATCGAGAAACTGTTTGTCAAAAAGAAACTTCCACCAACGATAATTAAGAACGTAATCAAGATGTAGACGAGATAATCGCGAATGTATCCAGTCATATGGAAATCAATAATCTTATGAGACACGCGCTCCATACGTCGAATACCCCCACTGAACCAGTTGTTCAGGTGCATGCTTTGCGGGATATTGTTGTACATCCACATCCATTTCTTAAGCGTTGAGAACAGGATAAGACCTAAGGCTACGACCGCTACTGTCATCCACAGTTCAATCGCGTCCCACCCATGCCATGCTTCAATCGTATAATCAAGTGACGGGCCAATTGAAGGTGCAATTGAATTGACCATTGGATGAAGCACGTAATCGTACAACACATTCGGGAAGAAAAAGATCGCAATCACAAAGAACCCAAGAATTGACGGAGGAATTAACATGCCGAGAGGCGCTTCATGCGCTTCTTTTTCAAGTCGTTCTGGCTGGTACTTTCCGAAAAACGTCTTAGCGACAAGGACAATGCTGTACACGAATGTAAAGATACTCGCAATCCATGCGACAATCGGTATCATTACCCCATACGTTCCAACGTTAAAGATGTCTAGTTGAGCAGCATTTAATGTTCCAGTAAAGAACATTTCTTTACTTAAGAACCCGTTAAATGGTGGCAAACCAGCCATCGCTAAACTTCCGATCAGTGCGAGCGTAAACGACACCGGCATAATCGACATTAAGCCGCCAAGTTTTCGCATATCACGCGTTCCTGTTTCATGGTCAACAATCCCGACAACCATGAACAAGCTTCCCTTAAAGGTGGAGTGGTTAATGAGGTGGAATACGGCTGCTAAAATCGCGATGAGATGAATTTGAGCTGCGTCATCTCCCGAACCGAAGTACAACGCTGCAGAACCCATTCCAAGAAGAGACATAATAAGCCCTAATTGACTAATCGTCGAAAACGCAAGCAATGCTTTTAAATCTCTTTGCTTCACAGCATTAATTGAACCCCAGAATAAGGTGAATAGCCCGACACCTGTCACAATCCAGAACCATTCAGGTGTACCACCGAAAATCGGTGTGTAACGAGCAACAAGATAAATGCCTGCTTTCACCATCGTAGCCGAGTGCAAGTAAGCACTAATTGGCGTCGGCGCTTCCATCGCATCTGGTAACCAGATGTGAAACGGAAATTGTGCGGACTTCGTAAATGCACCTAAGAGCAGTAACAGCATTGCTGGTATAAACAACTCATGTTGCATTACCACATCGCCTTGTGCGATGAGTTCTTGAATGCTAAATGTACCCCCAATGTTATGCAGCATTAATATCGCTGCAAGCATCGAGAAGCCACCAAACACTGTAATGAGCATCGCCTTTTGTGCACCAAAACGGGATTGCTTACGCTGGTACCAATAGGCAATAAGTAAGAATGACGAAACGCTTGTTAACTCCCAGAACAAATACAACACAATCATGTTATCTGAAAGTACGACACCGAGCATCGCACCCATGAACATCATTAAATACACATAGAAATTATGAAGCGCTTCTCTCGCTTTCGATAAGTAAAAGATCGAATAAACGACGACAAGAGCACCAATTCCAGAAATAATTAATGCGAAAATTAATCCAAGACCATCAACGTAAACATCAAAGTTAATATCAAAATAAGGGATCCACGGCACTTCCAACATTGCCGTTTGCCCACTTGCTACCATCGGTAGAAAACTGGCTAAATAGCCAAAGATAACGACAGGTACCGCCAATACAAACCAGCCTGTATGTATCTTCGGGAATGCCTTATATAAAAACGGAATGAATACAGCAAACAATAGTGGTAAAACGATCATTATATGTACCCAGGACAATAGATTATGGCCTCCTCTTGCTTATATCGAATCAGGTCATCATACACAGTCATTATAACTTCCCCGATTGTGTGTATAGTTATTACGAAGCTTCCGCTCGCTGACCGAATATGCTTTATTGTTCATTGTACAAGTTGGAAATCGAACCGAAGAACGGTTCATCAAACGGGGTGTGAAACATGGGGAGTTTACGCTCGTAAAAAGACTGAATTTTCTCACATGAGTGTTCGGGACAACAGGGTAATTCATCTGTCTCATTAAAAGAGCGATACCGGAGTATCGTTCCTCATACTGCTTTCTTTTACGATCATATTATACTCATACAGTACTTTTCGATGCAAAAGATACGCTTCAAGAAGTGCACAAAAGGCTTGCTGTTCTATTCAATTCTTCACTGAGTATATAACAGATTGATATTCAATGCACGACAGAAGCATCCTATTTAAAAGGTTGTTGATGAATTGTAACATTTATGTTCGAATGTATAATTCCCATTCACTCATGCCAAACTTTATGTACACTCATGTTTTTATCCTTGGTTTACACCGGTCAAATAAAAAAATATAAAAAAGAACGAAACTACAATTGACAGCATAAAACAAACAGGAGTAAGCTATTAGTTGCATGAATTCATGGTGCGGCCTTTGAAAGCCCCCCATTTCGTATAGAGGTGAAGAACTTATGGAACAACAAATTCAAGCGAAGATGGAAGAAAGCCTGCTTGTGTGTGTTTACCATGGCCCTAACGGCGAACGATTGATTCGAAGAGGGGCTAGAATTGCATCGAAACTACAATGTCCGCTTTACATTCTCACAGTTGACGCGGCTCCTGTAGATGAGCTTGACCATGAAAAGAGCCAATATCTTGATTATTGGAAAGAATTATCTAAAGAAGTCGATGCCACAGAATTTATTATTAAAGACAATGAAAAGCGGCCTGCTGCAAAGGTAATTTCAGAAGTCGCCAAACAAAAAGATATTACGCAAGTGCTAATCGGGCAAACCGCTAAAAGCCGATGGGAGGAAATTACAAAAGGATCGCTCATTAATGTCTTATTAAAAGAGCTACCTTTCGTTGACCTTCACATCATTGCTGTTACACGGGGCTTGAAAAACTATACAGAAGAGCACTTCGAAAAAGGTGTTCGTGCGTATCTCGTTAAAGATACATCTGGTAACGGCTACCAACTAAGCTTTAACCACACGATGGCTTGTGCTTATGAAGGCATCTTCTTTAAAGAAGTCGGTACCGATTTTAACAACGGCGTATTTAAGTTTATGAAAGATAATAAAATGATTGAAGTTCACGTCACTGATGATAACGTGAAACCATCTGAGAAGTTCCTAAATGAACCTAAAACATAAAACGCAGAGCGATTCGGCTCTGCGTTTTATGTTTTAGCGTAAATTCATACGTACGTATATAGAATGAACGTAAGATATTCCTGATTTGCGCTGTTAGGTGGTGGGTTGGAGGGGAGTGCGGTGCTAGGTGCCATTTTGCGCGCAAGTTTGTTCCAACTAGAGCGCACATTCAATGCTCACTCATAAGGGAGCACCCTGTCGGCCCCAGCAGGGCTGAAGCCAAATCTGACTCGGTTCGGCGCGAACTGCACCGACGTCTTGTGGGTACATCAGGCCGGGAATGTACACGTGACCCGGTAATCTGTTACCGAGTTTAGGAGAATATACCACTTTTCCTGTGATTTTCCTCAGCTTGAGAACCGTTCAGTCGTAACTCGAGCACAGCTTCCACTTTACCAAGCTTCCCATTGGTTCTTGAGGAAGTTCTTTAGTTCAACTTATATAGAAGCAATTTCTTTTCCTTCCTCCATCGTCACCCTACGACTTTTCTTACTGAATATCTAGCTTTTCAATTGCCAAATACTCACACCTACGCCTTGTTTCAACTCACTCATGCTGAAACTCATTTACCCCCTCCTACTCTCAATAAGTGGTATAGACCTATTGATCATCTAATTGTCCGCTGTATGATTACATAAAGGCTTTTGCATGTACCCGCTTTATATAATTCAAAATATTTAATCATTTATTAAACACTAAAAAGGAGGACTGCACATTGAAATTCAACATCAACTCTCTCTTATTTATCACGACGTTCATCGCCAGTGCATCTATTCTACCAGCCGAAGGACAAACGAAACAGACGTTGCCCCTTAATGGGACAATTCCAGAAACTGTGGACTCAGCCAAAATTGAACTAGAAAACGAAAAGACAGCCCCGATTTATTCTACAGATGATGTGATTATTGAGCACCTCTACGTGGAAACCGAAGTTGATACCGATGGTGACGGTGAATTAGATCGTGTATCAATTCAAGTAATGCGTCCGAATACTGCTCCAGATGTAGAAATTCCAGTCATTTACGAAATGAGTCCATACCGTTCTGGAATTAATCCGATTAACTTCCACGATGTTGACGTTGATCTCACTCCAGTTGAAGCACTTGCCGGTGTGCCTTTTGCAAATGAAGCAGCTACCCAAAACTTTGGCAGGCTAGGAAACTACTATGTCCCCCGAGGGTATGGGGTCATCTTAGGAGAGAGTATCGGAACCGGTCTTTCTACAGGGTGTCCAACGACCGGTGACATGAATGAAATCTTAGGTACAAAAGCCGTTATTGATTGGCTAAACGGTGAAGCGAGAGCTTTTAATGAAGAGGGTGAGGAAGTCGGTGCCGATTGGTCAACGGGCAATGTCGGTATGACCGGTGCATCGTATAACGGTACCCTCCCGAACGGAGTGGCTACAACCGGTGTAGAAGGACTAAAAACAATCATTCCCGTCGTTGCCATTAGCAGCTGGTATGATTACTTCCGAGCAAACGGCGCCGTTGTCGCACCTGGAGGGTTTCAAGGAGAAGATACAGACAACCTTGCTGAAGGAGTGCTCACCCGCGACAACCGAGAAGTTTGTGATGGGATGATTTCTTCTTTATTTGAAGGACAAGACCGGGCGTCTGGCGATTATAACGAGTTCTGGGCTGAACGTGACTACGTGAAAGACGCTGACCAAATTCAAGCGAGTGTCTTTGTTGTTCATGGTCTTGCAGATTGGAATGTGAAAACAACACAGTTTGCGCAGTGGTGGGAAGCACTGAAAGAACATGATGTCACTCGGAAGATGTGGCTTCACCAAGGCGGACATAGCGGTGCTCCTAGTTCTATTTGGCAAGAAACTGAGCACAGGTGGTTTGACTACTGGTTATATGGAATTGAGAATGGCATTGTGGATGAACCGCTAGTAGACGTTCAACGTGAAGACGGTAGTTGGAATCAAGAAGCGGATTGGCCAGCCGTCGAGATGGAAGAAAAGACGCTTCACTTTAATTCTCTAAATGAAGGTGATGGAGGGACGTTGCGTGTTGACGCAAATGCTGACGCGGTGAATGAAATGTTCACGGATAACCCAGCGATCCGGGCGAATCAACTTGTCAAAGATCCTCAGTTGAGCAATCCCCATCGCTTATCTTATCTATCTCCTGCACTTAGTGAAGATGTACGTTTAAGCGGAACACCAAAAATAAGTCTAGAAGCAAGTATTGACCAACCGGTTGCGAACCTCACCGCACTGCTCGTTAATTACAGTGGCTCCAATGCTGAAATTATCTCACGAGGTTGGATGGACCCTCAAAACCGCAACTCTGTACAACAATCCGAGGCCATTGTTCCCGGAGTAACGTACACATTTGAATGGGAAATGGAACCGAAAGATCACGTATTTGAAGCCGGGCATCAAATTGGAGTCATCATTATAGCGAGCGATCATGAGTATACACTTCGTCCCCTTGCAGGTACAGGATTAACCGTCATACCTGGCGCCAGCAACATCACGCTGCCCCTTGTCGGAGATGAAAATTCTTGGACCATCTCTTCAGATAGCTTACAATCACACATTCAGCAATTTGCTGACGAGGGTGCTTTTGAAAACGAAGAAACCGTTCGTGCTTTGCAATTACATTTAATCGCAATTAGTCGTTATGAAAGTCAACAAAGCAGTGAAAAGATTGTACGTCACATGGATGGGTTTCAACATCTACTCACTCACCACCTTGAAAACGATTTGATCTCTGAACAAGCCTACGACACATTGCGTATACAAGGACAAGAACTGGTTGAATATTGGAACTGAAAAATTGAATTAACGAAAGCCGACCTAAAGAAATTTCTTTAGGTCGGCTTTTTATCGGATTATAGTACTTTTCTAAGCAAAACACACCAAAAGTTCACAACGAACGGAAACTTCTGGGGGGAGAGCGATCTGCTTATCAGCTGTTTCGTTTACGTCGCTTTTTTATCCAATGACTCGTTCCACTCATTGATGCCGTTGAGCAATTCTTCCACAGACTGCTCAAAAGGATACTCTTTCAGAATGATGTGTCGCTCATTGTCTGAAAGCTTCTCCCATGCGTGCTTGAGTTCATTGCCCTCTCGCGTAAACTTCATCAGCTCGTACTTAAAATCCATTCATCATCACTCTCCTTAGAAGGTATACGTATACGTACCCTTCACTAGCGACACGCAAACTGTAAATTCTGTTATCATTGCGATATGCTACCACCTAAAGGAGGGTTTCCTATGTTCCATATTTCAAATTTACTCACACTCATCGTATTCTCTATTATTGGATTTTATCTACTGTATTGGACAATACGCCTCGCGGTAAAACACGGCTTAGCTGACCACGCCAGTGGAAAAAAATAAACCTGTTTTAAGTCTCAGGGTAGAAATGACGCAAATCCAATTCAAGCTCGATACCGAGTATAAGGTCGGCAAGTAATTTCCCAGCTCCTGGTGCCATCGTGAGACCTGTTGCCCCAAATCCATTGCAGTGATAGACATTGTCATAGGCGCGCATTGGACCGATTAAAGGCTTGTTATCGGCAGGTATAGGTCGAAACCCTATTCTCGTCTCTAGTAACTCATATTCGTAAGCACCTGGTATGACGCGTTTCGCTTCACTGAGCACTTCATGTAGTCCGCCTGCGGTTAATCGGTAATCAAAGCCTGTATCGTCTTCTCTCGTCGCTCCGACGACGAGCCGCTCATCATCAAATGTGAGCATATAATAACTCGATTCTGGTTGTACGATCGGCCACTCACTCGTATCCATTCCGTTCGGCCGTAAATGTACAATTTGCCCTCGTTGCGCGCGAATCGCGTGGCGTGGTTGAACGGGCATATTTAGTTCATTTTCCCAAGCGCCGGTAGCAAGAACGAATCGCTCGGCTTCAATCTGTTCACCGCTTTCGAGCTTAATACCCGTCACTTCGTCACCTTCGATGACGATTGATGCTTGACCATTTATCCATGTTGCACCATGATGCACCGCTGCTTTTTGAAGAGCAAGTTGCAACTTCTTTCCATCAACCCGTGCTCCACCGGTAATATGTAGCGCATGAAGCGCGTCTGATAACGGTGGAAACAAGCGTCTCGCCTCTTCGTTGGATATTTTATTTACTTCACCAATTTCAGGTGATGTTCGCCGCTCTTCTTTTAATTTCATCACGGCGTCATCCACTGCCTGTTCCTCAGTAAATACACCAAGTGACCCCACTTGTCGATAGCTCGTCTCCGAAAAGCCTGTAGCTTCTAATGATTGCTGCAATTTTTTGTAGTAGCTCGCACCATATGTTGATAACTGATATGCCATTGTGTTTTTGTTACGCTTCGTAATCCATGGACAGATAATGCCTGCCCCCGCATCTGTTGCCCTTCCTTCGTGATTTGCATCAATGACCGTTACGTTCTCACCTTGTGCTGCTAAATGGTAAGCGACACTGCTTCCTGCAATGCCACCGCCAACAATAATGGTCCTCATACATGTCCTCCATTTTGCTTATTTTTTATTTTATATTCTACACGATCAATCCGGGTTGAAAAATACAATTCGTGTCAACACTAATGTCGAAAGCGCTTACTTGATTTCACAGCTTCTCAATCCACGTCATACACTGTATAACAGAATGAGTTTTCTCTTTTAAAAACATAAAAGCCTTGATATGATGAAAGATAGGCTAACGCTCAACAACAAAGACAGAGCGTTGTATTTTCACGCTGGATTGAACAAAAAGGGTGAATGACATGACTGATTGGATTTATGATGCACTAACGAAAACGATACCTGAAGATAAAATTCTTATAAATGAACCGCTTAAACATTATACACATACACGCACAGGCGGAATCGCAGATTACCTTGTTCTTCCTGCAACGTACGAAGAAGCTCAGCATGTAGCTGCACTCGCACACAATGAAAACATTCCACTGACGATGCTCGGAAATGGTTCCAATCTCATCGTTCGGGACGGTGGAATTCGGGGAATTGTTCTACACTTTCTCCATTTGGATGCAATTGAACAAGATGGAAATTTGCTCATGGCCCAAAGTGGTGCGCCGATTATTGATGTGTCACAACGAGCTTTAAGCGAGCACTTAACAGGGTTGGAGTTTGCTTGTGGAATTCCTGGCTCTGTCGGCGGAGCACTCGTGATGAACGCAGGCGCTTACGGAGGCGAAGTGTCTAACGTATTGAAGCACGCCAAACTGCTAACGCTTGAAGGCGTTATTATTACACTTACGAACGAGGAACTTGAGCTTTCCTATCGGAGCAGTGTGATCTCGAAAAAGCATTACATTGTGTTAGAAGCTGTTTTTGAACTAGAGGTTGGCGATGTGACAGCAATTCGAGCGAAGATGGATGAGCTTACGCATTTGCGCGAACTCAAACAGCCACTTGAGTATCCTTCTTGCGGCAGTGTATTTAAGCGTCCTCCAAACCATTTCGCAGGAAAACTCATTCAAGACAGCGGACTTCAACAAACACGAATCGGAGACGCCGAGGTTTCTGAGAAACATGCCGGTTTTATTGTGAACCGTGGAAATGCTACCGCTACAGATTATGTTTCGCTCATTCAGCACATCCAAAAAACGGTGAGCACGAAATTCAATGTCGACTTGCATACCGAAGTGAAAATTATTGGAGAAGACTGAGCCTAGGGCTCAGTCTTCTTTGTACGGTGCCCGCTGGTACAAGTAGTTGGGCAACTTTAGCTTATTGTCTATTTCTTGATGAAAAATGGCAGTTGTCGCCGGAGACATGGGAGGAATCAGCCAAGTCCAATCTCCTGTTACTTCCCTTCCCGCGTCTTTTTCTAATTGCTGAAAGTACTCAAATTGTTTGGCTGCCGTATGGTGATCAACAATCGTCACACCGTTTTCTTGATAGGAATGTAGTACTGCTCGATTTAATTCAACGAGGGCTTCGTCTTTCCATAACGTTGACGGGTGACCTCTTGGGATATTTAGCGCATCGGCCACTTCTGGAAGTTTATGATATCGAAATTCATCCGCCAAATTTCTCGCGCCAACCTCGGTCCCCATATACCAACCGTTAAACGGTGAGGCAGGATACGTTACGCCACCGATTGAAAGACTCATATCAGAAATAATTGGCACGGCATACCATTGTAAGTGCAAGTCGTCGAATCGCTCGTCTTTCGGATGCGTAATGGCTACCTCTCGCACGATTTCTTCGGGTACTTCTTTTAGTTGAGGCTCCGCATCGCCAAATTGAACGACGAATGGTAACACATCATATTCTGTGCCTTTCCCTTGCCACCCTAACTGTTCACATACCTGTGTAAAAGGAATGGAGGCGGCATCGCCAATAATCCCTCCATCACGTTCATAACCGGCGTAACGTATGAGCTGATGGTTCCATATTCGACATTCATTGTTACTGCCAGCTGCTGGGAACACTGTAATTAGCGAGCGAATTCGGCCGTTATTCGTTGCCTTAACAATATGGTTCTCTAAATACAAGAAAATGTCTTCGGCCGATTCAACGTGTCGAGCGTCCACGACCTCCAGGCTATTCCAAAACAACCGCCCAATACAGCGGTTGCTATTGCGCCATGCAACTCGTGCACCGTACGTCAGTTCTTCTGTCGTCTGAACGTACGTGCCTGTACGTTCAATCTCTAATTGGACATCGTTCCACCTGCTATGACAAATGTCTTGTTGATTTGTTTCTTGATAATAGCCCATTAGAAACTCGTGGGCATCTTGTTGTACATTCATGACCGTTTTGGCACCTCTTTTTCATGTCATACACGTATCTTTCGTCAATCATCTAAGATCCATGAGAAATTTTGAAACCTTTATGTTATCTTGTCGTATAATCAATAGGAGTGCTTTTTCGACTTAACAGCGAGATCAACTTCGCTTACAATATATATGAGTTCCTAGATAAAAGGAAGTGTTACGCACATGAATATTGGGTTTTTCCTACTGCCAAAACAAGAGGTCAAGTACTTAAGCCCGGATGCGACAATTAGACAAGCGATCGAAAAAATGCGCCACCATCGGTATACAGCTGCCCCACTTGTGAATCAGGACGGAAAATATGCCGGCACAATAACCGAAGGTGACTTACTTTGGGTCATTATGGATAATAGAGATCAAGCGATGGAAGATATTATGAACTTGCGATTAAAAGATATTCCGCAGCGCGTGAAGAATATTCCCATCTACATTCATGAAGAGATGGAAGATCTCGTCGCACTATCATCTGACCAAAACTTCATCCCCGTTATGGATGATTCTGGCTACTTCATTGGTATTGTTCGCAGAAGAGATATTATTAAGTACTGTTCCAACCGTCTATTCGAATCAAAGCAAGAAGAAAACATCTAATCCGAAGATTAGATGTTTTCTTTATGACTGATATTGCTTGACGACATGATGAAGCTTTAGCGCATGGCTAATTTCACCGTCAATTTTTAGCTGGCCTGTCATGTAAGCGGTTGTAGGATTCCAGTCCCCATCAAGTAACTTTTCGAAGTTCTTGTCGCTCATCTTCAAAACACAGTCTGCTTCCCCAGGAACCGGGTTTGATTGCACCTGAACGGACCCTCCGGTAAAAGCAATACCGTGCAATCCTTCGGTCTTTAATTCAAAATGGTAGGTTCTCTCCAAATGTTGGATATGTTCAGGATTGTTGTTCATTTGATCGGCTAGTTTTTGAATCTTCTCTTCAGTTGACATACAATTTCTCCCTCTCATTCCAAGCGTTACGTACCCTTTCATTGTACCTAAAGGCTAGAGAAGATTAAAGAGAAAAATCATCAAAATTAACGAAAAAATGAGACGATTCTACGGGCGAGCTGTCGTATACGATGCTGCCTGTTCCCGCAACTTATATTTTTGGATTTTTCCCGATGCTGTCATCGGGTATTCGCTCACGAAGAATATGTCTCTTGGAATTTTGAAGTGCGAGATCTGGTCTTTACAATACGCCTTTACATCTTCGGTCGTTAAACTCGCTTCTTCTTTTAGAATCACCCAAGCTGTTACAGCTTCACCTAGTCTCGCATCAGGGACACCCACTACTTGTACGTCCAAAATGTCTGGATGTGTATACATGAACTCTTCAATTTCACGTGGATATACGTTCTCTCCACCCCGAATGATCATATCTTTTAATCGCCCTGTAATTCTGCAGTAACCGCTTTCATCCATGACTGCCAAATCACCTGTACGTAGCCAACCATCTGCTTGTAGAACAGCCGCAGTTGCTTCTTCATTTTTGTAATACCCTCTCATGACATGGTAGCCACGTGTGCATAACTCTCCTTGAACATTTGTTGGAACCTCTTCATCTGTTCCAGGGGTAACAATCTTCACTTCAACATTCGGTAGCGCTTTCCCTACCGTTTCCACTCGTACTTGCAAAGGATCATCGACTCTCGTTTGTGTTGAAACAGGTGATGATTCTGTTTGCCCGTAAGCAATCGTAATTTCCGTTAAGCCCATGCGCTCAACTACCCCTCGCATGACCTCTACAGGACAGTTCGATCCTGCCATAATACCCGTACGAAGCGAAGATAGATCAAACGAATCAAACCGCTTTTCATTCATTTCTGCAATAAACATCGTAGGGACCCCGTGTAAAGCTGTGCACTCTTCATCTTGGACCGTTTGCAACACTTCAAGCGGTTGAAATTCTTGAACCGGCACCATCGTTGCACCAACAGAAACAGAAGCGATCGTCCCCATTACACATCCGAAGCAATGAAAAAACGGGACAGGGATGCATAACCGATCTGTACTTGTTAACTCCATACAAGCGGCAACGTTACGGGCGTTATTCACGATGTTTCTATGAGTCAGCATCACACCTTTAGGAAACCCGGTCGTCCCTGATGTATACTGCATGTTGATGACCTCATCCGCATCGAGGTCAGCCATTCGAGCGTCTAATTCCCCTTCCGTTACACTGTCCGCAGCAGCGATAACGTCTGGCCAATTGTACATACCTGGATGCCGTTCATCCCCCATAAAGATAACGCGCTTAAGGTGCGGAAGCTTGCTCAATTGCAACGCACCGGGGGTGGCATCTTTTAGTTCCGGAATAATATCATATAACATGTTGATATAAGACGTTTCTTTATATTTATCCATCAAGATTAATGTCGAAGAATCAGATTGTTTCAGTAAATACTCTAACTCTTTCTTTTGATAATTCGTATTGACTGTAACTAAAACAGCGCCCAACTTGGCAGAAGCAAATTGCGTGGTCACCCACTCCGGTTTATTCGTTGCCCAGATCGCTACATGGTCTCCTTTTTCGATTCCTAGCTGCATAAATCCCCGAGCCGTTTGCCGACATAACTCTTCAAACTGTGCATAAGTGAGCCGCAACCCACGGTCTCGATAGACGAGCGCTTCCCGCTCTGGCTGTTTTTTTGCTGTGTTTTCAAGAAGGTGACCTAATGTATCATGGATCATTTCTACCATTTCAATAACCGCCTCCTGTTTCGTAAATGGATGTATTACTTGATTCGCTACAAACCATCCAATGTCCTTGCCAAGATTTTATATTCTATCTACAATTGTATAGATAAGAAAATAAATTATCAAAAATTGTAATTATCTATTTTTTAATATAAATCATGCCTTCAAAGACGAGGAATAAGTAAACAGGCAGAGGAGAAAAATGATATGAAAAAAACACTCACTATCGTTTTCATTTGTGCAATTTTAGTCATTGTATTTTTGCAGTTTAATGCCGAACCTGAAATATCAGAAGAAGAAGCACTGTCATCTGTCATAGTTGAAAATAGTCATGACACCGGAAAAGTCGATATATTGTCTATAAGTAAGCGATGGGGAAATTATATTATAGAATGGGAGAATGAAGAAAACTGCGAAAGAGGTACAAATACCGTTGATGGACATACCGCAGAGACTATAAGAGGTGAAGTAACCCTTTGTTAATTTAGTGTATACAAGCCAAATATTATATATGAATATGGCGAACTACAACTATAATTAGTTCTTACTTAAATGTGCACGCTATCGACAACGTCTTGTTTCGACACCTCCGGTTTCAATAGATATTAGCCCTCAAGGTTTATGTGGGTAAAAACTTAGCTTTTTCCACATATGAACAGGTGTGATCGATGAAAAAGAGCAGTTACTTCCTCTGACTCTTTTATGTGGCAATCCGCCCTTCAAACGAGTTACTTTAGGACACTAACTGCCTCATATATTACGATTTGTGACAGTTGACAAAGCTTTTGTGAAAACCTAGGTTGAGAATGACGGATATTGCTTAATGAATGGCCTCCACTGTATTGTATAGAACAGTGGACAGAGGAACGAGTTCATGCTGTACTTTGGGTCTGGAATACACAGTAAACGCAGTAGCGCGAGTCGATGTCGCACTTGTGCTACCGCGGAGTACAACCGCCTGCCTCTAGTCCTAGTTGCGGACGCCTTTCTACTATTCCCTGACCATAATAAAACCAGGAGGTGCTTGTGCACCTCCCGGTTTTACTAGTTTATACTCTTACGATGTGAATTTCGTCTGCATTTGCGTTAAGTGCAGTCGTTAACGCGTTTAGCACGTTCTGGTGTTCACCATATGCACCTTCTGCGCTTCCATTTACATACACTTGGTACACATCTCCTGACCCTGGAGACGGATACTGATAGTTGTTGCTGCTTCCAACACGCTGGACCGTAATTTCTCCAGCGGTTCCTAAAGCTGACGACACACTGTTCGTAATATTGTCTGTGTCCCCATAAGCTCCTTCTTGAGTCCCATCAACGATGACACGATACGTTGATGATGGTGGTTCACCACCACCGCCATCTTCTAAATCAAAGATGTCAGCAATCCCGTTTGCGTGTCCAACAGCGACCGATTGCAAAAAGCTAGAATCTGAAAGAAGCGCTGCATCGCTTGCATTATCGATGAACAGGTTTTCTGTTAAGATCGCTGGCATTGATGTTTCACGTAATACAGCGAAATTTTGTGACTTTTGGCCACGATCGCTCACACTAATCTGGCTCATAATCGCATTGTGAATTAACGGCTGAAAGTTCACCTCATCTTGGCTTGGAGAAGAATGAATGAACGATTCAAAACCTGTTCCCCCACCTGCGTTTACGTGAATGGATACGAAATAATCAGCACCCCAATTGTTTGCGAGTATTGCTCGTTGACTTAAATCAACAAACACGTCCGTTGTCCTTGACATTTCAACCTCTACCCCAGCGTACTCTTCGAGCAAGTCTCTCACCCGAAGGCCAATATCAAGTACTAAATCCTTCTCTTGAAGACCATTGCCAACAGCACCTGGATCGTTACCACCGTGTCCTGGATCTAAAAAGATTCTTACCATGCTTATCATCTCCTTTCGTTACATAAAGACGATAAGCATGCCAATCATCAACATGAAATCAAAATTAGGCTTTAACTTAGTCCTTTTCGACCTCATTGTCTTCATAAGAGATCCAGTCACTCCAACTTCCTGGATAAAGTTTTATATTTTTTAATCCTGCTTTTTGCATGGCAATAATGTTCGCATTTGCGGAAACCCCAGAACCACAGTAAACGATCACTTCTTCTTCGTTTCGTAAATGATCATACATTGCCCGCAAATCTTCCTCTGGCTTCCATACACCTCGTGCCGCAAGATTATCTTTCCAAAACATATTGATCGCTCCAGGGATATGTCCCGCCTTATGATCCAATGGTTCACTTGTACCGTTGTACCGTTCAGGTGCCCTTGCATCAACGAGCGACACACCATTTCGATCCTTTCTTTGTTTCAGTTCATCCATAGAAATGACCATGTTCTCATTCACATCGGATTCAAAAGAAACCGGTATAAGTTTAGGTACTTCCGTTGTAACGGGATACCCTTGCTTCATCCACTCTGAAAAATTCTCGTCCATAATCGATGCGTTTTTTTGACCGACATAATGGAGCAACCACCATAGCCGACCCGCCATCTGCCCATGATCGTCATCATAAATGACGACGTGCTTCTCTTTGTTTATGCCTTTTTCACGAAGCTGCTGAGCGAACACTTCTGGATCTGGAAGCGGATGTCTGCCCCCGTGTGTACCTACATTTCCAGACAAATCATTTTTTAAATCAAAGAACAATGCACCTGGAATATGAGATTTACGATAGGCTTCACGACCGGCTTTCGCGTCTTTCAAGTCAAATCTACAATCAGCAATAATGACATCGGAATCATTCATATGCTCAAAGAGCCATTCCTTTGATACAGTACATGTTGTGTTCATTCGTATCACCTCTTTAAAAATTGCCGCGCGCCCTGATCTTCTTATAGAAGATCAAAATCCCAACATAGACACGCTATGATGGGACCGTGGTGTTTTCAATTAACATTCCTTAATCGCCCAATACTCGAGTACTAGCAATCGTTAGGAAAGGATTTACGTCGAAAATGTTCGTTTTTGTAAGACAGCACCTAAAGATACAAACAATACAGCGGTGGCTAGTAGGACAAGAAAGCTCCAATGCGCTTGTGTACCTGGTGTGAATAACATTGGGAAAAACGCCCAGCCTATCGCAATCGTTCCAATTCCAATACCTAGCGTATACAATCGATGACCTGTTTTCATCATTGCACCCCTCTATATTATCAAACTGTTCTCATGATTTTGTCAACATAAATGAATTAACAAATGTTCATTATTATAGTAATCTTTAAGAAATAGAGAGAAGGATGTGTTTCCTTGAAGAAACGATTAGACCAACTTAAACAAACGGCAAAATCACAAGGTCAAGAAGCGGTGCTCATTACTTCAACAGCCAACGTATATTACTTAAGTGATTTTTATTGCAACCCGAAAGAGCGATTTCTCGGCCTGCTTTTATATACAGATGAACGTGAGCCTGCCATTATCTGCCCTAAAATGGAGACAAGCCTAGCGATTGATGCTGGCTGGACGCACGACATTATCGGCTACGAAGATACTGAGAATCCATTAGAGAAAATTCCTTTCGTATCATCGTTGGCGATTGAGGAAGATCACCTTATTGTCGCAAGATACAACGAGCTAAAGCGACTTCAACCAAGTTTATCGCTTTCTTCCATCGATGGCGCACTGCTCGCACTTCGTGCAGCTAAGGATGATGAAGAAATTGTCCGTCTACAAGAAGCTGCAGAGTTTGCTGATATCGCTGTTGAACTTGGTGTATCTGTCCTTCGCGAGGGAGTTAGTGAGCTTGAAGTGATTGCCCATATTGAATCTGAATTGAAAGCAAAAGGCATTACGAAAATGAGCTTTGATCCAGTTGTATTGTTCGGACCAAATGCCGCAAATCCTCATGGTAAACCAGGGACATCAACGTTGAAGCGTGGAGATGCCGTATTGATGGATTTAGGTGTCATGTGGAAAGGGTATGCCTCGGACATTACCCGAACGGTCTTTTTCGGTGAACCGACGAGCGCTCACCGTCACGTATATGAAACCGTTCTTGAGGCAAATGAAGCCGGAATTTCAGCTTGTGTGGCAGGTGATCAAATTAAACAGGCCGACATCGCGGCCCGAAACGTCATTGAGCGTGCCGGTTTTGGTGAGTACTTCACGCACCGCCTCGGTCACGGTTTAGGCATCGAAGTTCATGAAGCGCCGTCGATGCATGGGAACAATGAAGAGCGTCTAGAAAACGGGATGGCACTAACCGTTGAACCAGGGATTTACCAGTCTGGGGACATCGGCGTGCGCATCGAAGATGACATAATCGTAACCGTGAATGGACCACTCGTACTCACACGCTATCCGAAAACATTACAAATCATCTAAACGCAAAAAAGCAGACAAGGAACGATCCTTCGTCTGCTTTTTTATGTGTTTGCATGAACGGGCAAAAAGAAATTACGAATATCTTTCCAATGATCGACTCGAGTGAATCGATCTTCTCCGTGATTGTGAAATGCAGTGTAGAGAATGCCTTCGCCCGTAAATCCTTCTAGCTTTGATACGTGATCATCCACGAGGTAATCGGCATGAATAATACTTTTATCTCCACAGAAAACGAAGTTTTGTGGTGTGAGAAACGGGAAATGTTCACGCAACCATTCGTACTTTTCATTGAAACAAGTGGGCACTTCCATCGCTGCGGTTGCAATAAATAGTTCATAGTGTTCGTCTAACTCTTTCATGACTTCTACCGCATCTTCCATAACTGCTAGCCCTCTAAAAAATCCAGGCTCTTGCAAAATTTCATAGATTTCTTTTGTGTGATGCGGTCGCAAATCTTGAAGCTTTTGTGTGACCAATTGGTTAGGCTGGATGCTGTCTTCAAAACGCTCATTGTATCGCTCGAGTAACTCGGACACGAGATCGGCCATCACTTCATCCATGTCAAATGCAATTCTTTTTCTCATATTTTCACCCCCATCATTCTAATTGTACTAGAAATACAACTTATGAGCCATTCTCACTCATTACGATCTCGGCTTACCGACAAGCAAGGTCACATCAACCGTTACGTCCAATTCAGTAAGATGTAACATCTGCTCTTTACGATCCACACTTGCATCCCAACTCACCGGCGTCATGTGTATAAGTGCGGGGATGTGTTGACGAGCGACGGTTTTTACTTTGTGGACTTGTTCTTTTTCTAAAATATGAAACCGTCTTTCAAAGTTCTCGATTACATCAGTAGGATCGAGAGGATCAATATGATCTCCATACAGCCGGACGCGCAATTCCTGTAGATAATCCGGTCCCGGCATTGCTTTAATAACAAAGCCATCTGAACGTAACACTCGAGAAAATTCGCGGCTATTTACCGGAGAAAAAAGGTTCAATATCACATCAACAGAATCATCTTGAACGGGCAGTTGTTCAAGATTAGCGACAACCCACATCAGGTTTCCTGTGAAATCCGTCGCCTTTTGGATTGCATCTTTAGATAAATCCAACCCGATTCCTACAGAACTTCCAAGCCGACGTTGAACAGATGCCAAGTGACTTCCTTCTCCGCACCCCACATCTAACAGCTCTCGCACATCTTCTTTATGCCGCTGAATCAAGGCGCCAATGTGTTCAATCATCGGTTCATATAACCCTTGGTTGTAGATGTCCCGTCTTGCCGTGAACATCTCTTTTGTGTAATCACTATTCACCACTTTTTGGAGTAGGTGTACGTAGCCTTTTTTTGCGAGGTCATATACGTGCCCTCCAGCACATTGGAGCTGTTTATCAAGGAGCGTCAAGTTTCTGTGGCACGCAGGACAAACGATCAAGTGCCCATGTTCCCGAAACAATTCAGTCGCAATCTCTATCTTTTTCACAATGATAACTCCTATCGTTTTAAACTTCTCATATCATATCACAGCAGAACAACTTTTTACGTTGTGTTTCATTTCTACGATTCATCATGCCCTTCGTCTCTAGAAATATAGAATATATTGGGTGAAAATACATAATTATGAGGGCTTTTCCATGTATTATGGCTTAGATTGTGTTAGCGTAAGTTTTGGTCAGCTCATAAAGTTCATCACGCAATGCATGAATTTGCTGTATGCCTACAACAAGGAGAAGATTGTATTGAACAGCCCAAGAGGATTTGGCATTATGCTTGCCTTTGTCATTATTATTTTTATTGAACCTGTGCGTGTTTGGATTACTGGGGATCCAATTAATGAAAGTTATTGGTACATTCTACTCGGGTTTGGGTTTCTACTTGCGATCGTTATCATACGTTTTATCATTCAAGCCGTTAGACGTAACCGGGCAAGGGAGCGTAATGAGGAACTCGATGGGATGCCTCCACCCGCAGACAATTCCGGTGACTTACGGTACCAAGAACCGATTGATATGATGCATGACCATCCAGTGCAGATTTATAATGCGAGTGGTGAGCGAGTAGCTACTTACAAGTACACATTCCGAACAGCATTTGAGAAGTGGAGTTCACTTTCTGGATTTATGGACTTTCGCGACATCGAAATCAAAGATACCGATACTGGGGACGTTCTTTTATTCCAGGCGAGACCTCTCTACAAAAACTTCTTTCGCCCGAAATGGGACGTATATTTGAATGGGGAAAAGCATGGCTTTTTTGAAGTCGCTCGCATGTCCATTAAACAAGTCCAAAAAGAAATGCTATTTAACTATCATACGCATGGCCAAAAGTATCAAGTCGTCAGCCCCCGACTTTCTACGTCTTCCACAATAACGACTGAGCATGCAACACTTATGGAAATCGAGCGGACCGTATTCGGGCTTACGAGCAAAGGTGAAGATGGAAACCGAGGTCGCAAGCACGAAATAAAGATCGAAAATGATGACGAACTTCGCTTCATCGAAAAAATTGGCATGTACCAGCAGTCCATGACAAGAGTCCGAAACTAACGGCTCATAAGCGTAGGGAAATGGATCTGGGGGAGCGGGGGGGGGGGCTTTGTTTTCGGTGTCGAAAGTGTGCACTTTGGTGTCGAATGCGTGCACTTCGTTGTCGATTACGGGCACTCCTATGTCGAAAACGGGCACTTCGGTGTCGAATGCGTGCACTCTAATGTCGAAAACGGGCACTCCGCATTGCATCCATGGCGTAGACTCTTACTGGGCATATATTTGACACACGTCAATGTGGGGGCGGGGGCTTGGGGGGTGATTACGGGCACTCTCGTTGTCGAATGTGTGCACTTCAATGTCGATTACGCGCAATCCCGTGTCGAAAGTGTGCACTCTAATGTCGAAAACGGGCACTCCGCATTGCATCCATGGCGTAGACTCTTACTGGGCATATATTTGACACACGTCAATGTGGGGCGGGGGCTTGGGGGGTGATTACGGGCACTCTCGTTGTCGAATGTGTGCACTTCAATGTCGAAAACGGGCACTTCGGTGTCGAATGCGTGCACTCTAATGTCGAAAACGGGCACTCCCCCCAAGCCGAACGTATCTCAGCCCGAATTTATTCCATTTTCGAAAACGGGACTCCCCTCTCAACCTACATCCAGCTCACATCGAAAAAACGCTACTTTCAACCATAAAAAAGTGGATGTCCTATATAGGGACATCCACTTTTTTATGTGCCTGGCTGCTTATTTTACAGCATCATATAAACGTTCTTTCGGTACGGGAGGGACAATGCCTTCTTCAGCTGCCCGGCCTAGTAGTTCGTGTATCGCCCTATACCCTTCGGTGCCTAGATCTCTCGTAAACTCATTTACATATAGATCAATGTGTGACGCTGCGACGTGTTCGTCCATCTCTTGCGCATGTTCCATCACGTAAGACTTTGAGGCTTCAGGATGCGCCCATGCGTATTCAATTGATTGGCGGATCCAGTCTGTAATTGTGGACACATCAAGCTCTCGCTTGGCAATAATGGCGCCAAGTGGAATCGGTGAGCCTGTGTCAGTCTCCCACCAATCGCCTAAGTCAACAAGTTTAGATAGCCCAAATTTTTCGTACGTAAATCGCGCTTCATGGATGACGAGGCCAGCATCCACCTCGCCTTCTTTTACCGCGGGCATGATTTGGTGGAATGGCATGACGACAATTTCTCCAAATTGACCTTCCACTTGTTGCTTTGCCCATAACCGAAACAGCATATAGGCGGTTGACCTTTCGCTAGGGACAGCGACTCGCTTTCCAATCATATCTTGAGCTTGTTTCTCCCCGTTTGTGAGCACTAGTGGACCACATCCTCTCCCAAGTGCACCACCACAAGGGATAAGGTGATAGTCTTCTAACGCCCAAGGAAGTGCAGCAAACGATATCTTCATCACGTCATGATCATCGGGGTCTCCGTCAATAGCAAGTGTATTCGTCACATCAATATCTGCATACGTCACTTGAAAGTCAGGGGCACCTTCAATCTTACCGTGCGTGAGTGCGTGAAAGACGTAAGTGTCGTTCGGACATGGTGAAAATGCGATTTTCATCGTAAAACCTCCATTGCTTTCGCAAGTTGTTCCAACGCCTCAGGAATTTTCCAGGCACCTCTATCCCGTTTGCCGACAAAGTTGGATATTGCCCGTATTTCGACGACAGGTACGCCGTACTCCTTTGCAGCTGAAGCGACGCCAAATCCTTCCATGCCCTCAGCAACCGCCTCAGGAAATCGCTCTAGTAAATCTAGCGCGGTGTCGTCTGTGCCTGTCACAGTAGATTTCGTGATAATAACTCCTGATTTCATTGTTTGCATAATTTGGGGGGATTCAATACGGGAGGAGCCAAACCCGAGTTCTTCTACTGGGATAAAAGAATCGGCTGTCTCTGCCCCTAAATCTGCACAAACGATGTCCGAAGAAATGACAACTTCTAATATTTCTGCTCTTTCTTTAAAGCCCCCACCGATTCCGGCATTGATCACGAGATCGTAATCATCTTTCGCCAAACATATTGCCGTTCTCGCTGCAGCACTTGCGGGACCAACACCTGCCGTTTCCACTTGAATGTTCGGATTTGTACCAATGCCTTTTTCCACAGCTTCTTTTTCCGCATCAACTGCAGTCATAATTAATATTCGTTTCATTGTCTAACTCCTCACGTTAATGCCCAATCTGTTTGCCATTGTGTCGGAACCGGGTAGCCTGATTGCTTGAGCGCAACATAATATTGTCCCGTATGAATTCCTTCGTGTTGAACGGCAATCTGCATTAATTCTACCGGTGTAATCGCACGATCGTCAAAAGTAATATGGTTCTTTTCGGTATACAAAAACGCCTCCGCAAGTCGCTCCGCACTAGACAGAAGTAGTGAACGAACAGGGGCATCATCGGGCACCTTCTCACCTGGAAATTGCACTTTGCCCGAGAATAGCGCTGATCGATACACGAGGCGCACTCGAATAAGATGGGCAAACAACTGGGACGGTGTGCCTAATTGTTCATGAACAGACTCCCCCCATCGTTCTTCTGGAATGACATCTGCTAGTTGATTGTTCAGCGATGTTGCATGTAACAGCCCGTCTGTTTCGATGCTCATCCCTTCCTTTCATCATGTATAGTGTCTTTAACTACGCGCTGCACGGCTGTAATCGTCGCTTCAATTTGAGTGGAGGTCACGTCTTTATGGGTGACAAGACGGATGATGTTCTTTCCGTAAGGGTTTGCGAGAACGCCTTCAGAATAGAGTCGGTGTGAGAACTCTTTTTCTGTGCATTGGAGTCCATCTGTTTCGACAAGAATAATATTCGTTTCAACCGGTGTGTGAATGCCCATCCCGGGGATATTTCCAATCCCTTCAGCAAGGCGTTTTGCGTTCGTGTGATCGTTCTCTAAGCGATCAATCATATCGGTGAGTGCAATCTTTCCCGGCGCTGCGATCACACCTGCTTGCCGCATTCCACCACCTAATCTTTTTCGCCACTTTCTTGCACTCTTTATGAAAGCTTGGTCCCCGGCAATGATGGATCCAACGGGCGCCCCTAATCCTTTTGAGAGACACACTTGTACCGTCGTGAATGACTCAGTAAAATTCTTAATCAGTTCTCCCAATGCCACACTTGCATGAAACAACCGCGCACCGTCAAGATGCGTAGGGATTTGATAACGGCTTCCTAAGTCAGTAACATTTCTCATCTCCTCAGGGGTTATAATGGTACCTCCGTGTCGATTATGGGTGTTCTCCATGCAAATGAGCCCAGTCTCAGGAGCATGAATATCATCTGGACGAATCGCTTCTTCAACATCCGCGACGTCCATCACTCCTCGCACCCCATATACCGTACGAGGTTGCACACCAGCAAATGCTGCGATAGCAGCTCCTTCATAGTGAAAAATATGGCTTTCTGCTTCCATTATGACTTCGTTGCCAGGTTGGCAATGTGCAAGAACCGCAATTTGATTTCCTTGTGTTCCACTCGTCACAAATAACGCCGCTTCTTTTCCAAGTAGCTCGGCTGCGTATTCTTCCAAGTCATTGACCGTCGGATCATCTTCATACACATCATCACCAACAACCGCATCTACCATTGCTGCTCGCATCGCTTCTGTCGGCTTCGTAACCGTATCGCTTCTAAGGTCAATCATCGACCTGCCTCCTTGTCGTAAAAGTGCAAGTTTTGTAGAAAATAAGGAAAGGTTATCCTTTCGACAAGATTATCGTGCATAATGACCACCTGTCCTTTATAATGCACTAATGGATCATAAGAAACAGTAAAGGAGCGTACCCTATGGACTTTGGATTATTGGCCCTTTTGCCCCCCGTGGTAGCCATTATTCTAGCCATCTTAACGCGTAATGTTGTACCTGCCTTATTTGTAGGTGTTTGGATTGGTGCAACGATGCTTAGTGGTTGGAACCCATTTCTCGGCCTATACGCAACGTTTAATGACTTTATCATACCTTCTTTAGGCGATGAATGGAATGCAACGGTCTTATTGTATTGCGGCTTATTCGGTGTTCTCATCGTCGTATTCCAGACGACCGGAGGCGCCCAGGCGCTAGCGAATGCTTTTGCAAACCGCATCCGCTCACGCAAAGGTGCTCAAGCTTCAACAGGATTTTTAGGATTAACGTTGTTTATTGATGATTATTTTAACGCATTAACTGTTGGTAGCGTCATGCGTTCAATCACAGATAAATTGAGAGTATCTCGAGAAAAACTTGCTTACATCGTTGACTCAACGTCAGCACCGACATGTCTTTTAGTGCCGGTTTCGACGTGGGTCGTTTATGTGATGGGGTTAATTGGCACTGAGTTTGTGCGAATGGATATTGACCAAAGCGAGTATCTCATGTACTTAGCCACAATTCCGTTTAACTATTACGCGATTTTGGCGATCTTCACCGTGTTTATCGTCATCTTTTTACGATTTGACTACGGACCGATGGCAAAAGCCGAGCTCCGTGCAGTAACAACTGGGAAACTCATTCGTGACGGAGGTCAACCGCCTGCCGCTGACGAGATTACACAAGCGGAACCCGTGACTGGCACACCAAAAATTCGAAACTTGCTCGTTCCGATGCTCGTGTTGCTAGCGCTCATTCCACCACTTTTCTTGTGGACCGGAAACTACCCAGAAAACAGCTTTGTCGTTGCGATCGGCGAAGCGGACGGAGGCATCTCAATCCTACTTGCCGCTGTTGCTGCCATTTTCGTTGCACTTATTATGGGTGTATCTCAAAAAATGTTTAGCTTCATGGAAGCTGTTGGGCTGATCATGAAAGGCATCAAAGGCATGATGCTCGTTTTCGTTATCTTAATTCTTGCCTGGTCGATCGGCTCTGTGTCATCCGAAGTCGGTACCGATCAGTTTCTCGTAAATGTAGCTGAACAGTCCCTCATATCACCGGCGTTAATTCCAATCCTTATTTTCATTGCTGGGGGCATTATCGCTTTTACAACGGGCACATCTTACGGTACCTTTGCCATCATGATTCCGATTGCGATTCCGTTAGCGGTATCGATGGACATTAGTTTACCGTTAGCAATCGCCGCTGTTTTAAGTGGAGGGATTTTCGGAGATCATTGTTCTCCCATCTCTGATACGTCTGTGCTTTCTTCTGCAGGTGCTGCGAGTGACCATATCGACCACGTCAACACGCAACTTCCCTATGCGATTACTGCAGGAATTGTCGGGATGATCTGCTTCTTCATTGCCGGCATCACCAATTCATGGTGGATTGCTCTTTTAACAGGGCTTGTGCTTATGACTGTCGTCGCCTTCTTGCTCACAAAGCTTTGGGGTCAAAAAATACCAGTAGAAAACCAGTGATCTTCATCACTGGTTTTTTTTGTCGTCATCGGTTAGTGCACGAATTAACTGTGCAGGAATGGCGTATTGCGTATCTTGTACGTTGACCGATTGCAGTGACTCGGCATCGACCGCCTCTTTCTTATACTCGTTTGCTTGCTGATGTAAGCTTTCCATTCTTTGATCTAACTTCGCCGCTGCTTCTGCAACGTCTTTAAGTTCTGAGGACAGCTCTGATGGAACGACCTCACCGAATTTGTAAAAGATCTTGTGCTCCAAGCTTGCCCAAAAATCCATTGCAACCGTACGAATTTGAATTTCGACAGCGACGTGTTCAATTCGGTCAGACATGTATACAGGCACTTCCACAATCAGATGCAAGCTCCGGTAGCCATTCGGCTTTGGCGTTTGCAAGTAATCTTTCACTTCCAGAATACGAATATCCTCATGCTTTTCTAGCATATCTTGAATCGCATATATATCCTTTTGAAAAGAACAACTGATGCGAATTCCTGCAATATCTTTAATATGTTCTCGAATGTCTTCCATGTTCATTGGAATTCTTTTTCGCTGGACTTTTTGAAGAATACTTTCAGGAGACTTCAATCTTGATGAAACGTGTTCGATCGGATTGTATTCATGGACGTATTGAAATTCTTCTTGTAAGATGCCCACCTTCGTATTCATTTCATCTAACGCAAACTTGTACGTCATCAAAAACCTCGTCAGTTGATTCTTCATCATTTTCAAACGTGCTGGATCAATGGGAATTGAAGTGTGTTTTCTTTCCATTTTCGTCCCTCCTCATTACAGCATATCCAACTCATACACAGACTTCAAGAAAAGCCATTGACGCGTGCTACCCACCCCTGCAAACTAAGTAGAAAGGAGGGCTTATCTTGGCGCAACTTTTCCAAAAAATCATTCGATTTATTTTTGCAGCTTTAGGTATTACTTTTTTTGCTGGCATTGGTTATCTCTTTTTATTGTTCGTCATGACTAATACTATGCATGCTTATTTATACTTCGGAGCGTACATATTGATTATTATTTGGACGTTCTTTGCTGTTTTTGATATCTCTACTAGAAAAATACGCGGGGTCGGCCTTGGCATAGGGTTGAGTTTGGTCGTCCTCACACTCGGAGTCGTACAGTTCCAGTCATACCAAGAAGCTCAGCTAGATACGATCACCGAGGCGGATGTTGAGATTGATGACTACATCCCTTATGCGAATGACAATACGTTAGCCACCCTCGATAAAGAAGCATCAATCCAGTTTGACGATGATCTTCCTGTACTAGACGGTGCGACGGCTCTTTATCCCATCTATGCAGCTTTTGCAGAAGCTGTTTACCCAGAAGGTACGTATAACCCTGACCGGAGTGCCGTTCGAAGAACGCAAACTGACAACGCCTTTACAGCACTCCTACACGAAGAGGTGGATATCATCTTTGCACCAGCACCTTCTAGCAATCAACGAGCTGAAGCCGAAGAGCTTAATGTAGAATTTGAGCTTACACCACTAGGTAGAGAAGCTTTCGTTTTCTTTGTAAACGAAACGAACCCTATCGAGTCTCTCACTTATGAACAGTTACGATCGATTTATACGGGTGAGGTGACCAACTGGGCTGAGGTAGGCGGGGAATCTGGAACGATTCAGGCTTTCCAAAGACCAGAAGGAAGTGGTAGCCAAACTGCTTTACAACAATTCATAGGGGAAGATGAACTTATGGACCCTCCTGCTGAGGATCGGGTAGCGGGTATGGGTGGAATCATAACCGAAACGGCGGATTACAGAAACCATCCTCATGCAATTGGGTATTCCTTTCGATTCTTTGCTACAGAAATGAATGACACTGATGAAGTTCGGCTTTTAGCCATTGATGGCGCTCGGCCAACACGAGAAAATATCGCAAACGATTCGTACCCCCTCTCATCCGAATTCTATGCCATTACTCGCGCTGGGGAAGATGACGAGAAGGTGGCGACACTGCTCGAATGGATGATCGGACCCGAAGGCCAAACGATCGTTGAGAGAACGGGTTATGTAGCAAACGAGTAACCGTCGCTCTATCGAGGCAGTGCGCTGTCCAATATTTACTGGTCACGATAAAAAGGAGCTAACCTACGGTTAGCTCCCTAATACTCTAGTATTCTAATTCAAAATCCTTTACATACGCTTGCGGGGTCATGACCGCTTTGCCATCGAAGTTACCCAATGGCTTCCCTTCTTTCACTCGATTTGGCGTATCTGGATTCGCTAATGCTTGGCGAGCAACGGCAATATAATCAGCTTCTCCTTGCTGAAGCACTCGTGCGGCTTTTTCTGGATCGCCTAAATCTCCGCACGTGATGATTGGCTTGTTCGCATATTGTTTCGCCGCTTGCGCCATCGTTTTCGTTCCTTCACCAAAACCGGGAGCAGCCGCATCGATATCCGAGATGTGGATGTAGTCAGCGCTCGTCTTCCCGAGTGCAGAGAAAATGATACGGGCATCACTTTCCCCTCCTGGCCAAACATACGACCCGTTCGTCGCTTTCAACTGTGAAATGCGGATGCCTAGCATCATCTCAGTGCCAACAGCCGCTCGTACTTCTTCAATTAATTCAACGAGCAGACGGACACGATTCTCCACACTACCGCCATATTCATCGGTACGTTTGTTGCTCACTTCAGAAAGAAACTCATCAAGTAAATACCCATTCGCCCCATGTAATTCAACGCCGCTAAACCCAGCCTGACTGGCAAGCTTCGCTGACTGTACAAATCCTTGTTTGACTTCTTCAATCTCTTGTTTAGACAATTCTTTTGCTGTCGGGAACGCTCCGCTTCCGTAATACACTTCCACTTTATCTGCAGGTGGTGAAAACTCAGAAGGAGCAACCGTGACGTCTGTATAATGATTTCCTTGCGTTTGCGCCCCTCCGTGCATTAACTGCGCAATCATGAGCGCGCCGTGACTTTTCACACCTTCTACAATCGGTGCCCAAGCACTTGCATGTTTCTCCGTCGCTAAACCACCTTGGTAGCGATACGCTTGACTATGCTTTGTATCCGGATAAACACCCTCAGTTATGACCGCAGCAAAGCCACCCTTAGCAAAGCGCTCATAATATTGTCGGACACGTTCATTCGGCGTTCCATCTTCCTCAGAGCTTACACGCGTCATCGGCCCAACGATATATCGGTTTTTTAGTATATGATTTCCTATAGATCCTTTTGCAAATAACTCGTTCACAGTTTCACCTAGCTTTCTAAAGTCTCTGTTCATGACATTCCTGTTCTTTTGTCATTTTAAACCTCACGAAATTGTTTCGCTTTGAAAAAGATAAAGAACCAAATGACGAGCCCCACGACTCCAAGACCAAATAACACGAGTTGAATTGGAATCTCGAAAGCCACCATCCCGGTTACAATCCCGTAAGATACCGGGTCAAACCCATTCATGGCTAAAAAGATGATACTCATGACTCTTCCCATAATGTGTTGATCCGTATTTTCCTGAGCGACGGTAAAGAATGGAATATAGACAAACACCATTGAAAACCCAATAAAAAAGATTAAGATCGTTAACCCCGTTAAGTTCGGAATGAGGCTAAAGATAATAAAGAGCACAAGAGCGGCAAGCAACCCGTATAGGGTCATCGCGCCTCTTCGCCTTTTAATTGTATACACACCTAGAATCATGCTTCCGAGTAACATGCCGATCCCAAGACTTGCCTCCATGAAGCTGAGGTTTAATGGAGAGCCTCCGTGAACATCGACTAAGAGTGGAATGGCAATATGAAGTGCGCCAAAGACAAAGAAGTTAAGCGTAATTAATACGAGCAAACCGACGAGCAAAAATTGCGACCTGCGTACGTATTGCAAACCGTCTTTAAGATCTTGCATCGGGCTTTGCTGTGTGCGCTCTTCCACAGCTGCTTCTTTAATGAGTGGTGGAAAGATGAATATCGCTGAAAAGAACACGAGAATAGTGGCAATGAGAAAGCTTCCGGCCACCGAGTAGGCTTCCATCAACACCCCAGCAAGAATTGGACCGATGATAAATGAAATTTGGTCAGCCCCTTGAAACACGGCATTCGCCCGTTGCAATTGTGCTTTAGCAACAATTTTTGGAATGAGCGAAGAGCTTGCCGGACCAAAAAAGGCATCAAGCATGCCAAAGATACCCGCCAACACTAAAAGAATCGTTAATGTCAGGTTGTCACTTGCAACAAACAGATACAAAAGAAGCAATAAAAACCCTTGCGTCAGGTTCGTAATAAACATGATTGTTGTTTTCTTATATTTATCGGCAAGAACACCGCCAAATACCATCATTAGCAGTCGAGGAATGGTCGCTGCCATCAGCACTAAACCCACGGCTGCAGCCGAGTCCATTTCTGTAACGGCATACCATGATACCGTCGTAAGAAACATACTAAACCCTACTACTGCAAAGACGCCAGCAATAAACATGAGGATAAATGTGCGGTTCCTTGATAGTTTAACTTCTGTCTCCATCATGATTCCTCCTTTACACAGACCGAGCGGTCGGTCTATAATATAATCGATAAAAGAACTCTCGTCAAGGAGGAATTTCACTTGAAAGAGCAATCCATCATTGAAGCCGCAAAACAGCTGTTTATTGAAAAAGGATACCGAGAAACATCGGTTGCTGATATTGTTCGAGCATCAGGAAGCAGCAAAGGGAATCTTTATCATCATTTCAAAAACAAAGAAGCTTTATTCCTAAAGATTATTGAAAAAGACGATGATCACTGGTTACATGAATGGTCTCTTAAAAGCCATGAATTCAACAACGCAAGAGAGAAATTCATCGGACTTGCCACATATAGTGCGACCCGGCAAACGTATCATCCGATGAGAAGTGCTGTTGCTGAATTTTATGCTTTGGAAAGTCATTACTCATCAGAGATTAAAGCCAAAATTAAAGAAATCGACGACCGCTACACCGAATGCTTTATGGACATTATTCAAGAAGGGAATCGTCAAGAAGAGTGGAACGTAGGCGATCCGTGGGAAGTGAGTGAAATTGCAAGCGCCCTTTCTGTCGGCATGGTCATGCTGTATGGTGATTATCCAATTGAGGAACGAAAACGACGCTACGTAAAATCCGCGGAAATTTTCCTAGATGGACTCTCATAATAAAAAACTAGCCGGAGCAGGCTAGTTTTTTATTGAGGTTTTGATTTCGGGCACCACACAAGCGATTTAGTATCGTTTTAACTGTACTTTAGTTCACTTCCATGGAAGCAATGACGGGCGGGTCAACTGCC
This sequence comes from Geomicrobium sp. JSM 1781026, assembly GCF_041949955.1. Lineage (NCBI taxonomy): Bacteria > Bacillati > Bacillota > Bacilli > Caryophanales > Geomicrobium > Geomicrobium sp. JSM 1781026. Next base: position 18,723 of record NZ_JBHFQF010000016.1, on the reverse strand, counting down.
ATCTCCCCTGTTGTTTCCGATTGAGCGATTTCTTCGACAACGTCCATTCCGTCAACGACTTCTCCAAAGGCGGCGTAATCCCCGTCTAAAGATGCATGCTCCCCGAGCATAATGAAGAATTGGGATGATGCTGAATTATGATCTCCTTGAACTCTAGCCATGGAGAGCACACCTTCTTGATGATCTAACGGATTTTCAATTTCATTACTTGCGAACTCACCGGTAATGGTTTCAGGGGATCCCCCCATTCCAGTGCCGTCAGGGTCACCGCCTTGGACCATAAACCCTGGAACAATACGGTGAAACGTAAGTCCATCATAAAAGCCATCTTCAACAAGAGAGACGAAATTGTCTACAGTTTCAGGCGCATTGTTCGGATACAAGTGCATCTCGACTTCCCCGCCCGTTTCCATCGTCATCGTCACTTCTACCGCATCATTACGGTCAACCCCGTCTTCAGAAACTTCCCCTTCTGTGCTACACCCAACGAGAAGTACAGTTAAACCTAACAACAAACCAATTCTTTTCATCTGTATTTTCACCCTCATCTATTAAACGTTCGACCATTCTATTCTAGCAGAATTCTGCTAAAATAGACGGGAGGTGACCAGATGTTACGAAAATTATTCGTGCTAATGATACTCGTATCATTAGCGCTTGTGGCATTATTATATGGAGAAGAACTTGCTCTTTGGATTGACCAAGAAGGTACCGAGTCAATTTTGATCACCGCAGCAATTGCTACATTGCTCTCGCTTTTCCCGATTATTCCTTATCCGATTATCGGGGGTATTTTAGGTGCGATTTACGGCTCTGTTCTCGGAAGTTTCGTTACATGGGTCGGCTCTGCAGCCGCTTCAATTATTATGTTTATGTTCGTCAGGTACGGCTATCAAGATTGGGGAGAGCGCGTGCTCAATCGGTACGCTACACTGGCGCGTATTAATGGTTTATTTGAACGGAATGCCTTTATGACGATCTTTTTGACACGGTTAATTCCGATCGTGCCATCAATTATTGTGAACATATATAGCGCGCTTAGCCGCGTTGGGTTTTGGGGTTACGCGATTGCCTCTTCACTCGGCAAAATTCCATCAATGATTTTATTTGCGACGGTCGGTAGTACGATCGTACATAACCCGCTCGGCTTAGTTTATGTTGCCGTTTTTTACGGTTTGTTTTTACTCGTCGTGTACAGTTGCTATCGCTTATGGGTCCGCTATACGTTAAACAAATAAACACGACGTTTGACTGAGCGCATTGCGAAATAGAGTACACCTCCGCTAAAAGCGCCGATCACATTCAAAATAAGATCATCGACGTCAGCAACTCGATACGTGAGCAAAAACTGCATCACTTCGATCCATAAGGATACAAACAAACCTACGAGGACAATGCGCAGGATCGTACGCACCTGTCTGAATAATAACGGCAGAAAAAAACCAAGCGGCATAAACATAATAATATTTCCAATGAGAATACGGACAGGTGCTACCCATTCAGGACTAAAAACAGCAATCCGGTAAATGCTCCTCACTGGGGTGAGATTATAATTTCTTCCCCCAGGACCTTCAGGCCCGAGGGACGCCCCGTGATTCCAAGCAAAAAACGTCACGTATACCAACGCACTCATATAAAGCGTGAACAATACCCAGTACCAGGTCCTCACAAAATCTCCCCCAGGACATGCATTTCTATTACTGTATGCACACACCAAATAAGCAATGACTTCTAGCAATGTCGGCAGGAACAATACTTAAAAAGAGAAAATTCTTTTCCTGTTCACATGGGTGAGCGGGAGCGAAATTTGCGAGGGAAGTTTTTCTCCGGTTTGATTGGGTATAAGACGGAAAACTCACCATCGGTCTTTTTATGATAGAAATCCGCACCCTGCACATCGTAGTGGAATACTCATCGAATTAGCACGCCTAGTCTAGTATGCAGCCTCTTCAGATTGGTTCGTTCGTACATCCCCAGATTTGCCAGTTTGAAGTCACATGCTCACCGATTGGAAGCCAAAAGGAGTCAAATAAACATGACCGTCGTTCAGACGGTACAACCACCCTTCATCAACCTGCACAAAGATGCCATGATCCATCAATTAAACAAGAGGTTCCCCCGCCTAAGTATGACGGCGGAGCGCAAGCACCGATCGTCCACATCTAAAAGATCCATATAAATCGAACTCGCGCATCCTAAAAAAAGGTTGATGAGAAGTGATCTTCTCATCAACCTTTGCTCGTTTACGAAATTTCTCCTCGTTTCCAGCGTTCACGTACTAGATAGAGTGCAGGTACAACAAACAACGTTAATACGGCGGAGAATAGCGCGCCTGAAACGATGGTAATCCCTAACGGTTGGAATAATGTGCTGTTACCAAGGGCAACGGGCATTAGACCGGCAATTGTTGTAAGGGACGTGAGCACGACCGGGCGGAAACGCTGCTCTGCAGCGAGCGTAACGGCTTCTTTGGCACCGAGCCCTTCTTTTCGTCTCTGTTCAATGAATTCGATAAGCACAATTCCGTTTCGGACGACGATACCGGCCAAGCTCACACCACCCATAAGTGACATGAAGCCGAGTCCTGTTTGAGTGATAAATAAACCAATCATTGCGCCGGCAAACGCTAAATACACAGCACTTAATATGATAAACGGAATGGAAAGCGAATAGAATTGAATCGCCATCACAATTAAGATGAGGAACACAACAACGATAAAGATTTGACCGATTTGGATGAACACATCGGTTCTCTCCGCTGTCTCCCCTCCAATCGTGATAGATGTCTCTTCATCTTCTAACGCTAACAGATCATCTTCGACTTCAGCGATAATATCATCAGCGCTCCGTTCACCAGGGAAAGCCCGTACCGTTACGATACGATTGCCATCTGAGTGCGGAATGCGTGGCGTAACTTCTGCTTCTTCAATCGTGACGATATCTGAAAGAACAACAGACTCTTCTATACCTTCTAAGGTAACTTCATCAAGCAAATCCACTTCATTGCCATCATAAGCGACACGCCAATCGAGTAATTCCCCGTCAACGTCAAACTCGCCTAGAGGAACACCTTCTCCAATTGCAGCAAGGGTGTCACTTATTTCACTACTTGAGAAGTTGTTTTCCTCCATTACATCTCGGTCGAGCTGCATTTGATACGATTCAACAGCTGTTCCAATATCATCATCTACATTCAGCACACCTTCGGTGTTTGCGAGAACTTCTTGCGCTTCTCCACTCTTATCAAGTAGTGCATCAATGGATTCTCCTTGAATTTCAATAGCAATTGGCGCGCCTACTGGAGGACCTGATTCAATGATCGACACTTCATACGACTCAAGACCGCCAAAAGCTTCTGGTAGCTCTTCGCTCCATTGATTCATCGCATCTCGCGCATCAATCATGTCTTTATCAATATAGATGAGGAAGTTTGCGAGATTCTCACTTTCCTCACTTCCACCATCTGATGAAAATAGATCAGGGATGGCTGTACCAGTAAATGTAGATACCGAGCGCACAAACGGCTCCTCATTAACCCAGTCAGCAATTTCCTCTGAATAGGCTTCTGTTTCTTGCAGCGGTGTCCCATCCGGGAGCGTAGCTTCAATGAACACTTCTTCGCGGTCAGAATCAGGGAAGAATTCCAACGGGATAAATGGAATGAGCGCAAATGCCGCGGTTCCTAACCCTAACCCGATAAAGGAGACGACAAACGGGCGTCTGACGATGCGCCGCATAAACTTCTCACTGTATACTTTCCCTGAACGCTCGAACAATGACCCTAAAAGTCCAGGAGGCTTTTCGTTAACGGACGACTTTCTGCGTTTCTCTTTCCAAGTTCGGTAAATTGGAATGAGAAACAAGCTAACGACTGTAGAAGCGATGATCGCACTAATGAGCACGACAGGGAGCGGTCGAATGAACTCTCCTGCGCCGCCTGGCAACAACAAGATCGGGAAAAATGTAAATACGACGACAATTGTCGAAGTAACTACCGACCAGAACACTTCTTTCGTTCCTTTGTACGCAGCTTCTTTCGGGTTCTTACCGTTTCGAAGCTGGCGTTCGATGTTGTCGTTCACTACAATCCCGTCATCGACAAGTATGGCCAGCACGATGATATAAGCAATTAATGAAATTTGGTTCAACCCAACGTCAAAAAATGGGATGGCGATCGACCCAATGCTGAGCGATACCGGGATGGCAATCGCAACACTAATTGCTGAACCAATCCGTAAGCCTAATGAACAAACGATCAGAACGGCAACAACCGCAATTGCAAAAGACAAGGCCAAATCTGCAAATAAGTCAGATACGAGATCATCTTGTGTGTATAGCAATTCTGCTTCTGTGGACCCTGGCAATGATTCATTAAGTTCTGCAACAATGTCATCGAGCTGTGATTGCGCCGTTGGCACACTGCTCCCAGGGCCGAACGTAAACGTCAGTGCTAATGATTGATCGCCGTCATAAGTCACTGCTTGTTCACGCGCTTGGAAAGTGACGTCCATCGTCGCCACATCTTCTAGTAGAATCGTGTCCCCATCTTCATTCACGCCGACGGGCAATTGGTTAAACTCTTCTATAGATGAATAATTGCTCACGTCTACTGGGTAAATATAATTGTCGTCTTCCCACTCTCCAACAGGCGCGAGGTCTTCTTCTCCGTTCAATACGCCAATGATCTGCTCATAAGTAAGATCATTGTCTTCCATTAAAGCAGCATCAAGGCTAACGAGCACCTCTCGTTCTAGACCACCTTGCACATCGAGTTCTAATAAGTCGGGGGTATTTCCCACTTCTTCTGCATAGTCATCGAGTACTTCTTGGATGGCAGGAAGTGCGTCATCATCGTTGTATTTAACATGGTATGTAGCAAGCCCTTGATCACCGGATGTGGTTGTAAATTCAGGCGTATTACTATCGTCTGGAAATGATGAGGCGAGACCATTTACATCTTGGTTAATTTCATTCCAAACGACGGCTGAATCGTCAATGGATTCATCCAGTTCAATCGTAATGAGTGATAACCCTGGAGCAGATACCGATTCATATGATTCTATTTCTTCATATTGAGTTAAAGCATCCTCAATAGGGTTGGTCACTTGTTGTTCAATTTCTTCTGCTGAAGACCCCGGATATACTGTCGTCACTTGCGCAATTGGAGGCGAGAACTCCGGAATTTCACGTTGCGGCATTTGTGAAAAACTAATTGCCCCAATGATCGTCAACATAATAAAAAACAATACGGTAATCTTCGGTCTAGTTATGAGCCATTTCATCTTGTTCCTCTTTTCTATGCAATCTTCTTGATGAAATATACCCTTAACTAGGCCGTATTAAAACATTTTATCGTTCATTGTCATTTTCCATAAATACTGAATCATTCCTCTTCTAACACCCGATACACAAAGCCTTCCTCTCGGTCTAAATGTTGCTCCGCTTCTGTTTCTGATACATTCAGTAGCTCCATGACGATGGCAATTTTCGGCCTTTGTCCGGAAAGATGAAACAATTGCTCTGCCCGCTCTTCGCTACAGTCGGTTGCGTATTGTATCATCCGTTTGGAACGGCTCACGAGTTTCTTATTTAACGGTTTAACATCGACCATTAGATTTCGATACACTTTTCCGAGCTGAATCATCGTCGTCGTCGTAATCATATTCAACACAAGCTTCTGGGCGGTTCCTGCTTTCATGCGTGTCGAGCCCATGACGATTTCTGGACCTACTTCAATGCTGAGCTCGTGTTTGGCAAAAGCATGAAGCGGTGCGTGGTGATTGCACGTAAATGATACCGTAACCGCACCTAGCTCTTCTGCCGCTTTAAGTGCTCCTATGACATAAGGGGCTTTGCCACTTGCTGTAATAGCGATCACCACATCTGTTTCTTTAACACCTCGTTCGAGAAGATCGTCTCTGCCGAGTTCTTCATTATCTTCCGTTCCTTCAACAGCTTCAAATATCGCTTGATCTCCACCAGCAATAATGGCTTGGACAAGCTCTGGTTCCGTGCCATACGTTGGGGGAATCTCTGACGCATCCAATACACCAATTCTCCCGCTCGTTCCAGCACCGACGTAAAACAAGCGCCCGCCTTTTTGCAAAGCGCGCACAGCATCTTGTACAATCCCCTCAATCACATCAATGTGTTTGGATATGATCGTTGCCACTTGTTGATCTTCTGCATTAATCGCACGAAGTATATCTCCAGTCGTTTGTCGATCGATGTGAGCGGACCGCTGATTCCTTGACTCTGTCACGCTTTCAAAAGATTCTCCCATGGCATATGCCTCCAACTATTAAATTCTGAAACTTTTAATCATTTTAATATTTTAATAAAGTGATGTCAATTTAAAATTATATTTTAAATCGTAGTAACAAAAAAAGGTCGGTATGTGCCGACCTTTTTTAAGAAAATAAAATTAAATTTAGCGCTGATATGAAAACTAAAAACATCGCCAATTTGCGAATCACTTCGTTATTCACCTTTGCAAATAACCTTAAGCCAATAAATGTCCCAATCATGACCGCCAACGTACCCGCAATAAATAAGCCAATGAACGAAGGTTCAAAGTCCCCGTTTACCGCATGCAATACGATCGAAAACAGACAAACGATGAGGGTGACAAACTGAACGTTTACTAAGTATTTGTATTTATCTGTCGCAAATACCATGAGAAAATAGAAGACGAAAAACGGACCGCCAACACCGAAGAGCCCACCAATAAATCCGCCCAATAATCCAAGCATAAGCGCAATCCACAACGTCGGCTCTTTCTTTTCTGGCTTCATGACAGATTGAAACAAAAGATAGCCGACCATGAGAATGAGGAAAATTCCCAGCCACGTCTTCAAAATATTTAAATCACCGTATCTCGACAGAATGAAGAACGCAGCAATCCGGCCTAAAAGTGCGAAAATTAAAATCGATCGTACTTTTTTCCACTCAATATGCTTCGCGTTTTTAATAACAACCGTCGCCGCAGCAACGACTAATAAAGATATGACGAGCAACGTGCTTTCCTTAATTGTTAAAAATAAGGGTAAAACGCCCATTGCGACAAGCCCTAATCCAAAACCACTAACCCCTTGAACAATCGCCCCTAATAGGAAAATGGCGAAAACCACAACAAATTCCCACATAACATCCACTCAAATCTACTCTGAATAATTTCATCTTATCATAGATTTCCAGTGTGCGTTTCTAGCGGAAAGTGCGAAGGGAAGGACAATCATGTCCAGGTCTTCACGGGTGTGATTCATGGCACGTTAATTAAAAAACCTCCCAATAACATTTTGGAAGGTTTTTATGAAATATAGATACACAACTTTATAAACGGTAGCCTAGTGCAGATTGGGCTATGAATATTCATAAAACCCTTTACCTGATTTCCGGCCTAGCCGGCCAGCTTTAACGTATTGGGCTAAGATCGGGCACGGTCGGTACTTTTCTCCGAGTGTCTCATACAAATAATTCATGTTGCGAAGACGGCTATCCAGACCGACAAGATCAGCAAGCTCCAATGGGCCCATCGGATGATTTAAGCCGAGTTTTATTGCTTTATCGATATCCTCGGCAGAGGCGACGCCTTCCATATACATGTTCATCGCTTCATTTCCGATGAGGCAGTTCATTCGGCTAGTGACAAAACCAGGAAATTCACGTACCTCAACCGTCTCTTTGCCGAGTTGTCGTCCCAGCTTTTGTACCCGTTCGACGGTCTCATCCGATGTATCTAGGCCACGTACAATTTCGATTAGTTTCATACGATGGACTGGATTAAAGAAATGCATCGCTACGACACGATCTGAACGAGTTGTGGCCGCACCAATTTCTGTCGGGCTGAGCGTGGACGTGTTCGTGGCAAGGATGGTTTGCTCATCGGTCAACTCGTCAAGCTGCTTGAATACGTTGACTTTTAGCTCCATCTCTTCCAACACCGCTTCAATAACGATATCAGCCCCTTTTACTGCTCGCTCTAAGTTCGGTTCATAGACGATATTCTGCTCGACGTATACTTTTTGTTCGTCTGTTATAAATTCACGAGTAGCGCTCTTTTCAGCAAGCTCAATATTTGCTGTTTTTGCACGAGTTAGGGCAACTTCATGCACATCATAAATACGCACAGAAAACCCGTGAATCGCTGCAGTATAGCCAATGCTTCTTCCCATCGTGCCCGCACCGATGACAGCAATCTGGTTCATTACGCTTCCTCCCTCTCGAGCAAGAGCGCCATGCCTTGACCACCACCTACACAGAGCGTTGCTACCCCGTACTGTTGTTTCTTTCTCATCATTTCAAAGAGCAATGAGATGGTAATACGTGCACCTGTTGCCCCGAGCGGGTGACCGAGGGCGATTGCCCCGCCGTTTGGATTCACGCGATCCATAGGCAAGTTCAGCTCACGAATGACCGCAAGTGCTTGCGATGCAAAAGCTTCATTTAATTCCCATACACCAATGTCCTCTACGCTCATTTGCGTGCTCGCTAATAGTTTCTGCACAGCAGGAACAGGACCTATGCCCATCACTTCAGGGGAGACGCCAGCGGTTGACCAACGTCTAATTGTCGCAAGTGGCTGCAGACCGAGTTGTGCGGCTTTACTTCGTTTCATGAGCATGACAACCGCTGCCCCGTCATTACGTCCGCAAGCATTGCCAGCGGTGACAGACCCACCTTTTTTAAACGCAGGTGAGAGGCTCGACAGCTTCTCCAACGTTGTGTCTCGAGGATGCTCATCTACAGCAAACATGAATGTTTTCTTACGTTCTTTCACTTCCACCGGCACAATCTCATCCTTAAAATTTCCAGCGTCAATTGCCGCTCGTGCACGTCGTTGACTTTCTAGCGCAAACGCATCTTGATCTTCACGAGAAATTGCATATCGTTCAGCGACGTTTTCTGCTGTCATTCCCATTCCTAAGTTCTCCCCGTAGATTTCTTGAGGCTGCTGCCCGGCTTCTAGGTTGGAATCGACGAGTTTCGGGTTCCCTTCACCGTAACGCGAATTCCGCAGGTAGATCGGCGCTTGGCTTAAGTTTTCAGTCCCACCGGCAATGACGACTTGTGCTGTTTCGGATTGGATCTGTTGAACACCTGACGTAATCGCTTGAATGCCTGACGCACAGAGACGATTGACCGTAAATGCAGAGGTTTCTTCAGGTAACCCTGCGCGCAGCGATGCAACACGAGCCACGTTTGAAGATTCTGTTGTGGAGCGAACTTCTCCTAATATGACTTCATCTACACTCGACTGTTCAATACCTGAACGTTTGATGACGCTTTCAATAACTTTTGACGCTAATACACCGCTGTTCATATGTTTAAGACTTCCGCCCGCTCGTCCAACGGCTGTTCTGACTGCGCTTACAATCACCACATCGTTTTCGCTTTTCATGTAACAACACTCCTCTCTCGAGTAATTAAATGCAAACATTGTGCCAATGAAACGCGAGGAACACGCTCGTTTGGAACAATGAACCGATTCACTCTTGCATTATTGATTCGTTTTTGAATTGAATGTTGTATTTCTGCAACTTGCGAACGACTGTCGCTTGGCTCGTGCCGAGGCGCTCTGCCAATCGATACGTATTCTGGGTTTCCATCGAAGCTGCTACGAGTAATTCTCGCTCTGCACCGTCTCTCGCTTCTTCTAACGTTGCAGGCAAATGTCGTTTTTTCATCCCTGCAATTAAATCATCTGGCAAATCGTCAATCGTAACGAACGAATCGTGGGTCGTTACGACAAGCCGCTCGACGACGTTGGAAAGTTCACGCACATTTCCCCTCCAGTCATGCTTATAAAAGAAATCCAAAACTTCACTTGAAAGTTGTTTTGCGACGTCATATTTTTCATTAAATCGATCAAGAAAGAGTTGAGCTAGAGCAAAGATTTCGTCTTTTCTTTCGCGGATTGGTGGAATTCGAATGGGAATGACATGGATTCGGTAGTATAGATCCTCTCGAAACCGCCCTTCTCTGACGAGCGCTTGCAAATCTTGATTCGTCGCACAAATGACGCGGACATCAATCGCTTTTGTTTGCTCACTGCCGACCCTTCTTAGTTGTTTGTCTTGCAAAACTTGTAAAAGTTTCACTTGAAGGTCGAGTGGCATTTCTCCTATTTCATCAAGGAACAACGTCCCCCCGTCCGCAAGTTCAAACATACCTGCTTTGCCATTTTTATTCGCCCCTGAGAACGCCCCCGCTTCGTACCCAAACAGTTCCGATTCTAATAGCGTTTCCGGTATGGCGCCACAATTCACTTTAATAAACGATCCTGTATCATTCCTCGGGCTCTCTTGATGAACGAAACTTGCAAATACATCTTTGCCAACCCCTGTTTCACCGAGAATGAGTATGGATGCATCAACCCTCGCCAAGCGCGCTCCGGTTTCATAAATGCTTTGCATCGCTTCGTTCTTACAAACCATACCTTTCTTTTCTCCTTGCCTAACACGCTCCAATTCAGCCCGGTAAAGCGTATTCAATTCTCTTACTTCCCGCATTTCATCACTAATTCTCCGCAAATCACTCATATCTCGAATGATCGTAATAACCTTCTCCACTTCACCGTTTTGGTTCATGACCGGACTACCCGTCATCATAATTTCTCGATTCCCTCTGCCACGTTCATGAACCGTCACTGGACGTTTCTCCTCAACGACACGAAATGTAACCGGCCTCGAAAGAATGCCTCTATCTTTGAGTTCTGTTACATTTTTTCCGATAAAATAATGTTTCGGAATCTTCGTGATCCGTTCAACAGCACTGTTCACCGACAATGTTAAACCGTTTGTATCGGTAATATAAATGCCATCATATGCGCTTTCTAATACACTGTCCATTTCACGTCGCAATGCGTGAACATCAGAATACGTAATCGGGAAAAAGAAATACAGTTGGCCGTTGTGACCGTCGGCTTCCGTTTCGTTTACCTTAACCATTTCCCAGCCTTCAAAAATCGCTCGTTCTTCCTTTCGACTGAGCACTTCCTCCAAACGGTCACGATGTGCCATTAGCTCCTCGGCAGCATCATTCCACGAATTAATACGTTTATCTTTTACTCTCACGACTGGAATGACTAGTTTATCAATCGATGCGTCCATCCGAACACCGCTTTCTACTTTGTAGAGTTGTTTCTATTATACATCTCTTAAGCGACGATTGACTGCATGAACTTTTTCGTTTGCCTTTTTCAAGTCATCAAGAAGCGCTTCTTGATCTTGAATTCGTTGCTTTTGCTTCTCTACTTCGTTTGTCGCCATCTTTTCATACGCCGCATAACGATCTGGCATATTCCTTCTCTTTACCAACTGCACAAACAACACGACGAGCATGACAACAATCGCGAGTATGATAAACATCATGAGTAATGCCGCAATAGAATAAATGACGGTTCCCCAAATAATTCCTTCTTCCATAATTTCCAACGCTCGTCATCCTTTCTTTTTTTCGTTCGATAGCGTCTTTGTTGCGCGAGCAATGTAAGCTGCTGTTATCTCTTCATAAAATGGTTCGAGCGCGTAATAATTCATCGCTTTGCCACTTTCGGATATTTCCCGTTCACTTGTTACAATCTTCGCTTCCTCAAGACGATTGAGGTGCATGTAGACGAGGGGACGGCTCATTCCTAATTCCCTTGCCAATTGGCTTACGTACTTGCGGTCTTCATAGAGCATGGCGACCATTCGTAATCGGTGACGGTTCGCTAATGCCTCAAAGAAAGCGAGCAGTTCATACCCGGTTCTCTCTTCGCTCATTCTCGCACCTCATGCAGAAGATGATCCAAATCTCCGATCGCTTGCTGTAGTTTCTTTCTCTCTTCGCCAATTTCTGTCTTCAATACAATCTCTCGTTCGTCTAGTTCTTCGATCGACCGAGCTACTGCACTTTGGTCGTTGCCTTCATTGTTTGTTTGCTTTCTCATTCGTCTAAGCACAACGATGAGGTAAACGAACAAGCCAATAATTGGCAATACGAAAAGAACCTGTACGACTATACCGAAAATATTAAAAGATTCCATCGTTTGATCCCTCCTGATTATTTATTTTTTTCATATGTAAATAATTTATTACACATGAAAGTTATTGTCAAATTGCCCGTTTCGCGACACCGTTTGGACGTTTCGTAACCTCCCGTACGGTTGGCGTCATTTTAACGTCGTTTCAGCACATCACCGTCTGTTTCATGACATGAAACGAACGTCTCCAATCTGAACTACCGTCAATTTGCAAAATCCAGTGTATGGTTAACGTACCAACAAAACAAGGAGTGCATGACCATGATAAACGATTTCTTAGTCTATTTACTTGAAGTGAATCCACTCGTTCAACACCTCGGTATACTTGTTCTTGCTATGATTCCATTTTTAGAGACATTCTTTGGAAGCTTCGTCGGTGCCTTTATCGGCGTACCGATCGTTACCGCCGCCATTAGCAGTATGATTGGCAACTGGTTGTCCGTTATGGCGATCATCCTTCCGTTTAATGCATTGTTCCGTATGCTCAGAGAACGACGTGAAGCGAAAGGAAAAGAAGGCTTTTTCGGGAAACGCGCGAAAAAAGCGCAAGGATACTACGACAAGTACGGTGTGCCTGGATTGGCACTCATCGCACCACTCATCGCCTCTGGGCACATCGCCGCATTCATTTCACTTGCTGCAGGTGCAAGCCGTGGAAAAGTTATTCTTTGGCACACGGTAAGCATCGTTGTATGGGGCGTGCTAGGCGTTGCTGCTGGTTACTTCGGCTACCTTGCCATTCTTCAATAGGGATCACCAAACGCTCATCATACGTTCACGTATGATGAGCGTTTTTCGTTTAAACCCGTAAATTACAGAAGCAATTCACTCGTTAATCAGAGAAATCTCTCTCCTTCATTGTCTGTATTTTTTGTATACTAAAGAGATGAACATATCGTAAGGAGAATACTATGATTACATTTACAAATTTGACAAAAATTGAAAACGGTCGCTCGATTATTCCTTCAATAAGCCTTGAGCTTCCAGAAGGATCGGCAACGGTCATTCATTGTAGCCAAAAGCAAGGGAAGCATCTCATTACACTCGTCACAAAACAAGACCAACCTTCGGATGGTTCTATATCCGTAGGTGATTTCCCAATCGGTGTGTTCACACAAAACGATACACTTTATGAACGACTTTCCGTTCGCGACAACCTCATGATATTCGCGCAAATGCACAACTCTTCTATAGATATAAAAGCAGTTGTCGGAGATTGGGGACTATCTGATTATGTGAATGAACCTTACCGAAAATTGCCACATTCTATAAAACGGCGGGTGCTCATTGCCCGGGCAATAATTCATGAGCCAAAGACGATTATTCTTGAAGATCCTGAATCTGGTGTTGATGACGAAACGAAACTAATTTTGCGAGCAAACCTCGAAAGCTGGCAGCAAAAAGGGATCACAACGCTCGTGACGAGTACATTTTTAGAGGATGCACTGTCAATGGGCGCGGCCGTGTACCGGCTCACACACCGTGCGCTTACGTTTCTTGAAACCGACGGTGAATATACGCCATCAGAAATCCCTGAACGAAGTCATGTTACTCCTCCTTCATTCAAAAAGATCCCTGCTCGATCTGAGGAGAAGCTCATTTTGTTTGATCCTGAGGAAATTGATTACATAGAAAGTATTGACGGGACATCAATGTTGCACGTCCAAACTGAAACATTTCGCTCGACGTTAACGCTGCAAGAATTGGAGCTGCAACTACTCCCCTTTGGCTTTTTCCGAACACATCGGTCGTATCTCGTGAATTTGCAGCGGGTACGGGAAGTGATGAAGTGGACGAGAAACAGTTACAGCTTGATTCTTTCTGTCGAAAATACGAGCGTGCCGTTATCACGAGCAAATGTCCTTCCTTTGTATGAGAAGCTGGGCATCCAAACGTGAACCATTCACCTGTCTATTTGCATCACTGGCAAGATCAACGTCACCACTCATCGCTCAAATGATGCGATCGGCTCTGACATTCCATACACTTGAAACATGGAAGGGGGATCCGCTCTTCGTTCATTTGCCGGCGTGTACACTCCCACATTGATCGGAGAGAATTCGAACATGGACTTATCCATTAAAAGAATACGATATTTATTTTTAAAAGATGTGAAGGATCACCTTAAACATCCACTCATCGTCATGTTGTTAATCATGCCTGTTTTTGTTGCGGTGCTGTATACGTTAATGTCTGACCCGAGTCAACCGAGTGAGAGCTTTGAACTCGTATCGATGCCGATATTAATGGCGGTATTGTTTCTTTGCGGTATGATGCCGGCCACGTCGATTGCCGAAGAAAAAGAAAAAGGGACATTTCAAATGCTTCTCGCATCTCCAACGAATGTAAAGGAGGTGCTCATGGCAAAAAGCATCTTGTTTTTTAGTCTCACCGTAATCATTTGTGCCATCTGCTTATTTATTCAAGGGCTCAGCGTTCAGCCCCTTCCTTTCGCTCTGTTCTTCCTGCTGTCTTGTACTTTTTATCTGCTACTTTCAACGTCAATCGGACTGTGGTCAACATCTCAAGTTCAATCAACGAGCATTCATTTGCCGGTTGCACTAGGCCTTTTCTTTTTGGCTACATTCGAACCACTCATCGATCAAAGGTGGGTGTCATCCATCAATGCACTCTTCCCGATCAAATACGCTTACGAAGGACTAGGCTTAAGCATCGCTGGAGGGAATGTATCCGATTATTATCTGCCCCTCATCGTATTAAGTGGATGGACCGTCTTCTTTGGTATTGTTCTTTATCTAGTCCACCGTCACAACGAACAGAAAGGATAAAGAGAAATGATGAATATCCATATTCAAGACCTTGTCAAAATATACGACGACCGGCGCGCCCTAAACGACGTGACCCTCACAATTCTAGAAAATCAGACCTTTGCGATTTTAGGAAGGAATGGTGCAGGGAAAACGACGCTCATGGAATGCCTCATCGGACTCACATCTTACGACTCCGGGTCTCTGTCCATTAATGGCAAGCAGGTTTCTTCAATACGAAATTCTGTCGGCGTCCAATTGCAAAACCACGCGATGTTCGAACGCACCACGGTTCAAGAATTATACTCATTGTTTGCTAGCTTTTATTCAAAACCGATATCTCCTGATCACTTACTAGATCTTTTACACTTGGATGCTTTGAAGCATAAGCGCATCCACAAGCTTTCCACAGGTCAAAAACAACGAACAGCGATTGGGTTAGCCCTCATTGGCGACCCAAAAGTGATTTTGCTTGATGAACCGACTGCCGGCTTAGACGTCCAAGTGAGAGAATTGATTTGGGAAGTACTCGCCGATATGAAAGCTAAAGGAAAAACGATCGTGTTTACGACCCACTATATGGAAGAAGCCGAACAATTTAGTGATCAAGTTGCTGTCTTGCACGAAGGAGCTATTCTCGACATCGATACATCGGAGCAACTCATTCGAAAATACGCAAATAAAAACAAACAAACACTTAATGAAGCGTTCAAGAGTCTCACAGGTTCTACAATGCGGACAGGAGTAGATTGATATGCAAAAACAAACGCTAGTTGAACTGTCCAAAGTTCAATGGTTAGAAATAAAAAGAGTTCCAAGAACATTCTTTTTAATCATGATATTCCCTTTATTATTTTTGCTTATGTTTTGGGGGATTGATATGCTCACTCCAGCCCAGGCCGATGGCCTCTCGTTCATGGAGTATCTATTCCCTGGACTGATCGTGTTCGCCTTGTTATCATCTGGTCTTCTTGGAACAGCCATCCCTCTCATTGAGCAACGAAAGAGTGGTGTTCTTCGACTGTTAGAAATCTCACCCCTAAAAAAAAGCACGTATGTCCTGTCACAAATTTCTGTCCGTTTCCTCATTGGCGTGTTTCAAATGGTATTATTTTTGCTACTTGGCGTGTTACTTGGAATCATATCAATCAGCCAGTTTCTCCCTGGAATAGCCATCTCGATGCTCACGCTCGCCATGATGGTTACACTCGGATTCATTTTTGGTTCAATTTTACAATCTGCAGAAACGGCTGGTGCATTGCTCGGTGGATTATCTGCACCCGTGCTTATGCTTAGTGGCGTACTTATGCCGTTAAGTATTTATTCCAGTCAAGTAATGGACACGATCGCTTTATTTTTCCCATTCACCTATTTGGGTGATGTAAAACGTGACCTTTTAATCGTAAATTATTCTGCAGAGTACCCGTTATGGCTAAGCCTAACCGTGATTATGATCACCATCGTCATTTTATTTACGATCGCCATTCGTGTATTTTCTTGGTCTAAGACTTCTGCTTAACAATAGCGCCTTCCGACACACAAAGCCCGCCCAGTGCCGATGCACAGGCGGGCAATTGTAATGGATTGGAGCTGCTCAAACGCTCCATCATCTACTTTGATCTGAACGATAAAACGAAAGATGCGAGTCCGATAACAAACGACAAGATCGTGAATGGAAGAAACATTACAGGCAATTGACTGCTAGCGTAGTTCGCAAGATTCGTACTTAAACTGTCTAAAACGTCGGCAAAGGGAATCGCAAAAATCGCAACAGAAATGACTCTTGCTCCGTATAAAAGCGCTGAAATGAAGATGAATACGAGACCAATGCAAAGGTGTACGTGAGATCGATTCATTTCTCCCTCTCCAATTTTTAATTTCTTTCATTCTAATCGATCCCGATCCCCTCGTCGAGGTTCGCCAATCATTTGTTTTGTTCAGCATATGCTCGCATCGCTTGTTGCATCCAAGCAGCCAATCCTTCACCAAACTGATCGATGTTGTTCTTGAACCGCTCATCTGCAACGTACATCTTCCCTAAGCCCGCGAATGCATCCAGTGAGTACGTACCCAGCTCATTTAAATACACATACCACGTTGCGATTGCTTGCTGAGCTTCTTGTGAAGTTGGTTCAGTATCACGCATTGTAGCAAGATCTCGATAAATGTCGTTCATACGCTCAGCCATCTTCGTCTCCTGCTTGTGCACGTGACCTTTTGCTTCGTCCACAGCTTTATCCCCCCATTTGTCTCTCGCTTCCTTCTCATATTGCTCGCCTTCTGAAAAATCAAACCCTGCAAAATGTTTTTTATCTGTCATATCAATCTCTCCTTCTTTAGCGTCTAATGTTCGATCGATCGTTTCAATCATTTGCACAATCGCTCGCTTTTTTTCTTCCAAACTTTTGCGATGAAGCATTAATGCATCTCGATGGTCAAATCCAGGATTAGTTATAATTTCCTTTATTGACTTTAATGAGAGCCCAAGTTCTTTGAAAAACAGAATTTGTTGCAAATCTTTTAGGTTTTCTTCCGAATACAATCGATACCCCGCCTCTGTCGTTGTATCGGGAACGAGTAACCCAATCTCATCATAATGGTGCAACGTCCGCACACTAATCCCTACAATCTGGCTTACTTGTTTAACTTTAAGCAATCCGTCACCTCCCACAATAAATACGTTAAACTGTCACGTAGCGTTAGAGTCAACATGAAATGAAATAAAATGAAATAAAATAAACAAAACAGAATTAATGCTGTGTACTACCATTAACTAAACCGAAAGGGTGATCACATGTATTTGGAGGAACGAAGAGACACGATCGTGCAAATGTTAAAAGCAAAAGGCCGCGTATCAACAAAATAACTATAAGAAAAATTCGGAATTTCGATCGATTCATTACGTCGTGATTTGTCAATGATGGAGGAACTAAACCTTCTCAAGCGGACCCACGGCGGGGCTATTCCAATGCCAATGAGCAGGCAAAGCCCAAGGTCAAATCAAGAAAGATATGGCAAAGCTAACACCCAACAACAACAAATCGCAAAGGAAGCGGTAGCACGCATTGAACCTGAGCAAACCGTTTTTATCGGTGGTGCATCCATTCATTACGCTCTTCTTCAGTATTTGCCTGTAGACTTTGCGTATACAGTCGTGACAAACTCTGTTGAGATTGCCTATCACTTGCGTGATTATACGCACGTGACCACCTATTTAATTGGAGGAGAAGTTAAATCCTCAGGGAATATGACCGACAGTTTAGCGCTTGAGAACAGTCGGCGATTCTCTGTCGACCTTTGCTTTGCTTCTGCTGGAGGTATATCAGCAAAAGGGTTAAGCACCGCCACTCCAGAAGTCGCTGTTTTTCATGAACACATCTATGCGGCATCCGCAAAAGTGATTGCTCTTGTGGAGCATCATAAATTCGACACGACGATGTTTTCTTCCATTTGTCCGCTCGCACGTATTCATGAGGTAATCACAGACAGCGATACCCTTGACGACCACTTGGCCCCAATGAAAAACGCTGGAGTATCAATTTCAATTGCAGACACAGAAGCCGGCTAAATGAATGCGCTTCTCGAGCGACGGGGCCAAGCTTTGCACTACGCCATACCCTCTTTAGAATTATATAAACGATCTATATAGGATGAACGTAACATTTTCCCAATTGCGCAGTTTGTTGTTGCTTTCCACTTTAGGCGGATGCTTGCAGTCCAGACTATAAGGGCAACATCGGTGGCCAAAAGACGTCCACCGTGTTTTCTTTATACTCCAGAGCACAAGTTCAACATCGGCGGTCAGGTAGTGACCCCCAAAAGTTAAAGTTTTTATTATGAAGCGGATTGGCTGGTTAAAGTTCGGTATTGGACCGGACTATGACCAGCCAGTTTTAATTTAATTCGATCATGGTTGTAATAATGCATGTA
>NZ_JBHFQF010000015.1:0-61178 GCF_041949955.1 Geomicrobium sp. JSM 1781026 | reverse complement strand
TCTCCATTGAAAGTGTTCCTTTTTTCGTCAGCACGGGGGTGCCAACGAGGCTCGTGCTTCTTTAATAGAAGCGCTAGCTTTTATTGCTTTAATTCGCTTATCTTTCATTCAGTTTTCAAAGGGCAATATTTGCGTTGTCGCCTTTAACAGCGACTTGATTATCATATCATCTTGTGTCGTCCGCGTCAACAACTTTTTTGTTTCTTTTTCGTTGTTTCTGTCGGCGTTTCTGCCTCTCTTGCGGCGACTCTTAATATATTACCACCAACCGATAGGCACGTCAATATTTTTTCATATTGTTTTTTTCGTGCTTTTGCTCGGTTGTTTTTGGGACAAATAGTAATATATCATCTCCGCAAAACGTGTGCAAGAGAAAATCTAAAAAAATCCAGTAGTGAGTATTCACTACTGGATTCGTTCTTCTATTCATCTTTACTTTTCATCTGCGGGAACAATAGAACGTCTCGGATAGATGCAGAGTTTGTTAGCAGCATAACAAGACGATCAATTCCTATACCGAGTCCACCCGTTGGCGGCATTCCATACTCGAGCGACTCTAGGAAATCCTCATCTAGTGGATGGGCCTCATCATCTTCTCCTCGTTCTTTAGCGAGCACCTGCTCTTCAAATCGTGCACGTTGATCGATTGGATCGTTTAACTCTGTAAACGCATTGGCATGTTCTCTAGCTACAATAAACAACTCAAATCGATCTGTGAATCTTGGGTCCTCTGCATTCTTTTGAGCAAGCGGTGATACTGCAAGTGGCTGTCCATACACAAATGTAGGTTGGATTAACTTTTCTTCAACGAGTTGTTCAAAAAACTCATTCACGACGTGACCAAAGCCCATGTGTTCCTCGACATGAACCCCATGCTCCTTCGCAAGTTGTCTCGCTTCTTCATCTGTTAAGTCTGCCCATAAATTTACGCCAGTCTCTTCTTTAATGATGTCTACCATATGAACTCTGCGCCAGCCCGTCGAAAGGTCGATTGTATGCTCTCCATATTGGACTGTCGTTGAACCATGGATTTGCTTAGTGATATGAGCGACCAGGTTTTCAGTGAGGTTCATGATGTCTTTATAGTCCGCATAAGCTTCATACAACTCAATCATTGTAAATTCAGGGTTATGACGGGTGGATACGCCTTCGTTCCGAAACACCCTGCCAATTTCATACACTTTCTCCATTCCTCCAACAATTAACCGCTTCAAATGGAGTTCAATAGCAATTCTCATGTACAGCTCTATATCTAAAGCGTTATGGTGGGTAATAAATGGTCGGGCACTTGCTCCACCAGGAATATGGTGCATTGTTGGGGTCTCTACTTCTAAAAACCCTTGGTCATCTAAATATCTTCTCATTGATTGTAAGATCTTACTTCTTAAAACGAACGTATCCTTTACATCTGGATTGACAATGAGATCTAAATACCGTTGTCGGTAGCGTTGCTCAACATCTTTAAGTCCATGATGCTTGTCTGGCAAAGGACGAAGTGACTTCGTCATTATCTTAAAGTCTTTTGCTTTTACAGATAGTTCGCCTACGTTCGTTTTAAAAGGAACCCCTTCAACCGCAACAATGTCCCCAATGTCAATGGTTTGGAACTTCTCATATTGCTCTTCACCAACTTGGTCTTTGCGGACGTACAGTTGAACTTGCCCTTGCAAGTCTTGAACATGAGCGAAGCCAGCTTTACCTTTTCCTCTTTTCGTCATAATTCTGCCAGCGATTGCAACGTGTGCCTCGTCCTCTTTTTCAGCGAGTTGCTCTTTACTATATTCATCATAAGCGTCTTGTAGCTCGCTTGTTGTGTGCGTGCGTTCAAATCGCGTACCAAAAGGATTGTACCCCTCTTCTTGTAAACGCTCGAGCTTCTCAATCCGGACAAGCCTTTGGTCGCTTTGCTGTAATTCTGAATCTGACATTACAAACATCTCCTTTAAGAAATCATATTGAAAAACTGCCAGTCTTCACTGACAGTTGCCTAAGTACAAATGCTCTAACCATTACTGCAAGGAAAATCGTTCTCTTATAACACCGTTACAACCCAACATGTAAATGATGAACATATCCTGTTCTATTTCGAGATCTGTTCACGCTATTTATTTTCCCCGAGCAGTTCATTCACAGGTATTCCCAAAAGATCCGACGCTCGTTCAATAAAATCATCTTCTGCAACACGTGTTCCTCTTTCGATTTCTCCAACGACAGAAACAGACATGTGCATACGATCGGCGAAACTTTGTTGAGTAAAGCCTTTCAGTTTTCGAAAAGCCCGAACTCTTCCTCCTGTCCTTGCTGTTTCCATAATAATACCCCTTTTCTTAATCGTTCCGGTAAAGCTGTATACAACTGCCTTATTGATGTATTAAGAGTTGGTATCTGAACAAAAGGAGCAATTTCTTGCATCGGAGCGAGCACAAATGCCCGGTCTTGCATGCGAGGATG
The DNA here is from genome assembly GCF_041949955.1 of Geomicrobium sp. JSM 1781026. Lineage (NCBI taxonomy): Bacteria > Bacillati > Bacillota > Bacilli > Caryophanales > Geomicrobium > Geomicrobium sp. JSM 1781026. The sequence continues at coordinate 58,727 of NZ_JBHFQF010000015.1, read as the reverse complement.
TGGGATACACAACTGTTCCAATTCAATATTCTCATCGTTAAAGAGAAGAATGTCAAGATCAATTGTTCTCGGTCCATTCCGAATCTCTCGAACACGGTGTAGGTGTTGCTCTACCTTTTGCAAAAAAAGAAGAAGTTCTTCCGGTTGCAACGAAGTGTTCACGCTAATGACCATATTTAAGAACTCAGACTGCTCCGTGTAGCCGACGGGTTCTGTTTCGTATATAGAAGATACTTGTTTCATCTCCACGTATTCATGTTGATTTATTTCACTTAGTGCTCGGTTTAAGTATTGTGCTCTTGGTTCAATGTTTGAGCCAAGAGCAATATAAGCTGTGTTAATCATTTTTCCCTCACAATTTCAATGGCTACGTAATTATAGTGACCAGGGATCGGCGGGTCAGGCTTAATGATTTTGACGGTCACACGCTGAACAATTGTAAAAGATGAAAGTAACTCTGAAGCAACATCTTCAGCTATGGACTCAACGAGATCATACGCCTGTCCTTCTACGACTTTCTTCGTAATTTGGTATACTTCGCCATAATCAACACTTTTCTCTAAGTTGTCCGTTTCGGAAGCGGGCTTGAGGTCAGTTTCTAATACCACATCTGCTTCAAAGCGTTGACCGAGACGATTCTCTTCTTCAAAAACCCCGTGGTACGCATAAAATTTCATTCCATTGACAAAGATTTTATCCAACCGGGTTCACCTGCCCTTTTCCTAACATCGCATCCATCATCTTTGAGGTTCGCGCCATTTCTTTTACGTCATGCACACGTACAATATCGCATCCACGCTCAATGCCGAGCGCAATCGTTGCGCTTGTACCTTCTAAGCGGTCCTCTGGTGGCGTGTGTAACGTCTGTGCAATCAAGGACTTCCGAGACGTGCCGAGCAAAATCGGAAAGCCTAAATTTGTAAGTTCATTCAGCCGCCGCATCAGTTCTAAGTTCTGTTCATAAGATTTGGCAAACCCGATGCCCGGATCGATAATGATACGGTCGGTTTGAACACCCGCTTGAACACATATTTGTACACTCTCCTGAAGATCACGAATCACGTCGTCCATGAAATTCGTATACTCTAACGATTCTCTGTTATGAGTAAGGATAATCGGCACGTCTGTTTTTGCTGCAACCTTCGCCATCTCTGGATCATATTTTGCTCCCCAAATATCATTGATGATGGCTGCCCCTGCTTCAATGGCTTGCCTAGCTGTCTCGGCTTTATACGTATCAATGGAAATGGGCACATTAACTTCTCCACGTAGGGCTTCTATGACAGGCAGTACACGTTCTAGTTCATCTGTTTGCGAAACAGGCGTGAACCCTGGTCGAGTTGACTCCCCACCGATGTCAATGATATCTGCACCGTTAGTAACCATAGCTTTAGCTTGAGCCACAGCTACATCGACCGCTTCGTATCGCCCTCCATCAGAAAAGGAGTCTGGGGTGACATTCAACACACCCATGATGAGTGTCTTCTTCGTAAAGTCTAGCTGCCACTTCCCCCAACTCATCGCATCGGTTGGTGTCATATGCCTTCTTCCTTTCTATCTAACAACATGCCATTACGGTGCGGCAGGAGCTAATGTAGCTTCTGTTTGCAACCATTGCTGCATCATTCGTTTTCCCTCTGTTGTCATAATTGACTCAGGGTGAAACTGCACCCCTTCTGTTGGATGCTCACGGTGGCGAAAGCCCATAAGCTCACCTTCCTCAGTCCAAGCCGTTGGGAGAAGGCTGTCGGGAAGTGTATCTTGGTCAACGGTCAACGAGTGATAGCGCATGATTTTTGTATTTTGTGGAATTCCTTTATACAACCCTTTATTGTCGTGAATTAAGGATGACGTCTTACCGTGCATTAACCGAGGTGCTTGTTTCACAGAACCTCCAAACACTTGCCCAATCGCTTGGTGACCAAGGCAGACACCTAGCACAGGAATTTTACCACTGAAATATTCGATAGCTTTTAAGCTAATTCCTGCTTGGTCGGGGTAACACGGTCCTGGAGAAATGACAAGACGCTCTGGCCCGAGTTCAATCATATCTTCAAGTGTAATTTCGTCATTACGAAATACCCGGCAGTCCTCGCCATACTCACCGAAATACTGCACAAGGTTGTACGTGAAAGAATCATAATTATCAATCATAAGCAACATACTAATCTCCTCCTCAGCTCAGCTAAACTCTACTCGTCTTACTATCTCCATAGTTTATCATCTTGTATACAAAAACAAAAGCGGCCCCTAAACGGAGCCGCTGCAGAAACGTTTCTTTATTCGTCATCAAATTGATATAACGGAGTACTCAAGTACCGTTCCCCGTTTGAAGGGATCACAACGACAACTTTCTTGCCTTTGCCGAGCTTCTTCGCTTCTTCAAGACCTGCGTAAAGAGCCGCACCTGAGGATATCCCTCCGAGCACTCCTTCTTCTTTCGCTGCACGTCGTGCAAACTCAAATGCTTGCTCAGTCGTCACTTGGGTAATCTCATCATAAATGTCTGTGTTTAGGATACCAGGAACAAAACCTGCACCAATTCCTTGAATCTTATGCGGTCCTTTTTGACCTCCAGATAAAACGGGTGCATCAGCTGGTTCTACGGCGACAATTCTTACGTTCGGGAAGTTTTCTTTCAGCAACCCACCAGCCCCTGTGATTGTACCGCCAGTTCCAATTCCAGCAACAAACGAGTCAATTTGACCGTCTACTTGCTTTAACAGCTCTTTACCTGTCGTTTCCCGATGAATATCAACATTCGCTTGGTTTTCGAACTGTTGCGGCATGAAATAACCTTTCTCCTCGGCAAGCTCTTTCGCTTTTCGAATCGCTCCACCCATACCCTCAGGTCCAGGTGTAAGCACAAGCTCAGCGCCATAAGCTTTGAGAAGGTTTCGGCGCTCTTGACTCATCGTCTCCGGCATAACGAGTAACGACCGGTAACCTTTAGCAGCCGCGACCATCGCAAGGCCAATTCCCGTATTCCCACTCGTCGGTTCAATAATTGTATCTTTACCTGGTGAAATCTTACCCTCTTGTTCAGCTCTCTCAATCATCGCCAAACCAATACGGTCTTTCACCGAAGAACCTGGATTGAAGTATTCCAGTTTGAGGTACACATCTGCATCATTATCCCCAGTGAGTCGATTGATCTTTACAAGCGGTGTATCGCCAATTAACTCAGTAACAGAATTTGCAACTTTACTCATGAATGATAGCCTCCTCAAAATTAATCCCAAGTATTTTTATTGGTATTAGTTCCATTCTAACGGAAGGGCAATTTTCTGTCAATTGTTTCCTGCGCCCATTAATGTGCGTTAGCTTCATCTTTGAGCTCTTGTAAGTCAACTTCGTTGAAGTCATACTTCTCATTACAAAAATGACATTGCGTCTCTGCCCCGCCGTCTTCTTCAATCATCGATTGAATCTCATCAGAACCAAGGCTAACTATGGCTCGAGCAATTCGTTCACGGGAACATTCACATTTAAATGCGACATCCATCGTCTCAAGTTTTTTGTATTCCCCACCTGTTACGGTAGCGATGATTTGCTCTGGGGAATCGCCGCGTTCAATGAGCTTAGACACCGGTGGCATAGCTCCAATTTGCTGTTCCACCTTCGTCACTGTCGCATCATCAGCTCCTGGCATAACTTGCAAAATAAAACCGCCCGCGGCTTTAATCGAATGGTCGGTATCCACGAGGACTCCGACACCAACCGATGACGGGATTTGCTCGGACTTCGCAAAATAATACGTGAAATCTTCCCCTAGCTCTCCAGAAACGATCGGGGAATGGCCTGTAAACTGCTCTTTCATTCCAAGATTTTTCGTGATCGCGATATGACCATTTGTTCCTACAGCTCGGGCGACATCAAGCTTTCCGTTTGCATTCAAGTCAAAATGAACAGCAGGGTTGTATACATAACCACGCGTATTGCCGTGAGCATCGCTATCAACGATGATCGGCCCAACCGGTCCATCGCCTTCTACTTTAATTGTCACTTTGTCTTCCCCTTTTAGCATCGCACCCATCATCGTACCTGTAATCATCGTTCGCCCAAGGGCCGCCGCTGCAGTTGGCCACACTCCATGCCGCCCAACTGCCTCATTTACCATATCCGTTGTTGTTGCAGCATAAATTCGGATTTGGTTATCGTACGCTGATGCTTTTACTAGGTAGTCTTTCAATCGATTTCTCTCCTTTTGTCTCGGTTAACATTTATATCGTAGATGTGTTTGAGTCCTTTTAACGTAAGGAACGGGTCAATAACGTCAATCGATGACGCGGAGCGCCCAATCATACGGGCAAGGCCTCCAGTCGCAATGACTTGCGGCTTACGTTTAGCTTCTGCTTTCATCCGACCTACAATGCCATCAACTTGCCCGACATACCCATAATATATGCCTGATTGCATCGCCGTAATCGTATTCCGACCGACCACTGCCTTTGGTTCTTGTATTTCTATATGCGGAAGTTTTGACGCATGAGAATACAATGCATCAGTTGAGATAGAAATCCCTGGAGCAATAGCTCCACCTACATAATTTTCCCGCTCATCAATATAACAAAACGTTGTCGCCGTTCCAAAATCAACGATAATTAACGGTGCTTTGTATTCACGAATGCCTGCAACCGCATTAACAATCCGGTCGGCTCCGACGTCTTTTGGATTATCATACAATATGTTCAATCCCGTCTTAATTCCAGGGCCGACAACCATTGCTTCTGTTTGAAAATATTTCTCCGTCATATGTTGAAGTGCAAACATGAGCGAAGGAACGACTGAAGAAATCATCACGCCTCGTATATCTTTAGAAGACACGCCTTCGTTCTGTAGCAACGTTTGCATAAGCATGCCATATTCATCTTCGGTACGATTTTGATTCGTCGTGAGCCGCCAATAATGCAGGAGCTCTTCACCCTCGTATACCCCAAACACAATATGTGTATTCCCTACATCAATGACAAGTTCCATCCGTTCACCCCATTTCCTCTAAGCATTCATAAGAAAAGAGGGACGCCGGTATGACATCCCTCTTCTTCATCGTTTACGACTTTCGGTCATCCTCATCTGATGATTTCTCATCCTCATGAGTGGATTCATTTGTTGCTTCATCATCTTTAGACACGTCTTCGTCAACAGGTGGCTCTTCTTCTTTCGAATGAATGTTCACCTTAACATTCTCATCGTCGACATGATCTTGGGTTGATGAGCTTTCAATCGCGTCAGATTGCTTTTGATTGGAGTGATGGTTCTCCGGCAACTTCCCATCCTCAACAAGAGAATAAATCTGCTCTGCATCTAACGTTTCAAGCTCTAGCAACTTCTCGGCAACGAGCTCGAGTTTATCTTTGTTTTCGGTAAGAATCTGTTTACAACGATCATAGCTTTCTTTAATAATCGACTGGATTTCACGGTCGATTTCGAATGCGATCGCATCAGAGTAGTTTTGCTCATTTTGGATGTCGCGACCGAGGAAGACTTGACCACCACTTGATGAGCCAAACTGCAACGGTCCAAGCTTTTCGCTCATCCCGTACTCAGTAACCATCTTACGGGCAATGGCCGTCGCTCGTTGGAAGTCATTATGAGCGCCTGTACTCGCTTCACCGAAGATCACATCTTCAGCCACTCGCCCACCGAGCAAACCAACAATCTTATCCATTAATTCGGGTTTCGTCATAAAATAACGGTCTTCTTTAGGAAGCATCATGGCATAACCACCCGCTTGCCCACGAGGGACAATCGTTACTTTATGAACGGCATCTGCGTTCTCTAGCTTCACACCGACCACGGTATGACCTGCTTCATGGAACGCGACAATGTTACGTTCTTTCTTCGAAATGACTCGCGTCTTCTTCGCAGGACCTGCGACAACACGGTCAATCGCCTCTTCAATATGAACCATCCGGATATCTGTTTGGTTCGCACGAGCAGCAACGAGGGCTGCTTCGTTTAAGAGGTTCTCTAAGTCGGCTCCTGAGAATCCTGGCGTACGTTGGGCGACGACCTCCAGCTTAACATCTTCGTTTAACGGTTTGTTCTTCGCATGCACACGAAGCACATCGGCACGACCTTTAACATCTGGGGCACCAACAGTAATTTGTCGGTCAAAACGTCCTGGACGCAAGAGCGCTGGGTCCAATACATCGGCACGGTTTGTCGCAGCAATAATAATAATTCCTTCATTGCCATCAAAACCATCCATCTCAACGAGCAATTGGTTTAGCGTTTGCTCACGCTCATCGTGACCGCCACCAACACCCGCTCCACGCTGACGACCAACGGCGTCAATCTCATCAATAAAGATGATACATGGCGCATTGTTTTTCGCGTTGCTAAAGAGGTCACGCACACGAGAAGCACCGACACCAACAAACATCTCGACAAAGTCTGAACCACTAATCGAGAAGAATGGCACGCCCGCCTCGCCTGCAACAGCACGACCGAGTAGGGTTTTACCTGTACCTGGTGGTCCAACTAACAACACACCTTTTGGTATTCTCGCTCCAATGTTTGAGAATTTACGAGGGTCTTTTAAGAAATCAACAACTTCAACGAGTTCTTGCTTCTCCTCCTCGGCACCAGCAACATCTTTAAACCGAGCTTTCTTCTTATCTTCTTGATACATTTTGGCTTTACTCTTGCCAAAGTTCATGACTCGACTTCCGCCACCTTGCATTTGGCTCAGTAGGAAGAAGAAGAGAATAAAGATAATGATAAACGGCAGCATTGCTGTTAAGAACTGGAGCCATCCACCTGATTCTTGGGCAGGCTCAGAATCCCCCATCATAAGATTAGGGTTCGTTTGAAACTCTTCAACAAGCATATCTGTAATCAATTGTGATTGTAGAATATGTGCTTGGAATGTATTCGGATCATCTTCAGTACCACCTGTGAGTTCACCTTCAATGAAGTAAACGTCTAACTCAGGTTGTACCGTCATTGATACAATTTCATCTTGATCTAGAACTTCTAAAAACTCTTGGGTTGTCAGCACTTCTGAATCGCCGACATCATCGTTGAACATGTTGACGACTCCAACAAGGATCAATACGATGACACCCCAAAATAATGTATATCTAACCGCCCGACTCATTCGAGACCTCCTCCCGCTTGTCACACAATACAGGTAATATTATCACACTAAATGAAAAAGCCATAATCAAGAGTCCTGATAGATTTCTGGTTTTAGAATACCGATATAGGGGAGGTTGCGATAACGCTCTGCAAAGTCAAGACCATAGCCTACAACAAAAGCGTCCGGCACAGTAAATCCGGCTAGCTCCGGAACAATATCAACTTTACGCCCTTCCGGTTTATCAAGAAGCGTTACGATTTTAACCGACTTAGCACCACGATGTTCTAGCAAACTTACGAGATAGCTAAGTGTGAGACCACTATCAATAATGTCTTCAATAATTAATACATCGCGCCCTTCAACAGAAGCGTCAAGATCCTTTACAATCTTAACTTCTCCAGAAGATCTCATTTTATTTCCATAGCTAGAAACATCCATGAAATCAATTTCGACATGTGTATCAATGCATCGGGTTAGGTCGGCCATAAATGGCAATGCACCTTTAAGTACACCGATCAATAGAGGAAACTTGTCATTATATTCTTCTGTAATTTCCTTGCCGAGCTCTTTGCATTTTTCCTCAATTTCTTCAGCGCTAATTAATACTTCTTCAATTTCATTCCTCATCGAACTTAAACACCCTCGTTTCCATTACTCAAAGATTTACGGTTCGTTGGATTGTCATGCGAATGTATGAAGATTGTGATTGCTCGTCTGCGATTGTGCTTTTCTTCAACTTCGGAATCCAAATAATTTGCCCGTGATCATCGGTTATGATCGGCCAACTTGCTCGCTCTTCTTTCGGGATCTTCTGATCAATAAATACTTGTTTCACCTTTTGAGTACCAGTCATCCCCTGCGGTTGAATGACATCTCCTGGCAACCTTGATCGCACAAACAAGGGCACCGTTACGTGTTCCATAGGAATATGGCACTCCATCAATGATGCTGAGCGCCTTTTTTCTGTCTGTTCAAATGTAATCGCGCCAATCGAGGTTTGTACGACCGTTGGCCATTCATTCACACGGACGGTCTCTTGTGGCATTTGCGCAAAAGGCTGTCCGTACGTAAATCGAATTTGATCGTAGCTCCTTGACACTTTCAAACCTTCCGGCAATTGAATTTCTGCAGAAGAACGGTCGGCGTGTAAAAGGCGGAGACATTGATCACTATGTACCCGTGATACCAAGACATTTTTGTTTCGGTATAGATAGTTCAATAGTAAGTGAAACGCCCGCCGTTGTAAAGGAATAGGGTGAATACGGAAAGGGTGAATGTGAAGAATGTGGCCTTCTTCTTGTTGAAATACACATTGTTGTAATATTTTTTCCGCCTCAGCTTCTATGTATACCCTTTGTTCTTCATAGTCATCAACAAAATGCTGGAAAGATACATGCAAACGCCTGTTTTCATCTTTGAGTTTAGGAAGTACTGCCTGACGGAATCGATTTCTCGTATAGTGTTGATCCTCATTTGATACGTCTTCACACCATGAAATTTGTTCAGCACGGGCGAGTTCATAAATATCCTCTTTTGCTAAGCATAATAGCGGCCGTACGAGTTGACCTCGTCCAAATGCACGCACTTTCGGAATGCCTAGCCCCCCTCCACTATACCCTCGCGTCACTCGCATTAGCACGGTTTCTACTTGGTCATCTCCATGATGTCCAGTCATAATATAATGCGCCCGTTCCTTCTCCATTACTTCCTCAAAAAACTGATAGCGGAGCTCTCTAGCCAGTTGTTGCACCGATTTGCCGGCATCGTTGTTTGCCTTTTGTTGTTCATGTACGTGTAGGTATTTCGTATATAATTTGATGTGTCGCTGCTCACAATAATGACGAATAAATGACAATTCTTCATTCGAAGCATCTCTTAACCCGTGATGCGCATGCGCCACGACAATTTGTATATTATATAAAGACTCACGTCGGAGCAACCATTCTAACAACAGCATAGAGTCGACGCCAGTCGAAACAGCTACGATGACCGTTGAATCTTTCGTGATTAAATCATTCGTCTGAACAAAATCATCGATTCGTTTCATATCTTTGCCCGACTCCTCTTCCTATTGAAAAAATCGATAAGGCAAACGCTAATCCACCTGCAATTGCTCCTGCTTGAAGCAGCGTACCCGCCGTTTGAGCCAATCCTTCAACATAATCCCCTTGTACAAATGCCAACATCGTCTCGTATGCACGTCCTCCGGGGACGAGGGGGATAATGCCTGGGATGGTGAATGTCGTGACCGGCACCCGCTTCTTTCGTGCGCACCAATGACTTATGAGTGCAGAAGTAAAGGCGGCAACTGCCGCTGCAGGCACAGGACCGACTCCTGTTACCGGCAAGAAGCTAAATACGCTCCAAGATGTAATCCCAATAAGCCCAATCATCCAAAGCAGCTGATAAGGAATGTTGAAGATAATAGCAAACGCGATCGTTGCAACTCCGCAAATGATGAGTTCCCAAATCAAACTGCACACCCCTTGTCTACGAAATAAATAATGAAACGGCAGTCGCTACACCTGCTGCGATCGATAATGACGTTAGTGCAGCTTCAGCACCACGTGCAAGACCCGAGATGAGGTCACCAGCCATCAAGTCCCGGACAGAGTTTGTTAATGGCACACCAGGAACGAGGGGAATGACCGAACCGATAATAATTTGGTCCAAGTTCGTACCAAACCCTGAATGAACAAGAATTAATGCTGTAATCCCACCAAAGAAGGCCGCGAGATATTCAGAGAAGAATTTTGCTTGCAAGTAGTGCTGAAACAAAACGAGTGCAAGCGTTGAGACGAGACCACCGATAGATGCGGGCAACATATCAAACATCGAGTTGCCAATCAGGTAGGAAAACGCCCCTCCTCCTACTGCTGAGGCAAGATAAATTAACCATAACGGATAATTCATCGGCTGTTTTTCAATGCGTTTTAACTCTGCTCGCGCTTCTTGGATTGTCATACTTCCAGAAACAAATTCTCTAGATAGATGATTCACTTCTGTTACTTTGCTTAAATCTTGAAAACGATCAACGATCCGAATCATTTGCATCACATCGTCATCATCATCAAGCATGCCTGACAGAAAGATACCTGTCGTTGTTACAAAGCTGTTCACGTCTCTCATGCCACCTGCCACAGCCATCCGCTTCATCGTATCTTCCACACGATACGTTTCGGCCCCGTACATAAGCATGAGCTTACCGGCAGTGAGGCACAGTTCAATTAACCTGTCATTTTTCGTTGTCATTTGGACCGCCCTTTACCGGATCTTAAATCAATTGTCCCACCAAGTATAAAATAGAAGTAATGATCAGGAAAGAGATGACTAAAATTACATCAACAATTCCAACCATCGGCACGGTTTTCTTCGGACGACGCGTGTTCGTAGCCACCGGTTTTTTTGCTTTCTTTTTAGGGGGAGACGTGTTTTTTGACTCCATGCTCTCTGCCGTTTGGATCATCTCCATGAGAGCGACCCTCATATCATCAGCGTTCGTATAATACCCCGTGAGTGCACGCTTTAGCCATTGTCTGTATGGTCGCAACCTGGCGTGTTGTTCAATATGTTTAGAGATCGTCTGCCACCCGTCTTTGTCTCGTTCAAACCTCTGCCTGCTAATGAGATGGATAAACACCATCCCCGCGGAGAAGAGATCATACTGCTCATCGGCTTTTCGATCACCCATTCCCCAATAGCCCCGATCAAAGAATTCCGTGTATTCTTTTACCGCTCTACCTTTAATTGTCGTTCCACCGACGTCCAACCAGCGGATTCGAAATGGTGGACCTGTCACGATCAAATTGTCCGGTTTTAAGTCTCCAAACACCCAACCGGCTCGGTGTAAACGGGACAAATCCCCAAGCAACTGAACAATAAGCACAGGCGCCCACTCTTTCCCATGACGCTCAACATGTTTAAACACCGTTGTGCCTTGTAAATATTCCATCACATAAAAAGGAAAGCGTTCACCATACACGAAAAGATCATCGGCATCGACAAAAGAAGGACCAAGTATTTGCCCTTGGACCTTCTCAAAGTGCTTGAGCACATTCACTTCTGACGTAATGGACATGCTGCTATGACCGACTTTCAGCGCAAAATATTGTTGATTTTGTTCGACTAAGAATACCGCTCCGGTTGCGCCTCTACCGAGTGGACGAATGACTGTGTAGCTATTTCGGTTCCATTTGCCGGTGATTTTTTGACCTTTTGGTAAATTAGGAGCCTCGTTCTTCGAGGTCGAGTTCATCTTCTCCATCAAAGATCATACTCCTTCTTTTCAACGTACGAAATTCATTGACAGCTGCCCGAAGTGCGGGGCCTGTCGGAGTAATACCACCTGCCGCAATTTTATTGAAGAGGCCGCTCATCTCTGTAATGCCTGTCGTCCAGCCTCGGAGCATTTCAACATCTTTTCTCTTGCCTGGGAAGGTGAGCAACGTATACTGGTTGCTTCCACTTCTTGAATCCATCGATATGGAAAGGTCGACGAGTGCCTCTTGCACGGTTTGTAGTTTGTTTCGCATGCTCGCACTGGCATCCACAAGAATGACCACTTCAAGATTGGCACTCTCGCCGAGCTCGTCAACCACCTCCATCACTTCACCCCGTTTTTCTGGAGGGAGTTCATCCCACTCTTGGTCTTTCCCTAAAATTTGTGATAATTCTTTATTCACAACACCTTGAAGTGTCTGGGTCATCGCTTGTCTCGTCACCATTTGCACTGTTTTTGCAAGCTGTTTCATATAGACAATTTGGCTAATTCCGCCTCCAGACTCTGCAATTGATTCAATTTCTTGACTTGCTTTTTCGTTCAACGTTCCTTCTTCTAATACCCCAATCACATTAACCGTAATATTTTCTTCCCTTGCTAGTGCCGCAACAGCAGCCGGGTCTCCACCTTCATTTGAACACCCATCGGTTAATAACAGAATTTGACGTAACGTGCCTGCACTCATCCTCTTTTCCTCCCTAATCTGAGTCATCGTCTTTTCTCCATCTTTGACGATAAAGGAGGTGCCTATACGTTACTGGGCTTGCTTATACACAGGCGGCTTCCATTTATTCATCGGGATGGTTGCCCACCTAGGCGTATTTCTTTTAATTTTTGTGACGACAACCGTCATGTCATCTCCAATTGTGCCCTCACTCACACGAATGACCTCTTCTAAAAGTAAATCGGACAACTCTTGCGGGTCATCGGTCTCCATCTCAGCAATAATGCGCTTCATCCATCGCTCTTTGTTCTCAATAAACTTCGGTCCGTCAAACATCCCATCGCTCATCATAATTAATAGATCTTCATCTTGTAGCGTCTCAGTCACCACATCAAAGTTCGCTTCTGAGATGATTCCCATTGGTAGATTTGCAGATTCCACACTGAACACATGCCCGGCTCGTTTAATGAAACTCGGCATTGAACCAATCTTAATAAATGACGTGTCTGCCGTTTGTAGATCAATCATCGTTAAATCGAGTGTCGAAAACATCTCTTCGTCCGCGCGTAACGATAAGACGGAATTCATCGATTGGATGGCTACTTTCTCATCAATGCCTGATTGCAACAAATTTTCTAAAAGATTAAGTGTCGCTTTGCTTTCCTCGTACGCTTTCTTTCCATTACCCATACCATCACTAATCGCAACAGCAAACTTCCCGTACCCAAGCTGCATCGCAGCATGATTGTCCCCAGAAAGCCACGCCCCCCCTTGCGCAACCGTCGCGGAACCTCGGTCAATTGTATACGTTTTCGCCGATACAAAGCTCACTTTACTAAAGGCATCTACGCCCCTTTCCCGTTCTTCTTCATCGACAATAATGTGATCACTTAATATCCCCGATAACATCGGTGCGATGAGCTTCTCTGCTTCCTCAATGCCTAGATGCTCCCCGAGCTCAATTTCAATACGAACATCACGCGGGGTGAGGTTGTACACTTCAACTTGTCCAATATCGATGCCGGCGTCGTGTAACGCAGTATGAATTTGTTCCTCTTGTTGCTCATGCGCTTCTTTTTCTTTTTGAATCTCTTTTGCAAAGTCTCCCATCACTTGCGATACTCCTTGCAATTGGTCGGCAACGAGACGCCGGCTCTCTTCTAATTGCCGGGCGTATACTTTTCGAAGTTCATGAGGCCCCCACTGTTCTTTCATCGTTTTCGCAATACGATCAGGATAGATGCAATGCCGTTTTAATTTTTCATAAGACCGAGTGCTTACCCGTTCATCTTCTTCAATATCTGTCATAACTTGGCCCATCAGATCATAGGTTGTATCAAAACGTTCCACCCAACACGTTTCCTTTCGAAAGCACTTCTGACAAGTGGAAGACGTAATGTCGGCAAGGAATCGATCACCGTCAACGTTCTTATCCTGAAGGTGCGAGGATTCTCGATCGTTTGTAAAACTCGATGATAACGTTGAAAAAAGATCTGAAAACCGTTCTACTCTAGCCGCCGTTACATCTCGAATTTTCCTCATGTACCGTTGTTGTTCGTGGGAGTGTTCAACCGTACCGGGAACGTATTTAGCTAAGTACTGAATCGCACTTTTAGGCGTGAGTAAGAACAACGCAATTGCCGCAACTGATTCCATGACAGTAATGCCTGCATTGCCAAGCCCTTGCCCATACAGAGCAATGAGTGCCGTTCCAACAAACAACCCGAAGCTAACGCCGAGCTTGTTCCCATCTTTTAATAGACCACCTAATAGACCAGCAAACGCTAATAAGCTCATTTGATATAAATTCACGACTGTCGCTAGACTAAGGATTAGCCCGGTCACCACCCCGACAGTAGAGCCGATCGCCGCTCCCCCAGCAAGAGCAAATAACAACACTAAGTATCTGGCTAACACATGTTCAGCACCTAACCCGTAAATGACCCAGCCAATTGCTCCTGTCATTACCGACGCAATAAGAATGACGAAACAAACAATCTCTTCATTCTTTAATGCCCGTTGTTTTCTTCTTGGTGACAATAGAGGTAAGCTTTGCAAAAAAATCATTGTGAGCATGAGTGCTAATCCAGCTTCAATCGCACCCATAAATAGGTGATACTGACTTACTGTACCCATCGTAAAGTACGTAATCGCAAGCCTGCTAATAAACGAGGCGGCAAACACGGTCGCCGGAAGCGCCCAACGCGTATTGCTTTTATACTTACTAACTAGCTGATAAAAAACAAGAAACAAGAACAACCCGGCCAGTACATAAGGGACGTTGAACGTTAACCCCCAAATCGTTCCGATTAGCACCGCCGTCGCAGCAAGTAATGCTTTGTTTTTTCGAAGTACGAACACAGCTGCAAAGAACGGCAATGCGAATGGATATAAATCGGAGAGTATTGCCGCCCGGCCAAGCATCACACCGACGATGAATAACAAAAGCCCCCACTTGAGAAAAACAAGATTCGCTCCTTTCTCAAGCTTTTGTACCGAGCGTAACCATAATTGTTTTAACTTACCGAGCCACTCTGAGTAAGGAACAGCTCGTCCAAAATTCCCCTCTGTCGTTCCTTTTTGCAACATAGACGCCCACCACCGTTTTTTTATTCGTGGGTTGAGTATACCCGCATTGGCTCGCGGTGTTTGTCAAAATAGAGAAAGTTGGACAATAATCGTTCGACGAATTTTTATATGATTCTAAAAACGGGAGACGGACGGCAATGTGTGCCCATTAGCTTCATGATTATAGCGCAAATTCAACACATTCAGAGGGGGTTGTTTCGACAAATTGCAGTCGCATGGGGCTCGAACGAAGGAAAAAAAGACATAAAAAAACCATACATGTGTATGGGTACTGTTGAATATAAATGGTAGCGGCGGAGGGAATCGAACCCCCGACCTCACGGGTATGAACCGTACGCTCTAGCCAGCTGAGCTACACCGCCATCAAAAACAAGACAAGCTAAATTATAACGAGTAGGGACTAAGAAGTCAATGCTATTTCAACAAAAAAAGAAGTCCTTTCGAAAGAACTTCTGTATATACGTAGATGAACAAGTTCCGTCCTCAGTAATGAAACAGACACGTTACCTGCGGCCACCGCCTTTTCTGTTGTCACTCTTCTTGCGAATGGTCGCAAGATTCTCTTCACTGTCTTTTAAGAAGCGGTTCATTTTATCTTCAAAAGATAACGTCTGCTCTCGCTTCTTAAACGGTTGATTTCTGCGGGGCTTTTCCTCTTGTTTCGGGCGATCCGTTGCTTTTCGGATGGACAGTCCAATCTTTCCGTCATTTTCAACTTTTAGTACCTTTACAGTAACTTCGTCGCCAACTTTTACGAACTCATTAATGTCCTTCACGTACTGGTCGGCAACCTCACTGATATGAACGAGACCTGTCTTTCCTCCAGGCAAATCAACAAATGCTCCGAATTTTGTAACACCGGTAACTTTCCCTTGATACTTATTGCCAGTTTCAATCGACATTGACGAAACGTTCCTCCTCATATTAATTGTAAATCATACGTAACACGTATGTATTCCAAGCTTACCCGATATCTATCCTATGATGCAAAATCAGTTGTGTGATTAAGAATCCTCTTCTTCTTCGTCTTCATCTTCTTCGTACTCCGGAACTTTGAAAATCGTTTCCCCAGGCTTGGTTAAATAAAGATCTCGTCGTGCAACTTCTGCAATATAGTCAATATCATTGTAATTCTCGATCTCTTGCTCCAAACGTTGTTGTTCAAGTTGAAGCTCCGCATATTGTTCATCCAATAGCTGTTGTTCTTTTTCATTCGCATCAATCATCGATTGTTGAGAAACGAGACCGATACTCGCAAAAATAAGAACGACGGCTCCAACGATGCCAATCATCGTCAACCTGCGCCTAAGCCCAATACGCCTTCTCTCTTCCCGAGCAGCTAGCCGTTCTTGTTCTTGCTCATAATGCTTGTCCCGATGAATCGCGGTCACCTTTTTTCGATCTTTAGACATATTGCACCTCCTTTTCGAGCCCCCAAGACGAAGAGAAGACGGCTATCGCTCGTCTTCATCATCACCTTTTGGAGAGAACCATCGGTAGATTCGTTTACTAGATGTCTTCACCTTGTTCACGATCTTCGGTCCTTGAACAAGTTCATAGATCGGTCGGAGAAAAAAGAACAAGATTTTACTTAATTGAACCACAATCCAGTGGAGTACTGTCAAGATAAAATTCAATAGATGTACAATTCCTTGATACAACCATACCACAGGAAGCCATAAGAACAAATAAAAGACTTTCCTTATAAATCGATAAATACCATCAACAACAGTAATAATTCCCTCTAGCAGTTGTAGAAAAACAGGACGAAACGTTAACCAATAAACCCAGAACCCAAAGAGGATCGCTATGAAAATATAGATCCGTAGTTCACCATCATTCATATTGAACAATACGTAAAAGACGAGCACAGCCTGTACGATCCAAAAACCTAGGTCCAAAATGGCCTGTGGCCATTTGGACCTTGCTCGTTGTGGGAGGAGTCGATGATACACATCCAATTGAATTGCAATGAAAGAGCCTGCCGCCAACATAGCCAAAAATGTTTGGAATTGAATGGCCAGTGTCACTTAAATAACTTCCCGAGCATCCCTTTTGGTTTGCCTGCACCGCCCGCATCCACATAAATGAGATCATCGACCTTCCCGACGATAGACACTAACCCTTCTTCTACGCTCAAGTTCTTCATATGAAGCTCTTGCCCTCGAACTGACAAGAAACCCATAACTGTCTCCAGCAAAAACTCTTCGCTGTCAAAACTCTGCACTTCTTTTACTCCGCTTATTTCGAGCGACTTTCTGCCTTTCATAACCACTTCATGATGTGCTGATTCCATCGGTTGATAACGTTGATTTGTCGTATATTCAGCCATAAAGAACCTCCTAGCATTCAATATTCAGCTCTCGTTACCAAAATGTATGCACGAACAGTACGGAAAAGAACAAGCTATGTAGGAATGGAGAATTTGTGGTGGCCCGAGCGAGGTCGATTGAGTGCACGCACCTCTAAGTGCTATACACTTTGTCAACATAGACGTTGGTGAGATTAATAATTCATGTTCGCTCTCTGTTTAATGAAATTCACTCAATTCAGCACGTTCATAAACATATACTTGTGTTTCCCTTGTTATACATGAATATCGTAGGGGATCCCCACATACGCTGACTGAGCATTGGATCGGGGGCGCGGGACGAAAATCTTGCCATAGGTGGTTTTATGGTATGATCTTTCTTGTTTTACAAGGCATATTGTTGAATATTCTCCCATCGAAACGAGAAATTGTACCATAGAATGGCCAATGGTAAGATTTCAGCCTATTACGCTAGAAAACTTGAGGAAATCTTCCATAGCAGACGACTACCTAATTCAAATCCTACAACGATTGTGTTAACGAGTAACTGAAGTATTGTTTATTTCATTAATTAAGAACGGGACGCCATTTTTCAGTGATCTCTCAAATAGAAAGACGATATCCCGTCATAGAGAGTTCTATGACGGGATATCTGTGAAATAAACGTATTATTTTTCTAAAGCCCCCAGAATGATCGGAGGAACGCTTAGCTGATACGTGAGTGAATTTCATAACTTTATGAGGGATCTGCTTAGACCAGTGTTGTTTATTACCCCCCTGCAAAGTGGGATTACTTTGCAAGGGGGTGAATCATTAGTTATTGTTGTCATCGTGATACTGTTCATTTAACGTTGTGTACATATGAGCGGCTTGGTCTTTGTGTGCTGCAGATGCGGTGGATTCGACCCGCACCGTTAGCGTCTTCTTACCAAAGCGAATCGCAATTTCGTCGCCAGGAATGACTTCTGTTCCTGCTTTTGCTGCATTGCCGTTCACTTGAATTCTTCCTGCACCGGCGACTTCTTTTGCTACTGTTCTTCGCTTAATGATTCTTGATACCTTAAGAAATTTATCGATTCTCATGTTTGATCCTCCCTGGTTTTTGCCTCATTCCACAAGGCATCCATTTCTTCTAAATTGCTATCGTTTGGCGTTTTATTTTCTTCTTTTAAGCGATCTTCGATATACGAAAAGCGAGATTTAAATTTATGGTTTGTCATAAGCAAAGCTTCTTCAGGCTGGAGTTTGTAAAATCTTGCAAGGTTGACGATGATAAACAACACATCACCTAATTCTTTCTTTGACTCGGTGTCAGACCCTTGGGCTAGTGCTTCTTGCCATTCCTGTATCTCTTCTTGGAGCTTTTCCCACATCGGCTCTGCCTCACGCCAAGTAAAGCCTGCTTTGGCCGCTTTTTTCTGCAGTTCATACGACATCATGATGGCAGGCATGGACGTTGGAATCCCATCTAACAGCTTTTGATCTGTTTCTTTTTCACGCTGTTTAACCTGCTCCCAGTTCGAAACGACTTGTTCTGAAGTGATGTTCTCACTGTGTGAATCCACATGAAACACGTGTGGATGTCTGCGAATCATCTTCTCGGTGAGGGTACGGATGACATCATCAACAGAGAAATAGCCTTCGTCTTCTCCGATTTGACTGTGTAACATCACTTGCAGCAAAACGTCGCCTAGCTCTTCGACTAAGTGGTCATCGTCTTCTTCATCAATCGCTTCCAACACTTCGTACGTCTCTTCAAGCAAATACTTTTTCAATGATGTGTGTGTCTGTTTTTGATCCCACGGACAACCGCCAGGTCCACGCAACGTCGCAATGACGTCTCTTAACGTTTGGAATGTGTGGTAACGCTCCTCTAGGTCGCTTATAGGAGGAACATAAACAACTGCAAGATTCGTCA
Source organism: Geomicrobium sp. JSM 1781026 (assembly GCF_041949955.1). NCBI lineage: Bacteria > Bacillati > Bacillota > Bacilli > Caryophanales > Geomicrobium > Geomicrobium sp. JSM 1781026. The sequence continues at coordinate 39,879 of NZ_JBHFQF010000015.1, read as the reverse complement.
TCTCAAAGTCATGATCTAATGTATATAAAGGAATTTCTTTGACTGATTCATCATCATTTCCTGCACTCACGACGACTTTGACAATATAATCATCTGGAACTTGCTCCATCAGTTCGAGCTTTACGTTGGAAGCACTGATTGAATCATACACTTGTGTAACAATGAGGTGGTTTGTCACCTGCCAATCTCGCCCGCGAAATTGCGTACCATCAAGCAGTTGCATCCCCTCACTCGGATCGATGCGAAGGGCGTTAAATACTGGATCTAAAAAACTTTGTCCTCCTACAATCGTCAAGATGATCTCACCTTTTCTTTCAGCGTCAATCAGACGTTGGACCGTCTCTTCGGCAACAAGTGGGTGACCTGGCACAGCATAAAACACCGTCTTCTCAGGCGTATCTTTCGCTTTCTCTATTAATTGCTCGGCAATTGCTTCATACACTGGGCCAAATGTTTCATGTGATTCGTATATATGATCAAAGGATTCCATTTGGATGTGAAGGTCCTGAAGTTCACGTACGACAGGATGTGCTTTCGTACGCAAGTATAGAAGGTCTGTCTCTTGTAGTTGTCGGTAAGTGGAAAGTGTCATTTGATCGAGCGTTCCCGCCCCGAGTCCAAATACACAAATTGTTGGAAATTTCGCCAATGACATCTCCTCGTTTCTATTGCTTGTCTGTGTTATTATATCATAGGTAATGCCTCAATCATCTCAGATGCACCATACTATAATTGGAGGAATGAGTAATGACAAGTAAGAAACACTTATTTGCCGGAATTGCTGGTACGGCGGTTCTACTTGCTGGATGTACATCAGACCCTGGCGACGTTGACGAAAGCGCTGCAGGTAGTGACGACCAAGGTGAAGTTGCAAGTGGAGATAATTTTGTAATGGCAGTATCTTCTGATATTGACACACTGGACCCTCACTTTGCTACAGACGTACCTTCTTCTCAAGTCACAACGAATATTTATGAGACACTCGTTGAACATGACGAGAACATGGAAGTTGTTCCTGCACTTGCAGAATCATTCGAAATTATTGATGACCTTACTTGGGAATTTAATATTCGTGAAGGGGTTACATTCCATGACGGTGAACCGTTAGATGCAGAAGCGGTAGTCACTTCTTTTGATCGATTGTTTGATCCAGATGAGCTAAAACCACGCGCTAACATGTTTGAACTCGTTGAAGATGTGATTGCGGTTGATGACTATACTGTTCATTTTGAATTAAGTGAACCATTTGCATCCCTTGATGACCACCTTACACATAGTGCCGCTGCGATTATTAGCCCGCAAGCGATTGAAGACCATAACAATGGTGACCTATTACTCGGTACTGAAGCTTATGGTACTGGGCCATTCCAACTTGAGCATTGGGAGCAAGGAAACGCGATTGACTTAGGGAAAAATGATGATTACTGGGGCGATGAGCCACAAGTGAGCACTGTTTCTTTCAATGTTGTTCCTGAACAGAGCACGAGAATGGGAATGCTCGATCAAGGCGAAGTGCATTTCATTGACCAGATTGAACCTGCAAATGCTGCAAGTGTTGATAACATCAATGGTGCATCTCTCTTGTCTCAAGAACAACTCGGATTTCAATCGATTGCTTTTAACACTGAAGTAGAACCATTCGACGATCCTGACGTACGTCGTGCACTTGCGATGGCCATTGATCGTGAAGCGATTGTAGAAGGATTATACTCCGGTTACGGTCAAGTAGCCAAAGGACCTTTAAGCCCGATTACATTTGGTTATAGTGAAGATACTGAAGCGATTGAACATGATCTTGATGCTGCAGCAGACCTTCTTGCCGAAGCAGGTTATGAAGATGGATTCTCCGCAACACTATACACGAACGATGAAAACCACTCACGTATTCAATTAGCCGAAGTTGCTCAAGATTACTTTGGTCAAATCGGTGTCGATATTAGCATTGAAATGATGGAATGGGGTACGTATTTAGAGGCGATGAACTCTGGTAATACCGAGATCTTCATCTCTGGTTGGTCTACAGTAACGGCAGATGCAGACTATGCCATGCACCCGAACTTCCACTCAGATAACCTAGGTTCTGAAGGGAATAACTCTTTCTATGTGAATGAAGAAGTTGACGAGCTTCTTGACGAAGCACGTCGCGAAACCGATGATGAAGTTCGTGAAGACTTGTACGCACAAGCTGAACAAATTATCATTAACGACGCGCCACAAATCTTCACTGTTCATAACGATTATATTACTGGAATTTCTGACTCTGTTGATGGGTTTGTATTACAAAATAACGGCATCTATGACTTCAGTAACGTTTCTATTTCTGGAGATGCTGGCGGATACTAAACCGAGATTTAATTTCTATTGAGGCGAATGAGATAGGTTAAGAAATCGACCGAACTCCACATGGAGTTCGGTCTTTTTTACGTTGTAAAGATGAACAAACGACGATTTGCCGTACGCATGACCGAAGAGATAATAAGCGAGCAATGCTAGTGGGAAACCCCGACATCCACATATGTGCAGTCGTTTTACGGTTGCAGTTGCACTCTACCGCGGTTGAGGCGGTGTTTGCTCACATAAGCCTCCAGTTGTGTAAAATTTGAGGGATTTCAGGAGATTGATGATCTATATAAGTTGAACTAAAGAAATTCATTGAATCGGATGACCGAGATGGACCCTTGCGGGTGAGTGCTTGCGTATTGCGTGTTGAAATTCATCTCGTTGCACTTCGACAACATCGTTGCCGATCGTTGTTCGTCACTGCAAAGGTTGGGGGCAACACGAAAAACGTTTTCCGAAGGGTAAAAAGTCGTGACCGAGGCTCACCACCTGGCACAAGCATGTAATGGTCGGTCACGTATGTGACAATCCAGCCCTCAAATCGGGCACTTTCGGCACGCAACTGTCACAAATCGCAATATTTGTGACAGCTGACACCATTTATGTGCACATTCACGTTTAAAATCATGATTTTTCTTTCTCAAGTGTCACAAATATGAATATATGGGGCATTTGGACTTCTTTCCACACACCGTAGCCAGGAGGCAAAAACGTGAACCGATATCGCCCTTATGCTCTGGAGTGCATAGAAAACACGGTGGCAGATGTTTCGCCACCGATGTTGCCCTTGTACTCCGGAGTGTAAAGAAAACACGGCGGACGTATTTTGGCTGCCGATGTTGCCCTTATGCTCTGGAGTGCAAGCATCCGCCTGCAGTGGAAAGCAACTCCCAACAGAGCAACTCAGGAAAATCTTAATTTCATTCTATATAGACCGTTTTTTCACGATTTTCTACACAATTCGTGGCGACACTCATTTGGGGAATTCCTAGGAGGTTGGCTATCTAGACCGCTTTAAAACACCGCAATTCACCTAATAAAGGGCATTATATGAACCTTTGCTTCTACACCAAGCTTCAACCTTGCTTATCTACATAAACCTCTAGAGCTGGCCACCATCGGCACCAGAGGTGCCGATGGTGAACCGAACGGTCTGTGCTGTCGTCATGTTGGTTTTCGCGAACGAAATATGGTCGAATACCTTTCGATGAGTGTATGGAAAGAAGGGTTGATGCAGTTACAACTTCTACTTTTTTTCTTCTTAAGTTGTCTTCGTGTTTCGTGCTAAACTGTATTCAATACATATGACGAGGTGAATCCAATGTGATTCGATGCGATGAATAAACTGAGCTACGCCTTTATAGAGAGGGGTGTTCCGATGTAAACAAGCCTTCCTTTTACTCATTGGCTAAACATTGAAGACGAAAAGGAGGCTTACGTTCCATGCGTAACCGCACGTTCGCCCTACTTGTTAGTGGCAGAGGGTTCAATCAAGCGGGGATGGTCCTTTACATCGTTAGCTTGATGCATGTCATCTATGCTGAAACCGCGTCACCGTTCATCATGAGTCTTATACCTGTCACGATTACTGGGGTACGGTTTCTATCAAGCCTCATCGTCCCTTTGCTCTTTCAACGTGTCACGTTAACTCGTCTACTATTTATTGCGCAAGGAACGAAAGTCGTTCTCATGTTGGCATTGCTATGGGCGGTGCCTTTCGCTCCAGTACCCGTTTGGTTTATTGTTATCGGCTTGCTCGCAAGCTTTGATGCGTGGGCAGATCCGTGTAGCTACACGCTCATTCCTCGGATCATTGATCCTTCCAAGCGTGTTGCAGCAAACAGTAAAGCTGCCGTTGTAAATGAAACGACGGAAATGGGGTGCTGGGCACTTGGTGGCGTCCTACTGGCGGTGACTCATTCACAATTCGTTCTTTGGATCGTGCTCACCGTCTATACGATCGCTGCGGTTTGTTTCTTTATTCTAATGAGACGTCTGCCCGACGTTTTCGCGAACGAGGAAGGATCGACGGAGTCGTTTTCCTCCACATTGAAGAAAGGGTGGGTAACGATTTTACAAACCCGGTGGCTTCGCCACACGACCGGCATATCCTTTTTCTCGTCGATCATTAGTGTCATTTGGATTGCCGCGATACTCTACGTGTTTACCGAAGAGGTTTTAGCGGTGTCTGAAGCTTGGTGGGGGCTGCTAAATGCAAGCTTATTTATCGGACTAATGGTCGCAGGCATCTTGTTGCAACGATACGATCAGTTTGTTCAGCTCTACTTGGCTCGTGTCGTATTTGTAGGATTTTTAGGCTCTGCGATACTCACGTTGTTGTTTAGTGTAAATACCGTTCCCGTTGTTGCCCTCATCCTCATGATTGGGCTTGGGTGGTTTTTACAGCTGGAGAATGTCGGCACCCAGACGATTTACCAAGCGAAGGTTGAGGAAGGGCTACTCGCCAACGTTTACGCAGCGGAACATGCTCTCTCCATGCTGGCGTTCGGCGTCGGATCACTACTTGTCGGCATTATTGCCGAACTTGTAGACATTCGCCTTCTATACCTCGTCGGGGCGTTCATATTGTTCGCGGTCGCGCTCTGGTGGCGACACACCTTTTCCCGGGAAATAATTTGATGCTTCATAAAAAAAGACGACAGTGGGATGCTTACACCCCGCTGTCGTCTTTATTAATCACACGTCGTAAATGTTGTAGATCTTGGGCGAGGTGCTTTTGCATCTCATAAGCAGCACCTGCCGCGTCGGACCCCTCGATTTTCTCATAAATTGCGCGATGTTCCTGTTGAATTCGACGAGCTCTGCCAGCCCCTTCGAAATTCAAAACCCGAAAATAATACGTCAACACTTTAATAGAATGCAGTTGTTTGACCAAGTATGGATTTTGGCTTCCTGCGGCAATCATTTCATGAAACTGCTGATTCATATTAATAATCTTCGGGTCCGTGTCGTTTTTATGAATCCGATCATCAATGTCATCCAGCAAGTTGCCAATTTCCAACCGCTCAGCTGTTGTCGCCTGTTCAATGAGCAACTGCACAGCGAGGGATTCCAACGCTGACCGAATTTGATAAATATGTTTCACATCTGCGCTTTTAAACGTATAGACGATAAACCCCGCAGATTCATCATCAATAACGAGGCCGTCTTTTTCCAATAAGCGCATCGCCTCGCGAATGGGCGAACGACTCACACCAAGGTCTTTCGAAAGTTTACTCTCATTCACTCGCTCTCCTGGCGGTAGCTCTTGTTGATAGATCATCCGTTTCATCTCATGATACAGCTGGATGTAGTAAGGCAATGACTTTTTTATAGGGCTCATGGGGCTTACCTCCTTATGCGCTTGAATTATTTGGGAATTCGCCGATATAAGTACTAGTACACGATTAACCTCGGGGGTATATGTATGAATCGAGAGACACTCATTTCACGCAATCGAATGCTTTCTAATCTGCTTATTATTCTATATCTATTAGGCCTCGCAAACAATTTTATTAGCGGTGTCCCCGTCCAAGGCATTGTCGCTTATGCTGCCTCTGGAGCAATACTCGTACTCATTATTACCGTCAGTGCGTACAAAAAGTGGATACCTAGAACAGTTCCATATCTTGTCGTCGTGTTCATTTCCATCTTCAGCCTTATTTTAACAGCAACGTCACCGAAGCTGTCGAATTTGCTCATCATCTTTATTAGTTTGGCGGTCGTCTCATTATACAATCGTTATTCATTAATCGGAATATCTGGAGTATTGAATCTTGGTTTAACCAACTTCTTTTTTATTTCATTTAATGACTCCATGTTTCAAGGGCTTGGGTTCGACATTTTATTCTCGTTAAACTTATACATCATTTTAACAACCATTATCTTAATGTTCCAAGCTCACATTGCTTCAACGATGCAACAGGAAACGGCTAAAGAAGCCGCTCACGCCAAAGAAAGCAACGCCCAGATGCAAAAGCTTCTCCAATCAATTCAACGCACACAAGCGGCGATTTCTACGTTTGGCCAGCGGGTGAAATCAAATGTTCAATCTACGCGAAAAGTCACTTCAGAAATTGAGACCGCTTTCAATGAGGTGTCTGCTGGTATAGAGCAACAATCACTTAGCGTAAACACGATGAATGACATGATGACAAAACAAGACGAACAAGTGCAACATCTAGGTGGTGCAGCTGCACGTTCAAATAAAGCGTCTCAAGCGAGTTTGGAGGAAACGAAAGCGCAGCGAGTGCGGATCGGGAAATTAAAAACAGAAATTCAACAGTTACAAGGGCGAATGGATACAACAACCGAATCGATGGAACGACTCACCAATATGTCTGGAAACATTGGCGGCATTTTAGAAACCGTCGATCAAATCGCTGAACAAACCGACCTTTTATCTCTTAATGCTGCTATAGAAGCCGCTCGTGCCAAACAACACGGCAAAAGCTTCGGGGTCGTTGCAGACGAAATCAAAAAGCTCGCCAATCATTCAAAACAATCGACCGAAGAGATTCGCAACATGTTAACGGAAATTGAGGAGCAAACAAAAAGGGTTCAAGAAGAAGTGCGGGAAAGTACAAAAGCGATGCAATTAAGTCTTGCAATAACGGAGGAAAACGAGGAGAGCATATCGGTGCTACTCAATCATGCCCACACCTTCTCAGACTATGCAAGTGAACTAAACTCAATTGTGAAGCATTTAACATCATCTTCTCTTACGATTACCGACGAATTATCAGAAGTTGCTGCTTCTAGCGACGAGTCTCTCACCGCAATGGAAGAAGTTGTTGCCAGCGTGGAAGAACAAAGAGGCCATGTAGAAACCATCGAGTCTCAGTTTGAAGAACTGGATGATCAAAACCAGGCGCTAGAGAACTTAATTCATGATCGTATGTTTAAGAATTCTCACAGTGGGTAAACATTCTACTAAGAACGATAAAAGCAGACCACGATGACAATGGCCTGCTTCCTTGGGTTATGATATTTGGGGTGAATCGATATGTTACTTACAATGATAAAGGAACAGCCGGAATCTGTAAAGGGATACCAGCTGAAAAATTAATAAGTTCGGTATCATTGTTCCATTTGTCGCGCGAGAAAGCCTGCAGCTGTTTCAATTAACATGCGTGCAACACTTTCCTCGGGCGGCTTTTCTTTTGCAATCATAACGACAGCACCGATAGGATCCCCGCTTGCAATGATTGGCGCAACAACATACCCTTGCATATTATCGCGATGGTCACTCACTAAATTATAGTCCCCAGGCTCAAATGCTGCATTCGTCGAGCGATTGTTAATCGAATCTTCCACAATATCCCCAATGCTCTTGTTCGCATAATCTTTTTTTGATCCGCCAGATACAGCAATATAAGAGTCTCGATCAGCAACGAGAATCGGATGCCCCAAGCTATCATACAACGCTTCTGCATACTCCTTTGCAAAATCACCTAGCTCTGAGATGGGTGAGTATTTCTTTAGAATGACTTCACCGTCACGATCAACAAATATTTCTAAAGGATCACCTTCACGAATGCGCAACGTGCGCCGAATTTCTTTTGGGATTACAACCCTACCAAGGTCGTCAATGCGACGAACAATACCAGTAGCTTTCATGGAAATGCCTCTCTTTCAATATGGTTTCTCTACTACAGCGATGATTTGGCTCTCATGACTGTTTTTAGTATTCGTAACCAAAAAAGAACTATTCACCCATAAAGAAATAAATTTCCCTTTTTCTTTAGAAAGCCTGCCATAATAGGAAAAATCGACGGAAATAAATTCCGCCGACTCTCGTTACGAAACGTTTTGTGGCGTGTTCCGCTTTTTAATATCTGGAATTCGTGCCATGAGCTTCTCAAGTAATGTAATGTAGACGAGGGAACTCATCTTCCGTTTCTGAATATTGATCTTTATGCTTTTCCCTTCGGTCCCTACCCCAACGTCTCTACCCATCTCATTGACAACTCGGAACAGTTCAGCACCGTCTATCTCATTTGAAGCTTCTTCAGAGAAAAGGATCGTACACTTCCCATTCGTCTCTGTCACAGAAACAACACCTTCTTGCAAGCAATACAACTTCACCGTTGCAACAGAAAATAAAGAGCGAACCTCATCTGGATACTCCCCGAAGCGGTCAATCATTTCATCTTGAAGGTCTGATAATTCATCGAATGTATAGACACTCCGGAAACGTTTATACATTTCAATTTTTTGTTTTGCATCTTTAATATATGTTTCTGGAAGGTACGCTTCCACTTTAATATCTAGCTGCATATCATCTGCTTTTGGCTTTCCTTCTTCTTTCGTGCCTTTGTACTTGCGTTCATCAATAGCCTCTTTTAACATCTGGGAATACATATCGAACCCGACCGAGTCAATATAGCCGTGCTGTTCTGCACCTAGCAGATTCCCAGCCCCACGAATGGACAAATCTCGCATCGCAATCTTAAAACCTGAACCAAGTTCTGTAAACTCTTTGATCGCTTGTAAACGCTTCTCCGCAACTTCAGTGAGCACTTTATCGCGCTTGTACGTAAAGTATGCATACGCTACTCGATTGGATCGTCCGACTCGTCCTCGAATTTGATACAGTTGTGACAATCCCATTTGGTCAGCATTAGCAATGATTAACGTATTTACATTTGGAATGTCGACACCCGTCTCAATAATCGTCGTCGTAATGAGCACATCTTTATGCCCTTCCAAGAAATCAATCATGACCGATTCGAGTTCTCGTTCATTCATTTGCCCGTGGGCATAAGACACGTCCGCATCCGGCACGAGCATCGAAATCTCTTCGGCCATTCGTTCAATATTGTCGACACGATTGTAGAGGAAGTACACTTGTCCTCCCCGACTAATTTCTCTCTCGATCGCCTCTTTCACAAGCGATGCATTGTATTCCAACACATACGTCTGCACCGGGAAACGATTTTCAGGTGGCGTCTCAATTAACGACAAGTCTCGCACCCCGAGCATCGACATGTGCAGCGTACGCGGAATAGGTGTCGCTGTTAACGTAAGCACATCAATGTTTGCCCTCATCTGTTTAATCTTCTCTTTATGAGTCACCCCAAACCGCTGTTCTTCATCGACGATGAGAAGACCCAAATCTTTAAACTGAACGTCTTTTGACAGAATGCGGTGTGTTCCTATGACCAAATCTAGACCGCCTGCATTTAGCGAGCGGATCGCTTCATTTTGTTGTTTTCTCGTTCGGAAGCGATTCAACAAGCCAATATTAATGGGATGGTCAGCAAAGCGCTCCGTAAACGTGTCAAAATGCTGCTGGGCAAGGATTGTCGTCGGCACCAATAATGCCACTTGCTTGCCACTCATAATTGCTTTAAACGCTGCACGTATTGCCACTTCAGTTTTTCCGTAACCTACATCTCCGCATAGCAATCGGTCCATCGGTCGTTCGAGTTCCATATCTTCTTTAATCTCACCGATGGCTTTCACTTGGTCTTCCGTCTCTTCGTATGGAAACGCATTTTCAAACTCACGCTGCTCCGCACTATCCTCTTGGAACGCATACCCTTTTGAGCTCTCTCGTTCAGCGTATAGTTTGATTAAATCATCGGCAATGTCTTCAACCGACGATTGGACTTTACGTTTTACTTTCTTCCAATCTTGACCACCAAGTTTATAGATTTTCGGATTTTTGTCTTCGGAACCTACATATTTTTGAACTTGATCAATTTGCTCAACAGGCACATAAAGTTTATCGTTACCTGCATAGGAAATGTGCACGTAGTCTTGGTTCATATTGTTTACAGCGAGTGTTTCAATCCCTAGGTACTTCCCAATTCCGTGGCTTACATGTACAACGAGGTCGCCGATGTTTAGTTCTGAATAACTTTTGATTCTCTCAGCGTTTGAAAGTTTCTGCCTACGTCGCGATTTGGTCACTTTTTTTGTGAATGTTTCACGTTCGGTAATGAGCGCAAACTTATCAAATGGCAATTCAAAGCCGTTGTGTAAGTCCCCTTCAATAATATACGCCTGAGCAGGCTGGAGTGACGTATCCCTAGAAACCGCTGAGGCGTGAATGTCATAATCACTCAGCACACTTTGCAAACGTTTTGCCCGGTCCTCATCGGATGCAATAAATACGACAGTAAACTCCGCTTTCATCCAACGGTCCATCTCACTTTGCAACACCGGCATTTGTCCGTGAAATTGCTGCATAGCTTTACAGTTTATATTCACGACGTTTTGAGGTTGCACACCTGGGATATTGCGCATAAATATTGAGAAGTACACGACTTGTTGATGCATCGCTTGAAGCAGCCCTTGGAAGTCAGTAGACAGGTGCAAGTTGTGAGGAGCTTCCCCTTGCTCTAACATCGTGAGCTTCCAGCCAGACTCCTCTCCATCTAAACGTTCAGCCGTCTCTTGCACACGGCTAATTTCATCAACGAAAATCGTTGCATCTTCAGGCAAGTAGTCAATGAGCGTACTGCCCGTTTCATAGAAATATGACACATACTTATACAACCCTTGGAAACGAATTCGTTCCTTAAGCTGGTCAATTTCGTACGTTAAGTTTTGCTCTAATTTATCGCGCGTTTCTTCATCCTTCACTTTTTTCATCGTTTGCTGCATCTCGCTGTGCAACTTCTGAGCCCCTCGGTCCCACTCTTCATCAAACATAATCGTCTCTTCCGCAGGTCCGATACGCACCGTCGTAATCTCTTCAAGAGAGCGTTGGTCCTCGGCATTGAAAAACCTCATCGAGTCGATTTCAGTATCAAATAAATCAATGCGTAGCGGGTACTCTTCGGTTAATGAATAAATATCTATAATTCCACCGCGCACACTAAATTCACCCGGTGTCTGGACGAGATCAACTCGGGTGTAGCCCATCGCCTGTAAGTGAGCCAAAAAGGATTCAACCTCAATATCTTCGCCTACAGTGAGTGTGTACTGACTTTTTTGCCATAAATCTTTAGGTGGCAGAAGTCTTCTCAGTCCAGCGATAGGGACGATGACAATTCCTTTAAAATCAGCAAAAAACGCATTCATGACTTCAATGCGTTGCGCTCTCATCTCTGGGCTTGCAATCGCAATTTCCGAAGAGATTAACTCATTTACTGGGTATAAGTATACGTTGTCCCCACCGACGAGATCACTTAAGTCTTCTTGCCATTTTTGCGCTTGCAACAAGTTGTACGTAATTAATATTTGTGGTTTGCTGCCCTGATCATAAAGACCGGATAACAATAACGTTTTCGCTGAACCGCTCAGGCCTGTTAATAGCTGTTCGCGCATCCCTTCATCCAAACCGTCTGCGACGCTTTGGATGTGTTGGTTTACGCGCAGCTTTTCTTCAATCGCTTTCATGAAGCCGGTCCTCCTCTTGAACTTTCAAACAATTCAACATACAATCTACATTCGCCCGCGCTTTCGATCTAGTGGTACCAGTTCGTTTGCGCGTGCAGATCCGGGTTATTTGCCGTCATTTGATGACAATGCTCACAGAGTAACTCTACATGTACGTGACCGTCTTGGTCAGCCGAAATCATTTCCGCTTGTTCTTCTTCCGTTAGCGCATCAAACCCTAAGTTATAATGCGTTGCTTTTTCTGACGACACTTTACCCATTTCTTTTAAACACTGTCGGCATCGATAATATACAACCATCATCGCTGTCTCCTTATCTTCTGTTTTATCGTTAGTTTCAACGATTAAGGAGACAGATATACATCAATTATGGCTGTTCATCACCCGATCAAAATCATTCTCCGACCATGTTTTGCTTGCCTGAACGACGATTTGCTTCGCCTCTTCAATGCTCGATTTTTCCTCTTTGCTAAATTTGGACAGCACGTAATTGACCACCTGGACGCCTTCAGGAGGTCGACTGATGCCCATTCGAGCCCGATTGAATTCTTTCGTACCTAGATGGTCAATAATTGAGCGGATGCCGTTATGGCCCCCATGTCCACCTGATTTGCGGAATTTAACCGTGCCCCCCGGTAAATCTAAGTCATCATAAACGACGAGCAAGTCTTCTGGGCTAAGTTTATAGAAATCCATAACAGCTTTAATCGATTCGCCAGACCGATTCATGAATGTAAGCGGTTTTAATAGTGCGACCTTCTCCCCGTTCACATTGATCTCATTATATTCACCCCGAAAAGCAGTATGCTTTTTGAGTTTCATATTCCACGCCGCTGCTAAATCGTTTACTGCCATAAACCCAACATTATGTCTCGTTTTCGTATATTTCAGTCCGGGGTTTCCTAGACCGGCGATTAGTTTCACTGCACTCTTCCTTCCTCGTTTTTTGTGATGCGAAAAAGGCATAACCAAGAGGCTATGCCTTGTGCTCCGCATATAATTCTATTGTTCGTCAGAACCTTCACTAGCATCTTCATCGTTGTCAACAAGCTCTGGCTCTTCTTGAGTCTCTTCGCCTTCAGCCGGCTCTTCTTCAATCGTTGGCGCAAGTACAGCTACAACTGTTTCTTCGTCATCGTTATTGAATTCGAAGTTCTTACCAGACTTGAGGTCTGCAACTGCAATTGAGTCACCGATTCCAAGACCGGAAATATCGACTTCAATTTGCTCTGGAATCTCTGTTGGCAATGCGCGTACAGAAATTGTAAACATCATGTGTGATAAAACGCCGCCTTCAGCTTCGCCTGGTGCGTCACCAACAAGGTTAACGGCTACGTCAGCATCAAGCTCTGACTTCATGTCCACTTCGAAGAAGTCGATATGCGTCGTGTCACCTTTTAAGATGTCGCTTTGTACGTCGTGAACCATGACTTGGTGCTTCTTGCCGTCTCCGTCAACGAACAAGTCGATAATACCGTTACGACCCGCTTCACGGAGCGTTTTCATAAATTCAATGCTTGGTACAGAAACCGCTGTGCTTTCTGTTTTCTTTCCGTAAAGAACAGCTGGTACATAGCCGTCTTTTCTTAGCTTACGCGTTACAGAACGACGCAAGTCTTCTCTAGAATGTGCTTGTAATTTAACCATTGTTCTATTGTCACCTCGTCATTTATTTTCCTAGTACTGTTTATATTTTCCCTTAAACATGTGTACTAAAACTGTATCCCTCTAAGCTTATATGCTAGCACGATTCACGAACTGTTGCAAATGAATGACTGTTTAGTCAAACAATGTACTTACTGACGTTTGTTCATGAACGCGTACAATCGCATCTGCCATTAATGATCCGACGGATAACTGCTTGATTTTAGGAATTTGCTTTTCTTCTGGGAGAACGATTGTATTCGTTACAACGACTTCTTTAATCTGTGAATCTTCTAGACGAGAAATTGCTGGGCCTGAGAATACCGGGTGTGTCGCGCAAGCATAGACTTCTTTTGCTCCTTGTTTGATCAATGCATCACCAGCAATTTGCAGTGTACCTGCAGTATCTATAATGTCATCGATAATAATCGCCGTTTTGCCGTCAATGTTTCCGACAATGTTCATCACTTCTGCTTCATTTGGTCGCGGGCGCCGCTTATCAATGATGGCGATTGGGGCATCCATCATGTCGGCCATACGACGTGCACGTACAACCCCGCCATGATCTGGTGACACGATGACAAGGTCATCTAAATTCTTGTCTTTAAAATAAGAAGAGAGGATCCGGGAGCCGAGGAGCTGGTCAACCGGGATGTCAAAAAATCCTTGGATTTGAGATGCATGCAAATCAAAGGTTAACAACCTCGTTACACCGGCTGTCTCAAGAAGGTTCGCCATGAGCTTTGCCGTAATCGGCTCTCTTGATCTCGCTTTGCGATCTTGTCTAGCATAGCCGTAATACGGCATGACGACATTGATCGTTTTCGCTGATGCTCGTTTACATGCATCAATCATAATGAGAAGCTCCATCATATGTTCGTTCGCAGGGTTCGATGTCGATTGAACAAGGTACACATCATCCCCACGTATACTCTCTTCAATGTTCATTTGTACTTCGCCATCACTAAAGCGCTTGACTGAACTTTTTCCCATGCGTACTCCGATATGCTCTGCGATCTCTTCTGCCAATGCAGGATTGGAATTTAACGTAAAAATCTTTAACGATGAATCATCATACGTCGTCATGAGAATTTGTCCTCCACAATTGTTATTTTTTGTCCATGTACGATTCTTTATTGGTTTGACGGTTTCTTGCAACCGCGAGAGCACTCGCTGGCACATCTTCTGTAATCGTAGATCCTGCAGCAACAAATGCGCCTTTGCCAACTGTAACCGGTGCGACTAAATTTGCGTTGCATCCGATAAACGCACCGTCTTCGACGGTAGTGAGGTGTTTGTTCTTTCCATCATAATTGACGGTAATCGCGCCGCAGCCAACATTCACATCTTGCCCGATATGGCTATCCCCAATATAGCTTAAGTGATTGGCCTTCGAACGTTCACCGACCGTTGATTTCTTCACTTCAACAAAGTTTCCAAGCTTCACTTCATCATGAACGACCGTTTCTGGGCGAATGTGGGCAAACGGTCCAATGTTCACATCGTTCCCGATTTGACTATTCGTTACTACCGATTGTTTAATGTTCGTACTCATTCCGATTTGACTGTCTGTAATTTCTGTGTGTGGACCGATCGTGCACCCTTCTCCAATTGCCGTGTTTCCACGTATTACAGTGCCTGGTTCCAAAAGAATGTCCGCGCTTAACTGAACATCAGCAGCAATGTACGTTTGATCAGGATCAATCATCGTCACGCCTTGTTTCATCCACGCTTCATTGATGCGCTTTTGCATAACTTTCTCTGCTTGCGACAACGCAAGACGGTCGTTTACACCCATCGCTTCTGCACCGTCATAAGTTTCCCAAGCTGCGACCCGCTCACCACGATTACGAAGGATTTCTAACACATCAGGCAAGTAATACTCTGACTGTGCGTTGTTATTTTTCACTTCTTCGAGTGCGGAAAAAAGCGCTTCATTGTCAAAACAATACGTAGCTGTATTAATTTCTGAAATGCCCCGTTCTTTCAAAGAGGCATCTTTATGTTCTACAATCCTTTGTACATCACCAGTTTCTGAGTCACGAATAATTCGACCGAGGCCGGTTGCATCATCAACTCGAGCAGTTAACACTGTTACCTTTGCACCGCTATGCTCATGATGGTCGCTTAGCGCTTGCATCGTTGCTGCAGAAATCATCGGCGTGTCCGCACTGATGACAAGCGTTGTTCCTTCCTTTCCTGCAAGAAGGGGAGCCGCTTGCTTAACCGCATGACCTGTTCCTAGTTGCTCTTTTTGCCATACAAATTCACTTGAATTTCCGACCGCTTGTTTCACATCTTCCCCATTGTGGCCAACTACAACGGTTGTCTGGTCAAAACCTGCCAATTGTACTTGATCAATGACATGGTTAATCATTGATTTTCCACACACCGTGTGCAAAACCTTTGGCAAATTCGATTTCATTCGAGTGCCTTGACCCGCAGCGAGAATAACTGCATATCGATTACTCATTCAACGACCTCCACATTTAAATCTTTAACATGTAACGCGCTCGTATCTCGTATGAATATATCCTATAATCGCATGATTTTCAACAGATGGGAACAGTCTCCATACACGAAAAAAGACCCTGTACAACGGCTTGTACAGAGTCTTCATTGATTAAGAAGCACCCGCTTCTTCATATTCTACATTTTCCAAATCACCTTGACGCTCGTATTCATCCAGTACCGCAGTTTGGATTTTCTCGCGTGTCCGAGAAGAAATCGGGTGGGCGATGTCTCTAAACTCTCCATCAGGGGTCCGCTTACTTGGCATTGCAACGAACAATCCATTGTTCCCATCAATGACACGAATGTCGTGTACAACAAATTCCTGGTCGAAAGTAATCGATGCAATGGCCCTCATGCGTCCAGCTGTACTTACCCTGCGAAGTCTTACGTCTGTTACTTCCATCCTTTCACCACCTTCTCCTACTTCACAAAATTCTAGTTGTGAGCGTTTTTATTTTGACTCTGGGCAATACCTTTCAACATCGGGAACTTGAATTCCTGCTAACTTTCAAAAAATATTCACGATTTGTTCCCAGAAATTTCCGAAAAGAGACAAACTATAGACGATACCGAGCTACATTGTAGGTTTTGATTTCTACAACAAATGGATGGTTGCGCTCTGGGGCATAAGAACGATATTAGCTTCCTTACCCCATGGCGGGGAGGGAGGCCACCCTGGTGCCAAAACGAAAATGGTCTTGCTTAGGTAAGTAGGTAGTAACACCTTCGATTTGAGCGCATTAGCGGTTTCAGAAATTGGAAATGCACCTAAATCGTTCTACTTGAAAAATCCTCGTACAATGTGACAGTTATTGTACCGGATCTAGTGTGGTTTTTGGCCTAATCTTTAGTGAAACACAGGTTAATAATCATCAAATTAATTTTTTCATGTTAACGTTACTATAAAAAGTCGGTGGTGATATTATGAATAACAAGATGGGCCTTTCTTTTTTTCTTATTATACTTCTCGGAGGCTGTAGTTATACTGCAGAAGATGCAATAGAAAATAACGAGGTCGTAAGTGGTCCAGGAGCTGCTCCAGAAGGTGAAAACGTCCACTTATTAGAGGATTTTATAGTAAACATGGAACTCGGCGAAAGTGACGAAGTGAGAGTTACTCAGTTCACAGACGAGGGTGACCCAATCTTTATTGACCTCGTATATGAAAACAATGGTTTAGAAGTCACTTATAACGATCGGCATGATGAGTACGCAAAGCCGTATGGTACATTTACAGTTACGTGTGAAGATATCGAAGCCAATACTCAAGGTAACGAGACATCCTATCGCGTAATTGGTTGTGATCATGAATTAGAGACAATCGGGCTTATAATAACTGAAAACCAAACCGAGTGGTAATTTGAAGTAATTAACGGTTCGTCAACATTACGTAGGAAAATAGGTTGACACAGAACTATAATAGAATTGCTGGAGACGATGCTATATTACCTGCATTTTTTATTATCAGAATAATATAAATAACGAGCGTGAAAGTGTTAACACCAATAAGTAGCCTCCATATCATGAGGATATGGAGGCTATAACGTTTAGGAAACAAGGGCGATAACTTCAATTTCTATGAGCACATCTTTAGGTAGTCGAGCGACCTCTACGCAAGACCTGGCCGGTTGGTGGTCACTGAAATATTGTCCATACACGTCGTTAATTTGTGGGAATTGGTTCATGTCTTTAATAAACACCGTCGTCTTTACAACTTGGTCAAGTGAAGAACCGGCTTCTTTTAAGACCGCTTTCACGTTACTCATCACTTGGTGCGTCTGCTCTTCAATGCCACCTTCAACAATTTCCATCTCTTTAGTGAGAGGAATTTGGCCTGAACTGTAAAATAGGTTGTTTACAATCATCCCTTGAGAATACGGTCCAATCGCTTCAGGTGCGTCTTTTGTAAAAACTTTTTTCATCTTCCTTCTCCCCTAACGTAAATGTTTAGCAAAATTTCCCGGCTTTGCAATAATCTTCTTCGTTCGTTCATTCACTTCTTCCAAGCAAATTAATGAAATGTAGTCTTGTACCACTCGCTCATCGGTCGTTGCTTCTACAAGAACAGCTGTCCCGACAAGTTCTGCTTTAACCTCTTTAAGAAGCTCTGCCATTCCTTGAGCGGTTCCGCCGCCTTTCATGAAATCATCAACAATGAGGACCTTTGCCCCTTCTTGGATGCTTCTACGACCGAGAGACATCGTTTGAATTCTTTTCGATGAGCCTGACACATAGTTAATACTAACGAGCGAGCCTTCCGTGACCCGATGATCCTTACGGACGATGCTGACAGGCACATCAAGATGATTGCCAATGGCATACGCAAGGGGTATCCCTTTCGTTGCTACTGTCATAACGGCATCGACTTGTGTCTCCCGATACAGCCCTGCAAATAAACGTCCAATATCATTCATCAATCGTGGACGCCCGAGAATATCCATCAAATACAAATAACCGCCAGGCAAAAGCCGCTCTGGATCCTGAAGTTTCTGGCATAGAGACTGAACGAGTTCTTCGGCCTCTTTTGCGGGTACTGCAGGTTCATAACGAACCCCTCCGCTCGCCCCAGGTACCGTAATTAAGTACCCCGTCTTTTCGCTCTCAAATATACTCTTTACAATCGTTAAATCTTCACTAATTGAAGACTTTGCAGACTGATACCTTTCAGAGAAATAAGTAAGAGGAATGAGTTGATTCGGATGTTGCAACAAAAAATGTGTCATATCAACTAGACGACCGCTTCTTTTTAATTTTTTCATCAGAACCTCCGAAAACACGAATATTAAAGATTATTTTACCATTATTATACGTATTTTCTCAAGTTACTCACGTAATTAGCCGCACAGCATACACTTGATCACAAAAACCACGCAATGCATTGTACACGCGATGAACTTTGCCTTCACTGTTAACGAGGCCAAATACGGTCGGCCCACTCCCGCTCATTAGCGCCGCATCCGCTCCTGACTCAAGCATCCGTTCTTTAATCTGCCCGACTTCAGGATAAAGTTTCATCGTCACTTGTTCGAGATCATTGTGAAGGTGCGTACAGATCTGGCGATAATCTTCGTCACGTATGGCTTGTTCAATTGCTCGGCTACCTGTGTTCGCAGGATCTGGGTTCGTCACCTGGACTCTGCCGTACACATCTGCTGTCGAAACACCGATCGGAGGTTTTGCGAGAACGACCCAACAAGCAGGAGGCGCAGGCAAATGCTCAATCTTCTCGCCCCTCCCTGTCGCCCTGGCAGTGCCACCATGAACACAAAACGCAATATCCGAGCCGATTTCCGAGCCAAGTTCTGCCAGACGCTCTTTGGAAAGCTTCAATCCCCACATCTGATTCAGCCCACGTAACACCGCTGCCGCATCACTACTTCCCCCTGCCAGTCCAGCCGCTACAGGAATATTCTTTTGTATATAAATCGTTACACCTGCTGAAATACGATACCTTTCTCTCAAAAGACTTGCCGCTTGATACGCGAGGTTACGACGATCTGCAGGAATATAGCCTGCATGCGTCTGAATGACAATTTGCTGATCTCTCCGGCTCGTAAGGTCGATCCGATCGGCAAGGTCAACTTCTGTCATAATCATTTCTACTTCATGAAATCCATCTTCGCGTTTGGCAAGCACATCTAAAGAAAGGTTGATTTTCGCCGGTGCCTTTAACGAACATTTCAACGTCATTCTCCTTCTTTCACAAGATGGTCTTGGTTTTCCTTTATTCTAGTCGAAAATAAAGGGCATGTACAGGACAGGGGTTAAATCCAAAATAACGAGCACACACTAGGGTGAAAGGAGGTCAAAAGATGACAGATTTTGAAGATGCTTATGAGCGTTACAAAAACGAAGCACGAACGACAGAACCGGACATTGGTTCGGATCATGAGCAGATCGTTGCCGTGCGAAAGAATGAGGACGGCAACCTGATTGCCTTTAAGACAAACAGAGGAAGGGAACTAGATTACCCATCGGCACTCCAAGAGGCAAAAGCCGGTACTCTCGCCCACGTTGATGTATTTCAACGGTACGGCAGAGACATCTTGCGGAGTGAGCCTGACGGCGATAAGAGCAACAACTTCGATTCATTGGATACCTTTTAGAATGTAGTGGACGTAAACCACACCCGTTTCTAACATAACGACTAATTTTCAGCATTTTACGTTCTATATCCGTTGTACTAAAGAAATCACTAATTCTTGATGTTGTAATCGCATCAAACCTCCGTTCCCTTCGCTCGTCGTAAGAGAATCTACGACCCTTTTTGTCACAAAGGCTAACGAGACGTCGGCATGAGTCATGCCGACGTCTCGTTTGGTTTATGTTCGGCACCTCTGGTGCCGATAGTTGCTAGCTCTTGAGGTTTGGTACTTAAGGGCGGGGATGCACACGTGACTTTGTAATCTGTTACCGAGTTTGCTCATTCTGTTACCTAGTTTATGAAAATATACTGCTTTCCCTGCAATTTTTCCTAACTTGAGAACAGTTCGGTCGCAACTCGAGAACAGTTTCCACTTTACCAATCTTACCATCGTTTCGGGTGTGATCTAGTTCACCAACCTCCTAATCATTCCCAAAAATGAGCGACCGTCGCCACCGTAGCTGCTGAAAACCGCAAAAAACGATCTAGATCATCATGAAAATGATCTAGATCGCCCAGTATTTGGTAAAATCCATCGTTTTAACGTTATCTAGACCATTTAGGGGGCGATCTAGATCGCCAATCTCCTAATTACTTCCAGAAAACGAGTACAAATCATCACTTTCGGTACCTTAAACAGTGAAGAACGATCTAGATAGTGTGAACTTCACATTTTATAATTTGCGCTGTTGATTCTTGCTTCCATCATAGGCGGAAGCTTTTCTCCAGATCATAAGGGCAGTACAGGTTCACTTTTCTCTTCTAGCAAAGTCTACGAAACGGAACTTGTCAGGGCGATGCCGTGACTCCGTATATTGAAACACACTTGAGTCTTCCAAATAAACGAGGCTACGAATGACGACGACGTTCGGTGCACCGTTTAGGCTAAGTAACCGGTGGTCTTCGGCTGTAGGCAACTCGACGACGATCTCCTTATGTGCAAAAGCAATGGTGAGACCTAACTCGTTTTCAATATACTCGTAGATGGATTGTTCACAAACTTCTAGGCTGAGCTTCGGAACAACGTTCTCAATGAAACAATCTCGGTCTACAATCACAACTTCTCCAGCAATTTCCCTCGTTCGAACGACTTGCCATACCGGCGTATCCGGGGGGATGTCCATTTTCTTGTGCATGTCGTTATCTTAAGGTAACGATTCAATTCGATCGACGTTCGTTACCGCTCGTATGGACATGTTTTCAGTCAATTCCTTAAAGCTCGTAATTCCTGAAACCGGAAGATCAAACGGCTGTGAATCTAATACGATCGACCCTTTGCCTCTAACCTTCTGTATGAGCCCATAATGAACGAGCAAGTTTAGTGCTTTTCGAACCGTTTCCCGAGATGTTGTGAACTGATCGGTCAGCTCATTCTCAGACGGAAGCAGTGTACCTGGTTCATATACGTTTTGGCGTATCTCTTGCGCTAGTTCTTGGTACACGCTTATATATTTTCTCTCCATACCTTCTCGCTCCTTCAACTATGCAAAAAAAGCTATTGCACCGTAACCAGGTAATACAAACTTCTGGTCATCAACGCTCTGAATAGGCAGATGAGAGATGAGCACCTCGTGTATCTGTAAAGGAACCTCCACCGCTTCACTAGAAAAGTTATTCACCACAACGAGCCGCTTGTCATCTAACACTCGTTCATAAGCAAACAGTGCATGGTGAAGATGATCGAGGAATCGAACGCTTCCTGATTGGATGATCGGATGTTTCTTTCTCAGTTGAATGAGCTGCTTGAAATGATAGTATACAGACGAAGGATCATTGATGGCATTCTCTGCATTGATCGTCTCCCAGTTGTCTGCAAGGCCAATCCATGGCGTACCGTTTGTAAATCCGGCATGAGGCTTTTCACCACTCCATTGCATTGGTGTTCTTCCGTTATCACGGGATTTACTCGCGAGAATTGACAGAACCTCTTTCTCAGGAACGCCTTGTTCTCTGAGCAGATCATACGCATTGAGTGTTTCCACGTCTCGATATTCCTCAATGGTTTTAAATGCCGGACTTGTCATGCCGAGCTCTTCACCTTGATATATATACGGTGTCCCATTTAGAAGATGAATGGTTGTCGCTAACATTTTAGCCGCTTCAGGGGAGCCGTCACCAAATCTCGAACCCGCGCGCGGTTGGTCATGATTACTCCAAAATACCGCATTCCAACCACCGCCTGAATCCATTCCCTCTTGCCACTTCGTAAAAATCTCTTTTAATTGCTCGAAATTAATCGGTGCTTCGGTCCATTTTTCACCGCTGGGATAATCGACTTTAAGGTGGTGAAAATGAAAGATCATATCCAATTCCTGACGGTCAGGGC
This sequence comes from Geomicrobium sp. JSM 1781026, assembly GCF_041949955.1. Classification (NCBI taxonomy): domain Bacteria; kingdom Bacillati; phylum Bacillota; class Bacilli; order Caryophanales; genus Geomicrobium; species Geomicrobium sp. JSM 1781026. The sequence goes on along the minus strand of NZ_JBHFQF010000015.1, from coordinate 17,561 downwards.
GCGTGTAAAGAACTCCTTGTTCAAGCGTTGTGGAAGACATTTCTCCTACCGTCATCATACCATAAGGCAAAAATGCACGAGTGCTCATTTCATGGATGTACTCATGAATTCTCGGACCGTCGGTGTAAAAACGGCGACCATCCCCAACATGATCATCCTCAAAAGTTTCGCCTTTCGATAGCAAGTTAACAACGTCCAAGCGAAATCCATCGATACCTTTTTTGCCCCAAAACTCGATCATCCGATAGATTTCTTCTCGTAGCTTTGGGTTATCCCAGTTCAAATCTGCTTGGGTTTTATCAAATAGATGCAAATAGTATTGTCCAGTCGCTTCATGCCATTCCCACGCAGAACCACCGAATTTAGATTCCCAGTTGTTCGGTTCGTCACGCCATATATAGTAATCTCGGTATGGATTATCTTTTGATTTCTGCGCTTCTTGGAACCATTCGTGCTCGGTTGAGGTGTGATTAACGACCAAATCCATAATCAGTTTCATACCACGTGCATGAGTCTCGTTGAGTAACTTATCAAAGTCTTGCATCGTGCCGTACAATGGATCAATTTCGTAGTAATTTGCAATATCATAACCGTTATCGTGTTGTGGTGATTTATAAACTGGGGTCAGCCAAACAACATCAACACCGAGATCTTTTAGATAGTCTAGACGCTTTGTTACTCCATTTAAATCCCCAGTTCCACTGCCAGTCGTATCATTGAAGCTCCGCGGATAAATCTGATAAACGACCGCTTCTTTCCACCAATTCGCGTTCATCCTAACCCTACTTTCTATTCTTCAAACCCTTTTCGTTTTGCTAATAAATACGTAATCGTAAAAGGAACGACGATAACGATTGCCATTCCGATGAAGAAAGCGATCCAACCTGAGCTCGTAATCGATAAGAACCCTGGGACTCCACCGACCCCAACAGAGTTTGCGACAACATTTTGTGATGTAATCCAAGCTGCTGCAATTGCTGAGCCGATTACGGCCGCTACAAACGGATAGCGAAAACGCAAGTTCACTCCAAACATCGCCGGCTCTGTAATTCCAAGGTATGCAGACAAACCTGATGTTCCTGCTAATCCCTTTAGCTTTTCATCTTTGGTCGCAAGCATAACCGCAAGTGCTGCCGACCCTTGCGCAATGTTCGATAGTGCGAGAATTGGCCAAAGGAATGTAAAGCCTAACGTTCCAATAAGTTGAAGGTCTACTGCTAGGAATGTATGGTGCATCCCCGTAATAACAAGTGGTGCATACACCGCACCATATACGAGACCACCGACAATTTCAAGCTGGTCAAATACAGTGACCAATCCATCGGTTAGTAAGTTCCCTAATGTGAACGTTACTGGACCGATAAATAAAAATGTGAGAAAACCAGTGACTAGCAGTGCAATCGGTGCAACGACGAGCAGTTGTAGCGAATCAAGCACACGTTTACGTAAAAAGATTTCAATCTTTGCTAAAATCCAAGAAGCAAAGAGTACTGGTAACACTTGGCCTTGATATCCAATTTGCTCAATTTCTAGACCGAATATCGTCCATGTAGGCACGTCCCCCGCCGCTTGAGCCTCTCCGTACGCCCACGCATTTAATAGATCCGGATGAACGAGAATTAGTCCAAGAACTATGCCCAGAAGTTCACTGCCCCCGAAACGTTTGACGGCAGACCAACCTATGAGTGCGGGTAAGAACGTAAATGCGGTGTTGGCAATGAGATGAACAATGTCTGCAAAATCAGCCCATTGTGGAAACATTTCCACGACCGATTGCTCTCCAAAGATACCTGGATTGGCGAGGATATTGTTTAGCCCCATTAAAAGACCTGCCGTGACGATGGCCGGTAAGATCGGAATAAAAATATCAGCAAGAACACGAACGCCTCTTTGAATAACGTTTTGTTTTTTTCCACTCGCTTGTTTCACTTCATCTTTAGATGCTTCCTCAATATTCGTGTCAGAAACGATGGCTTTATAAACTTTATCTACCGTTCCTTGCCCAATAATGACTTGATATTGACCATTTGTAAGAAACTGCCCTTGTACGACATCCATCTCATCTAGTGCATCTCTGTCGACATGAGCGTCATCTTTTAAGGCAAATCGAAGACGAGTCACGCAGTGCGTGGCGGCGATGATGTTCTCCTCTCCGCCTACCGCTTCAACAATTCGTTTTGCTTCTTCGGTATAGTCACCTTTTGTCTTTTTCTTCTTTTCAGATTTATTTTGTTTCACATGTACAGTAAGTAGTTCGGTTTTTCCTTTTGTCGCTTGTTGTTCTTCAGAGTTCCATTCGATTGCGTCTACCGCATCGCTGTTTGTAACTACGATCGGAGTGATCGCACTCGCGGCTTTTGTTCGCAATAACTCAAGACTAAATGTAAGTAAACGATCGCCGGCACGAACAGAATCGCCTGCTTTTACATGAACCTCAAAACCTTCTCCATCCATCTGGACGGAATCGATACCGACATGTATGAGAATTTCCAACCCTTCGGTTGTCCGTAATCCAACCGCGTGCTTCGTTGGGAATACTTGCACAATTTCACCATCGACAGGTGCAACGACTTCTCCTTCATTCGGTTCAATTGCAATTCCATCGCCCATCATCTTTTCTGCAAATGTCGGGTCTGGCACATCCTCCAACCGGAGAATACGACCTGAAAGTGGTGCGATTAACTTTTGTACGCTCATGTTTCAACCTCCTTTTTAACTTGTATATACAAGTTAGAGTTGCTCAACTATAACGTGGATATGTTTACTTTGCAAGGGCTTTCACAAGTATTTTTGAAATGTCACTCATCAGATTCATCGTGACGTAAAAAACCCAGTGAAATCATCATTGATTTCACTGGGCGTGTACGGTTTATTTCTGCTGCCTTGAAGCGAGTTGTTCTTCTGCCATTTCAACAGCTCGTTTTACCATGTTTCCAGCATCTCTCGCCTTGATTCCGCCCCAACCTTCTTGTTGGACGGTATCATAAAATCCCAATTCTTTTGCGATTTCTTCTTTGAGTGCATAAGACATGATACTACGATGACGGCTCAACGGAACCATCTCCTTTTCAATAATCCCGTACACACATAGCATCGGCAAAAAAGACAAAAATATAGCTGCTCATTTCTGTAAGAAATGGCAGCTTAAGTAAAAATATTATGCTTGTAATTCTTCGTCTTCACAAACCGTTAGTTGCACGGTTTCTGTCAGGACGTCTGTATAACTGTAAGATACACGGTCAACTTTGTGTTTGTCGCGATCTAATTTCACGATAAAAACTGAGGGGTACGTTCCTTCTAACATGCCTGAGCGTTCGACGATCTTGCGGCGTCCGCCGTTCGCTTTCAGTGTGATACGCTTACCGACGTTCTCTTCAAGCGACTGCTTAATTTCCACTAACGTTTTACCCATTATGTCACCCCACCTCACTAGTAATAATTTTACCACAATTTTTATGAAACGTCAAACCGATACAAAATATTAAATTTTAACAGTGAAAAGCCCTGCATGTCAACTGTTTAATTTGTCGAACGGTAAGATTCCTCTTATTTTGCCGAAATTTCCTCGTATTATTCAAAAATCATTGAGAAAATAGCAAAAACCTGCCGTTTCATGCACAAAGCAATGATCTATGACAGGTTTTTTGGATTATATATTTTCTTGTTCTTTCAAGGGAATGCCTCTTCTTAATACCCCTTTTGTGTCGATGCCACCGAGCCCATCTTCACCCGTAATCGTGTTGCGAAGTACTTCATTTAAGTGTACGCGATTTAAAAAAGGTGTCATGCTCACTCTTGAAGCAATATAGACAGGATCAAGCGCATGAATATTCACCCGTGATGGTGAACTCGCAAAATTCGCTCCTGCGCGGATGAGCCCTTCGAAATACGACTGACACGCACCTGCAAAAATGATGAGATCATCGAGATTAGGGACAGCCTTTCGTGCTTCACGTACCGTTTGTAAAAACGCTTTGGAGTGACGATAAGCTTTCAAATCATTCGAATCTCCCCTCGTTCTCGTATAGGCATCATGCCCCGTGATCACGAGGATATCCGGCTGTACCATCTCAAGTAGTGACGCCACTTGTTGCGGCATATCCGTCTCCCTCATATGCGCACCGTATACCGGAATGCCGAGACGGTCGTACATCGTCGTGCATTTTTGCAAATACGAAGCGTCGCCATCCATATGCAGAACACGACCCCTCATCTCAAAATATTGGGGATTCGGGGTCGCATATGCCGATGACAATTCATATTCATTTTTCTCACGCATCAATCGATTATCTTGTCGGAATAGCCGATAACATTGCTCTTCTTTTTTCTTCTCTTCTTCCTCAAATTCCGAACGCTCATCATCGTCAACCTTTTTCAAATCCGCCAGCGGGGCATCGGCTACGAGCCTTAATTCCTCACCTTTTAGTTCAATATTATCCTTGTCATCAACTGCCGTCACACGAAACAAAACATCTTCACCATAGGAGATTCGCGTAACAAGATCACCAACTTGTAAGCTCATCGTGACTCCTCCTCCATACGGTACACTATGCATTTGCCATGGAAGAGGTGAAACGAATGGTTAAGAATTTAGGGCATCTGCCAATTTACCAAATTCCTGAATGCTTAACGTCTCAGCTCGCCGTGCTCCATCAATTTCTGAGCGTTCCAAAGCTTCGGTTACCCGCTCTTTGTCTCCAAGCCAATGATTCAGGTTATTTCGGAGCGTCTTTCTGCGCTGAGCGAACGATGCGCGAATGCACTTGAAAAAGAAAGCTTCATCGTTTACTTGCACAGCTTTTTCTTTGCGAATGCGAAACGTAATAATCGAAGAATCAACGTTCGGTCTTGGCATAAAAGCTTGCGGTGGCACCGCTGATATGACTTCTGTCTCCGCATAATATTGCGCGGCGATTGACAACGATCCGTAACTTTTCGTCGATGGCTTCGCGGCGAGACGGTCGCCTACTTCTTTTTGAATGAGGACCGTTAATGTTTCAATCGGCAGCCTCTCTTCAAGAAAACGCATAAGGATAGGCGTTGTAACATAATACGGTAAATTGCCTGCCGCATACACGTTGTCTACATCGGAAAAATCTTTTTTAAACACTTCCGTAAGATCGGCCTTCAAAAAATCTTCATGCCTGATGTCTACATTGTCATACGAAGACAGTGTATCGTCTAAAACGGGTAAAAGGCGCTGATCAATTTCATAAGCGATAACCTTCTTCGCGCGCTTTGCTAGCTGCTCGGTTAACGCTCCGATGCCAGGCCCCACTTCAATGACCCCATCTCTTTCTGTTAAACCTGTATGATCAACCATTTTGCTGAGTAACTGAGCATCAACCATAAAGTTCTGTCCGAGACTTTTTTTCGCTTTTAAGTTGTAGCGTTCCACAATTTCCTTCGTTCTTGTAGGGGTTGCAATTTCTTTCATCGTAAACCTACCTTTTCTAAAGCAGCCAAAAATTCCTCACGTTCAATTTGAAAAACATCTAGCCGCTTTACAAATTGCTTTCCATTTGCATAACCAATATTTAATTCCGATCCAACTTTCTCTCTTCGAGACCTGGCATCCTCACCTGCTAATAAGCCGGCTCCTCGAATATCAGCCATCGTTACTGGATCATACGCAGGCATTTCACCAATGGTCTGAACATTCCTCAACGCTTCTCGTATCGTTTCTGGAGACGCATGTTCTACCCCGACGCTATTTTTATTTGCAGATAGCGCATCGACTTTCTTAATGAATGCATGTTTGCAACCAGGTACCGCTTCGGTCACGATTCGCCGAATTCGCTCTCCGGGATAATCGGGATCGGTAAGGACGATGATGCCTCGACGTATCATAGCAAGTTTAATTCGCTCGATCACTTGCGGTGGCACAGCTGAGCCCACTGTTTCAATCGTATCTGCCTCGACCGCTCGCTTGATTGCAACCGTGTCATCCCTGCCTTCTACAACGATGCACTCTTTAATTTTCATCGGTAAGCCCAAAAAGTCGTTTTGCATTGGCTGTCGTAATCTCAGCGATCTCCTCTACGGTAACGCCTTTTAGTTCAGCAATTTTTTCGGCGACGAGTGCCACATGAGCTGGCTCATTTCGTTTTCCCCGGTAAGGGTGGGGAGCGAGAAACGGGCAATCAGTCTCAATAAGCAAACGATCCAGCGGCACCATCTTCGCTACATCTTTCGGTAGTTGCGCATTTTTAAACGTAACCGGTCCCCCAAAAGAAATATGCATGCCCACATCTAAACAACGCTTTGCTGTCTCTTCGTCTCCGCTAAAGCAATGCATGATTCCACCTGCCGGGCCGACCCCTTCTTGTTCAAGAATCGTCGCAATATCTGCTTGGGCTTCTCGACCATGAATAACAAGAGGAAGTCCGACTCGCTTATGAAGCTGGATCTGTTTTATAAACGCTTCCTTCTGAACCGCTGCCGGAGATTTGTCCCAATGATAGTCAAGCCCCGTTTCACCGATGGCTATGACCTTTGGGTGCTCCGTTAACGATTCGATCCATGCAAGATCTTCATCGGTGAAGTCGACACTATCGACTGGATGCCAGCCAATCGTCGCATACAAAAACTCATATTCATCTACGAGCGCCATCGCTCGGGTAATGGTTTCACGATCGAACCCGACGACATTCATCCACTTCACACCGGCTTCTCGTGCACGGGTAAGCACGTCTTCAAGATCATCATCAAACTGATGCACGTTTACGTGCACGTGTGTATCAAACAATTCAACCATCGTTAACTCCTTTTTAAAAAGCCGGGCATGCCCGGCTTTCCATCAATTAAGATATGAGTGTTCCATTCGGAAGATCGCCATCAATTGTGACCAATTTTAATGTGTCTTCCGCTTTTCCAGCAAGAATCATCCCTTGAGACTGCTCACCACGCAGCTTTACAGGGGTAAGATTCGTTACACAAATGATCTTTTTCCCTTCAAGTTCATCCGCTGTGTAATCTTTAGCTATACCTGAAACGACTTGACGCGTCTCATCACCAAGATCCAATTGCAACTTTAACAACCGGTCTGCTTTTTTCACCGGCTCTACTTTTGTGACTTGTGCAACCCGTAGCTCGACCGCTTTAAAGTCATCAATCGTAATAAGGTTCGCGCCCTCTTCCTCTTCAGCTTCCGCTTCGTCGGTTTTTGGCGCTGCCATTAGCCCGCTAATATGGTCCACTTCTTTTTCAATCTCAAGACGTGGAAAAATCGGCGTCCCTTTCTTCACGACTTGTGTGCCTTTAGGTAATGAACCAAACTGTTTGAGCGATGCCCAAGTGCCAAGATCTTCTTGGTCACTAAATCCAAGTTGTTGTGCAATTGCCGTTGGTGCTTCTGTAAAGAACGGCTTGAGCAAAACAGAAATGATTCGTAGCGATTCAGCCAAATGGTACATCACAGCGCGAAGCTCTTCACTTCCTTCTTCTTTAGCGAGCATCCACGGTTGTGTTTCATCAATGTACTTGTTCGTACGACTGATAAACTGCCAAATGGCGGTGAGAGCAACTGAGAATTCCATCGTTTCGATATGCGCTTCCACTTTTTCGATCGTTGCGTCAGCCACATCAAGTAACGAAGCATCATAACCGGTGCCATCTTTTAGATACTCTGGAATTTCACCATCAAGGTATTTATTAATCATCGCAACCGTTCGATTTAATAAGTTGCCAAGGTCGTTGGCTAAATCATAGTTAATCCGCTCAACGAAAGCTTCTGGCGTGAATACACCGTCTGAACCGAATGGCACTTCTCGCAAGAGGTAATAACGTACCGCATCAAGCCCGTAACGTTCGATAAGCGCATCGGGATACACGACGTTGCCTTTGGACTTCGACATCTTTTCATTTTTCATGAGTAAATGACCGTGACTGAAAACTTTCTTCGGCAATGGCACGTCTAACGCCATTAACATGATTGGCCAATAAATGGTATGGAAACGAACGATTTCCTTCCCGACAATATGCACATCTGCTGGCCAAAACTTGTGATAAGCTTCGTCTTTGTCCGTCCCATAACCAAGCGCTGTAATGTAGTTAAGTAATGCGTCAATCCAGACGTACACGACGTGTTCAGGGTCGCTTTTAATCGGTACTCCCCACGAAAATGCTGTCCGAGAGATGGCAAGGTCTTCAAGACCTGGTTTAATAAAGTTGTTGATCATTTCATTTTTACGAGCCTCAGGCTGAATAAAGTCTGGATTGTCTTCGTAATATTGAAGCAGACGCTCTGCGTAATTGCTCATTTTGAAAAAGTACGATTTCTCACGAACAAGTTCTACCGGATGCCCGCTATCGGGACTTTTACCTCCGATTATTTTGCCATTTTCATCTTTTACCGGATCTTCCAGCTGCAATTCTGTGTAGTACGTCTCATCAGGCACAGAGTACCAGCCTTCATATTCGCTCAAATAGATGTCACCTTGATCTTTTAGCTGCTCCACAACTTGTTGAACGGAGTGTTTATGACGGTTTTCGGTCGTACGAATGAAATCATCGTAAGAAATGTCCAGGTTGTCCCAAAGCTGACGTATGCCTGCGACAATTTCATCCACGAAATCAATCGGTGTAACCCCTTCTTCTTTCGCTTTTCTTTCAATCTTTTGCCCGTGTTCGTCAGTGCCCGTCAAAAACATCACATCATAGCCTTGTAGACGTTTGTAACGTGCAAGCGTGTCAGCGGCTACAGTCGTATACGCATGACCGATATGAAGCTTTCCACTCGGATAATAAATCGGTGTCGTCACATAGTACGTTGGTTTATTACTCATTGTATTTGCCCCCATCTATTCATCAAATCTAAAAAACTCCCGTCCCTATGTGAAGGGACGAGAGTTGGACTCACGTGGTACCACCCTGCTTTCTTCTCGTGATAGAGAAGCTCAACAGCGCTAATCAGTTACAATTAGCTACACACCTGCTAACGGTCGGTCAACCGTGCATTCCTCACGCGTTACGCTTAAAATGCAAAACCTCGCGGACCATCTTCAACAATACGTTTGTGACCGGTTCCCAGCAACCCGGCTCTCTGAACACTCGTTATTGTTTACTCATCCATTCATCGGTATGTTTATTCGTTGAAAAACCACAAACTTAATTGATAATTATACATCAGTGATTCCCTAAAGTCAACAGACATATACCATATCAAACACTCGTGCTGTCTCAGAAAATGCAGAAACACTTGAGATATAGCCATTTTATCGCATTTGAATTTTAAGATTATTATATTGACTTGATTTTACTATACTGGTATGATTGCACACATAGAGATAAAAAGTGTCAAATTGTGACACAAATATACATTTGCGCTCGCAAGGAGGAGATTCTAAGCAATGAAATCAACTGGCATCGTTCGCAAGGTTGACGAGCTTGGCCGCGTGGTAATTCCAATCGAGTTACGACGTACATTAGATATTGCAGAGAAAGATGCGTTAGAAATTTATGTGGATCACGACCGCATTATTCTAAAGAAATATAAGCCGAATATGACTTGTCAAGTCACAGGCGAAGTCTCTGACGAAAATATCTCAATTGCCGACGGCAAGATTATACTTAGCCCGGACGGGGCACGCGAAGTAATTGGTTCGCTTCAAGAGTACTTGGACAATTCAAAGTCAACCGCTCTATAAATATCATAAGTCGAGCTACCCAAATCGATGGGTAGCTCTTTTTTATTGGCTCGATACGTATGGTGTGATTTTTGCTTTTTTGAGACGCTTTCCATCCCAAAACTCCTCATAGAACAGCCTATACGCCGGTTAGCTAAGTCCGTGATAGTCGTTATACACTTCTTTCTTGCGGATGTTGCGATCAAGTGCACACTGTTTCATCGCTGCATTTTTTTGCATTCCTTTTTCTTCATAGGCTTGCACATGCAAACGAATCGAAAGCCCTTCCCACCAGTCGGTTGTTTCTGCCTGTTCCGATTCATCTGCACCGGCAACGACAAAGCAAATCTCACCTCGCCATTCATCACGACCTAGATCTTTCACCTTACCTCTAGCAAACTCTTCATAACGCTTCGTGAGCTCTCGACCGATGACCGCTTCTCTTTCTCCCCAAACTTCTGCCATCGTTTCAAGCGTCGCATTCATTCGGTGAGGAGACTCATAAAAGATAATCGGTACTTTTAAGTGGCGTAAATGTTCAAGTTGTTCTCGAATCTCTTTCTTTTTCCGAGGCAAAAATCCATGAAAATAAAAAGCGCCGCCCCCGAGGCCCGATCCAATGAAAGCTGTAAGCGCTGCGTTAGCTCCAGGAAGAGGAGTAATAACAATTCCTGCTTCAATACACTGTGCAACCAATTCCGCCCCTGGATCAGATACAAGCGGTGTTCCAGCATCACTAACAATGGCCACATCTTTACCGGCTTGCAACTGCTCGATTAACCCGCGAATACGAGCATGTTCATTATGCTCGTGTAAACTAATCGTCTGTGTAGGAATGTCGAAATGTGTGAGCAATTTTCTTGTCTGTCTCGTATCTTCTGCACAAATGAGATCGACTTCAGACAACACACGTACACCTCTGTACGTCATATCTTCTAAATTACCGATCGGTGTAGGAACGAGGTATAATGTGCCCCGGTGCATAAACACCCCTCCTTCTTTCTAATATGTACGCCCTTTTCTCGCGCTTCGTTAATTGTTTTAATCGCCATTCCTCTTGTAATGCTTCTCTCTTCGTATCAAACGCTTCCTGGTGAATTAACGTAAATGGACCTCGTCCACGTGTATACTTTGCCCCTTTTCCTTCGATATGCATCTTCAGTCTCGCCCATACATCACGTGCGTATCCTGTATAGTACGAACCATCCTTGCACTCCAGCATATACACAAAATGGCTTCTTCGTTTCACTTTGCACTGTATGCGTTCATAGGCAAACGATTCCCCCTCGTATGCCCGAGTAAAAGACGTCGTATGCTCGCCATTTTCGTACACAAAAACAGGCGGTAATGTCGTTACCCCGTGCTTACCACCTTTGACCGCTTCCAAAAGGACAATGTTTGCCTGGGCCTCTTGTTTAGGATGAATATACTGTAGTCTTTTCGGCTCTAAACCTGCCGTTGCACACGCTTGAAAAAGCTCATGAATGCGTTCTGGTCGAAACACAAATGCTGCTTTGCCTTTATGTTTAAGAGCATAAGCTGCCGCTTGTGCCACATCATAAATCGTACACGCTTCCTCGTGTCTAGCAATCGTAAAAGGCTTGGCGTCATTTTTGAGCGAGTCCTGGTAATACGGAGGGTTGCACGTAACGACGTCAAATGTTCCATGTGGCATTTCGTCTTTGATCGTTTTTAAGTCAAACACACGCACATCAATTTGGTCCGTCATCCCATTCATTTGCACACTTCGCTTTGCCATGTCGGCCACATCCGCTTGAATTTCGACCGCTGTAATCGGCACCTCACTTCGCATCGTGAGTACGAGTGGCACAACGCCATTTCCTGAACATAAATCCAGCATGCGTCCTCGTGTTCGCTTTACCGAAACAAAACGCGCTAATAATACGGAGTCGATACTAAACGCAAGGCGCTCCTTACTCTGAATAATTTTAAGGCGATTTCTGTAAATATAATCGATTCTCTCTCTCGATAATAACTCCATAGCTTGACTCCTCAAAAGAAAAACCCGGCACATGTCGTGTCGGGTCGTCTACATAGAGATTTTTACTTCGCTTGGAAGAATGAAAGACAAAACAAGCAATCTCCATCCGTTCGTAAGCTGCCATAATGCAAATTACAAATATGAAAACCTTCATGATACAAACGGGCAAGGTTATCATAGCCTTCTCCGGGCGGGACGGTTTCCCCTTGTCCATCATCTGCGGGCGGTCGCTGCTCGTCTTGGGAGGGCTGTTTAATTCCTTCATGTTCAAGCCGCTCTCGCAGCAGTCGGTTTTCCGTAACCAACCCTTGATTCTCTTCAATCAGTGAAGCAAGCTGCTCCTTTAATTCCCGCAATTCTTCATGGAAGGCAAGGAGTTGCTTCTCCATATGGATAACTTGTGAAAACATTTCTTTCTTCGCCACGTTCGTCTCCCACCCTCTTGTGGCAGCTTAGCCGGTTAGTGATCCTTGTTCAATCAATTCTTCTAAGGAATATTCCAAGGTGCGTTCTTCATCAAATAATTCGACTTGGACGATGCGCTCAAGCATATTCAAACCCGTGACTTTGCCCTTACCGTCAACGGTATGAATTCTTTCGCCTACATCTGGAAGCTCTTTCTTCGCCTGCTCATATTCGTCATTCTCGTATTTCAAACAACACATGAGTCGGCCGCACAATCCAGATATCTTTGCAGGATTGAGCGAGAGATTCTGATCTTTTGCCATTTTAATGGAGACAGGCTCAAAATCACCAAGAAATGTTGAACAGCATAGAACCAATCCACACGGTCCAACGCCCCCAAGCATCTTCGCCTCATCTCTAACTCCGATTTGACGTAACTCAATCCGCGTTCGAAAAACCGAGGCAAGGTCCTTCACGAGTTCGCGGAAGTCAATTCTGCCATCCGCTGTAAAATAGAACAGCACTTTATTACGGTCAAATGTATATTCTACACTGACGAGCTTCATATCTAATTCGTGTTCATTAATCTTATCTGAACATACGTCATGTGCATTTTTTGCTAGTGTATCGTTCTCGATCACCCTGGCCGTATCTTCATCCGTTGCGATTCGCAGCACTTTCTTGAGGGGAAGTACAACATCGTCATCATCTACTTCTTTTACCCCGAGGACAACAACCCCATATTCCACACCTCGTGCGGTCTCAACGATCACAGATTGGCCAACGTGAATGTCAAATTCTGCAGGTGAGAAATAATAAATCTTCCCTGCTTTCTTAAATCGAATCCCAATCACTTGGTGCAATTATGATCCCTCCTGAATACGAAGCAAGAGACGTTCCATAATCAGCTGCGGATTTACGTTTGCAGACAAGTATTTCTTCGCTTCCATAACCGCTTTCATATTGGAAGCAAGCATGGTTTCTGAACGATGCAAGCTCTCTACACGTAAACGCTCGGCCTGATCCGGATACGCTAAGTCTTCTCTCTCCCACTTCAAGTAAAGTACATCACGGTACCAAAATAGGAAAAGGTCTAGTCCCGTATCAATGTGATTCCTATCTTTAAAATGACTGTGCCATTTTTCTTGTAAGATTAACCTTGCTTGCTGAGGTCGCTGAAGAACCTCTTCCGCCAATTGTATCACTACCTGACGCCCGTGTACAATCCACGCGGTTCGCTCTTCTTCGGGAAGATCAACAGGCTTGTCCCCAATCCGTGCTCGAAGAGCGGCAAGCACCGGTTTCTCCCCAGCAGCCTCAAGGTTTTTTTGTCTTTCAACATCTGATAAAGGTGAGAAAGATAGAATTTGAGATCTTGAAACAATCGTCGGCAGTAAAAAATGCAGATTGCGCGTCATAAGAATCGCTAACGTCTCCCCTTCAGGTTCTTCCAAAAAGGTGAGTAAGCTGTTAGCAGCACTCGCCGTCATTAAGTCAGCGTCCTCGATGACATATACTTTGCGAGGAGATTCCATCCCTTTATAGGCAAATTCTTTTTGTAGTAGCTCTACTTGGTTCTTTTTTATGGAAAGGCCATCCGGTTGGATTGTTGTCAAATCTGGATGACTTCCGTTTTCCGCTCTTTTACAATCATGGCAAACTCCGCAAGGCTTCGTTTCTGTTGACCTGCATAAAAATGCACGACAAAGGAGCGAAGCCGCTTCTCGATGCTCCAAACGGTCTTCGCCCTCAAAAACATATGCGTGAGGAAGCCGCTCTCGTAAAACTGCTTGTTGCAAGAGCTTTGCAACAACAGGCTGACGGCTTCGCAATCGATCCCAAGTCATCGGTCGACGCCCCTTCCAAACTTAAAATTGTTCAAATTGGTCGACGTCCAACACGAAGACAGTGGCTCCGCCAACCTGTACTTCGACAGGGTAAGGTACATAAGAATCAGCGTTTCCACCCATCGGAGAGACAGGCGCAACCAGTTGTTCCCGACTTTCACAGTTCTCTTTGATGATATCCAAAACATCGGCAACAAGATCGTCTTCAACCCCAATGAGAAACGTCGTGTTTCCCGCTTTTAGAAAACCTCCAGTTGAAGCTAGCTTCGTTGCTCGGTAATCATTCTCTACAAGAGCTGTTGATAAGCGGTTGCTGTCTTTATCTTGAACAACGGATACAATTAATTTCACGCTGTTTTCCTCCCTTTACAATGCACTCATGCGCATCTCTTGTCCTTATCATACTGGATTGACCTATATACGGTCTAGTGCAGATTGAATGACAGAATAAGTTTCTTCAACGACTGCCCCAATAGGGGCATCTGCCTTTATCATACGATACCGTTCTTCATTTTGTGACGCAAGTTGATGGTAAGTTCTTCTCACAGTCTCATGAAACAGAGCTCCCTCTTCATCGAGGTGATTGCTCTCTCTTTTATTTCCTTTGATTCGGTCCAGTCCAATTTGAATAGGTAAGTCAAATAACAACGTGACGTCTGGCATGTGCTCCTCCACCGCAAACTCATTAATATGGCGGACTGCCTCTACACCAATCCCCCTGCCAGCTCCTTGATAGGCTAGACTGCTATCCACAAAGCGGTCGCAGAGGACCACGGCCCCCTCAGTTAATGCTGGAATAATCTTCTCTACAAGATGTTGCCTTCTTGCCGCTGCAAATAAAAGTGCTTCGGTTTTTGGATCGATGTCAAGTGACGGATCATCCAAAAGTGAATGCCGAATACTTTCTGCAAGCTTCACACCTCCAGGCTCTCTCGTTGTCACAACGCGATAACCATTCGTTTCAAGGCGCTCGGCTACAGCTTTCAATACCGTTGATTTCCCTGCCCCTTCTCCACCTTCAAATGTGATAAACAACCCTTTTTTATTCATATGTAACCTCTTCTTTCACCACGAGTAATTCATCGTTCTGCAACTGATTCCCACCTTGAACACGACCACCACTTTTACACCACTCCAGTAAAAACACTAGCCTGCTCTCATCAATACGCTCCCCGACAATCCATAAAGGAATTCCCGGTGGATAGGGAACAACTTCTTCTGCAATCGTTCTTCCTACTGCTTGGTCTAGATGGATATATTCTGTCGCGGTTTCGCCGATACTTTCAAACGAAATCATACTCGTTTCTGGATAATCAGGGGTAAACCGCTGTTTCTTTTTAGGTAGCGTCTGTTCATCGTACAATTCCCCCAAAACATGAAGCAGTTCATGTTCATAGGATTCACTCATCTGTATCGGGAGGATCAAGAGTACAAATTGTTCGTTACTAAGTTCAGGATAAACCCCTTGTCTATGAAACTCTTTTTCCCAGTTTGACCCCGTATAGCCCTCTGGAACATACATAAGCAATTTAAGAGGGTCCTCCGTAGACACAGATGCACCTGGGATCTTAGTGTGTACTTTCGAGTGAAAGCGGCTAAGCGCTCGTGCAGGTTTACGCTGTTTCATCGTACGTGCATAAGCACGTGCTGCGTCTAATGAAGCCATGATAATGTATGATGGACTACTCGTTTGCAGTCGTTTTAGCCATCCATTTATCTTCCATTCATCTTTTAGACTGCGCAAATGTAGATACGCACCCATCGTTAACGCAGGCAACGTTTTGTGTGCAGATTGCACAACAGCGTCTGCCCCCAATTCAAGTGCTGAACGTGGAAACGTTGAATCAATATGTAGATGTGCCCCGTGAGCTTCATCAACGAGCACAGACAGGCCATACGATTTTGCGAGGTTCACAACAGCCTCTAACTCGCCAACAGAGCCATAATAGCTAGGAGACGTCATGACTAGTGCACGAGCGTTAGGATAAGCCTTGTAAGCCGATGCCAACGTCGCTCGGCCAATCCCCCGGCTTAAATCGGTTTGTTCATCAAGATCAGACCGCAAAAACACAGCTTGTACACCCGCCAGTTCCAAACCATGAACAATGGATTGGTGAGAATCGCGCTGCACAAACACCGTATCACCACGATTACAAAACGCCAACAGCATCGCAAGGTTCCCGACGGTAGAACCGCCAACAAGAAAGCGCGTCCGCGCACTTCCATATTGCTCTGCTGCCAGCTGTTCTGCTTCATAAATGCACTCACTTGGAGCATGTAAATCATCAAAACCAGGCAGTTCAGTTACGTCTAGTTTCATCACTTGCTCAAAAAAACGTCCATAGTCACCTTCTGCCAATTCGCCATTTTTATGACCAGGCACGTGAAGTGATACCGGTTGATCATGAGCATGCTCAATAAGTTTTTGGAGTATTGGAGTGTTCATCATCGTCAATCCTTTTGTTATACAATCATTGTTTCATTATAACAAAGAATGGGTATAGCCTCACTTAATGAGCCAACAATACATTCATTTTACTCTTTCTCAGTTGCTGAACATACCAATCATATTCCAAATGCTCAACATCCAGCGTTACTATCGCACGTTCACAGTCCTTACAAAGCCACATAGATAAAAGATGAAAGCCGTCTTTTCCATGACTTTCACAAACCCCACACCGATGCTCCATCGTATTCATCCTCATCTCTCCCTTAAATTCTGGTATCGGTTTTAGTGTTTCCAATTTTAATAGATCTATACCGGGATCGTTTGAGGACATTTACTGGGAATTCATTCATTTTGGAGATTTCACGTTCTCTTTAAGCATATGGGCAAATGACCCTGAATGTGCCTGTTTATGATAATTATTTTATTTTGGGGGATTCGGTTGTTCACTTAGACGAGGGAGCGTGCTCACATAATTTTGACCACTGGAGTTTTATACACCGAAGACGGTTTCTGAAAGGACTACTCAGTCCACAGTGTAGACAGTTATTTTCGAAGACTTATACATGACTAACCTACTTGCATGCAGTATTCAGGGAATTTGCTAGTTAAAAACACCGCTCAAGCTTTTACACGTGAGTGCCTGTAGGCTATGGGAAGATTTTCTGGAATTGGAGAGGCTGTTTGCCTAAAATCTTACCATAGATTCATTAATGGGAGGATTTCTGATTTCTATGGTACGATTTGCACCCACGAAACGCGGAAAAGAAGACAAATCAGCCCATGGGAGGGGTTATGGGTAGAATTTTCGCCCCGCGCCCGGCCTCGGTGCGTCGGCAATGGGGGGATTTGGACGATCTTCCCCCGCCATTCAATGCCAAATCCCATCGTAAGCGTGGTCATGGGGGGAGATATCCCTTTCTTATGTGGGGATTTGGGCACAGATCGGCCCGCGTGCGCCTCAATATCCCCACATAGACGCTTTTACGAGGGGATTTACGTTGGATTTCCTAATTCTCGCTGCTGGTGCTTTGATTTTGACCATCTTTTTAAGGGCCGAAGAGCCGGTCGAAGGAATCGATCGGCGCTGGAGATTGCTAGAAAACGGGTTTTGCTTCCAAAGCGCTTGGATTGGAAACAGAATCCCCCATCGATGCCCTTTTGCCTTCATTCTGCTTCCAATCCATGGACGTCTGCTTCCAAACAGGCGTTTATGGAACTAGATCGAGCGCTTT
>NZ_JBHFQF010000014.1:0-64112 GCF_041949955.1 Geomicrobium sp. JSM 1781026 | reverse complement strand
TCTCCATTGAAAGTGTTCCTTTTTTCGTCAGCACGGGGGTGCCAACGAGGCTCGTGCTTCTTTAATAGAAGCGCTAGCTTTTATTGCTTTAATTCGCTTATCTTTCATTCAGTTTTCAAAGGGCAATATTTGCGCTGTCGCTGTTTTGGCGACTTTATTAATTTACCACAACCAGCGTTTCGCGTCAATAACTTTTTTAAAAAGTTTTCTCGGTGCGAACTGTTGTTCTCAAGCACAAGATATATCTTATCACCTGAGCACTTTGACTGTCAATAACTTTTTTTCAGTTGTTATCACCGTCGTTGTGGCGGATTTATAATATACCAATAACCTAAATAATATGCAACCATTTCTAGTAAATTCCTTTTAAATTTTTTAATTCATGTACGTTCGAATCATTTCTTTTCTCTCCATACGCTTGTATAACGCTCGAATCACGTCGCGCTTTTCTTCTACTGCCCTCAGTGACAAACCACTCACATCCTCTGATTGTATGCGCCTTTCGAGTAATTGCCATTCATAGTACAGCAGATCCCTTAGCTCAATTTCTTCTTTTTCATTAATGAGTAAACCAATCATCATTTGTCCTCCTTTTTCAGTTATATCTTGTCCGTTTGCGCATATACATAACCAGCAAGACGTCGGCAATAATGGGAGGGAGTCATGTCACAGTTTTGGGTAATCAATCGACGTAGTGGTAAAAAATATGTATTTATTGCTGTTATTGCTTTTTGTACCGCTTGTATTCTATTAATGGACAGACCTTTTTTGGCGGTGTTTTCAGGGGACAATGATGCGGGTGCTTTCTCAAGTGCCGATATTGAGGAAACGATCGCTAGCCTCACGTTTAATGTAAGCTGGGGAGAAGAAAACGTGGAGCCGATCTTGGATATCTTACAGGAAAAAGACGTTACCGCAACGTTTTTCGTCTCTGGTGTTTGGTCTGAACGTCACGTTGAGTTATTACAACGCATGGTTGAGGAAGGTCATGAGGTGGGCAACTATGGTTACTACTTCAAACCATACCCAGACCAAGAACCTGAAGATATTCGAAGAGACATGATGCAAAGTCATGATGTCATTTCAGAAGCTACTGATGCATCTCCGATTTTTTTTCGCCCTCCAGCAGGGATCTTTAATCAAGAAGTGTTAGATGCTGCAGATAATATGGGGTATTCAGTGATTCATTGGGCCACTGACGGAGCCGATTGGCAAAACCCGGGAATTGATGAGATCGTCACGAACATTAGCGACGAACTTTCCCCAGGTGACGTCATTATGTTAGATGCGTCAGATTCAGCAAAACAAACGGTGGAAGCACTCCCGCTCGTTATTGATCATTTGCGAGATGACCACTATGAGTTGGTTTCACTTCAGATGCTCATTAGCGAAGCCGAAGCTGAATACGAGGCATTATAGATAGATGAAAAGCCGAGCGCCTCATCACAGGGCGCTCGGCTTTTAAAATTGTTGAAACGGATGACTTCGTTTCAACTTATATGGGTGGTTCTTCGTCATACTGTTAATGATTTCGATGTTGCGTGTTACAGATAAAGCCAAGTTCGTCGCACTCGTGCCGTGGGAGTGTTCAAGGTTCGTGAGCATAAATACTAGGTGCTCCCTTTTATCCATGAAAGATAAACGGTAGTCCCGCTCAACTTTAGGCAACCCTTCCCCCTCCCAAACGAGGTCATCTTTCATCCGCTCAATAAAATCAGGCACTTGTGGTTGATACCCTGTGGCAAGTACCGTCCAATCAGAATCAAGCTCGAAGTTTCGACCCTCTTGCCATTGCTTGCACTGCAACTCGTGATTTGAATGATCGGAGTCCGAGAGTCCATTCACTTCTACACTTGACTGGATACTCACCGGGATCTCTCCTTCCGCTGTTCTGTGATACAGCAATTCATAGATCGATTTTAACGTTTTTCCTTCAACACCATTGCGTAAGCTAGTAAGGGAACCGAGCACATTTTGCCTTTCGTCAAAAGACAACCGATGAAAATGGTCAACATAATCAGGCGTAAACTTTTCTTGACCTAACTTACTTTCTTCTAATTGAAAGAAACCAGGTGAACGTGTGAGCCACGTTAACGAGTAGCCAAAACGAATTTGGTTTTCCAGCAAATCATAGAAGATCTCTGCTGCACTCTGGCCCGAACCAACAACAGTCAGCCGATCCCCGCGTTTGATTTCTTCGGCATGAAACGTATATTCGCTAGAATGAATCACTTGATGCGCTCGATTATCTTCCATTGCTGGTGGGAACATCGGTGTGCTTCCCGTCCCAACAACAACATGATTTGCGGTCACCACTGTCTGGCTTTTCGTTTTCACATCTTCAATTGTGCACGTATAAAACGTCCCTTCATTTCGTACGTCAACCACCCGCTTTCCAAACGCCAAGCTGCTCACTTTCTTCGCTACCCATTGGCAATATGCATTGTACTCTTTCCTAGGCACATTCCATTCCTTAAAGAAGTAAAACGGGAACATGCGCTCATGTTCATGTAAATAATTTAGAAACGTGTATTCACTGCGAGGATTGGCCAGCGTCACAAGATCCGCAATAAAAGAAATTTGAAGATCTGTTCGGTCAATTAACATCCCCGGATGCCATTCGAAATGATCATTCTCATCAAAGAATACAGCGTTGAGTTCTGTGCCTTCTTCCAGTAATGCTGCCAAACTTAAATTAAATGGGCCGATACCCACTCCTAATACATCCACGTGCTTCACCATATCGACGTCCTTTCTATCTATACACAAAAGTACAGGCCTCTCAGCCTGTACTTGATTATTTATCTTGGCGTTGTAGCCTGTGCAGCGCAATGAGTTGATACGTGTTCGCTGCAATTAGTGGCGCTAAGTAGATCCACAGCCACACACTATCGTTAACGACTTGTACTGTTAAAGCTGGCACCCATTCGATCGTTGTAATGACAAACATAAAGAATACCGCGGGGACAAACGCCGTCCAGTTCGTCTCTTTCATCTTCCAATAGGCAATAATCACCGCATAAATTAACAGAAGCGTCGGTGTAATCAAATAGCCTGTCCAATGTTCCCCAGGTTCTGCGTATGCAATATATCGTAAATACACAAGATCAAAATACACAAAAGCAATCAACAGTATTTGAATAAGATTCCAAAGTTTTCGCGTTTTAAACAACGATAATGCAAATCGATGCAAGACGAGGTAAGCAAAATACCCCATTTGTGCGACAATACTCACCGCTGCACCAATTCCAAGCATCCAGACGACACCCCAGAAAAAGTTCCAAAACCCTTCTTCTTGGAACACATCCCATGTTAATGGAACACCGACAACCGCACCACCTGCCGCTCCGATAAACATCGTCGTGAAAAATAGATAGACAACTTTTCTAGTATTCACAAGATCATCCCTTAAGACCAAAATCACACAGGTTACATTTTACCAATCACTGTGCGAAAAAGCTAGCTGACGTTTAAAGGGTTGCATATTTTGTCACGGTTTGAATCATAGTAAGAAAAAACGAAAGGGGGCTTACAATCCATGGTTCCATATGGACGCCTCTTGGCTTTATTAACATCTATCATTATTTTAACGGGGTGTGCCGCTTTTCAAGGAGAAGCCCAGGCCGATTATGATGAAACAAAACGGATGGTTAGTGACGTCATTAAGACAGAAGAAGGTAAAGAAGCGTTGCGCGAAGTGTTAAGTGAAGAGGAGTTTCAATCCTCATTAATCATGGAGCAATCATTTATTCAAGATACAATTCACGACACCCTCGTATCAAACGAAGGAAAAGAGTATTGGGCCCAACTCATGGAAGACCCTGATTTTAGCTTAAAAATTGCCGATAGCATGCAATCAAAAAATGAAGAGATCTTAAAACGCCTCATGAAAGATCCCGATTACCAAACGATGATGATGGATGTGATGCATGATCCGGAAATGGAGCAAGCAACACTTGAATTAATGAAAAGCAAAGCGTATCGCGAACAAATGATGACCGTCATTGCCGAAGCATTACAAAACCCTCGTCTTCAATCACAGTTGCAACAAGCAGACAATGCCAGTGATAGTGAGGAAAGCAGTGAGGGAGAGGAAGAAGAAAGCGAATCGTCTGGAAGCGAAGAAGAGTAAAGTGAACGCTCACTTTACTCTTCGGTCGTTTTACGATTCTTTTTTACGAATGACGTTTCGGGCAAGTTCACTATAAATTTGACCGATTGGGTGCTCTTTTGCGTATACAGAAGGTGCAAAATCTTCATGGTCAATATCGGGTTGCCCAAGTGGAATTTGGCCAAGAAGGTCCGCTTTTAACTCTTCACTCAAACGCTCACCGCCACCTTGACCGAATACGTACTCCCGCTCTCCAGTCTTTTGACTTTCAAAGTAAGCCATATTCTCAACAATACCGAGAATGCGGTGGTTACTCTTAATCGCCATAGATCCAGCACGAGCCGCAACAAACGCCGCTGTTGCATGCGGAGTTGTAACGATAATCTCATCTGACTCTGGCAGCATCGTATGAACGTCCAAAGCAACGTCACCTGTACCTGGTGGCAAGTCCAAGATGAGGTAGTCAAGATCTCCCCACGTCACTTCCTTGAAGAAGTTCGTTAACATCTTCCCGAGCATTGGGCCACGCCAGATGACGGGGGCATTGTCTTCAACGAAGAAGCCCATGGAGATAACTTTAACACCGTAACGCTCAACTGGGTGAATCTTCTCACCTTCAACCGTTGGACGCTTTTCAATGCCCATCATGTCCGGAACACTAAAACCGTAAATGTCTGCATCAATAATGCCAACTTTCTTACCTTCCCGGGCGAGGGAAACGGCTAGATTGACGGAAACCGTGGACTTTCCAACGCCGCCCTTACCGCTAGCGACAGCAATGAAATTCACTTTGTTATTTGGGTCTAGCAAGCCGAGTTTTTTCGCTTCCTCTTCAGGATCGATGTGCTTGCTGACTTCTTCCTCTGTTAACTGCTCAAAACGAAGTCCGACGCTATTTGCCCCTAGCTCCTTAACAGCAGCAACAATGTTTTGTTGCAATTTCATCTGACCGCTCGTACCGGTTTTTGCGAGCGCGATCTTTAGACTAACGTTCTCATCTTTGATCTTAATTTCCCGAATGCCTTCGGTCTCAAGAATACTTTTATTCAAATCCGGATCTTTTATAGGTTTAAGTACTTCAATAATTTCTTTCTCATTTAACAACGTTTTACACCTTCCTTTAGTGTGACTGCATTTATTATATCACACCTAAAGGCTAGGTTTTACTGTTCTGCCTCATTCTCCTTCGCCATTTCTGGAACTTTGTACCGAAGCATTCCTTGATAGATCGATGCGGCAATTTTGTCTTGGTATTCTTCGGATTGAAGGTCAGCCGCTTCATCTGGATTCGATAAAAACCCGACTTCAACGAGAACACCTGGAATTTTGGCTTGATCAACAATGTATTTGCCATTGATGGCTAAAGCGGTCCGGTTTGTGTTCTCCAACTGCCGAATCATTTCGCTTTGAACACTCTCGGCCATGTTTTTGCTGTCTTCAAACGTGCGATTATAGAACGTCTGTGCCCCACGCCACCTCGGTGAAGGAATGGCGTTTAAATGTAAGCTTATATAATAATCACTATTCGTTTCATTAATAAGCGCAAGCCGGTTTTTTAAATCTTCTGTTTTCCGGTTTGAATACCCCTGTGTATCACTCGCAGCCAAATCACTATCATCCTCGCGCGTCATGAGCACAAGTGCTCCTGAAGCTTGCAAATAGTCCCTTAATTTTAAGGAAATAGCCAAGGCAATTTCTTTTTCTTGCGTACCGTCACTAGCACTAGATCCCCCATCCACGCCTCCGTGCCCTGGGTCGATCACAATGATTTGTCCGCTTAACGGCATCTCAAGCCCTGCTGTATTTTCTGAGGAAAACATGGAGAAGATAGCATAAACCGCTAAACCTGAAAAAATGATCGCTAGAGGAGTGCCGATGAACATTCGTTTCGTCATGATGAACAGCCCCTTTTGGGAGTTTAGTTCATCATATGAAAAACAAGACGAGCATATGCCCGTCTTGCCCGTTAACGTCTTGCTTTTGCATGCTTTTTCCCCGTATCAAAGCCCAAATCCCACCAATGCTTCACATAGCTGGCTGCACCGTGCGCCACTTTTTCGGATTCAACCGTCTTATCTTGAATCCAGTCAGAAATGAACAAGTTCAATTCCATCATACGGTTTTGCAAGTGATCGTCTTCATGAGGCACTGCTTTTCCTAGTCGAGCCTCAGTCATACCACGCTTTCCTGAATACAGAAATGTTTCAATGGCGAGATCCATACACACTTCTTCAAGGAATGAATGGCGAAATCGAAAGGTTCGGCTAATCGGAACGAGGTATTTCTCAGTTGCAGCAACCATATCTTCCATGCTGAGGGTATGAAGCAATGATTTCTCCGTCTCCCAGTCTCTTGCCCGCTTCTCCTCTTGAAAAGAAACAACAGCTCCCAATTCCAGCCCCCCTCACTCCATAGTATGGGGCGACTCGCTGGATTCATGACTGGGAATTGCCGAATGTTCCACGAGAAACATTTGACAGTATGATTCGCAGCAACATGCAAATACTAATGGTTGCTACTCAGTTCCTGCCAGATGATATGGGCTACACGAACGCAAGCGTTCCAATCATGGTCATCTGAAAACGACTCATCTAATATTTGTTTTATCCGATTCGCCAAGTGATTCGCATCGGACGTCTTTTCCAGTTGATCGATGATTTGTTTAATTTCCACTTCATATTCGTCCAGAGGCGCGCCGCCAAGAAGCAACAATTGCGGATCCCACTCATTAATGATTTTTTTGACAGTCATATCTTTTGTTTGTGTCAACGTTACACCTCATATCCAGTACATGGTAAAAAGACCGATTAACACGACGACAGACGGACTACTAAAAAGCAGGAAATAAATCGCCCAGCGGTGTCGGTTTGCCCTTTCTATATTCGTCTCAAAATTCTCACTAGTCAACGCGCTTCTTTTCGTAATCCCAACAACAAACCCACCAACTACTAAAGACACAATAATGACAATGCCTGCCCCGTTCAAAAGGATGTTTACATTTGCTGACATCCATGCAACGAGTGCGAGCACACTAACCGTAGCGATCCCTAATAACAAAGATACAAGCATTTGAACTCCCCTTCCCCATCTTCTCATAGTATACCTTTTCCTGTTACCCTAGTAAAAAAGGAGATGAGGAAGTGACGTTGATGAAATCCATTGTTGTAATGATTGTCTTGGCTATGTTAACCGCTTGCTCTTCTTCCACACTTAATGAGGCAGTTGAAAGTTCATATGAAGGAAATGATTTTACTGCAAACATTACGCACGTAACAGGGGTAACTGAAGAGGAAAACAAAGAAGCTTTAACGTTGAGTGCCGATTCAATGCTGCTTTATGTAACCGTTGAAATTGAAGCGACCGATTCCGTCCACATCGACCAACGCTTTTACGAACGGTTTGAGATAGAAACAACGGTCGAGCCGTTCCCTATATCACCATTCATTGAACAACTTCAAGATGCGCCAGATGATATGCAAATCGTTAACGTTCAAGAACAGCAGCTAAATGCCGGTGAACAAACTTCGATTGAGCTTGCTTATAACATTCAGCAAGGATCAGATGCGTATCAATTGCACGTGCATGACGGCCCGAGCATTCAATTTCCTAATGATAAATTGCAATCCAATCGGCCTTAAGCAAATTAAATCGGCATAACCCGATTTAAAGCTCGGCACCTTAAAAACCTTAGAAATGCATGGATACGTGGCTCCTTGTCTATGACTTGTTTCCGCAAATTCAAGTATAGAAGACAAAAGAGCCTGCGTATTTTATTTTCCTCAGTTGTTTTTCAACCCAACATTTAGTGTAGAGCCCAAAAAGAAGCAGGCGTTCATGTACTTCCATGAACGCCTGCTTTTTAACTATTGTTAAGCACCTTAAGTTAGATGCTTGTAAAGAATAATAAATTATTCAGCGTCGTCTTCATCAGTATCAACATCGTCTTGTTCTGCTCCTTCACCTGCTGCAGCAACCTTATAGATCGAACCGCCATCAGTACTTGCAATAAGGGCGCCGTCATCCGTTACAAGAATATCACGGAAACGTTCGCCTTCTTCAGTTAGCAGGCGTTCTTCTCCAACGACGAGGTCATCTTCAATAACGACACGCACGATATAGTTCGGGGCTAAACCACCGATGAACAAGTCGTTCTCCCATTCAGGAATGGCGTCGTTATCATAGAATGACATACCACTTGGTGCACTTGTTGGATCCCAATAATATACGGGTTCAACAAAGCCTTGCGCTTCGTGTTCAGAAATTCCATCATTAATTAATTCGCCCGTGTACTCAATCCCATAGGAAACAACTGGCCATCCATAGTTAGCACCCGGTTCAATAATATTCAGTTCATCCCCAGCTTGTGGACCGAATTCAACAATCCATAAGTCTTCGGTTTCAGGGTGGAAGTCCACACCTTGAATATTACGGTGACCGTAGCTGTAAATACCATCTAGTGCGTCTTCATCTTCGATAAATGGATTCGTGTCTACTGCTTCTCCATCTTGTGTGATGTGAATGACTTTACCTAAGTAAGCATCTAAGTCTTGTGCACGTTCGCGAATTGGATCATCTGACCGCTCACCCGTTGTTAAGAATAAGTTGTCTTCATCATCAAAGATAATACGTCCACCATAGTGTAAGTCACCATCATAAGCTGGTTCCGCTTGGAAGATGACTTCAAAATCTTCAAGTGAGTCTTCATCTTCTGATAAAACACCTTTACCGACTGCCGTTACCGTACCGTCTTCAAGATCTTGAGCAAACGTCATAAATACTAATCTTGATTCGTCAAAATCAGGTGCAATGGTCACATCAAGTAAACCACCTTGACCTTCGTTATTTACTTCTGGTGTACCTTCGATTGCATCTGAAACAGAGCCATCTTCAAGATTTACAATAAGAAGCTCTGCTGAATCTCTTTGCGTAACCAATAAGCGGTTTGTATCAAACTCTTCCATACCCCAAGACACATCAAGACCCTCAGCAACAACTTCCACATCAAGTTCTGCTTCAGTCTCTACTTCAGGTGCTCTTGTTTGTTCTGGAAATGCGGGTTCAAACTCAGTAACTTTTGGTTCAGATTCTGCACTTGTATCTGTACTTTCATCAGCGCCCTCGTCAACACTTTCTTCTGTTTCAGCATCCGAGTCATCCGTTGGTTCTTCGTCTGAAGTATCTCCATTGCCACATGCTGCCAAAGCCAATACAGTGATCAACATTGTGAAAGACATTAATTTTGACCACGAAAATTTCGTCATTCTTTTTCCTCCATTTCCTAAAAAACATTAACTGATTATAAGATATGAACGTCTTAACCAATTTTTGCTAGGGTTTCAAGGGGCTAAACTATACTCACAAAATGAGCACACCTGCGAAAGTAATACTATCAAAATTATCTCCCGTTGACAAATAAAGGAATGTACCTAAACACGAATACGTTTTTCTTTTTTAGGTGTTCAGGACTTCAACCCTAGAGCCCATGCACATGCCGGGCACACCCCAAAAAAAGCCGAGAGCAAAAGCGATCGGCTTTTAAAGGAATGATTTATCTTCACCAGGAAATAAAATGGCAAGAATAACAATATCGTCATCCACCCGTTCAAAGTACACTCTAAATTTTTTACGACCATACGTGATATTCATTCATATGGACCAAATTCTTCTGTATAGGTTTGACCAATAATCGGTTTTTGAAGTATATCATCGATTTCAAGAATGATCTGAGCGATAATCTAACGTTTCTTCTGGTGTAAAATAATCACTTTTATATTGTAAAAGTTTCTGTTTTACGACTGGAGGCCATATAACGCTAAGACTCGTCATGAATATAGTCCTCAGAAGACAGCGAATCTAAGAGACCTTTTGTGGAATGCCCTAAATCTTTCTCGTATTGTTTTTTGCTTTCTTTCATCATTTGATCAAGTGCAGGGTTAGCAGAAGCGTCATCCTGGATGGAAGGCTCTTTGTCATCTTCTTCTTGAAGAACGAGTGTAAACGTCCCTTTCCCAGGGATGGAAAATTGGCAAACAGAATTTTCACGGTTCATTTTCGAAATGTACCGCATCAATTCATGAACAGATTGAACATTCCCCATATCAAATACCATCCTCATCGATCATTTTCTGTTATTATATCACATATCAGAGCATCAGCTATCTGACTGGCGGATACGTCATCTTGACTTCGTCTGTCTCTCATCCTTTATTCAGTTCTCCCAATCAACTGGACAAACCCGTCTCTATGGACGTTACTTACGATTCCAATATAAAAACCCTCTTTGCTTTAATATGCAAAGAGGGCATAAACGTTGTTGTATAAAAGACTGCTTAACGCTTCGAGAATTGTGGTGCACGACGTGCAGACTTAAGACCGTATTTCTTACGCTCTTTCATTCTCGGGTCACGAGTAAGGAATCCTTTTTCTTTAAGAACTTTACGATATTCAGGATCAACGTCAAGAAGTGCACGGGATACGCCGAGCTGGATTGCGCCTGCTTGGCCTGTGTATCCTCCGCCATGAACGTTTACCTTAATGTCGTATTGTCCTTCTGTTCCTGTTTCAACGAATGGCGCGCGGACAACCATCTTCAACGTTTCGTAGTTGAAGTACTCATCCATATCACGCTTGTTAATCGTTACTTTCCCGCTGCCTGGTGTGACGAACACACGTGCAGTCGAGTTCTTACGACGGCCTGTACCGTAATATTGCAAAGCTGCCAATTCAAACCCTCCTCTAATTATCCGCGTAGCTCGTAAGCTTCTGGTTTTTGTGCTGCGTGCTTGTGTTCAGAACCTGCATATACGTGAAGCTTCTTGATCGTTTGACGACCGAGAGCGTTCTTTGGAAGCATGCCGTGAACCGCAAGTTCGATCATTTTCTCAGGCTTGTTCTTGCGCATGTCGATCGCGCGTGTTTCTTTAAGCCCACCGCGGTAACCGCTGTGACGATAGTAAACCTTGTCATTCCACTTGTTTCCAGTAAGTTCGATCTTCTCAGCGTTGATGATAATCACGTGATCACCTGTGTCAACGTGTGGTGTGAACTCTGGTTTATTCTTTCCACGTAGGATTGTCGCTACTTCACTAGCCAAACGTCCGAGCGTTTGACCTGCTGCGTCAATCACATACCATTTACGTTCAATTTCTTCTGCTTTAGCCATAAAAGTTGTACGCATGATGGAACCTCCTCGTTCATGATCATTCATTTATTTAGCAATCGTTTTTGTTCTCGTATATTTCATTCTCCGGGGCAGTGGAGTTTGAAATGCCAACTAACATCGTATAATATCCAGAGGAAAAAGTCAATTATTATCACGAAAAAAATGTTCGTCTATTGCCTGCAGGGAGCGCTTTTCGATGAGGTCATGATCTTCTGTAATTTTCCTCGTACACGGCTTTTCGGAATCGGTTTCTCATCCGCGCGCTCAGCCCGCTTATTCACCACGATACGCCACTTCCCATAAGTACAATCCTTGTGCAGGTGCCGTTTTTCCTGCAAGCCTGCGATCTTTCCCATCACGAATGGTTGTGATCTCTTCTACAGTGCGACGCCCCTGTCCGACTTCCAGTACAGTTCCTACAATAATTCTCACCATATTGTAGAGAAACCCCTCTCCGCGAAAGCGAAACATCAACGTATGCTCAGCGAATGGTTGTACATGTGCGAGCTTCAGTGTCCGGACTTTATCAACGACGCTCGTATTGCTTGCACAAAAGGATGAAAAGTCATATTTACCGACCAGTTTCTCCAATGCTTTGTTCA
Source organism: Geomicrobium sp. JSM 1781026 (assembly GCF_041949955.1). NCBI lineage: Bacteria > Bacillati > Bacillota > Bacilli > Caryophanales > Geomicrobium > Geomicrobium sp. JSM 1781026. Next base: position 52,237 of record NZ_JBHFQF010000014.1, on the reverse strand, counting down.
TCGCTTCACTGTCTAAATGATCCGTATACACGTGATGGGTGTAGTTGCGCTGGAAAACATCACGGTTTTTACCGATTTGCACGTAATAGCGATACTCTTTTTCCACAGCATCGTATCTTGCATGAAAATCATCTCGAACGACTTCCACACGCTGGATGAGAATATCATCAGGTAAGAGTGACATAATTGCTTTTGGCCACCTCTCCTCAGGGATGGCTAGTTGTGAATCAAAGTGGACAACTTGTCCGACGGCATGCACACCGCTGTCCGTTCTGCCTGACGCGGTAACGTTTTCAGCATGTGCCATCCGGTGCAAAGTGCCGAGTGCTCGGCCAATCTCTCCTTGCACCGTACGCTTTTCTGGTTGCACTTGCCATCCAGAAAAATGAGTTCCATCGTACGCCAAAACCGCTTTTAATCTAGGCATCTTTTTTCACCTCTTGATTCTATGATCGTGCCATCCATAACAGGACACCTAGCGTAATTACGATGATGATGGCGATGGTGTCTCGTAGCTTCCACTTCAACACACGCAACTTTGTTCTGCCTTCACCGCCTCGGTATCCTCTTGCATCCATTGCTGTTGCCATGTCCTCGGCTCGTTTAAACGATCGTACAAATAGCGGAATGATAAATGCAGTCATCGTATTCAATCGCGTCTTGAGTGAACCTTCAGTGAAGTCTGCCCCTCTGGCGGACTGTGCCTTTAAGATGCGGTCAGCTTCAAGTAAGAGCGTCGGTATGAGGCGAATGCTTATAGCCATCATTAACGCAATTTCATGAGAAGGTACCCCGATTTTTTTGAAAGGTCGTAGGTACGCTTCAAAACCGTCGGTTAAGTCAATTGGCGATGTAGTTAACGTAAGTAATGATGCAATAATGACAAGTGATCCAATTCGAACGGCGATATAAAAACCTTGAACGAGTCCGCCAGAATAAATGGACCATCCAAGAAACGTAAATAACACTTCTCCTTCATTTGTAAAAAACGCATGCAAAAAAAACGTGAAGAAAATTAATATAAAGATCGGCAACATGCCTTTTAAGAAAAACTTAAGCGGTACACGTGATAATAAAACAAATATAACAATTGCACCGACTAGCATACTGTTTGTTACCGCATCATTGGCAAAAAATACGATGACTGCCATGAGAAGTAGCGCTAAGATCTTCGATCTAGAGTCCAAGCGGTGCAACGGTGATTTCACCGGAATGTATTGTCCAATCACAATGTTTTGGAGCATATTACTTGCCCCCTTCATTGCGAATGGCCGTTGCCATTTGTTTAGCACTTAAAAATGATTCGTCAATTGATAGGCCACATCGGTTAAGCTTCTCTCTAATTCTGACAGCAGCGGGCACTGCAAGCCCTAGGCTTTGCAGGCGGTCCGAATCTTGAAACACCTGCTCTGGTTCCCCTTGCAAAACTGGGTTGCCGTCACCCATCACGACGACCTCATCGGCATATCGAAATGCATCTTCCATATCATGAGTTACAAGTACGGTCGTCAATCCGTTTTCTTTATGCCATGCTTCAAACAAATCCAATAATGCTCGGTGTCCGGCAGGATCTAAGCCCGCCGCCGGTTCATCAAGAATCAACACTTCTGGGCGAGTAGCAAGAACACCTGCAATGGCAACTCTACGCATTTGCCCCCCACTTAGTTGAAACGGGGAGCCGTCACGTACATCTTGTGGTAATCCGACCAGGTCGAGCAGCTCAGGAATTCTTTTGCTCACTTCGTCCGCGTCCATCCCATGCTGAATTGGACCAAATAGAATATCTTCCTCTACCGTTGAGCCAAACAGTTGATGTTCTGGATATTGAAAGACCATACCTACTTTCCGCCGGAGAGGCTTAACGAACTTTCGTTTCGTTTTTCGATGGAAGCTTGTATTTCCGACGGTAACTTCTCCTTCAGTAGGAAGAAGCAGACCGTTAACGTGTTGCATGAGTGTTGATTTACCTGAACCAGTACTGCCAACAATCGTCGTGAAGTTGCCTGAACGAATCGTTAGATTCACATCTTCCAATGCTTTTTTTTCAAATGGGGAGCCAGGCATATATGTATAACTTACGTTGTTGAATGTAATTTGCACAGCATCTTCACCCACTCATCCTCATCTAGCATATACGCTTGTTGTTTGTTGTCATTTAAGTATGCTTGTACTTCAAGAAAGTACGGCAAGTGAAAATTACGATCCATTAAGAACGCTGGATCTTGAAAGAATGCTTCCGTTGACATATCTTTTACAATTGTTCCTTTTTCCATAAACACAACACGGTCGGCTTGCATTGCTTCTTGCAAGTCATGAGTAATCATAATGAGGGTGAATCCTCGATCATGCAATTCATTCATTGTCTTCATCACTTCTTTGCGACCTTCGGGATCGAGCATGGATGTTGATTCATCAAAGATCATGATGTCTGGGCGTAACGCAAGAATGCCCGCTATAGCAGCTCGCTGCTTTTGACCTCCTGAAAGACGATGAGGTTCGGAATCAAGATGATCATTAATCGCGACCTGCTCACTCGCCGCTTGAATACGCTCAATCATCTGCTCACGACCGATACCTGCATTCTCCAGTCCAAAAGCAATATCGTCGCGAACGGTCGCTGCGACAAATTGGTGGTCAGGGTTTTGAAAAACCATCCCAGCTTTTTGGCGTATTTCCCAAATATGATCTTCTTCATCTGTTCGAAGCCCATCAACCTCTGTCGTTCCTGATGTGGGGATAAGCAGTGCATTTAGCATTCGGGCAAGCGTTGATTTCCCCGAACCGTTCGTTCCGAGTATCGCTATCCATTCACCACGATAAGCTTGAAACGAAAGATTGTTTAAGATCCACTCTTGCTCTTCTTCATATGTAAAATAAAGATCACGACAATCAATAATGGTTTTCTGCACAGGAGCTTCCCCCAATCTGGTTGCTAGTATAAGAAAAAGGCAGTGACGTGTGAGATCGTCCTGCCTAAGTGAGAAATTATACGAGTTCGATGACAGCCATCGGTGCACCGTCACCTTTACGTGGCTCCATCTTAACGATGCGCGTGTAACCACCTTGGCGATCTTCATAACGTGGACCAATGTCACTGAACAATTTCTGAACTGCAGTTTCGCTGTCTGCATCCTCCGTCACGTTCTCATTGCGAATGAAAGATGCCGCTTGACGACGAGCGTGAAGATCGCCGCGCTTTCCGAGCGTAATCACTTTCTCGACGAGTGGGCGTAAAGCTTTTGCTTTCGCTTCTGTCGTCACAATCTTTTCGTTGATGAGCAAATCGGTTGCAAGATCGCGGAAAAGTGCCTTACGCGCAGAACTGTCACGTCCTAGCTTTGCGTATGCCATTTTCGTTCCCCTCCTTCATCATGAGCCTGTATTCTTTGTTGTTACACATTAGAAAGAAGACCGATCAGCCGTCTTCTAATGAGAAACTTACTCTTCATTTCTTAGCCCGAGACTTAATTCTCCAAGCTTTTCTTGTACTTCTTCAAGTGATTTACGGCCAAGGTTGCGCACTTTCATCATGTCTTCTTCAGACTTCTGAGTAAGTTCTTGAACCGTATTAATGCCGGCGCGTTTTAAACAGTTGTACGAACGGACAGATAAGTCCAGTTCTTCAATTGTCATCTCCAGCACTTTCTCTTTCTGGTCTTCCTCTTTTTCCACCATAATCTCCGCATTCTGCGCTTGATCGGTCAAGCCAATGAAGATGTTTAGGTGCTCGTTCATAATCTTAGCGCCAAGAGATACCGCTTCTTCCGGACGGATGCTACCATCTGTCCATACATCAAGCGTTAGTTTGTCGTAGTTTGTAATCTGACCCACACGCGTATTCTCCACTTGGTAGTTTACACGAGAGACCGGTGTAAAGATGGAGTCAATCGGAAGAACGCCAATCGGCAAGTCTTCATGATTGTTCCCTTCAGCCGGAACATAGCCACGCCCGCGCTTAGCTGTCATACGCATATGAAGCTGTGCACCTTTCGTAAGCGTTGCAATGTGAAGGTCTGGGTTCAAGATATCAACATCACTGTCATGATTAATATCACGCGCAGTTACGACACCTTCTCCGTTTGCATCGATTTCAAGCACTTTCTCTTCGTCAGAATGAATGTTCAGAGCTAACTGTTTCAAGTTCAAAATGATCGTTGTAACGTCTTCTACGACACCCTCAACCGTTGAGAATTCATGAAGAACACTATCAATTTGAACATTGGTAATCGCAGACCCTGGGAGGGAGGATAATAGGATTCGACGCAAGGAGTTCCCTAAAGTCGTACCATAGCCACGTTCCAAAGGCTCCACAACGAATTTGCCGTACTTAGCATCCTCGCTGACTTCGATCGTTTCAATGCTTGGCTTTTCGATTTCAATCATTCGATTTCCTCCTTAAAAACGTCGGAATCCGAAAAGGCGTGCTCAGCACGTCTTTCCGCTTTTCCCTTAAAGGCAGTGATTGACACTGTTCACCATAACTCTGGCGCCCACATCTAACCATTATTGACACAATCCGGTTATTTTAACCTCTATGGTGTTAAACTCTCCGACGTTTCGGGGGACGACAACCGTTGTGAGGTACTGGCGTCATGTCACGAATGACATTCACTTCAAGGCCTGTTGCTTGCAAAGAGCGGATTGCTGCTTCACGTCCGGCACCAGGTCCTTTAACGGCAACCTCAACAGTTTTCATGCCGTGCTCCATCGCTGACTTCGCTGCGCTTTCTGCAGCCATTTGTGCAGCAAACGGCGTAGATTTACGAGAACCTTTAAATCCAAGGTTACCAGCACTTGCCCAGGAAAGAACGTTTCCTTGTAAATCTGAAATGGTCACGATCGTATTGTTAAACGTTGAGCGGATGTGAGCAATTCCTGAATCCACTTGTTTACGTTGGCGACGTTTACGTGTTGTTGTCTTAGGCTTAGCCATCTGAATAGACCTCCTTTATCATTTATTTCTTTTTATTAGCGATCGTCTTACGAGGACCTTTTACTGTACGTGAGTTGTTCTTTGTCTTCTGACCACGAGCAGGAAGCCCGCGACGATGACGAATACCACGATAAGATCCGATTTCAATAAGACGCTTGATGTTTAATGACTTCTCACGGCGAAGATCACCTTCTACGTTGTAGTTTCCTACAACTGTACGAATGCGTCCTAGTTCTTCATCAGTAAGATCACGAACGCGCGTTTCTGATGAAACGTTCGCTTCATCGAGTACTTTCTCAGCAGTCTTCTTACCAATCCCGTATACATAAGTGAGTGAAATCACTACACGTTTATCACGAGGGATATCGACACCAGCAATACGTGCCAAACTCATGCACCTCCTTGTTTTTTATCCTTGTTTTTGTTTATGCTTCGGATTTGAACAGATCACCATAACCGTACCTTTACGGCGAATGACCTTACAGCGTTCACAGATCGGTTTGACGGACGGTCTGACTTTCATCCTTTTTCCCTCCTTATGATCGGCATCCTTTGGGAGGCCACGTCTGCAGAACTGTGACGATTATTTATATCGATACGTAATCCTTCCCCTAGATAGGTCATATGGAGACAACTCCACAGTAACTTTATCTCCGGGTAAGATTCGAATAAAGTGCATTCGGATTTTGCCAGATACGTGCGCAAGAATCTTGTGTCCGTTATCTAACTCCACACGAAACATTGCGTTCGGTAAAGGCTCGATCACTGTGCCTTCTACTTCGATTACATCATCTTTGGCCATGGATTACTCTCCTTCCTTTATTATAACAGGTTTCTCCCTACAATACTGAATCAACCCGTGGCGGATTTTGGCATTGGTCACAAGACCTGTTTGCTCAAGACTTTCCTTCACCTCTCGGGAAGCAAACCCAAGCGCTCTTACATGGTTGATGTTTTTCTTCTTAGCAGTTTTGAACGTTCTTTGGTCGCCATCGGCAACAGCAACAAAGTGATCATCGAACTTGCCGACGACAATGTAGATTTTACCGTGGTCTCTACCTTTTGTCGCTTCAACAATTTCCCCGATTTGAAAAACCGGTACGTTCTCCATTTACGACCACCTTGTTTACTACTTGGTTAGAATTTCATATCCCGTGTCCGTGATGGCAATGGTGTGTTCAAAATGTGCGCAGTTCTTTCCATCAGATGTGACCACTGTCCAGTTATCATCCAGGGTATGAACGTATCTTGCTTGCATATTAATCATCGGTTCAATGGCAAGGACCATTCCGGGTTTTAGCTTAGGGCCTTTCCCAGGAGGACCGTAATGCGGAATCTGTGGATCTTCATGCAAGTTTTGCCCAACTCCATGACCCACATACTCTCTCACGACCGAAAATCCATGCTTCTCAACGTACGTCTGAATTGCATGAGAGATATTGGAGAGCCTTTCTTTCGGTTTTGCTTCTGCAAGACCTTCGTACAAGGCATCCCGGGTAACATCCAAGAGTTTTTTGTTCTCTTCGCTGATCGTCCCTACTGCATACGTCCAAGCGGAGTCCCCGTGATACCCTTGGATTTTAGCACCAATGTCGATGGAGATGATGTCTCCATCTTGCAAAACACGCTTTCCCGGAATCCCGTGAACGAGTTCTTCATTGACAGAAGTGCAAATGCTCCCTGTAAATCCATGATACCCTTTAAATGATGGTTCTGCACCACGTGAACGAATGTAAGAATCGGCAATTCCATCCAATTCACCCGTCGTTACACCAGGCTGAATGTATTTTTTAAGTTCAGCATGTGTCTCAGCAACGATTTGACCTGCCAGGCGCATAATGTTGAGCTCGCGCTCGGTTTTCGTGATAATCATGCACGAAGCCCTTTCAACAACTGATCAATTTCAGAGAAAACCTCGTTAATATCCTGGTCACCCTGAATATCTTTAAGGTAACCTTTATCTCCGTAAAAATCTTTCAGCGGTTGTTGCTGCTCAATATTCACCTCGAGACGATTTTTCACCGTTTCTGGCTTATCATCGTCACGTTGAATCAATTCACTGCCGTCTACATCACAAACACCGTCAACCTTCGGCGGATTATAGATCACGTGGTAGCTTCTGCCTGAAGATGGAGATACTCTTCGTCCAGCTAATCGCTCGACTAACTTCTCTTTTGGAACATCAATGTTGAGAACGTAGTCTAGCGTTCGGCCCATGTCAGAGAGCATATCCTCCAATGCTTTCGCCTGTACAGGTGTACGCGGGAAACCATCGAGCAGAAAACCGTTTTTACAATCATCTTGTTCAAGACGTTCTTTTACAATCCCAATGGTTACATCGTCAGGGACGAGTCCTCCCTCATCAAGGTAACTCTTTGCTTTTATGCCTAGCTCGGTTTCTTCCTTGATCGCTGCGCGGAACATATCGCCAGTGGAAATATGGGGAATTCCATACTCTCGACTAATGCGATCTGCTTGTGTTCCTTTACCAGCTCCGGGAAGTCCCATTAAAATTAAATTCATGATGTTACCTCTCCTATCATCGCTTTACCAAATGATTTATTTGATAAAACCTTTATAACTCCGTTTGATTAGCTGACCTTCGATTTGTTTCATCGTGTCAAGTGCAACACCAACTACGATGAGTAATCCAGTACCCCCGATTTGTATTTGTTGAGGCAACCCTAGCTGACTCGTAAAGAAAATCGGAATGATGGATACTGTGGCCAAAAACAGAGCGCCGACGAAGGTGAGGCGGTACAAGATGCGACGAATGGTAAGCTCAGTCGCTTTACCAGGTCTTACCCCAGGTATATAGCCGCCTTGTTTTTTCAAGTTTTCAGCCATAGTTTCGGGATTCACTTGCACAAACGTATAGAAATACGTAAATGCGATAATTAGGCCGACGTAAAAGATCAGGCCAATTGGATTGTTGTAATTAAAGTTATCAACGATCCATTGTGCAATGCCACTACCATCTGCAAAGAAACCAGCTACTGTTGGTGGGAAAATAAAGAGAGCCATTGCGAAAATGACTGGAATTACCCCCGCCGAGTTTACTTTGAGTGGAAGGTGTGTGGATTGAGCACCAGCTGTATTGCCTTGCCCAACGACACGCTTTGCATATTGGATCGGAACTTTTCTAATCGCTTGTTGTACGAAGACAACACCAACGATAATGAGTAAAACTGCTAACGCCAATAAAAGAATGGTGACGACACCCATGAAAATCTGGTCGCCTTGATCTTGAATTTGCGTTGCATAGATCATGTTCACACCATTAGGTATACCAGCAGCAATACCTGAGAAGATGAGAATCGAAATCCCGTTTCCGACGCCTTGTGCGGTAATTTGTTCCCCTAACCACATCAAGAACGTTGTACCTGCTGTCATGATTAAAGCAATCATGAGATACGTCGTAACACTCGGATCAGGAATTAATCCAGGGAATTGCGTGTTAAAGCCGATTGACATTGCTAATGCTTGAACAAATGCTAACACAACAGTGAAATATCTAGTAAACTGCGCAAGCTTTCTACGCCCTGCTTCGCCTTGCTTCGACCATTCCGTAAATTTCGGAACAACGTCCATTCTTAAAAGCTGGACGACAATCGAGGCAGTAATATAAGGGAAGACTCCCATCGCGAAGATCGAGAAGTTCCCTAACGCCCCGCCCCCAAATGTATCTAGGAAACCAAAGGCGCTTGCTTCATCTTGAAAAGATAACTGATCACTGTCTGCCCCAGGAACCGGTATGAACGTACCCATACGGTATACGACGAGCATTAACAAGGTGAATAAAATCTTGCGGCGCAGATCAGCGACTCGAAAAATATTGGCGAGCGCCTTAAACATTAGACCACCTCTGTTGTACCGCCGGCTCCTTCAATCACCTTAACTGCAGATGCAGAGAACTTGTTTGCCTTTACGGTAAGTTTTTTGTTTAGACTACCGTTACCAAGTACTTTGATCCCATGATTCTCTTTTTTAACAACACCGTTTTCGATGAGAAGCTCTGGTGTAATCTCTGTACCTTCATCGAATTGATTCAGTGTCTCAACATTTACAATGCTATACGTTTTGCGTCCTGGGTTCGTGAACCCACGTTTAGGCAAACGCTTGTAAATTGGATTTTGACCACCTTCAAAGCCTGGACGTACATTCCCGCCTGAACGAGACTTTTGACCATGCTCACCGCGTCCAGCACGATTTCCGCGTTTCGCACTGTAACCACGACCTACACGAATACCGCGTTTGCGGGATCCTTCAGATGGCTTCAACTCATGTAGTTTCATCAACTCACACCTCCTGTCTTTTCAATTATGACTAACCTTTAATTTCTTTAACGTTCAAAAGGTGGGATACTTTGTTAACCATTCCTCGGATCGCTGGATTATCTTCTTGTACGACCGAGTGATTGACTTTACGAAGCCCAAGTGTCTTCACCGTCACGCGTTGATCTTCAGGACGCCCGATAAGACTGCGTTTGAGGGTGATTTCTAGCTTATTTGCCATGACATTTCCCTCCTTATCCTAGCAACTCTTCAACGCTTTTACCGCGAAGTTTTGCTACGTTTTCTGCAGTTTTCAATGAAGTTAACCCTTGCAATGTGGCACGAACCATATTGATTGGGTTGTTTGAACCGTGAGATTTAGATAAGATGTCTCCAACACCGCCAAGTTCTAGCACGGCACGAACCGGTCCACCCGCAATAATTCCAGTACCTTCGCTAGCAGGCTTAAGAAGTACTTTACCTGCTCCGAAACGTCCGATAAGTTCGTGAGGAATTGTTGTTCCAACACGTGGTACACTGATCAGATTTTTCTTTCCGTCTTCAATCGCTTTGCGAATAGCTTCTGGTACCTCTAGGGCTTTTCCGATTCCAAAACCAACATGTCCGTTACGGTCTCCGACAACAACAACCGCTGCGAAACGGAAGCGACGGCCACCTTTTACAACTTTTGCTACACGGTTGATGGCAACAACCTTTTCTTCAAGATCCAGTTTGTTCGGATCGATCATGTAATTTCCCTCCTTCGACCTTTAAAATTTCAATCCTGCTTCGCGCGCTGCATCTGCAAGCGCTGCAACACGTCCGTGGTATACGTTCCCGCCGCGGTCAAATACGACGTTATCGTATCCTTTTTCAGTGGCACGTTTCCCAACTAGCGCTCCTACTTCTTTTGCAGCTGCAACGTTTCCTCCGTGGTCTACGTTAATGTCCTTATCCATTGTGGACGCAGCAACAACTGTTACCCCTTTTTGATCATCGATCAATTGAGCGTAAATGTGGTTCGCTGAACGAAATACGTTAAGACGCGGGCGCTCTGTCGTGCCATGCACCTTAAGACGAATGCTCTTTTGGCGACGCTGGCGCGCAGTGTTCTTTGACATTTTCTTCGCCATGAGAATGTTTCCTCCTTTCGTGCCGTTCGCTGGTTTCGTTTGTACCGAGCAAACAAAACCGGTTCATCTATAAAATTACTTACCTGTTTTACCTTCTTTACGACGAATCATCTCTCCGCTATAGCGAATTCCTTTACCTTTGTAAGGTTCAGGCTTACGCACAGAACGAATGTCAGAAGCAATCGCACCTACAAGCTGCTTATCGATTCCTTTTACAACAACTTTGTTGTTTGCAGGAACGTCAATTTCGATGCCTTCGATCTTGTCGAACTCAACAGGGTGTGAATACCCGACGTTAAGGACGAGTTTCTCGCCAGACTTCGATGCACGATAACCAACACCAACAAGTTCTAGTGTTTTCTCGAAACCATTCGTTACACCTTCGACCATGTTGCCAATAAGGCTTCTTGTCGTTCCGTGTAAAGAGCGGTGGTCTTTATGATCTGATGGACGGCTTGTAGTAAGCACGTCATCTTCAATCGAAATCTTAATGTCTGTATTAAACGTGTTGGACAGTTCGCCTTTTGGTCCTTTGACCGTTACGTGACCACCATCCAACGTAATCGTAACATCCTTAGGAATCTCTAAAGGATTTACACCGATACGTGACATAATGTCGCACCTCCATTCTTCAGTAACTTCTTACCAAACGTAAGCGAGTACTTCGCCTCCGATATTCTTTTGACGCGCTTCTTTATCAGTCATTACCCCTTGAGATGTTGAAATGACTGCGATACCTAAACCACTGAGTACACGTGGAATCTCTTCTGATTTCGCGTATACACGAAGACCAGGCTTACTAATTCTTTTTAGACCTGTAATTACTCGTTCGTTTTGCTCCCCGTACTTCAAGAAGATGCGAAGAACACCTTGTTTTTTATCATCAACGAATTCTACATCGCGAACGAATCCTTCACGTTTGAGGATTTCTGCTACTTCGCGCTTCACGTTTGAAGCTGGAAGTTCTAGTTTATCGTGACGTACAGTGTTCGCATTGCGAATTCTTGTTAGCATATCTGCAACCGGATCTGTCATAACCATATTGATGTACCTCCTTCCTTATATAAGGCTCTTACCAGCTGGCTTTTTTCACACCAGGAATCTGGCCTTTGTATGCAAGCTCTCGGAAACAAATCCGGCAAAGCTTGAATTTACGAATGACGGAGTGTGGCCGTCCACAACGTTCACAACGTGTATATTCACGAACTTTATACTTTTGAGGACGTTGTTGTTTGGCAACCATTGATTTTTTTGCCAAGAGTCTTTCCCTCCTTCATGTTTAGATGAATATCGTTCATTATTTTTGGAATGGCATTCCGACTTCTGTAAGAAGTGCTCTGGATTCTTCATCCGAATCAGCCGTAGTTACAATTACGATATCCATTCCGCGTACTTTATCAACTTTGTCGTACTCAATTTCAGGGAAAATCAACTGTTCTTTTACACCAAGCGTGTAGTTTCCACGACCGTCAAATGCTTTGTTTGACACACCACGGAAGTCACGTACACGTGGAAGGGATACATGGATCAATTTCTCAAGGAAATCATACATGCGCTCTCCGCGAAGTGTAACTTTTGCTCCAATTGGGTTGCCTTCACGAAGCTTAAAGCCAGCGATTGACTTTTTCGCTTTTGTAACGACTGGCTTTTGACCAGAGATCGTCGCAAGCTCTTCTACCGCGCTATCGAGTGATTTAGGGTTGTTTACGGCTTCACCGACACCCATGTTAATCACAACTTTTTCGATCTTTGGTACGGCCATGACCGAATCGTATTTGAATTGCTCGTGTAGACGAGGCACAATTTCTTGTTTGTAACGAGTTTTTAAAGCGTTCATGATCAAGGACCTCCTTTCAACAGGTGTTACTTATCGATCACTTCACCTGATTTTTTTGCAACACGTACTTTTTTGCCGTCTTCGTGCTTGTAACCCACTCGCGTTGGTTCTCCGCTTTTCGGGTCAATGAGCATCACATTAGAAACATGGATGGCTGCTTCCTCGTTAAGAATACCGCCTTGTGGGTTTTCTTGAGTTGGCTTTGCATGTTTCTTTACTACATTTACGCCTTCGACGATCACTCGCTCTTTACTCGGAAGAGCTTTAAGGATCACGCCTTCTTTTCCTTTATCTTTACCAGTGATTACTTTGACTTTATCGCCAGTTTTCACGTGTAATTTTGGCTGCGCCATTTAGTCGCACCTCCTCGATAACCGTTGTTTCGTATCTTTAAAGTACCTCAGGTGCTAGAGATACGATCTTCATATATTGCTTATCACGTAACTCACGTGCAACTGGTCCGAAAATACGTGTACCTCTCGGCCCTTTGTCGTCACGAATGATTACTGCTGCGTTTTCATCAAACTTGATATATGAACCGTCGTTACGACGAACGCCACTGCGTGAGCGTACGATAACGGCGCGGACAACTTCACCTTTTTTGACAACGCCACCAGGTGTTGCATTCTTGACTGCACACACGATCGTGTCACCAATGTTCGCTGTCTTACGTCCAGTACCACCAAGTACTTTAATGCATTGTACTTCACGAGCACCAGAGTTATCTGCTACTTTCAATCTTGATTCTTGCTGGATCATGTCATTTGCCTCCCTTCAACAAAAGGATGTCTTAGATAATCACGGATTCTTCAACGATTTTCACGAGGCGGAAGTACTTATCTTTGGAAAGCGGACGTGTTTCCATGATGCGTACGATATCTCCGACTTTTGCTTCGTTGTTTTCATCGTGAGCTTTGTATTTCTTTGAGTAACGAACACGCTTGCCGTATAACTTATCACGTTTATACGTTTCAACAACAACAGTGATTGTTTTATCCATTTTGTCGGATACAACACGGCCCGTTAATTCTTTACGATTATTACGTTCAGTCATTACGTTTGCCCCTCCTTTAATTATCCACGAGTAATGCCAAGTTCTCTTTCACGAAGAACTGTATTGGCTCTAGCGATTTCTTTACGTACGTGACGGATGCGGGCAGGATTATCCAACTGACCAGTAGCTAGCTGGAAACGAAGGTTAAACAATTCTTCTTTCAAAGACTTTGTTTCTTGTTCGATCTCAGTCGTTGTCAGATCTCTAATTTCTTTAGCTTTCATTTGCCTCACCACCCATATCTTCACGTTTCACGAATTTGCATTTAATCGGAAGCTTGTGAGACGCAAGACGCAATGCTTCACGTGCCACCTCTTCGTTTACACCTGCAATTTCAAACATGATTTTACCTGGCTTTACGACAGCTACCCAGCCTTCAGGAGCACCTTTACCGGAACCCATTCGAACTTCTAGAGGCTTTGCTGTGTAAGGCTTATCAGGGAAGATTTTAATCCATACTTTACCGCCACGTTTCATGTAACGAGTCATCGCGATACGTGCTGATTCGATTTGACGGTTCGTTACCCAAGATGGTTCAAGGGCTTGAAGACCGTATTCACCAAAGTTTACTTCTGTTCCGCCTTTCGCACGACCTTGCATACGGCCACGGAATTGGCGGCGATATTTAACGCGTTTAGGCATTAACATGTTTAGTTGCCTCCTTCCTCGTTGCTCTTACCTTTCGTGGGAAGGACTTCTCCACGGTAGATCCAGATCTTTACGCCGATTTTACCGAAAGTCGTATCAGCTTCAGCTGTTCCGTAATCAATGTCGGCACGAAGTGTATGAAGTGGCACTGTACCTTCACTATAGCTTTCAGAACGAGCCATATCTGCTCCACCAAGACGTCCATTTACTTCTGTACGAATCCCTTTTGCTCCAGAACGCATTGTGCGTTGGATCGATTGCTTCATCGCACGACGGAAACTCACACGGTTTTCCAATTGACGAGCAATGTTTTCTGCTACTAGACGAGCGTCCATGTCAGTAACTTTCACTTCAGAAATGTTGATATGAACACGCTTGCCAGTAATTTCATTTAGCTTCTTACGAAGTGCTTCGACTTCAGAACCACCCTTACCAATTACCATTCCTGGTTTCGCAGTATGGATGTTGATGTTTACACGACGAGCAGCACGTTCGATTTCGATTTTAGACAATGATGCATCTTTGAGGCGATCTTCAAGGAATTCACGAATCTTAATATCTTCATGCAAAAGATCTGCATATTCCTTCCCAGCGTACCATTTCGATTCCCAATCACGAATGACGCCGATACGAAGACCGACAGGGTTTACTTTTTGACCCACGCTCTATCCCTCCTCCTTCTCAGAAACAATAATTGTAATGTGACTAGTGCGCTTGTTGATTCTAGACGCACGACCTTGGGCTCTTGGGCGGAAGCGCTTCAAGGTAACTCCTTCATCTACAAATGCTGCACTTACGTATAAGTTTTCAGCATCGAGTTCGTAATTGTGTTCAGCGTTCGCAATAGCAGAATTGAGAACCTTCTCAACGATCGGCGAAACACCTCTTGGTGTATGACGCAAAATTGAAATGGCTTCTCCAACTTCCTTACCTCTGACAAGATCAACAACCATTCTTGCTTTACGAGGAGCAACACGAACTTGTTTCGCAACAGCTTTAGCTTGCATGAGTGAACCTCCTCTCTAATTAGCGGCGTTTCGTTTTCTTATCGTCTTTATCATGTCCACGATACGTTCTTGTTGGTGCAAACTCTCCGAGTTTATGTCCAACCATATCTTCTTGAATGTAAACCGGAACGTGTTTACGACCATCGTAAACAGCAATTGTATGACCTACAAATTGCGGGAAGATGGTAGAACGACGTGACCATGTTTTAATGACAGATCTGTTGTTATCATCCATTGCTTCAATTTTGTTAAGCAAGTGGCTATCGGCAAAAGGGCCTTTTTTAAGACTACGTCCCATGTGAATGCCTCCCTTCAAATGTATAAAACGACGTTGACAGCGCCCGACACAGCAAAGGCGTTGCTGTTATCAGGGGCGCAGCAATCGTCTGGCCTTCTCGGCAATTACTTACGCTTCGCGTTGCGACGACGAACAATATACTTGTCAGAGTCTTTCTTGCCTTTACGCGTTTTGTAACCAATTGCTGGTTGACCCCAAGGAGATACTGGTGCAACACGACCGATTGGCGCGCGTCCTTCACCACCACCGTGAGGGTGATCCGCTGGGTTCATTGCAGAACCACGTACAACTGGGCGTTTGTTCATCCAGCGACTACGGCCTGCTTTACCAACATTAATGAGTTCATGCTCAAGGTTTCCAACCTGACCGATTGTCGCACGGCACGTTGAAAGGATCAAACGGTTTTCACCAGAACGAAGGCGAATTAACGTGTATTTTCCTTCACGACCAAGAATTTGTGCTTGTGATCCTGCAGCACGAGCGAGTTGTCCGCCGTGGCCAGGCTTCAATTCGATGTTGTGTACGTTCGTACCAACTGGAATATCTTTAAGCTCAAGTGCGTTACCGAGTTTAATGTCAGCTTCTGATCCAGAGTAGATTGAGTTGCCGACTTTTAGACCTTTAGGTGCTAAGATGTAACGCTTTTCTCCGTCCATGTAGTGGATGAGTGCAATGTTCGCCGAACGGTTTGGATCGTACTCAATTGTCGCTACTCGTCCTTCTACTTGGTCTTTGTTACGCTTAAAGTCGATCATACGGTATTTACGTTTGTGACCGCCACCTTGATGACGTGTTGTCAAACGACCTTGGTTGTTACGACCTGCCTTTTTAGACAGTGGCGCAAGCAAAGAGCGCTCAGGTGTGTTCGTTGTAATTTCAGAGAAGTCTTTCCCTGTCATGAAACGACGACCGTTTGTGGTCGGTTTATAACGTTTTACAGCCATTTTCATTTCCCTCCTTTACATTAAAACTTAAGCTTCGCCGAAGATCTCGATCTCTTCGCTGTCTGCTTTAAGTGTTACAATCGCTTTTTTCTTCGCAGGTTTAAAGCCTTCATAACGTCCGAAACGACGAAACTTTTGCTTGTATTTGATCGTGTTGACTTTCTCAACATCAACTTCGAAGATTTCTTCGATTGCTTGCTTGATTTGCGTTTTATTCGCTCTAATATCTACTTCAAACGTATACTTCTTATCTTCCATCAGTTCAGTAGAGCGTTCCGTAATGACCGGGCGCTTAATCACATCGCGTGCATCCATTAGCTAAGCACCTCCCCTACCTTCTCTGCAGCTTCCTTCGTAATGATCACTTTGTCGTACTTGATCACATCAAGAACGTTTACGCCAGTAGCTGTAATCGTTTTGACGTTCTGAAGGTTGCTAGCAGATCTTTCGATGTTTTGATTGCGCTCTGCAGTAACAATGAGTGTTTTCTCTGCGGACAGATTAGAAAGAATTTGTACCATTTCTTTCGTCTTTGGTGCTTCGAAGCTTAACTCATCAACAACAATCAATGCATCGTTTTGTACTTTATCAGAAAGAACTGAGCGAATCGCTAGACGACGAACCTTTTTCGGTAGGTTGTAGCCGTAAGTTCTTGGTGTTGGTGCGAAGACCACACCACCGCCTTTCCAAATTGGTGAGCGGTTTGAACCGTGTCTAGCACGACCTGTTCCTTTTTGACGCCAAGGCTTTGCACCACCGCCACGAACTTCAGAGCGAGTTTTCGCTTTCTGCGTTCCTTGACGAAGGGAAGCTTGTTGCATTACGACGGCATCATGAACAACACTTTCGTTTGGTGTAATACCAAAAACAGCATCAACAAGTTCGATGTCTCCAACTTGTGAACCGCTTTGGTTAAATACCGTTACTTTTGGCATGATGACTCCTCCTTTCTTCGAGACGTTAGTTGCCTTTTACAGCACTTTGAATTTTAACGTAGCTTTTCTTTGCTCCAGGAACGTTCCCTTTAATAAGAAGCAAATTACGCTCTTCGTCGATTTGTATGACTTCCAAGTTTTGTACAGTTACCTTTTCGCCACCCATTTGACCCGGGCCTTCCATGCCTTTGATAACCTTCGCATCTTGCATCGTACCGAGTGAACCCGGACGACGGTGATAACGAGAACCGTGGCTCATTGGACCGCGCGCTTGGTTATGACGCTTAATTGCACCTTGGAAACCTTTACCTTTTGAAGTACCGGTCACATCAATGATGTCTCCGACTTCAAATGTATTTACGTTGACCGCTTGACCGACTTCGTGAGTCCCAACATCCATGTTGCGGAATTCACGAGCGTAGCGCTTGGGTGCCGTGCTTGCTTTTTCAGCATGGCCTTTTTCCGGCTTGTTAGAACGATGATCTTTCTTGTCATCTGCACCTAACTGCACCGCATCGTAACCATCTTTTTCCTGTGTTTTCAACTGCATGACAACATTCGGATTTGCTTGAACGACAGTAACTGGAACGACTTCGCCATTCTCGCTAAAAATCTGTGTCATGCCGATCTTTGTACCCAAGATTCCTTTGGCCATCAGTCACACCTCCTATATTTTGTGTTCATAATTGTTTGTCCAAACTGCCATCCTATAACTGTGAATTGGATTATAGCTTAATCTCAATGTCAACGCCGGATGGAAGATCCAAACGCATTAAAGCGTCCACCGTTTGTGGTGTTGGACTGATAATATCGATGAGACGTTTATGCGTACGCATCTCAAATTGCTCACGCGAATCTTTGTACTTGTGAGTCGCACGTAAGACTGTGTATACCGAACGCTCTGTCGGTAACGGGATCGGTCCGGATACATTTGCACCTGAACGTTTCGCCGTGTCTACAATCTTCACTGATGATTGATCGAGAATACGGTGATCATACGCCTTCAATCGAATACGAATCTTCTCTTTTGCCATGTTTAGCCCTCCTTTTATCGCCTGATTTTCAGACCTACTCCGCAGAAATCCCCCCACACCCATCATGGCAAAGGGGCCGGGTGTGTCAGCAACCTTCTGCATCATCGCAAATGACAACATAAAAACAGGAAATCCGTGCGGATCTCCAACTTTGTCACACTTTTACTATTATAAAGGCTTTCACCTATGAATGCAAGAGTGGATTCATATTGTTTTTGTTCGTCTTTAAGCTCGCCAATTTGCGCGATCTTTTCACTTGATCTGTACATCAATTTTAACAAAATTGAACAGCCAATGATAGGTTTCTTGGCTGTTCATTTTCTTCCATTATTCTTTATCTTCTTTGAAGACCATATCAATTAATTGCTGAAAACCATCAACCTGTTCTGTAATAAGAAATACGGGAAGTAGCAAGACCGCTAAAACAAGTGCACCACTAGACAATGCCGACTTGACGACAATCTTTTGTATGAACTTCATAACCATTCCTCCTCGTAATTCCTTCAGTATACACCTCTGTTCAAAAATTGCTAGCTTTATTTTTATGTATGTAGTCACCTATCTTACATCCAACATGAAAAACCATTTGGTGATTGTTGAACAAATGACGGGCATGATGCACGTAGAAGAATCATGCGGAAAGTTTGATGCAGAGACTACCTGCCTACGCATGAGCAATTCTTGTATTCATACGTGCAAGGCACGTATTTCTCAGCATACATAACAGAAAAAAGCAGGCTAAGAATGAGTGACTCATTCCTAGCCTGCTTCTATTGTTTGTTCTGAGATTACTTCGTGATTGTAGAAACAACACCAGAACCTACAGTACGTCCACCTTCGCGGATTGAGAAACGAGTACCGTCTTCAATTGCGATTGGTGAAATCAATTCAACTTCCATTTCAGTGTTGTCGCCAGGCATAACCATCTCAACGTTCTCAGGAAGGTTAACAACGCCTGTTACGTCAGTTGTACGGAAGTAGAACTGTGGGCGGTAGTTGTTGAAGAATGGCGTGTGACGGCCACCTTCATCTTTTGAAAGTACATAAACTTCAGCTTTGAAGTTCGTGTGTGGAGTAATTGTACCAGGCTTAGCTAGTACTTGACCACGAGTGATGTCCTCACGGTCAACACCACGAAGAAGTGCACCAATGTTGTCACCAGCTTCAGCGTAGTCAAGAAGTTTATGGAACATCTCAACACCTGTTACTGTTGATTTTCTAGACTCTTCAGTGATTCCTAGGATTTCGATTTCGTCTCCTACGTTAAGAACGCCACGCTCAACACGGCCAGTTGCTACTGTACCACGACCAGTAATTGAGAATACGTCCTCAACAGGCATCATGAATGGCTTGTCTTTGTCACGCTCAGGAGTTGGAATGTAGTTGTCTACTTCGTTCATGAGCTCAACAATTTTCTCTTCGTAGCTTTCGTCACCTTCAAGTGCTTTGAGAGCAGAACCTGAAACAACTGGGATGTCGTCTCCTGGGAAGTCATACTCAGAAAGAAGGTCACGTACTTCCATCTCAACAAGCTCAAGAAGCTCTTCGTCGTCTACCATGTCAACTTTGTTTAAGAAAACAACCATTGAAGGTACACCTACGTTACGAGAAAGAAGGATGTGCTCACGAGTTTGTGGCATTGGGCCATCCGCTGCAGATACAACGAGGATCGCGCCGTCCATTTGTGCAGCACCAGTGATCATATTTTTAACGTAGTCAGCGTGACCTGGGCAGTCAACGTGTGCATAGTGACGCGTTTCAGTTTCGTACTCTACGTGAGAAGTCGCGATTGTAATTCCACGCTCTTTCTCTTCTGGAGCACCGTCAATTGCGTCATACGCCATTGCAGTACCTTTACCAGATTTTTTATGAAGTACAGTTGTGATTGCAGCAGTTAGTGTTGTTTTACCGTGGTCAACGTGTCCAATCGTACCAATATTGGCATGCGTCTTGGAACGGTCAAATTTTTCTTTAGCCATTTGAGGATATCCTCCCTTAAATTAATTTAAATTTATGAAGCAAGAAAGGAGGCATGCGCATTTCAATCACATATCACCTTTCTAGACTACTAACAAAGTCATTACTCTCCAGTGTTCTTTTTGATGATCTCTTCAGAAATACTCTTTGGTACTTCTGCATAATGATCAAAGAACATGGAGTACGTTCCGCGTCCTTGTGTGTTTGAGCGTAGCGCTGTCGCATAACCAAACATCTCAGATAGCGGGACAAATGCACGGATGGTTTGCGCGTTGCCGCGTGCTTCCATACCGTCAACACGTCCACGACGTGATGTAACGTCACCCATGACATCACCCATGTATTCTTCTGGAACAACGATTTCAACTTTCATGAGTGGCTCTAAGAGAACTGGCTGACAATGAGCTTTCGCTTCTTTAAATGCCATGGAAGCCGCAATCTTAAATGCCATCTCGTTGGAGTCAACATCATGGTAAGAACCATCGAATAGACGAGCTTTAACGTCAATGACAGGGTAACCTGCAAGTAGACCATTTTGAAGTGCTTCTTCAATTCCAGCTTCAACAGATGGAATGTATTCACGAGGAACGACACCACCAACGATGTTGTTTTCGAATTCGAAGCCTGCACCTTCTTCGTTTGGTCCAATCTCAACTTTAACGTGTCCGTACTGTCCACGTCCACCTGATTGTCGTACAAACTTACCTTCAAGCTCTGCAGATTTACGCAGTGTTTCACGGTAAGATACTTGTGGTGCACCAACGACCGCTTCAACTTTAAATTCACGTTTCATACGGTCAACGATGATGTCGAGGTGAAGCTCACCCATACCAGCGATAACAGTTTGACCTGTTTCTTCGTCAGTATACGTTTTGAATGTTGGATCCTCTTCAGCAAGCTTACCGAGGGCAACACCCATCTTATCTTGGTCGGCTTTAGATTTCGGTTCAACAGATAGTGAGATAACTGGCTCTGGGAAGTCCATGGATTCAAGAATCACAAGTTCCTTCTCATCACACAAAGTATCTCCTGTTGACGTATCTTTCAAACCTACACCTGCGGCAATGTCTCCTGAGTAAACCGTTTTGATTTCCTCACGAGTGTTTGCGTGCATTTGTAGAATACGACCAACACGCTCACGCTTATCTTTAGAAGCATTCTTCACGTATGAACCAGAATCAAGTGTTCCGGAATAAACACGGAAGAATGTCAATTTACCAACGTAAGGGTCTGTCATAACTTTAAATGCAAGTGCAGAGAATGGACCGTTGTCATCCGCTTCACGGATAACTTCTTCGTCGCTATCTACTTTGTGTCCTTTAATTGCAGGAACATCAGTAGGAGCTGGAAGATAGTCAATGACTGCATCGATCATCGGTTGAACACCTTTGTTCTTAAATGCGGAACCGCAAAGAACTGGGTAGAACTGTACCGAAAGTGTCGCTTCACGAACGGCAGTTTTGAGTTCTTCGTTGCTGATTGTGTCACCATCAAGGTAACGCATCATCAACTCTTCATCAAATTCTGCAACAGCTTCGATCAGCTTCTCACGATATTCATCAGCCAATTCACGGTGCTCATCAGGGATTTCACGTGTTTCAGTGTTTTGCCCTAAATCATCAAGATAATAGTAAGCTTTCATTTCTACAAGGTCAATGATCGCTTCAAAATCATCTTCAGCACCAATTGGAAGTTGAACTGGATGTGCATTCGCGTCTAGACGATCATTTAACGTCCCGACGGAGTATAGGAAGTCTGCACCCATCTTATCCATCTTGTTCACGAATACAATTCGTGGAACGTGGTAAGTGGTTGCTTGACGCCATACTGTTTCTGTTTGTGGCTCAACGCCAGATTGAGCATCGAGTACAGCAACAGCACCGTCAAGAACACGTAGTGAACGCTCTACTTCAACAGTAAAGTCGACGTGTCCTGGTGTATCAATGATGTTGATACGGTGGCCTTTCCAAGATGCTGTTGTCGCAGCAGACGTGATTGTAATTCCACGCTCTTGCTCTTGAGACATCCAGTCCATCTGAGAAGCGCCTTCATGTGTTTCACCAATTTTATGAGTACGACCCGTATAGAACAAAATACGTTCTGTAGCAGTCGTTTTACCGGCATCGATGTGTGCCATGATACCGATATTACGTGTTTTCTCCAAGGAGAACTCTCTTGCCATGGTTTACACTTTCTCCTTTCAGCTATCATTTACAACTGGATTGCGAAACGCTTACCAGCGATAATGTGCGAACGCTTTGTTTGCTTCAGCCATACGATGCGTGTCTTCACGCTTCTTAACAGCAGAGCCTGTGTTGTTTGATGCATCAAGAATTTCATTTGCTAGACGCTCTTCCATCGTTTTTTCTCCGCGAAGACGTGCATAGCTTACTAACCAACGAAGACCAAGTGTCGTACGGCGGTCAGGCTTTACTTCAATTGGTACTTGGTAGTTGGCACCACCGACACGGCGTGCTTTAACTTCAAGTACAGGCATGATATTTTTGAGTGCTTGATCAAAAACTTCAACCGGATCTTGACCACTGCGCTCACGGACGAGATCAAAAGATGCGTAAAGAATGTTCTGCGCTTTACCTTTCTTTCCATCCACCATGATGCGGTTAATCAAACGAGTGACCAACTTAGAGTTGTAGATCGGATCGGCAAGCACTTCACGACGAGGTACAGGACCTTTACGAGGCATAACCAACCCTCCTTTCTGTCTCAAACAAGACATCTGAATTCATTTCTTCTATAATAGTAAAGCTTATTATTTCTTTGCTTTCGCACGCTTCGTTCCATACTTAGAACGACCTTGCTTACGGTCTTGAACGCCTGCTGTATCAAGCGCACCACGTACGATGTGGTAACGAACACCCGGAAGGTCTTTTACACGACCACCGCGGATCAATACAACACTGTGCTCCTGAAGATTGTGTCCAATTCCAGGGATGTATGCAGTTACTTCAATTCCATTCGTCAAACGTACACGTGCATACTTACGAAGAGCAGAGTTCGGCTTCTTCGGTGTCATTGTACCGACACGAGTACATACCCCTTGTTTATGAGGAGAAGATAGGTCAGTTTGAACTTTTTTGAAGCTGTTATAGCCTTTGTTCAATGCTGGTGCATCTGACTTCTTCATTTTAGACTTACGTCCTTTTCGAACGAGTTGATTCATTGTTGGCATCGATATTTCCTCCTTTCACAACTTAATTCTCATGCAGCTTGCATTCATGAAATCCACCACGGTTTGTGTAGCGTTCAAAACCGCGTCATCATCGCGATTTTCAAGACCACCGTTCCAGGTGGTTCACAATTGGGCAAAAGTAAAGTTCTTACTGGACGGGCGAGAACGCCCGCCAGTAAAAACAGGACTACTTTTTTATAGCTACAGCCGCAGCATTAACTTCAATACCGCAAGCTTTGCCGAGCTTTTTCATAGATGGAACCATTACCAAAGGTATTTGCTTTTCATATGCGGTGTCCGAGACTTTACGAAGCAACTCATGGTCGGCATCTTCAGCAACGAATACTTCCGTCGCTAAACCGTCAGAGACCGCTTTTAATGTCCGCTTCAAACCAACATATCGTGTGCTAGCATTCATTACCTTATCATAACCCATTATCGCCACCTCAAATACAGGCGAATTACGCGCACTTAGATATCTTAACAAAGTGGAGATGATGTGTCAATACGGTTTTTAGTCGTAACCGATTGTCTCTGGTTCTAGTTCCACTTGCTTTCCTTCATCTGCTGTCTCGCCCTTGAGTGTTCGGTAACGTTGCATACCTGTACCTGCTGGGACGAGCTTACCGATAATAACATTCTCTTTTAAGCCAAGAAGTGCATCTCTGCGCCCTTTAATGGCCGCATCTGTGAGCACACGTGTCGTTTCTTGGAACGACGCAGCTGATAAGAACGAGTCAGTCTCAAGAGATGCTTTTGTAATCCCTAGGATAACTGGAGCTCCCACCGCTGGGCGCTTCCCTTTTCGAAGCACGTCGATGTTTGCTTTGTTGAAAGAGTTAACTTCAACAAGTGTTCCTGGAAGTACATCAGTGTCTCCAGAGTCATTCACGCGAATCTTACGGAGCATTTGGCGAACCATCACTTCAACGTGTTTGTCACCAATCTCTACCCCTTGCATTCGGTAAACCTTCTGAACTTCTTTCAAGAGGTACTCTTGAACCTCATCCAGACCGGTAACTTTGATCAATTCTTTCGGGTCAATGGAACCTTCAGTCAGTGCCTGCCCTGCTTCAACTTGATCGCCTTCGGATACTTTCAAGCGTGCACCATATGCGGTTGTATAGGAACGTGACTCATACTCTCCGCGAATGACAACATCTTTCTTGTCACCAGCGTCACGGATCTCTTCGATCGTTCCTTTGAGTTCTGTAATAAGCGCTTGACCTTTCGGATTACGCGCCTCAAACAACTCTTGGATACGCGGTAGACCTTGCGTGATGTCATCCCCAGCTACACCGCCCGTATGGAACGTACGCATCGTAAGCTGTGTACCTGGCTCACCAATGGACTGGGCTGCGATAATACCGACCGCTTCGCCGACTTCAACATCGCTTCCTGTCGCCAAGTTACGGCCGTAACATTTATTACATACACCGTGTGACGTGTCACACGTGAAGACAGAACGGATTTTCAATGATTCGACGCCTGCGTCAACGATTGTTTTTGCAGACTCTTCATTGATCAATTCATTCGGTCTGGCAAGGACTTCGCCGGTTTCAGGGTGTTTGACCGTTTGGAACGCAAAGCGACCAACGAGACGATCATAAAGGTTCTCAATTTCTTCAGTACCTTCTCTAATCGGTGAAACAACGAGACCGCGATCCGTGCCGCAATCATCCTCACGAACAATGACGTCTTGGGCAACATCAACAAGACGACGGGTCAAGTAACCAGAGTCTGCTGTCTTCAATGCCGTATCGGCTAGACCTTTACGGGCGCCGTGTGTCGAGATAAAGTACTCGAGTACGGTTAGACCTTCACGAAAACTGGACTTGATTGGAAGCTCAATGATTCGACCAGACGGGTTCGCCATTAGACCACGCATACCCGCAAGCTGCGTAAAGTTTGAGGCGTTACCACGTGCTCCGGAATCACTCATCATAAAGATCGGATTCGATTTGTCGAGTGTTTTCATTAGGCGGCTTTGGATGTCGTCTTTTGCTTCACTCCAAATCGAGATGATCTTGTCATAACGTTCCTCTTCCGTAATGAGACCTCTTCGGAACTGTTTCATCACTCGGTCTACTTGCAATTCAGCTGCATCAAGAATTTCACCTTTTTCAGCGAGTACTACGATGTCAGCCACACCTACGGTAAGGCCAGCTTTTGTTGAATAGTAGAAACCAAGGTCTTTCATTCGGTCAAGCATTCGGGATGTTTCAGTGACTTGAAACTTCTTGAACACTTCAGCGATGACATCTCCGAGGAACCCTTTCTTGAAAGGAGCAACGACTGGCCGTTCAGCTATTGTTTTCTTAATATCTGTATCACTTGTAACAAAATATTCTTTTGGCGTTTCTTGTTCAAGGTTAATCGCCGTTGGCTCATTGATATACGGGAACGACTCCGGAAGAATTTCGTTAAAGATCAACTTACCGGTGCTCGTTAATAAAATACGGTCTTCTGTGTTCTCAGGGAATGTCGTTTTGTTCAATGACCGAACAGGAATTCCTATACGTGTATGCAAATGCACATAGCCGTTTTGGTAAGCGGTGAGTGCCTCATCGCTATCCTTAAACACCGTACCTTCTCCAACTGCACCTTCACGTTCGAGCGTCAAGTAATAGTTACCAAGAACCATATCTTGTGAAGGAGTTACAACTGGTTTCCCGTCTTTCGGATTCAAGATGTTTTGTGCAGCAAGCATGAGTACGCGCGCTTCTGACTGTGCCTCGGCTGAAAGTGGCACGTGAACCGCCATTTGGTCACCATCAAAGTCGGCGTTATACGCGGTACATACGAGTGGGTGCAGCTTGATTGCGCGCCCTTCTACAAGGATCGGTTCAAATGCTTGAATTCCAAGACGGTGAAGGGTTGGGGCTCGGTTTAATAAAACCGGATGCTCCTTGATCACTTCTTCAAGCACATCCCAAACTTCAGGCTGTACACGATCAACTTTACGTTTTGCGCTTTTAATGTTGTGCGCTTGACCTTTAGCAACAAGCTCTTTCATTACAAAAGGCTTAAATAGTTCTAGGGCCATTTCTTTCGGAAGACCGCACTGATACATCTTTAAGTTCGGACCGACAACGATTACGGAACGACCAGAGTAGTCAACACGCTTTCCGAGTAAGTTCTGACGGAAACGACCTTGCTTACCTTTCAACATGTGCGAAAGTGATTTCAACGGTCGATTACCAGGACCCGTTACCGGACGGCCACGACGACCATTATCAATAAGTGCGTCTACAGCTTCCTGGAGCATCCGCTTCTCGTTTTGAACGATAATGCTCGGGGCACCAAGATCTAAAAGACGCTTCAGACGATTGTTACGGTTAATGACTCGACGATACAAATCATTCAAGTCAGACGTCGCAAAACGACCGCCATCCAATTGAACCATCGGACGAAGCTCAGGCGGGATGACTGGCAATACATCCATAATCATCCAAGAAGGGTGATTTCCAGAGTTACGGAACGCTTCAATCACTTCAAGGCGCTTGATCGCACGAGTACGACGTTGCCCTTGAGCCGTTTCTAATTCATCTTTTAGCGCTTTTACTTCTTTTTCTAGATCTAAATCAGAAAGAATCTTCCGGATCGCTTCAGCACCCATTTGTGCCGTGAACGTACGACCATACTTGTCGTAGTATGCGCGGTATTCTTTCTCAGATAGCAACTGCTTATATTCAAGTGGTGTATCGCCTGTATCTGTCACAACGTAAGAAGCAAAGTAAATCACTTCTTCTAACGAACGTGGAGACATATCCAATACGAGCCCCATACGACTTGGGATCCCTTTAAAGTACCAGATATGAGAAACAGGTGCGGCTAGCTCAATGTGCCCCATGCGTTCACGACGAACTTTGGCACGGGTAACCTCAACACCGCAACGATCACAAACAACGCCTTTGTAGCGGACGCGTTTGTATTTCCCGCAGTGACATTCCCAATCCTTTTGTGGACCGAAAATACGCTCACAAAATAGCCCGTCTTTCTCTGGCTTTAACGTTCGATAGTTAATGGTTTCGGGCTTTTTCACTTCACCACGAGACCAACTACGGATCTTGTCTGGAGATGCAAGACCAACTTTCATGTATTCAAAATTATTGACATCGATCAAAGGGTGACCCTCCCTTTCCTGCGCTCTGTTGTCAAAGGGGCTGAGTGACGGGTAACAGTAGCAAAAGAGGTAAAGAGCCCCGCACGGGGCTTTCCTTTACCGATTGCAAAACCTTAGGCGTTTTCCGTTGTTTCAAGCTTCAGGTTCATTTTATCATTCGATTGCTCTTCTTCGTCGTCCAGCTCTTTCATTTCAATCTCTTCTTCGTTGCTTGATAGCATTTTTACATCCATACCGAGACTTTGGAGTTCTTTAATCAATACTTTGAATGATTCTGGAACCCCAGGTTCAGGCACGTTTTCGCCTTTCACGATCGCTTCGTACGTTTTCACACGTCCAACAACGTCATCGGATTTCACCGTTAAAATCTCTTGAAGTGTGTACGCAGCACCGTATGCTTCAAGTGCCCAAACTTCCATCTCTCCAAAACGCTGACCACCAAATTGAGCTTTACCACCCAACGGTTGTTGCGTAACGAGAGAGTATGGTCCAGTAGAACGTGCATGCAATTTATCATCAACCATGTGCGCCAACTTAATCATGTACATGACGCCGACAGACACACGGTTGTCGAATGCATCTCCAGTACGACCATCATAAAGAATGGTCTTACCGTCTCTTGCCATACCTGCTTCTTCTAGCGTCTCCCACACATCTTCCTCGCGAGCACCATCAAATACTGGAGAAGCGACGTGGATACCTAGCTGACGTGCAGCCATTCCAAGGTGCATCTCAAGCACTTGTCCGATGTTCATACGCGATGGTACTCCAAGCGGGTTAAGCATAATGTCGATTGGTGTCCCATCAGGAAGATACGGCATATCTTCTTCAGGAAGAATTCGTGAAATAACACCTTTATTCCCGTGGCGTCCAGCCATCTTGTCACCTTCGTTAATCTTACGCTTTTGCACGATGTATACGCGCACAAGCTGATTAACACCTGGTGGCAATTCATCACCATCGTCACGGTTGAAAATCTTCACATCGAGGACAATTCCATCGCCACCGTGAGGTGCACGAAGTGATGTATCACGAACTTCACGTGCCTTCTCACCAAAGATCGCATGAAGCAGACGTTCTTCTGCTGTCAGTTCAGTCATCCCTTTCGGGGTTACTTTACCGACAAGAATGTCGCCGTCTTTCACTTCAGCACCTACGCGGATAATTCCGCGCTCATCTAAGTTTCGAAGCGCATCTTCACCGATGTTTGGAATGTCGCGTGTAATCTCTTCTGGACCGAGTTTCGTGTCCCGAGCCTCTGATTCATACTCTTCAATGTGAATGGATGTGAATACATCATCTTTCACGAGTCGCTCACTTAGAATGATCGCATCCTCATAGTTATAACCATCCCAGGTCATAAAGCCAACGAGAACGTTGCGACCAAGAGCCATCTCACCTTTATCCATAGAAGGTCCATCAGCAAGAACTTCACCTTTATCTACGATGTCGCCTTCAGACACAATTGGACGTTGGTTGTAACTCGTTCCTTGGTTCGAGCGAATAAACTTCGACATACGATACACTTGATCGTCTGTCTCAACTTCTTTGCCATCAACGTCAACGAGCTTGCGAATACGAATCTCACGAGCCGTTACTCGTTTTACAATGCCGCGTTCTCTTGCAACAACAGCAGCTCCCGAGTCTTTCGCCGAAACATACTCAATGCCTGTTCCAACAACGGGTGCTTCTGGCTGCAACAACGGTACGGCTTGACGCTGCATGTTCGCTCCCATTAACGCTCGGTTGGAGTCGTCATTTTCAAGGAATGGAATGGATGCAGTCGCCGCGGAAACGACCTGTTTCGGTGATACGTCCATATAATCAATACGATCTTTAGAAACGATTGTATTCTCTTCACGGAAACGTGCAATAATATCATCATCAACAAACGTTCCATCGTCATTTAACTTCGCATTCGCTTGCGCAACAACGTAGTTGTGCTCTTCATCTGCAGTCAAGTAATCAATACGTTCGGTGACTCGCCCAGTTTCTGGGTCAACACGACGGTACGGAGCTTCCATAAAACCAAACGCATTCACTTTTGCGTAACTCGATAACGAGTTAATCAAACCGATGTTCGGCCCTTCTGGAGTCTCAATCGGACACATCCGACCATAGTGGGAGTAGTGAACGTCTCGTACTTCCATTCCGGCACGCTCTCTTGTCAAACCACCAGGCCCTAGTGCAGATAAACGACGCTTGTGTGTAAGTTCAGCAAGTGGGTTCGTTTGATCCATGAACTGAGATAGCTGTGAGCTACCAAAGAACTCTTTGATGGAGGCGATCACTGGGCGAATGTTAATTAAAGCCTGCGGTGTTATCTGGCTAGGGTCTTGAATTGACATACGCTCACGAACCACACGTTCCATTCTAGAAAGCCCGATACGGAATTGGTTCTGTAACAATTCACCAACAGAACGAAGACGACGGTTTCCTAAGTGGTCAATATCGTCAGTATTTCCGACCCCGTGAAGAAGGTTAAAGAAATAACTGATCGAAGCGATAATATCTTCCGCTGTAATGTTCTTGATGCTCTTATCAATCACACCGTTACTAATGACCTGAATCGTTTGCTCGCCTTCAGGGTCGTTCGGTGCATAAATCTTAATCGATTGCACATTAATATCGGCGTCTTCAACAACACCGTCGGCAACGGTATACGTTTTAAACCCAAGATCGTTCTCAATGTAAGGCATGAGGCGGTCTAATGTGCGACGATCAATCTGTGTGCCTTCTTCAGCAATCACTTCGCCAGTTTCAGGGTCTGCTAATGTTTCAGCTAGCACTTGGTTAAATAAGCGATCTTTAATATGGAGCTTCTTGTTAATCTTATAACGTCCAACATTTGCAAAGTCGTAACGCTTCGGATCAAAGAAACGTGATTCCAATAGACTACGGGCGTTATCCACCGTCGGCGGCTCACCTGGGCGAAGACGCTCATAGATTTCTAATAAAGCTTTCTCTGTATCTTCCGTGTTGTCTTTCTCTAATGAGTTTCTCAAGTATTCGTTCTCACCAATGAGATCAACGATGTCTTGGTCGGAACCAAAACCTAAAGCACGAAGGAGTACCGTTACAGGGAGCTTACGTGTACGATCAATACGTACGTATACAATGTCTTTTGCATCGGTTTCTAGCTCTAACCACGCACCACGGTTTGGAATGACCGTAGCCGTGAAGCCTTTCTTACCGTTCTTATCAGTCTTGCGACTGTAATATACACTTGGAGAGCGGACGAGTTGGGAAACGATGACTCGCTCGGCACCATTAATTACAAAAGTACCTGTATCCGTCATCAACGGAAAGTCGCCCATGAATACTTCTTGTTCTTTCACTTCGCCTGTTTCTTGATTCATTAAACGAACTTTCACCCGTAAAGGCGCTGAATATGTTACATCCCGCTCCTTTGAATCCTCAACAGAGTACTTTGGTTCACCTAAGCTGTAATCGATGAATTCCAGCACTAGATTTCCCGTAAAATCTTCAATCGGTGAAATGTCTTGAAACATCTCACGAATCCCTTCGTCAAGGAACCATTGATATGAAGCTGTCTGAATCTCGATGAGATTAGGAAGATCAAGAACTTCACTAATCCGCGCGTAGCTTCTTCGCTGGCGATGGCGTCCATACTGAATGAGTTGACCTGTCAACGAATTCACCCCTCAAATCCGCGTATTTTTTACTGATCCCAATAGCCTCGGCAAGACTCTGCCATTTTTGTTAAAATGGGGGAAACAATCATCTAGGATGATGCCGATCGTTATATAAAACGGCGGGAAAACCGTGTAAAAAACCGAAAAAGGTTCATATTATACAGGATAAAAATACCAACCTCTTTTACTCGTATTCACTTAGTCTTCCCGACCGCAATAACCTTTATACTCCTCTTTTTATCGAAAAAAATGCATAAAAAGAGACGGTTATACGCATTAAATGATAGTATCACAAATTCAACAACCGGTCAAATATTCTTTTCTTTTTTTATTTCCGACTCCGAAAAAGTGAGTACCCTTTTCGTTTCGCTACCTCTTCAACGTCACCAAACAACTCCACTAATTTCTTTTTGGCTGACGGGGCCCCTTGCTTCTTTTGAATGACGACCCACAGCTCACCACCATTCTCTAAAACCCGGTGCACATCTTCAAAGATTTGATGGACAACGTCTTTACCCGCTCGAATTGGCGGATTCGTCACGACGGCTGCAAATCGCAAATCATCCGGAATACGTTCAAGAACAGACCCTTGAACAACCGTGACTTGTGAATCGACTTTATTTTTTGTTGCGTTCTCTTTAGAGAGGGCTACTGCTCGTTCATTAATGTCGGTCATCCATACATGGCGGTTGCTAGTTTTAGCAATCGCGATGCCAAGCGTCCCGTAACCCGAGCCGACATCAAGAATACCTCCTGCTACTTCAGGTTCGACGAACGTCTCCAAAAGAAACCGACTGCCAAAGTCGACCTCACCTTTTGAAAATACCCCCCGATCGGTACTGTACGTCACACGCTCACCGTTCACATCAATACTGACTTCTCCGCGTTCGCTCCCGACCGTAGGTTTTGAATCATAGTAGTGACTACTCACGCCACACACCCCTTTTATCCACTAGCTTTTAAATCTAGTCTAACACGCCCAAACCTTCGAATACTCTCGAAATCTATCGATAAAAAAACTTCCCTGCAAGAGATACAGGGAAGTTTGTGTGGAACAATTACTTGATTTCGACTTCAGCGCCAGCTTCTTCAAGTTGGCTCTTCATGTCTTCAGCGTCGTCTTTGCTTACGCCTTCTTTAAGTGTTTCAGGGGCGCCGTCAACAAGAGCTTTCGCTTCTTTAAGACCAAGGCCTGTGATTCCACGAACCACTTTGATAACACCGATTTTAGAAGAACCAGCAGAAGTAAGAACGACGTTGAATTCAGTCTGCTCTTCAGCAGCACCTGCGTCTCCGCCACCTGCAACTGCAACTGGTGCAGCAGCTGTAACACCAAATTCTTCTTCGATTGCTTTAACAAGGTCGTTCAATTCAAGGACAGTCATGCCTTTGATTTCTTCAATGATTTGCTCTTTAGCCATTGTATATTTCCTCCTTCAGGAATGTGTAATAGTAGGTGCTTACGCACTTTCTTCTTCTTTTTGGTCTGCAACTGCTTTTGAAGCCAACGCGAAGTTTCTGATTGGTGCTTGTAGTACGCTAAGAAGCATAGATACAAGTCCTTCGTAAGAAGGAAGTTCAGCAATCTTCTTGATGTCTTCAACAGGCGTTACGATTCCTTGGATGACGCCCGCTTTAATTTCAAGCGCTTCGTTATCCTTAGAGAAATCGTTGAGTACTCTTGCAGCTGCTACTGCATCTGTCTTGCTCGTTGCTACGGCCGTCGGACCTGCGAGAGCTTCGTCCAGTTCAGTATAGTTCGTTTCCGCTGTCGCACGACGTGTTAACGTGTTTTTGTACACTTTAAGCTCAACGTCTGCTTCACGAAGCTTCGTACGAAGCTCCGTGTCTTGGCTTACGCTAAGACCGCGGTAATCAACTAAGATGATGGACTCACTGTCGTTAAATTTACCGATAATCTCGTTAACAACGGCTTGTTTCTGCTCGATTACACTGCTCATCATTCCACCTCCTGAAAATTTGCCGTTCAGAGGATCAAAAAACTCCCCTGCCTATGCATACACACAGACAGAGGAGATTCAGAAGGACACAATCGTGTCTATTCTATCAAATCGATACCTCGGCAGGATTTACGCACAATGTGCACCTACTGTCTGCGGCAGTATAGTTATTCATTAGCCGTTCTCATTATATATAGCGGCCGATCAAATGTCAATACGGAAAAATTAGCTAGTGAAGCCAGACGTACTAACTTTCACACCCGGTCCCATAGATGAAGATACAGCAATGTTCTTCATGTACGTACCTTTCGCTGCAGAAGGCTTCGCTTTTGCAAGGATATCGAGAATGGTTTTGAAGTTCGCTAGCAGTTGCTCTTCAGTAAAGGATACTTTTCCAATTGGAACGTGTACATTTCCTGCTTTTTCAACGCGGTATTCTACTTTACCCGCTTTGATTTCGTTAACAGCTTGAGTCACATCCATTGTTACTGTACCCGTTTTCGGGTTTGGCATTAGACCTTTTGGTCCAAGCACACGACCTAATTTACCAACTTGCGCCATCATGTCTGGTGTTGCAACAACGACGTCAAAGTCCATCCAACCTTGTTGGATTTTGTTTACAAGGTCTTCTTCACCAACGAAGTCCGCGCCTGCTTCTTCAGCTTCCTTCGCTTTTTCACCTTTTGCAAATACAAGAACACGTTGAGTTTTGCCCGTACCATTTGGAAGAACGACCGCGCCACGGATTTGTTGATCCGCTTTACGAGGGTCTACGCCAAGACGCACAGCTACCTCAACTGTTTCATCAAAGTTTGCCGGAGCAACTTTTTTCACAAGCTCAATGGCTTCGCTTGCAGTGTATTCTTTCGTAACATCGACTTGTTTCTTTGCGTCTTCGTATTTCTTACCGTGTTTCTTAGCCATATCTAACAACTCCTCTTTTTGTGGTTTTAACGGTTTGACCTCCCACGCTTAATCGCTAGAGAAGATTCATTCCTAGAGAAAGACAATCATACAAGAATCAAGGTTGCGAAAGCCCGATTTTCGCCGGTGATCGCAACCTTTCTTGCCGTTCTATTGCGACTAATCGTTAGCCTTCAACAGTGATCCCCATGCTACGCGCTGTACCTTCAATCATCTTTACAGCAGCATCAAGATCAGCAGCGTTTAAGTCTTCCATCTTCGTTTCAGCGATTCCACGTACTTGTTCAGCAGTTACTGATGCAACCTTCACTTTGTGCGGCTCTCCAGAACCAGATTGTACTCCAGCTGCTTCTTTAAGAAGAATCGCTGCTGGTGGAGTCTTCGTCACAAATGTGAATGAACGGTCTTCATAAACAGTAATCTCAACAGGAATAATAGTTCCTGTTTGCTCCTGTGTACGTGCGTTAAACTCTTTACAGAAGCCCATGATATTTACACCAGCCTGACCAAGGGCAGGACCGACCGGTGGTGCCGGGTTAGCTTTACCTGCAGGAATCTGTAGCTTCACTACGGTTTGAACTTTTCTAGCCACGCGACACACCTCCTTCGTTCGTAATGTGGTGTTTCGGGCAAACGTGCCCTCCCACTTGTTGACAACTACCAATTGTGATAGTTGATGCAAACATTAAAATCTTATCATCCAGCGGGATGAAGCGCAAGTGGAAATTGTTATGAGAGTTTCTCAACTTGATGGAATTCTAATTCTACCGGTGTTTCTCGACCAAACATGTTCACATGCACTTTTACTTTCTGTTTCTCAAGACTAATTTCCTCAACCGTCCCTGTGAAATCAGTAAACGGTCCTTCTTTTACTTTCACCGACTCTTTAATTTCTAAGTCAATTTCTGCTTTCGGAGCTTCCACGCCCATCTGCCTTAGAATCGAATCCACTTCATCTGGCAAAAGCGCTGTCGGTTTTGATCCCGCGCCCGAAGAGCCGACAAATCCAGTAACTCCT
The DNA here is from genome assembly GCF_041949955.1 of Geomicrobium sp. JSM 1781026. Taxonomy (NCBI): domain Bacteria; kingdom Bacillati; phylum Bacillota; class Bacilli; order Caryophanales; genus Geomicrobium; species Geomicrobium sp. JSM 1781026. Next base: position 17,288 of record NZ_JBHFQF010000014.1, on the reverse strand, counting down.
GGTGTGTTACGAACCACATACCAAGAGTCATCCGTCATGACCATCTCAACGAGAACATATCCAGGAAATGTCTTACGATTTACCGTTTTCGTTTTGCCGTTCTTTGTTTCTGTTTCTTCTTCTACCGGAACGAGGACACGGAAAATTTTATCAAGCATTTCCATTGATTCTACTCGTTTTTCAAGGTTCGCTTTCACTCGGTTTTCATACCCAGAGTACGTATGAACAACATACCAGTTCTTATCCATAGGGTCATCAGTCAATCGCGACTGCTGTCCTCCTCTCATCATTCATAATCATGTCAACTACAAGAACAACCGTACAAGTTCTGAAAAGCCGTAATCCACAACTGCAAAGAAGATCGACATGAAAATAACTGTAATCAATACAATTTTCGTATATTTATAAAGCTCGCTTGGTGTCGGCCACGTTACTTGTTTCATTTGTTTTCCGACTTCTTTTAGAAATTGAACAGGATTCGTCACTTGCAAGACACCCCCATAGGTCGTCGATTTATTTCGTTAAACATAAAAAAACAACCGCATTCACGGTGGTTGTTGTTGTGATCATGTATACATTCATTATAGACCAGACAAGTTATCTACTATACAGAGTGCAGAATATCATAATTGCCCATTCATGTCAATATGAGGGGGCGCGTGACGGACCACCCCCTCTACATCTCGCCTAACAATAAAGCAAATGAAGATTCTGCTATTTCAAATTGCGCGAATATTAACCCGGCACGTTTCTCATTTCGATATACCGTTCTAACTTTCTCTTTACACGTTGCAATGCATTGTCGATTGACTTGACGTGTCGATTTAAATCTGCGGATATCTCTTGGTACGATTGTCCGTCTAAATAAAGGCGAAGTACCTGTTGTTCTAAATCACTAAGCACTTCATTAATTTTCCCTTCAATGTCTGTGAGTTCCTCTTGATTAATTAACATTTCTTCAGGGTTACTAATGAGCGAGCTACAAACTACATCCATAAGAGTACGGTCGGACTCCTCATCATACATAGGCTTGTCCAATGAAACATAGGAGTTTAATGGAATGTGCTTTTGGCGCGTCGCTGTCTTAATAGCCGTAATTATCTGACGAGTGATACACAACTCCGCAAACGCTCTGAACGAAGAAAGCTTGTCCCCGTTAAAATCGCGAATCGCTTTGTACAAACCAATCATACCTTCTTGGACAATATCTTCATGATCTGCCCCGATCAGAAAGTACGATCTCGCTTTCGCGCGGACAAAGTTCTTGTACTTGTGAATGAGTTGTTCCAAAGCAGCGGAGTTCCCATAACGAACAGCTTCTACTAGTCTTTCATCTTCGGTAGCAAAGTTTCTTTCAGTGTTTTCGACAAATGGCTGACTCTTCTCTAAGACGTGTGCGTTCATGACAATCCCTCGCCCTCGACTTCGGTGTATAGTAACTAAGTATATAGTAGTCAAGAACGAGAATCAATAAGTCATTGCCCTTTTCGACGCCATTTGTCAAAGAATTCAGCAACTTCCTCACTAAGCGCAATTTTTCCTTGGTTTGGCTCACGCTCGACATCTTTTACTGTCTGCCTAATGCTTTTTTCGACATCAACAAGCTGGTTTCTTAGCTCCCGAGCGGAGGTTCGAAGAGCACCACTACCAAAAATGACACGTTGTTCGAGGTAATCAGAAGTTGCCACATATACTTGCGTGTTCACATTCTTTAACTTTTTGACGAGCTTCTCAATTCGCTCGTCTGCAGTTTCCTTTTCTTTTGTATAGATGACTTCAACTCGGAATTGCTTCTCTTTAGCACCAATCCCTCTGACAAGGTGGGCATCGAATACGATGACAACAGTACGACCTGTAATCGCCTGGTATTCTGCCATTTGCTCAATAAGCATATCTCTTGCGTCTACGAGGGAATGTTTTTTTCGTTCCACGAGTTCTGGCCAGTCGCCAATGATGTTATATCCGTCCACAACAACATACTCTTTCATCGAGTTACCTTCCTAACGGGTAGCGTTTTCGCTGCACTTCAAACATAAACAGACTACCCGCTACTGCAGCGTTTAAGGATGTCACATGACCGTGCAACGGAATTTGATAAAGAAAATCACACGATTCTTTCACGAGACGGCTCATCCCCTTACCTTCGCTACCAATGACAAGACCAATGGCCATGCTCGCATCTAGCTCCCGGTAATCTCCTTGTCCAGAGGCGTCACTACCCACAATCCAAAGCCCGCGGTCTTTGAGCTCTTTCATTGTTCGCGCCATATTTGTAACCTTAACGACCGGAACGTGGGAAATGGCACCGGCAGAAGCTTTTGCTACGATCGAGGTTAGACCGCTCGCCCCCCGCTTCGGGATGATAACGCCATGGGCGCCAGCTGCATCTGCGGTTCGTAAAATTGAACCTAGGTTTTGTGGGTCTTCAATGCCGTCACAAAGAATGAAGAACGGGGCTTGTCCACGATTACTAGCAGCAGAAAATAACGTCTCGATATCTGCATACGCATGTGCGGCGATCGAGGCGATAATTCCTTGATGGTTTTGATGACCAATGAGTGCATCAAGCTTCTTTTTAGGCACGGTTTGAATGACGATATTTTGCTCTTTTGCTCGTGTGATCGTCTCTTGGATGGATGCTTTTTTCACTCCATCTGCTACCCAAATCTTCTGTATCGATTGCGAGGAACGCAGTCCCTCTATTACAGCATTTCTCCCCGCGAGCCACTCTTCATCATTCATGTGTCTTCCCCCTCGTCAATCTTTGCGACTGCTTCTCGTAATAACTGATTTTTACGTTCTTGGTCACCACTCATATGGACGTAACCAATCACCGCTTCAAACCCTGTACTATACCGGTAGGTTCCTGGGTCGGTGTTCTTTGGAACACTGCCTGATTTCGCATTACGACCTCGTTTAGCAATGGCTGTCTCTTCTTCCGTTAAAACGCCCTCATCAAGCCAATACGTGAGCACACTGGCTTGTGCCTTTGCACTCACGTAAGAGGTAGCCGCTCGATGTAAATCGTTAGGGCGACCGTACCCAGCGTAGACAAGATAAGACCGTACATACAGCTCATAAACTGCATCGCCAATGTATGCCAAAGCTAGACCGTTTAACTGTTTATAGTCTGTTCCGCGCATAGGGTTAGCCCCTTTTCCATCGTGTACCTTGTGCTGTGTCTTCGAGGATGATTCCTTTTTCCGTTAGCTGATCGCGAATCTCATCTGCTTTTTGAAATTGCCGATTTTCACGCGCTTCTTTTCTCTGCTGAATAAGTGTATCCACTTCTTCATCAAGCAGTTCTTCTTCAGGAATGAACGCCACACCTAACACACGGCCCCACTCCTCAAACAATTGCAGCATCGCATCGAGTACGTTAGTGGACGTGTTAGCTTCATCAAGGTAACGATTACCTTCCTTGACGAACTCAAACATCGTTGTGATCGCATTGGCTGTATGAAAATCATCGTCCATTTCATCAATGAAACGTTTCTTGTACTTCTCCATACGATTTAACCAGACTTCAGATTCGCCAAGGTTGGCACTTTCTTTTCTTCGATGCTGTACATTTTGGATAAAGGTTTGGATGCGCCCAAGCCCTGATGCGGCTGATTCCAACAACTCTTGGTTGAAATTTAACGGATGTCGATAATGCGCTTGTAGGATGAAAAAGCGAACGACTTTAGGGTCATGTTGCTCGATGAGTTCATTGACGAGTACAAAGTTTCCAAGTGACTTTGACATCTTTTCGTTGTCAATTTGGATATATCCGTTATGCAACCAGTAGTTTGCCATCTGCTTGCCCGTTAGCGCTTCCGACTGAGCCACTTCATTCTCATGGTGTGGAAATGTGAGATCCTGGCCTCCTGCATGAATGTCAATCGTGTCACCAAGGTATTTCTTCACCATTGCTGAGCATTCAATGTGCCAACCTGGACGTCCCTCACTCCAAGGGCTCTCCCATTTAATCTCTTTGTCTTTCGCTTTCTTCCAAAGCGCGAAATCAAGGGGGTCTTTCTTCTGTTCTCCTACTTCAATTCTAGCGCCTGAGCGCAATTCATCGACGGCTTGCCCAGATAACTTCCCATAATCCGGGAATGCTTTCGTATGAAAATATACATCTCCACCGGCTTCATACGCATAGTCCTTCTCAATGAGCGCTTCAATAAACTCAATAATTTCATCCATCGTGTTTGTCACACGCGGATGGGCATCTGCTTCTCGCACACCGAGCGCTTCTGTGTCTTCATGGTATTTTTCAATAAAGCGTTCAGCTAGTTGGAACACATCTTCTCCGGCATCTTGTGCTGCCCGAATGATTTTGTCGTCCACATCCGTGAAGTTCGACACATACTCGACGTCATACCCTTTATATTCGAGATACCGACGGACCATATCAAAAACAACCGCCGGCCTCGCATTTCCAATATGAATATAGTTATATACGGTTGGTCCGCACACATACATCTTTACACGGTTTTCTTCAAGCGGTGTAAAAACTTCTTTTCTGCGCGTTAATGTATTGTACATATGAATCGCCATATCACTCACTCCTCATCCAGTCTTTGCTTGCATTCTTTAAGCTCGCGCCTTAGACGCTCCACTTCTTTTTCAAGTAGCCGGAACCGATCATTTTCAGGGTCGGGCAATAAGTGATGGTGTAGGTTCTCACTCACACGGATGCCATCTTGAATGACAACACGTCCTGGAATCCCTACGACCGTACTGTTTCGTGGCACCTCATGCAAAACGACAGCACCTGCACCAATATTAGAGTTTCTTCCAATCGTCATTGAACCGAGCACTTTAGCTCCCGATGCAAAAAGCACGTGATCCTCTACTGTCGGGTGGCGCTTTCCTTTTTCCTTCCCTGTACCCCCAAGGGTCACTCCTTGATAAATCGTAACGTCGTTGCCGATTTCGCACGTCTCTCCGATGACAACGCCCATGCCATGATCAATAAACAGCCGTTGCCCAATTTGCGCCCCTGGATGAATTTCAATGCCGGTAATAAAACGGCTAAGCTGGGAAAGCACCCGCGCTAATAGATAGAACTTCTTCTTCCAAAGCCAGTGGGCGATGCGGTGTGCCCATATCGCATGAACACCGGAATACGAGAGGATAACTTCAAAACGACTCCGGGCAGCTGGGTCTCGTTGAAAGACAACATCGATATCACTTTTGAATGTCCGCCACATAGTTTCCCTCCCAATGGTATGCACCTTACATTGTATTGTGTATCCTAAATCAATCATTCCGTTCATTTGCATAGTATTGTCTTTAGTATCCCCTAATTGCAGATGACTAAGCTATACTGTAGCAAAATTCTCTTTACCTGACGAAAGAAACGGCTTAAAAAAAGCGCCTCTGTGCATGTTCTGCACAGAGGCGCTTTTGCGCGGTTCCACTCTGTATACGCCAGGTTGATCGGGCGTGACTCTTTGTAGATAACGGCTACTCACCGCCCGCGCCTACTTGAAACTTGTTCAACGCGAGACTCAAAGGGGCATTCACAAAGCGTGTCCATCGGTCGTTCCCACTATCCGACCGTCTCTGTAAAAGACGACTGCATTGCTACTTATCCTTATCGATGTTCAGTTTATGAAGATTGTTGTGCCGCTTTGTTTACACGTGCGAGCACGGCATCTTTACCAATTAGCTCAATCGCTTTTGGCAACTCCGGTCCATGCGTTTGTCCCGTGACAGCTACACGAATCGGCATAAAGAGTTGTTTTCCTTTAGCACCTGTTTCTTTTTGCACCGCTTTGATTGCTTTTTTGATCTCATCGGCTTCAAATACATCTAATTGATCAATTTGTCGTGCAAGAGATTCCATCACTTGCGGAACATGCTCAGCACCAATTACTTCCGCAGCTTCTCCCTCATAGTCTACGTGTTCCTTGAAAAAGAGTTCCGTTAACTCAACGATTTCAGCCGCGTAGTGCATTTGCTCTTGATAAATCCCAACGAGAGACGTTACCCACGCATGCTCATCTGCTGACAGGTTTTCAGAAATCCGACCCGCTTTTTGTAGAAATGGAATGGATAGCTCGGTTACGCGCTCCACATCCGCTGATTTCATATACTGATTTCCTACCCAAGCCAACTTACTTTCATCAAACACTGCTGGAGCCTTCGATACCCGCTCCAAGCTAAACTGCTCAATCAAGTTATCCATCGTAAAGATTTCTTCCTCGCCAACGGGTGACCAACCGAGTAAAGCAAGGAAATTCACGAGTGCTTCAGGAAGGTATCCGTAATCTTGATATTGCTCAACAAATTGCATGATTGACTCGTCACGTTTACTCATCTTTTGTCGGTCTGGGTTGAGGATGAGCGGTGCGTGAGCAAATGTGGGTGATGTGAACCCTAATGCTTGATAGATCATGACCTGACGTGGCGTGTTGGATAGGTGTTCTTCTCCGCGAATAACGTGGGAAATCTTCATAAGATAATCATCCACGCTCACTGCGAAGTTGTACGTCGGAACACCATCGGTTCTCGCAATAATAAAGTCACCGATACCATCTGTATCAAAAGAAACTTCACCCCGGATTGCATCATCAATATGAATTGTTTCACTACCAGGTACTTTAAAACGAACAACAGGTTCGATACCTTTCGCTTCATAAGCGGCCCGCTCATCTGCAGTAAGGTTCCGATCCCGCCCGCTATACTTAGGCATCTCCCCACGGGCGAGCTGCTCCTCACGTTCTTTTTCAAGCTCTTCGCTCGTCATGTAACAATAATACGCGAGGTCTTGGTCAAGAAGTTGTTGAACGTACTTCTCATACGTATCCATCCGCTCCATACTGCGGTACGGACCAAACCCACCATCTTCGTCTGGACCTTCATCCCAAACAACGCCGAGCCACTTCATGCTATTTAGCAATTTGTCGGTTGCGGCTTCCACATTTCGTGCTTGGTCCGTATCTTCAATTCGTATAATAAATTTCCCGTTATGGTGCTTTGCAAAAAGATAGTTAAACAATGCTTGCCTCGCACCACCAATATGCAAGTGCCCTGTCGGACTTGGTGCAAAACGCACGCGCACATCCGTCATATCGATCACCGTCCCTTTTCCTTGGTCATTAGTATATCATGATTTACTCGGCTTGTAGAAGAACGGTCGCCATCGCTGCAATTCCTTCTTGTCTGCCCGTAAATCCTAATTTTTCTGAAGTGGTCGCTTTTACATTCACTTGGTTCAACTCTGCATCTAACAGTCCAGCAATTCGTTCTCTCATCGGCAGAATATACGGAGCCATTTTTGGCTTTTCTGCGATAATCGTACAATCTAAATTCCCTAAAACTAGTCCTTCATTTTTGACCATTTCGTACACATGCTCGAGTAGCACAGACGAATCAGCACCTTTAAATGCCGGGTCAGTATCTGGAAAGTGCTTGCCAATATCTCCTTGTGCAATCGCACCTAAAAGCGCGTCGCTGATGGCGTGCAACAACACATCGGCATCAGAATGACCTTTCAGACCTAGCGGATACTCTAGCTTTAATCCACCAATGATGAGATCTGTGTCCTCTGCAAACGCGTGTACATCAAAGCCTTGTCCAATTCTCACTGGCCTGCCTCCTTTGCTCTTAACTCAAGTAAAATTGTCGCTAGTTTAATGTCATATGGGGTTGTAAGCTTCATGTTCTCCCGACTTCCTTCTACAATACGGACATGCTTACCTAGACGCTCCACGAGGCTCGCATCATCGGTTCCATAAACATTTGCTTCTTTTGCATGTGCATGTGCATTCTTAATCAATGCAAAAGGAAACGCCTGCGGGGTTTGCACTGCCCATAACCCATCCCGCGGGATCGTCTCTTGAATGAGCTCTTCGTTTACTTTTTTTACCGTATCAGTCACTTGTACAGCCAATACCGCTCCGTGTTCAGCATCTACACGATCAACGAGTCGGTGTAGGTCGCGTTCTTGAACGAAAGGACGTGCACCATCATGAATGAGTACGACGCGGTCGCTAGGTTGATCGATCACCTTCAATCCCTCGTACACACTATCTTGGCGCTCCGCCCCACCAACAATGACATCGGTGAGCTTTTTCAGTTTATATGTTTGGAACAACTGTTTCATTTCCTGCACTTCATTCTCATTAACGACGACGATCATTTCATCGCACGATGAATCATTTTCAAATACGCGTAACGTATGTATAATCACCGGGTCATCTTCAAGCATAATAAATTGCTTATTCTTACCCGCTTGCATTCGTTTGCCTTGCCCAGCAGCAAGAACGACGACTGAATAGTTCATAACCCGTGTGCCCCTATCCGAATCATTTCATGTGCCATTCTTTATCATACAACCGAAATACCGCGAAAAGCAACTCGTACATCCGTGCTCTTCGCGGCATTTCCATACTATAAAGCTTTCTCTTTATGCATTTGCTTCGGCTTGGCAAAAATCATTCGGCCTGCACTTGTTTGCAATACACTCGTCACGACAACATCAATTTGCTGTCCGATATATTTATGCCCTTCCTCAATCACAATCATCGTCCCATCATCAAGGTAACCGATGCCTTGGTTCGCCTCTTTCCCATCCTTAATCACTTGCACGTGCATCTCTTCTCCTGGAAGCACGACGGGCTTTACGGCATTGGCTAGGTCATTAATGTTAAGAACCGGTACACCTTGAAGATCGCACACTTTATTCAAATTGAAGTCATTGGTCACAACAATTCCAGATGTCTTTTGCGCCAGCTTCACGAGCTTGCTATCAACACCTTGTACATCATCAAAATCGATATCTTCAATCTTCACTTGTACGGGTAATTCCTTTTGAATCTGATTCAAAATATCAAGCCCTCTACGACCTCGGTTTCTCTTCAACGCATCCGATGAATCAGCAATGTGTTGAAGTTCGTCCAATACGAACTTAGGAATGACAACGGTCCCTTCCAAAAATCGCGTCCGACATACGTCTGCAATTCTTCCATCAATGATGACACTCGTATCAAAGATCTTTGTCGGTACACCTTTATCGCTACTAGACTCTTGTTTGGAGTCCTTGTTCGAGCCTTTACCAAAGTTGCTGACGAGCGAAATCAGCTCATCTCGCTTTTGTGATCCGATACGATAACCAAAGTAACCAAACAGCACCGTGAGAAAGATCGGCAATATTTGACTAAAGACCGAAAAGGATATTTCACCCAAAGGAATTCCAATTAGATACGCGACCATGAGTCCAAGCAACAGACCGATCGTTCCAAAAAGCACGTTTGTAATCGGTGCTTTCACAATCGCTTCCTCTGCAATGCTCAATGCGCGTGTAATCGGATCTGCTAACCAGAGGGAAAGCACGAAAAACAATCCCCCGCCAAGTAATCCTCCAATATAATCGCTTGCCATCCATCCAGGGATCTCAACCGATAATAATGATATAAGTTCAGGATAAAAGATAAAGCCGAGCGCCCCACCAAGAATGACAAAGAACACTTGGACGATACGTTTTAACATTTTCAGTCACCTCCTGTAATCATTATGGACAGAAATAGAAAGGGTTAATCTTTTAATCTGTGATTTTTCAATGATCTTTCAATTAATTCACTTCCAGATCACTGGATATTACTATTCAGTGTAAACGGATTACCTGCTTTGTTGGTCGTTTAAATATGACGATCAATAAACAATTGCTCTTGCACACGGTTTAGCCCTTCTTTTACAAGCCTTGCCCTTGCCTCTCCAATACCATCCACGCTTTCTAAGTCTTCGAGACTCGCTTCATGAACCTCCTGTAGCGTATGAAAATAAGAAATGATATTCTCAATAATCGACGGTGGCAACCTCGGTATACGGTGCATAAGACGATACCCTCTAGAGTGAAGAACATGCTGCTGTTCAATGTCAGCACTAAGCTTCAGGAATTCGCGAATGTATTCATCATTCAACGCGTGCTGATCAGAAGCGATCTGCAAGTCATGGAAGGCTTTCGCCGCTGACACTCCCTCATGTTCAACGTAATCTTTTAAGAGTAACAATGCCTCTCGCTCAACGTTCGCTAAAAGCTCATTTAATTGCATCGTAATCAAACGGCCTTCATTGCCTAGCTCGTGGACATACGTAATTAATTCTCGTTTTACCCGTAGTACCATCTCCACACGATGAATGACTTGAGAAACATCTTGAAAAGTAACGAGCCTCTCAAACTCTAGCGCCCCTAAATTGGTCATACTTTGATCCAATACAGCCTTGTACTTTTCTAATGTTTGTATCGCTTGGTTTGCCTTCGTGAGGATCACACTCATATCTTTAAGAGTATACTGGTGCTCACCTTGATAGAGTGTAATGACATTTCTCCTTTCAGATATTGCGATAACGAGGGCTTTCGTTTGCTTAGCTACCCGCTCTGCTGTACGATGACGCATCCCGGTTTCGTTTGAGCTAATTTTACTATTAGGAATGAGTTGTACATTCGCAAACATAATTTGTTGAATATCTTTACTTAAAATAATTGCGCCATCCATCTTCGCGAGTTCATACAGTTGGGACGGGGAGTAATCAGCTTGAATTTGAAATCCACCATCGACGACTTCTTTCACTTCGTCACTAAATCCAATGACAACCAAGCCCCCTGACCCAGCACGTAATACATTATCAATGCCATCACGCAATGGTGTACCTGGCGCTAAAAACGGAAATACATTCTCAATAAAGTGTTTGCGGCTCGCTTCCCTCATGAGGTTCTCTCTCCCTTTTCAATTACCACTTTTTCGCACGTTCTCCTAACATCACATCCAATGCTTCTTCTAACGTCTGAACACCGATACACTCAATGTCTGCAGGCACTTTCCAACCGCCCAAATTCTTTGACGGTACGATGCAACGTTTAAATCCTAGCTTCGCACTTTCTTTAACGCGCTCTTGGATTCTAGATACCCTTCTTATCTCTCCAGTCAAACCCACTTCACCTATGGCCACATCTGTTGGTTGTGTCACTTCATTCCGAAAACTTGATGCAATACTAACGGCAATTCCTAAGTCGACTGCAGGTTCGTCCAATTTCACACCACCCGCAACATTAATGTACGCATCTTGATTTTGTAACAACATTCCTACACGCTTTTCAAGCACAGCCATGAGCATAGAAACACGGTTATGGTCAACGCCGGTTGATGTTCGTCTTGGGTTGGCATAACTCGTCGGAGCGACGAGCGCCTGCAATTCAACGAGTACGGGGCGCGTCCCTTCAAGAGAGGCTACAACGGTCGCACCAGCTACCCCTTCTGTCCTTTCCTCCAAAAATATTTCTGAAGGGTTTAACACTTGCCGCAGCCCTTCTTCATTCATTTCAAAGATCCCAATTTCATTCGTCGAGCCAAAACGGTTTTTTACCGCTCGTAATATCCTGTACGTATGATGGCGCTCTCCTTCAAAATACAAAACAGCGTCTACCATGTGCTCCAGCATTTTCGGTCCGGCAATCGATCCTTGTTTTGTCACGTGACCAACGACAAAGACAGCGATCCCTTTTGATTTTGCCATGTTCATAAAAATGCCTGTAGACTCTCGGACTTGCGCGACACTACCCGGAGCGGATGTTATATCTGACGTTTGCATCGTCTGAATCGAGTCAATAATGACCACTTCAGGTTGAATGCTCTCCACTGCGCGATCAATTCTTGTCGTATCCGTTTCTGTATACACGTATAAATCTTTCGCCTGAGCATGCAAACGTTCCGCACGCATCTTCGTCTGTTTCACAGATTCCTCCCCGGATATGTACAACACTTTCTTGTTATCCGCAGCTAATATCGCTGATAACTGCAAAAGCAACGTCGATTTCCCAATACCCGGGTCACCACCAACCAACACGAGGGATCCAGGAACAATTCCTCCGCCGAGCACTCGGTTAAGTTCAGATAACTTCGTCGTCAATCGCGGTTCATCTTCTCTTGTTACTTCAGTAATCTTTTGTGGTTCATTTGTTGTTCCTGAGGCGATTGATCGAGTGCTCACTGAACCTCTTGTCGTTTTTGGTGTTTCCAGTTCCTCAACGAGTGTATTCCAGTTCTGACAACCTGGGCAGCGGCCCATCCATTTCATTGATTCGTAGCCACACTCTTGGCATACGAATTTCGTTTTTGTCTTCGCCATATTCTCCCCCTATGTAAAACGTCGTTTTTTCTATGATTGTGTTACAAAAAAAGCCGGGAGCACCCGGCTTTTTCGTGAGTCATGATTACTTAGCTTCTTGAGCTTCCTTAAGGTCAACGACAAACTCCCCATCACGATACGTAATGACTGCCGTCTCCCCTTTTTTAATTCTTCCACGTAACAGTTCTTCAGATAATCGATCTTCTACTTGCTTCTGTAGGGCACGACGTAAAGGTCGTGCACCGTACTCAGGGTCAAACCCTTCATCCGCAATCTTTTCTTTTGCTTCATCGGTGAGTACAAACGTAATCTCTTGTTCAGCCAAACGGTTTTGCAGTTCTGTAGCCATTAGCCCAACAATTTCTTTAATGTGTTTCTTCTCTAAGCTGTGGAAGACGATCGTTTCGTCAATACGGTTAAGAAATTCTGGTCTGAACGTCTTTTTCAGTTCTCCAATGACCTTATCTTTCATATCACCGTATTTAGCGTCTTCGGTTTGTGTCGTGAACCCGACGTATTTGTTTTCCTTGAGCGCACTTGCACCGACGTTTGACGTCATGATAATCGCTGTATTTCTAAAATCAACCTTCCGTCCTTTTGAGTCAGTGAGATGACCATCTTCTAACACTTGCAGTAGAATATTGAACACATCTGGGTGCGCCTTTTCGATCTCATCTAAAAGAATAACGGAATACGGCTTTTGGCGGACCTTTTCAGTCAGTTGTCCACCCTCGTCGTAACCGACGTAGCCTGGAGGTGAACCAACGAGTCGACTCGTCGAGTACTTCTCCATATACTCCGACATGTCAACGCGAAGAACTGCGTCTTCGTCACCAAACAGCGTCTCGGCAACTGCACGTGCTAGTTCTGTTTTCCCGACACCCGTAGGACCTAGGAAAATAAACGAGCCGATTGGACGCTTCGGATCTTTCAAACCTGCCCTTGCACGGCGAACGGCTTTAGAGACGGCAATGACCGCTTCATCTTGACCGACGACACGGTCATGAAGAATGTCTTCCATTTTAAGCAAACGCTCTGTTTCTTCCTCAGCAAGTTTTGTTACTGGGATTCCAGTCCAACTCGCCACTACTTCAGCAATATCGTTCATGGACACTTCTGTGTTTTCTTGCCCTTGCTTTTCTTTCCACTCATCTTTGAGCTGATCCAATTCCTCACGAAGGCGCTGCTCACTATCCCGAAGAGACGCTGCCTTTTCAAATTCTTGACTTTGGACCGCTGCGTCTTTCTCTTTACGTGTTTCTTCTAGCTTTTGTTCCATATCTTTCAAGCTAGGTGGAGCCGTATATGAACGCAAACGGACTTTTGATGCCGCTTCATCAATTAAATCAATCGCTTTATCTGGCAAGAACCGATCGGAAATATAACGATCAGACATCTTAACAGCCTCAGAGATGGCCTCATCTGTAATCGTTACCCTGTGGTGCGCCTCGTATCGATCTCTTAATCCGAGTAAGATTTGCTCTGACTCTTCAAGTGTTGGCTCGTCAACAGTAATTGGCTGAAAACGTCGCTCTAATGCTGCATCTTTTTCGATGTACCGACGATACTCATCGAGAGTAGTCGCCCCAATGCACTGAAGCTCCCCTCTTGCAAGCGATGGCTTTAGAATGTTTGAGGCATCAATTGCTCCTTCTGCACCCCCTGCGCCAATTAACGTGTGAAGTTCATCAATAAACAAGATCACATTACCTGCTTGACGAATTTCTTCCATAACTTTTTTCAAACGATCTTCGAATTCACCCCGGTATTTCGTCCCCGCGACGACGGTTCCCATGTCTAATGTCATCACACGCTTACCGCGCAACGTCTCTGGAACTTCATTAGCGACAATCGCTTGTGCAAGACCTTCTGCTACAGCTGTTTTACCAACGCCAGGCTCCCCAATAAGCACTGGGTTGTTTTTCGTACGTCTGGACAATACTTGAATCACACGTTGAATCTCATTTCCTCGGCCAATAACAGGATCAAGGTTTTCTTCCTTGGCAACACTCGTCAAATCACGTGCAAGGCTATCAAGGGTAGGTGTGTTTACGTTGCCACCTGCAGCACCTCCGCTTTGTCCTGCACCAGCACTACTGGAAGATTCATTGCTACCTAGCAGTTGTAATACTTGTTGGCGAGCTTTATTTAAACTAACACCTAGGTTGTTTAATACACGTGCAGCTACTCCCTCACCTTCTCGAATCAGACCGAGAAGAATGTGTTCCGTACCTACATAGGAATGACCGAGTTTCCTCGCTTCATCCATCGACAGTTCAATAACCTTTTTAGCACGGGGTGTGTAGTGTGGTGTTTCTTGCGTGCTCGTGCCGTTGCCTTCAGCGCCAATCAAGTTCTCAACCTCTGTCTGCACTTTTTCTGAACCGAGATTTAACGCTTGAAGCGCCTTTGCTGCAATGCCATCACCTTCACGTAGCAAACCGAGAAGAATATGCTCCGTTCCGATATTCGTATGACCGAGTCGAACCGCTTCTTCCTGTGCTAAAGCTAATACTTTCTGTGCTCTCTCTGTAAAACGGCCAAACATCATGGTCGACCACCTCCACTTTATATGTTTTCAAGCTTCAATCGTTCTCGAATTAATGATGCCCTTCGCTCGTCACGTTGCTCTGTTGATAATGCTTTTTGAGCGTATTGCTGTAAAAACGCCGGTTGAATAAGAATCATCAAATCATTTAATACACTGCTGTCAACACCTTGAATCAGATTAAGATCAATCCCTAAACGTAAATTCGATAAATGTTGACCCGCCTCTTTTGATTCTATGATACGACTGTTCGCAAGGATACCATAAGAGCGATAAACTTGATCTGCTAGCTGTAATTTTTTCGACTCATACAACTTCTCACGGGCCAGTCTTTCCCGTTCAATAAGCTGAAGGACAACGCTTCGTAAGTCGTCAATAATATCTGTTTCAGTTTTTCCGAGTGTCATCTGATTTGAAATTTGGAACAGGTTACCTCTTGCTTCACTGCCTTCACCGTATATGCCGCGAACGACAAGCCCGATCTGATTTACTGCCGGGATAATGCGCGAGAGTTGAGATGTCGTCACAAGCCCAGGTAAATGCATCATAACCGATGCCCTCAAGCCAGTACCCACATTCGTTGGGCAGCTCGTTAAATATCCCCTTTTCTCATCAAACGCGTAATCAACATTCGCTTCAATCCAATCATCAATCGCATTTCCCATTTCATAGGCTTGAGTCAATTGAAGACCCGGTGATAAACATTGAATACGCAAGTGGTCTTCTTCATTCACCATAATGCTTATAGATTCATCCTCACTTAAAACAACTGCAGCTTCGGAAGATCCTTCGGCTAGCTGTGGGCTTGTTAAATGTTTCTCTACAAGTACTTGCTTTTCAATGTCGGAAGAGTCCTTCATGGAGAACCAAGACAAGTGACCGACACCATCAAGCTCCTTGTTTGCCAATCGTGCGTGCAAATGTTTATACAGCGCTTGTGCGGCATCGTTTGATGATTTAAAAGGAAAAGGATAATCTTCCAAATTTCGAGCTAAGCGAATTCTACTGCTCAACACAATATCATCTTCGGGACCTGACTGCTTCATCCAAGGACTAATCGCCTTTGAAATAAATTGCTCTAGCGACATTATTCATCGTCCCCCTTGTCTACAGCAGATCTCAATTGCCGAATTTCATCGCGAATCATTGCTGCTTGCTCAAACTCTTCCTTTTGAATATAGCCTTGCATACTCTCTTGTAGCTTTGTTATCTTTCGCTCTTGCTCTAGTCGACCTCCTACACGTTTCGGTATTTTTCCTCTATGAACATGATTGCCACCATGTACGCGTTTTAGTATCGGTTCGAGCTTTTCTTCGAATGCTTTATAACAGTAAGAACAACCAAAGCGGCTATTTTGCACAAATGCTTTGTATTTCAACGAGCATTTCGGGCAGGCAAGATCTGGTTTTTGCTTTTTTACCTGCGACAGACTCCCGAGTGAAGAGTTCGCTTTAATCTCACTAGGGTCTAGGTTCAGCATGCCTGACAATAGATCGTGTATAGAGTAACTATTCGTTCCCGGCAACGCTTCTCCTTTTTCTTTAGCACAAAACTCACATAAGTGCTTTTCTGTCTTTTGCCCGTTTACAACCTTCGTAAATTTTAACGTTGCGCGCCGCTCTTCGCATTGCTGACAGAGCATCTGCATCCCTCCCGGCGTCAGACTTTATATTTTAAGCGATCTAGCATCGCTTTTAGTACGTTCGCCCTTAGTGTGTCACGATGAACAGCAGAAGTTAATGCGAGCACTTCTCGCTGTACGACCGCCTCCATTAAAACCGCTTCACGCTTTGTCACGACTTTCTCCTCATACAGCCGATAAATGACACTGTTAGCTGCAGACTGGTCAATGCGAGCGCCAATCAAATGGAGTAACTGATCGATGAGCTCCAAGTCATCAGAGTGATCTACCTTTTTGATGCGGATATATCCGCCTCCACCTCTTTTACTTTCCACAATATAGCCTTTTTCAACCGTAAATCGTGTGCGAATCACATAATTTATTTGCGACGGAACACATTCAAAGTGCTTCGCTAACTCACTTCTTTTAATTTCAATTAAATTTCGTTCTTCTTCAGTTAAGATCGCTTTCAAGTATTGCTCAATCACATCAGATATATTATTGCTCATATCCACACCCCCTGACCTTGACTATCTTTGACTTTAATATAATATATTTGCCGCTTTGTTGCAAGTGAACCAACACAAAAAAAGACAAGCAGATCTGCTTGTCTTGAATCATTATGTATGGTGGAGCCTAGCGGGATCGAACCGCTGACCTCCTGCGTGCAAAGCAGGCGCTCTCCCAGCTGAGCTAAGGCCCCATATGTTGTTGTTTAGATAGATGGTGGGCCTGAGTGGACTCGAACCACCGACCTCACGCTTATCAGGCGTGCGCTCTAACCAGCTGAGCTACAGGCCCATCTATATTCAACGATTCATAATATTGTCCGCTGAAAACTGAATGAAAAATAAGCGATTTCCTGCCCTCTCTCGTAAGAGAGGGCGTATCTTATCTCTTCCGCTCAGGAAGAGTAAGTCTCCATAGAAAGGAGGTGATCCATCCCCACCTTCCGGTAGGGATACCTTGTTACGACTTCACCCCAATCACCGGCCC
>NZ_JBHFQF010000013.1:0-65019 GCF_041949955.1 Geomicrobium sp. JSM 1781026 | reverse complement strand
AAAAATCCTGCGTGGATGATGTTGTGATTTTCAACGTCCTCCACGCAGGATGGACCAAACGCAGTGCGGTAGGCTTTTATACTTGGGCGCTCAATTTTTAGTGTCTACTTTCTTGACTGAAGTCCAAACCGTATCCAGTATTGGAACAAAAATTAGCGAGAATAAATTGATAATAACTTTAGAGGAATTTAAGGAGAGTCATAAAACAACTATTAAAGAAATGTTTAATCTTAAGCCAAGTCAAGTTATGTTTAAGCAAGGTGATATGCCAATACAGGCACGTACTTCAGAACGAGATCCACTGGAAGCTGGTTTAAGTATTGTTAATGACTCTGCAGGGGGTGCCTGCACAAGTAATATAAGTGCACAAAATTCAAGTGGTGAATATTTCTTGATTTCTGCTGGTCATTGTGGCATCGTCGGGGACACTTACACTCAAGGGGGTCGTACAATCGGTGATGTAAGACAAGTTGTTTCAATGGGCGGAAGATCTGATGCTATGGCAATAGAAATATCAAGTAGTCTTGCTAGTGATTTTTTATACACCACTAGTAGTCAGGCTATTCAAATAGCTAATAGACAAAGCGAATCATCAAGCTTTGAAGGTGAAGAACTCTGTAAATCAGGGAACACAACAGGTGTAACTTGCGGAACTGTTTCCAATGTAAACTATACAGCTAACTATAATGGAGAGAGCTATACTGAGCAACGTTTAGTTGAACACGATGTCACAACAAGTTGTATGGTTGATTCCGGTGATTCTGGGGGACCAGTTTATGATGGCAGCACAATTGTCGGAATTGTTTCTGGTGGAACCAACCTAAGCGGTGGTTGCGATAATGAAAGTACTGATTTGATATTTACTCATATTGATAACGCACTAGGAGATTTGGTTTTGTCTGGTACCTTTGAGTAATCTAGGAAAAATAAATTCCTCCCTATATTTTTTACTAGGGGGGATTTAATTATATTGTTAACAGAGGTGTGCAAAGTGGATACTATTCAACGGAAGTACTTTTTACTTTTTATCATTCTTGCATTTACGTCGGTGAACGTCTCTTGTCAAGGATTAAATGATGCTAATGTACTCTTAACCGAACAGACACTTCCTGCAAGTGCTATTGAGGACCAGGAACTTCTAGCATATGGAATAGATAACTCTGAAACTTTAGAACAAAAATGGAATGAATTTGAATTTTCCGCTTCTATTCCTGATGTTAATTGGTCAACTTCTTCTCTAATTATAATTGGTATGATGGAACCCGGGTGTGAAATTATCGTTACCGAAGTACAAATACAAGAAACAGAATTGTTATTCAAAACGGAACTCGATACAGGTCTTTTTAGTGATGATTGCTCTATGGAAGCAAATCCAGTGTCCTTTGTGATCGAGATGGAGAAAGAAACTGTGCACAACGCTGAAAAGGTGCAGTTTCACGGAAAAGAAGCCGACATACTTAATGGCACAGATCCTAGTTCTTAATAAACACGCAAATTATTTTGCACCCACACTCACTTGTGCAAAATTTGCTATACTGAATGTAAAAAAGAGAGTGAGAATTCGATGCAAAACTACATTTCCCTCTATGAACAAGTATTTGAAAAGCTCGACATCGGCATCCGAATTATTAATACGCAGGCTGAGCCGATTGTTTATAATGCGAAAATGCGCGATATTGAGTCGATGACGATTGCAGACTTTTCTGGCCGCTCATTAATGGATGTGTTTCAATTTAAAAATGAGCAGGAAAGTCGGCTCCTTCGTGCGCTAAACAATGGAGAGCGGACAAAAAATCAAAAACAGACGTACTTTAATTCTCATGGGAATGAGATTACGACTGTGAATCACGTATACCCATTAAAAGACGGAGCCATCACGATCGGTGCGGTTGAAATCGCGACGGATATTACGCGTATGGAGAAGATGCTCCGAGACCAACATCAAAAGAAAGATTCCAGACTGTACATATTTGATGACTTAATCGGCGACTCCGAGTCGTTCGTGCACGTGATTGACCAAGCGAGACGTTCGGCCCGCACGTCATCAAACGTGTTGATCATTGGAGAAACCGGGACGGGCAAGGAATTGTTCGCTCAAAGCATTCATAGTGCGAGTGACCGAAGTGACCAACGCTTCATCGCACAAAACTGCGCCGCTCTTCCTGACGGGTTAATCGAAGGCATTTTATTTGGCACGAGCAAAGGGGCGTTCACCGGCGCGATTGATCGACCCGGTTTGTTTGAACAAGCAAATGGCGGAACGCTTCTCCTTGATGAAATTAATTCTTTACCTTTACATTTGCAACCGAAGCTTCTTCGGGTAATCCAAGAACAAAAGGTGATGAGAATCGGGGAAAGCAAAGAGCGAAAAATTAACGTGCGCCTCATTAGTACGATGAATGAAGACCCGATTGACGCGATTGCCGATGAGCGACTCCGAAAAGATTTATACTACCGGTTAAGCGTCGTAAGCTTGTTTATTCCAGCTTTGCACGTGCGTGCCAACGATATCCTTACACTAGCGAACTTTTTTCTTGCTCGCTTCTCCAAACAATTTAATGTTCGAACCGAGCAATTGTCACCTGCCGCTGAACAAGCACTAGCTGCGTACCACTGGCCAGGGAATGTCCGAGAGCTCGAACACGTTATTGAAGGGGCATTAAATGTCGTAAATGGTGAGCAAGAACTTCTACCCTCTCATTTACCTGCTCACTTTCAAAACCAACGAACAAATGCACCGACAGTCATATCCGAACTCGACGGTGATGAAACATTACAACAAAGGCTCGCGCTCATTGAGAAACAGTTTATTGCAAAAGCGATGGACGAATCGGCTCACAACATCACTAAAGCTGCAGCAAAACTCGGCATGAGCCGACAAAACTTACAATACAAACTAGCGAAACATCACGCCCGTTAACGCAAAATTTTTTTCGATAAATCGCAAATATTTTTGCTTTCATCGTGCAACTTCGCAAAAAAATTGCGTCATCTCCCGTTTTTAAAGATTGGCACAGTTCTTGCATTTAAAAATAAGCGAACGCAATTACATTAGAGGAGTGATACAATGGTCGTTCCATACACACATGAACCATTCACGAATTTTCAAGATGAAGAAAATAAAGCTGCAATTGAGGAAGCGATTCGTTACGTCAAAGGTGAGCTCGGGAAAGAATACCCACTCATTATCGGCGGCGAGCGCATTACGACAAATGAAAAGATCACTTCAATTAATCCTGCTGACCATAGCGAAATTATCGGTACGGTATCCAAAGCTTCTAAAGATCTAGCTGAACAAGCAATGGAAAAAGCACAAGAAGCGTTTAAAACATGGAGCCGTTGGACACCTGAAGCACGTGCGAATGTGTTGTTCCGTGCCGCAGCAATTTCTCGTCGTCGTAAGCACGAATTCTCTGCTTGGATGGTTTATGAAATCGGTAAACCTTGGAAAGAAGCGGATGCCGATTCGGCTGAAGCGATTGACTTTTTAGAGTATTATGCTCGTCAAATGATTGAACACAAAGACGGCGCGCCAATTAACAGCCGCCCGATTGAACATAACCAATTCACGTACTTGCCACTTGGCGTCGGTGTAACGGTTTCACCTTGGAACTTACCATTCGCGATCATGGCTGGAACGACTGTAGGACCAATGGTTGCAGGGAATACAATTTTATTGAAACCAGCGAGCTTGACGCCAGTTACGACGTACAAGTTTATGGAAGTACTTGAAGAAGCAGGCATGCCTGCTGGTGTCGTCAACTTCATCCCAGGTAGCGGAAGTGAAATTGGCGATTATCTCGTTGAGCATCCGAAGACTCGCTTCATTAACTTTACCGGATCTAAAGAAGTTGGAACGAGTATTTTTGAGAAAGCTGCTAAAATTCAACCCGGTCAAAACTTCCTTAAGAAAACGGCGATTGAAATGGGCGGAAAAGACACGATCATCGTTGATCGTGAAGCGAATTTAGACATTGCTGCTGAGTCGATTGTACAATCTGCATTTGGTTTCAGTGGGCAAAAATGTTCAGCTTGTTCGCGTGTCGTTGCGCATGCTGATGTATATGATGAAGTGATTGAGCGCGTAAAAGTACTCACTGAAGAAATCACGGTTGATGCACCTCAACATGCAAGCACATACATGGGGCCGGTCTGTGAAGAGTCCGCGTTCGATAAAATCTTGGACTACATCGAAATTGGAAAACAAGAAGCTTCCCTCGTCACTGGTGGTACAGGCGACAAAGAAAAAGGATATTTCATTAAGCCGACAATCTTTAAAGATGCAGATCCGAATGCACGCATTATGCAAGAAGAGATTTTTGGACCTGTCGTCGCCTTTTCAAAAGGCTCATCGATTGATGAACTTATTGACATTGCGAACAATACGGATTACGGCCTAACTGGAGCGATCATTTCTGACAACCGCGATCACTTGGAGAAAGCACGCCAAGAATTCCACGTCGGTAACCTTTACTTCAACCGTGGCTGTACAGCTGCGATTGTAGGGTATCAGCCGTTTGGCGGTTTCAAAATGTCAGGGACGGATACGAAAGCAGGCGGACCAGGATACATCCTCCATTTCATGGAGCCAAAAACTGTTTGTGATCAATTCTAATTGGAGAGCACAAGGCTCATCGTCAAACGATGAGCCCTCTCTCTAGTAAAAAGGGGTATACGTATGCAAAAACTTAACCGCGACTTCTTCTTATACTTATCAAAAAACAAATTGCTCAATAAAAATGCCAAACGTTGGGGCCTTAAGCTCGGTGCCTCCAAAGTTGTCGCTGGTCTCACCCTAGAAGATGCCCACGCTCGATTGCAAGAGTTGAATGACAGCAACCGTTCAATTACGTTGGACCATCTCGGTGAATTTGTGTTTGAAGAGTCTGAAGCCATTGAAGCTTTTGAATCCAGCATGGCAGCTTTAGACTTTTTACATGAGCATCGGATTGATTGCTATTTGTCAGTAAAATTGACAAAATTAGGACTTGATGTTGATGAGGATCTTTGTAAATCCCACATAAAACAATTGCTTGAAAAAGCTAAAGAGCACGGATCGATCGTGAACATTGATATGGAAGATTATTTGCACTATGAGCAGACCATCCGAATTATTGAGGAATTGCGGGCATCATTTGATAACATCGGAACGGTGTTGCAAGCGTATATTAAAACAGGCGTCGAAGATACCGATCGCCTTAGAGGGATGAAGTTACGCTTCGTTAAAGGTGCTTACAAAGAAAGTGCAGATGTTGCCCTACAAGAGAAGCAAGCGATCGATAAACAGATGCTCGATATGATAAAAACCCACCTCAACAACGGAGGGCATACGGCGATTGCGACTCACGACCATCACATTATCGAACATGTTAAAGCGTATGCGAAAGAACAAAGCATTCCTCGTGAGCAGTTTGAATTTCAAATGCTTTACGGTTTTCGAAATGACTTGCAACTTTCACTCGTTGAAGAAGGCTATCAAGTCCGGACGTATGTCCCTTACGGAAAAGACTGGTATGGCTACTTCATGAGAAGATTGGCAGAGCGCCCACAAAACCTTGCCTTTGCCATGAGAGGTCTGCTTTCAAAATAATAGCCAATCGGTATAAAGGAACTTCTGAGTTGTCAGTGAGTTCCTTTTTCGTTTCTTTCGACTCGATAGAAACGAAAAGTTAGCTTTCCGAACTCCCGACCTTTTTCTCCTCTCGAAGTACGTGTGTCACGTGCGAGCCGATGACAAATAACGGCACCGATAGTAACAATCCAATAATGCCTGCGAACTCATAGCCAATGAGAAGTGCAAATAAAATCATTAACGGATGCAGGTGAACACTTTTTCCAACAATATAAGGAGACAGCACATTCCCTTCAATTTGCTGAATCACTAAAATGACAACGAGGGTAAAAAGTGTCGTTTGCCAAGATATCGTAAAGGCGATGACGAGGGCAGGAACGGCACCTAAAATCGGACCAAAATATGGAATTAAATCCATTATCCCTAAAAATAATCCTAGAACAATCGGGTATGGCATACCGACAAGCCACAAACCTATAATTGACAAAACCCCTACACAAACGGAGACGAGTAACTGGCCACGAATATAGCTACCAAAAGCATGGTCCGCTGCACCGACGATCGTTACACCCGTTTCCCGGAACCGTTTAGGAATCAGAAAAACAGCCGCTTTTTCAAATATACGAAGGTCTTTTAGTATGTAAAATGTAGCAAATGGCAGTAAAAACAAGAAAGCAATGCCTTCCAGGATCAAGCGCCAGCGGTCAAATAACCCTTGTACGAAATTCGACCCTTGGGATTCCAATCGTTCTACACTGTTTTCAACTTGGTTATGCAGAAGTGGCGGCAGCTGATCAACTTGACGGTGAAACGAACCGATCCCACTTTCAACTTGCTGCATCCAGGCTGGCAATTGTTCAACAAATTCTTTCGATTCCCTAAAAATAATCGGGCCGGTTGCGATGAGTAACCAAGCGCCACCCCCGAAAAAAAGGGTGTATATGATGAGTACTGAAAGCACTCTCGGGGTGCCCTTTCGTTCTAAAAAATCAATCACAGGATGTAGTAAATACGCAAATAAACCTGCTAGGATAAATGGAATTGCCACTTTGACGATACTTACAAGTACAGGCTTCCAAACGGGGGTGAGCAGATACACAATGTATACGAATGCGACACAGATCATTGCGATTAAAGCTCGGTAAAGCCACTTCTTTTCTCTGTCCATTCGCTCACCCCTTCAATGCATTAGGATGAACGAAACCCGGTGGTTTATACAAAAAAAGACACAAACCGATTGGTTTGTGTCTTTTCTTTTTAAAATGCGTTTCGATACGCTTTGCGCAAAGATTTCACATGCTTGTTCTTTTTCATCTTTTGCATCCAACGCTTATGACTCCGGTCGTGGGTATTCATCATATAAATCGCTGCACCTACGGTCCCAATTCCTGCCACGAGCAATGATGATGACGTCTTATTCATGAACGCCGACCTCCATTTACTAAAACTGCCGGAACAATGAGTTTACCCTATACTTTAGCTGCTTGAATGTTCCTCAAGACATCGACTTCTTTCATCTACAGAGAACACGTCATCTAACGAGCTTAGTGAACCGTCCTCTTCAACTTGATAGACAGAAAGTGTCTCATCTTGAACAACGAGTTCAATGCAACACTTCCAACAATAATACTGATTTGTACCGATCTTACCTATATTTTTCCACATGCAATTCGGGCAATGCAAAGGAAGTGACCTCCTCGTAAAACAACTTGTTTTACAAGAATGGTCAAAGTAAGGCAATTGTAAACATCGCTACCGGGATTTTTAGTTTCCGCTTTTCGTCTCACTTTTATGATTGGCAGTTGCTTCCTCAAGGTGGGCGAGCCGCGATGGTAAATTGGAGTAACGGGATTGTCGGTCATTATTTTCGACTGCATACACGAAAGCCCGCTCTTCACCCACCATAATCAAGTAGTCTCGCGCGCGTGTAATTGCTGTATACAAAAGGTTCCTTTTTAACATTCTCCGATACCCCATCGTCAGTGGCACGATCACGATCGGGAATTCACTGCCTTGCGCTTTATGAATTGAGGAACAATACGCAAGCATGATTTGCTTTAAATCTTGACGTTCATAAGCCACTTCTAATTGATCAAAACGAATAATGACTTGATCTTTTTTGTTATCTGTGTCTTTCGCGCGCCGGATAGCTACAATCTCTCCACGGTCACCGTTATAAACGTTTTCTTCAGGGTTATTTACGAGCTGCAATACGATGTCTCCTACCCGATACGTTTGGTCTCCATAATCCATTGATGATTTCCGAGGTTTTGGTGGGTTAAATAACGCTTGTAGACGTTCATTTAACGCATTTATTCCTGCTTCACCTCGATACATCGGCACAAGGACTTGCAAATCTAAAGGGGAGTATCCCCTTTCCAGCGCTTTACTACACACTTGTTCAACGAGGGGGACGACTGTCGCAGCCTGACCTGGAAAGAACGCACGATCAGCGAGCGGTGTCTGGAAATCGGCTGGCAATTTCCCTTCTTTCATCGTATGAGCAAGGTTCGTAATCGAAGATCCTTCTGCTTGTCGATAAACGAGGGATAAACGAACAGCTGGAACTTTATTTGAACTTAACAAATCACTAAGTACTTGCCCTGGACCTACAGACGGCAACTGATCTTCATCACCAACGATGATCACTTGCATGTTTGCAGGAATGGCTTTGAACAGTTGATTGGCGAGCCACAAATCAATCATTGATGCTTCATCAACGATAAGCAGTTCACCTTTAAGCGGAGACTCTTCGTCGCGTTCGGTAAACTCCTCTTCATCCCCGCGCCAGCCAATCCACCGATGAATCGTATAGGCCGGTCTTTCTGTCGTTTCGCTCATGCGTTTTGCTGCTCTTCCCGTTGGTGCTGCCAATAAGACGGGAGACTTCTTGTCTGTTCGTTCACTCCACCCTCGGAGTCGACTAAACATCTCCACAATGGCCCGGATGACCGTCGTCTTTCCAGTACCAGGTCCACCTGTCAAAATCATGATTGGCGAAGAGAGCGCCAACTTGACCGCTTCCTTTTGTTGTTCCGCATAAGAAATTGCATACGTCTCTTCCATCTTCCCAAGCTCTTGTAGAAACAGATCTTCAGAGAACGTCTCGATATCATCACGAACACTTAGACGTTCGATATTTGTGGACAAACCTTTTTCAGCGAAATATAAAGACGGAAGGTAACAGCGGTTCTCATCAACCGCAACTACACCGTCTTCAGCTAGGTGAACTATACTCTCTTCAAGGTGATGAGTTTCAGCAAATGGAGAGCGATAATTTAATATTGTTTTCGCTTCCTCAATCCATACTTCTTCTGGCAAGTAAACGTGTCCGACAGTATGGCTTGTCGCTTCAAGGGCGTGTATCAGTCCTGCTTTCAACCGCTCTATATCTAACGCTTCAATGCCAAGGTTCATACCTAGTTCATCGGCTTTTTGAAAACCGATGCCTTCAATGTCATTCACAAGCTGATACGGTTTTTGCTCAACAACCCGAAGTGTGTCTCCTCCGTATTGTTGAACGATTTTTGTTGCGAGCTCCATACCAAAACCATACGTCATGAGTTTACTCATAAACATCGCTGACTCCTGTTCTGACGCTAACTGTTCTTCGAGCACTTTCCGTTGTTCACGTTTTAATCCTTGCACTTTTTGTAAACAGGTTGGATCTTGAATCATTTGATCGAGCGCTTCGTCACCTAACGTTTCTACGATTTGCGACGCCGTTTTGCGGCCAATAGACGGAAAGCGGTCACTGGAAAGGTATTGAACAAGCGCCGCTCCCCCTTTTGGCATATGCTTCTCAAAGGAAGTAGATTGGAACTGTTGTCCATACTTTGGATGCTCTTTAAACGTGCCATGAAATGTCAGGTGTTCTCCTTCAGGGGACGCTGGAAAATGTCCGAGCACGGTTAACGTTTGTTCATTCGTGTTCGGGCTCGCTTCTGACACATCAACAATCATCACCGTATATCCATTTTCTTCATTGCGAAAGATCAACTGTGTCACTTCCCCGGTAACAAACGGTCGCTCGTCTTTTTCCGTCATACGTTTCCCCCCATTCCTTCACTTCATTGTTCTTTATTTTGTTTCAACCCATGACCTGCGAGTAAATGATCGGGTTGTATATGCAACGCTTCCTCGTAATAGTGCTCTGCTCGCTCATGCTCACCTTTATGTGCGTGTGCAACGCCAAGATTGTAATAAGCATCGGCGTGGCTTGAGTTAATGGCTACCGTACGCGAGAATTGCACGATCGCTTCCTCGATCATTTGCAGCTGCGCCAACACGAGCCCGAAGTAAAAGTGAGCATCGGCATCGTTTTCATTTAACTCCACTGCCGTTTTCAAACTCGCTAATGCCCGAGCAAATTGTTGTTGATTGTAAAAGCAGATGCCCATCATAAAATGTAAGCTTTGATCCTTGCCCATGCCAAGACGCTGTGCTTCTTGGTAGAAGCGCAACGCCTCTGGGTATTTTTCGATATGGTAGCAAACATTTCCTGCTCCGTAATAAGCAGACGCTTGACGCTCGTCTAACTGAATGGCTCGTTGATAACATGCCAATGCTTCATCTTCTTCTCCTGAAGCCAATAGCAGTGTGCCCAGATTCGTGTATATATCAGCATGGCGATCTGGCTCTTCTTCAAGCGCCAGATGAAAGTTTTGGAGCGCCAACTCATCATGACCTGCGTTCATTTGTTCCGTCGCTAGCGTATACGCAGATGGTTTCATGCAATCCCATCTTTCTTTGAACGTACAATGTCATCAATGATGCCTCCACCTAAACATACATCTCCATCGTAAAATACGACGGCTTGTCCTGGAGTGACTGCTCGTTGCTGCTCAATAAACTCCACATAAAATGTTTGATCTTCTTGAATGTGCAAAATGACGTCTTGGTCCGGTTGACGATACCGAAACTTTGCCTTTAGATGAACAGCGGCCGTTGGGGGTTCGTTACTAATCCAGTTCAGTTCACTGCCATATAGGCCTGCGCTTAATAACCGCGGGTGGGCTGAGCCTTGTCCTACGACGAGCACATTGTTCTCTAAATCTTTATCAACGACAAACCAAGGTTCTCCAGAACCTCCAATGCCAAGACCTTGGCGTTGGCCTAACGTGTAATACATGAGCCCTTCGTGCTCACCTTTCTTTTCACCATCTGGCGTTTTCATCGCTCCGGGTTGGGCAGGCAAATACGTTTGCAAAAACGATTTGAAGTCACGTTCACCAATGAAACAGATGCCGGTACTATCTTTTTTCCCAGCTGTTGCTAACCCACGTTCCTCTGCCATTCTACGTACTTCACTCTTCTCAAATTCCCCGAGTGGGAACATCACTTTTTGCAATTGTTCTTCGCTCAGCTGACTGAGAAAATACGTCTGGTCTTTGTTGTTGTCCACGCCGCGAAGCATGTTCACTGAACCGTCCTCAAGTCGATGAACTCTCGCATAGTGCCCAGTTGCCACGTAGTCCGCACCTAAGAGCATGGCGTGATCGAGAAATGCTTTAAATTTAATTTCTTTGTTACACATGACGTCGGGATTAGGCGTTCTCCCTTTCATATGCTCGTCTAAAAAGTATTGGAACACTTTATCCCAATACTCTTTTTCAAAGTTCACCGAGTAATAGGGAATGTCCAACTGATCGGCCACCCGAGCGACATCTTCATAATCGACGGTAGCTGTACAAACGCCAAACTCATCTTCTTCGTCCCAGTTCTTCATAAACACGCCTACGACGTCATAGCCTTCTTCTTTTAGCAACGCCGCCGTCACCGATGAATCCACACCTCCGGACATGCCGACGACGACACGAATATTTTTATTATCTACATTCATGATCTACACCTCAGTTCGTTTCTCTCGTATTAATCGAGTAATTTGCTCGAGTTGCTTTGCCGAATGTATGACTTGTTGTTCATCATTTCCATATCCAAAGCTAAATCTTAAAGAATTTTTTACGCGCTCATCATCAGAGCCATACATCGCTTCAAGTACATGGGACGGTTGAAAGCTCCCCGCGGTACATGCAGAGCCGCTACTAACCGCTATGCCGGCCATATCGAGTTGTGCAAGCATCGGTTCGGTAAGTGAACCGGGAAAACTGATGTTGATGATATGAGGCAGACTATCCGTAAGTGCCCCATTGATCTCAAATGGAACGTCTCTATTTCTAAGTTCTTCTACAAGCTTTTCTTTCAATTCCCGACTGTGATCGGCATTTCGTTCACCATCTTGACCAAGAAGTTGTACAGCCTTTTTCAAACCAGCAATTGCAGCTGCGTTCTCTGTGCCCGGCCGTAGTTTCTTTTCTTGCTCACCGCCATAAATAAGGGCTTGGATGTTTGTACCCTTCTTAACATACAAAAATCCCGCTCCTTTCGGTCCATTGACCTTGTGAGCAGAACCCGTTAATAAATCGACACCCAATGCTTGTACATCAAAGTTCATCTTTCCAAA
Organism: Geomicrobium sp. JSM 1781026; assembly: GCF_041949955.1. Lineage (NCBI taxonomy): Bacteria > Bacillati > Bacillota > Bacilli > Caryophanales > Geomicrobium > Geomicrobium sp. JSM 1781026. The sequence goes on along the minus strand of NZ_JBHFQF010000013.1, from coordinate 52,984 downwards.
AGATTGAACGGCATCGGTATGAAAGAGTGCTTCGTGATTTTCCAATAGGGAGCTGATCGCTTCAATCGGCTGTATCATGCCTGTTTCGTTATTTCCGTGCATGATTGAAACGAGAATCGTATCCGGACGAAGCGCGCGCTCAACGTCAGCGGCATTGACAACACCTCGCTCGTCAACAGGGAGTCGTGTCACTTCAAAACCTTCATCCTCAAGTTGATCTAAAACATGTAGCACAGCGTGATGCTCAATTTGGGATGTCACAATATGCTTGCCGGTTTGTTTCCGTGTGTGCACTGCACCCCGAATGGCTAGGTTGTTGGATTCCGTTCCACCGCTCGTAAAGATGATTTCATCTCGGTGACTGTTTAATTGGCCGGCAACGACCCTTCTCGCCTCATCAATCCCTACACGTACCTTACGTCCAAATCGGTGGATGCTTGACGCATTGCCAATCATCGTCCCATCATAGTACGGCTTCATCTCAGCAAACACTTCATCACGAACAGGGGTCGTTGCGGCATGATCGAAATAGATCTCGTTCATACGAATGCCGCCTCCTTCTTCACAATTATATATAAAACATATAGTCTTCTTGTTTATCGGTTTCTTCGTAGTTCGCCAAGTCCTCAAGCGTCGTAGAATCAAGCACATCTTTAATCGCGTCACGGATCTTCACCCATAAATCACGCTTCGCTGGCTCTTCATCTTCCATGACTTCCACAGGAGTAATCGGCCCTTCAAGCACACGAATAATGTCTCCTGCCGTAATCTCATGCGGCTCTTTTGAAAGCATGTAACCCCCGTACGCTCCTCGAACACTCTTCACAAATGTCGCATTTCGAAGTGGCGCAATCAATTGCTCCAAATAATGTTCTGACAGATTGTTTTCCTTCGCAATGGACTTCAATGAGATCGGACCCTCACCGTATTTCTTCGCGAGCGCCATCATAATCGTGAGACCGTAGCGCCCTTTTGTCGATATCTTCATTTATATAGCCACCTTTATATCCTGTTCATAAGGTTAACGTTTATTAAAAAGCAACGCTTGTCTTTCTGCTGTAACTGCCATTATAGCATGGACAATCAATGATTTACATGTCTCTTGCTTGGATTGTTCTTAGAAGAGGCCGTGTGCTACACTAGTTGAAGAAACAGAACGTGCATTCGTGTATGAATGGAGGCCCCAAATGAACCATGAACCACTCGCATTTCGCATGCGCCCAAGAACCATTGACGAAGTGGTCGGACAAGTTCACCTTCTCGGAGAAGGTGCTCTAATCTCACGCATGGTCACTGCAGATACACTTCAACCGATGATCTTTTACGGACCACCTGGGACCGGGAAAACATCACTTGCGACTGCACTTGCGGGGAGTATGGAACTGCGCTACAAACTGCTCAACGCCGTCGAGCACTCCAAAAAAGACTTGCAAATTGCTGCTGAAGAAGCGAAGCTCTACGGTCAGCTCGTATTAATTTTGGATGAGTTTCATCGCCTTGATAAAGGAAAACAAGACTTTTTGCTTCCGTACTTGGAAAGTGGAAAGCTCATTGTCATTGGTGCCACAACCGCCAATCCTTATCATTCCGTGAATCCAGCCATTCGCAGTCGGTGCCATATTTTTGAATTGTTTTCTTTACAAGAAGACGAGATCTTAAACAGCTTAAGAGCAGCCATCGATGACGAGGAGCGAGGGTTAGGTCACATCTCAACAAAACTTGATGACGATGCAGCGAGACATATCGCCTCATCTTCAGGCGGAGACTTACGCTCTGCTTTGAACGCTTTAGAGTTGGCCGTTCTATCTACACCTAAAAATGAGGACGGGATCATCCATGTCGATGTGAGCGTTGCCGAAATTTGCATGCAGAAGAAGAATTTCAATCATGACCGTGATGGGGATGCCCACTATGATGTGTTATCAGCATTCCAAAAGTCCATTCGAGGTAGCGATGCCGATGCGGCACTTCACTACTTAGCACGATTAATTGAAGCAGGAGACCTTGTAAGCATTAATCGACGCTTACTCGTCATCGCGTACGAGGACATCGGCCTTGCGAATCCACAAGCCGGTGCTCGAACACTTGCTGCGATTCAAGCATCCGAACGTTTAGGTTTCCCAGAGGCAAGAATTCCGCTTGCGAACGCTGTCGTTGAACTCTGTCTGTCTCCGAAATCAAACAGTGCTTATCGCGCCCTTGATGCCGCACTGGCAGACGTCCGCAAATTCGGCTCTCCTCCAATACCAGACCAAATTCGCGACGCTCACTACGCTGGAGCGAAAGAATTGGACCGAGGCGTCGGTTATTTGTACCCTCACGATTATGAAGGGGCCCTCGTCGCGCAACAATACTTGCCGGACAAGTTAAAAGATCATCGATACTTGCATTTGAAAGGCTCAAGTAAATTTGAGAAAGCATTTAAAGACGCTGATCAGAACATCCGTGCGAAGACGAAACACCGTTAGCACACAAATTCTTGTTTTTGTTTCTATCATTGGGAGTATAGAGATTCATACATTCGTCCATATTAAGACTACATTGAATCTCTTAATGGAAGAAGGTAACCCGATGACAAAAGTGAGACAAGATGCATGGTCCCATGAGGATGATGTGCTATTAGCAGATACTGTCATCCACCATATTAAAAATGGAAGTACGCAGTTAAAAGCATTTGAGGAAGTTGGCGATCAACTTAACCGCACCGCTGCTGCTTGTGGATTCCGCTGGAATGCGGTCGTGCGCGATCGCTACGAAACAAAGATTAGCGAAGCGAAGCGTGAGCGAAAAGCATTTCAACGTAACGACGCCGCACAAGCCGTTCAAAAAACATTCGGTGTAAAACATCCTCAGAAGTCGATTGAAAAACCCGTACACACGGATGACTTGAACATGGAACGAGTCGTTCAGTTCCTTAGCCATTACGTGCATCAAGAAAGCATTGATGCCGATACAAAAACGAACGTTGAACAAGTACAATTAGAAAATGAACAATTAAAATCGCGACTAGAAAAGCTGGAAAAGGAACATGAATCTTTGCTCACCATTATTAATCGTGCCCGTAATATGATGTTTGTGGATGAAACAATGAGTGATTCGTTCATGTCATCAAGCTTTCGCATGGATGAGAACGGCAATCTTCAACACGTTTCCAAAGCAGATTAAAAGCCGTAGGGGTTCTACCCTACGGCTTTTATCTTGTTTAGTTACGCGTCCTTCTTTCTTAAATTGTTAGATTTACTTCCTTTCTAAATGGAAATTCACAGATAGATTATCTAACAAATTTATTACACGATGATTGTGAATTTTGCTATCATTAAGAGTATCATCAACGAATGGGCGGGGATATCATGAACTATAAAAAGAAAAAAGTCATCACGATTGGTGTGGTTTGTGAACTGACCGGCCTGAGTGAGCGTCAAATTCGCTATTACGAAGAGCGTCAGCTTATTTTTCCGGAACGAAGCAAAGGCGGAACACGGAAATATTCTTTTTTAGACATTGAACGTCTTATGGAGATTGCCGAAAAAATGGCAGATGGTATGCAAACTTTTGAAATTAAACGCATGGACAAGCAACGAAACGCTTCGTTGCGCGAGAAAATGATTAAAGGTCAAATTAGTGCACGTTTCGGTGGGCCACAGACCGCGGAGAACAAAACAAATTAACGAAAAAGAGTGAATGACCGTGACCGGTCATTCACTCTTTTTCGTTATGTATGTCGTCCCGTTGTGCCGTATATAAACACCAAGTTTTGAAGCCTGCTCTCACAGGTGGGTGCCTTGTTCAATACTCCGTAAAGTCCTCAGCTTCCGAGGCGTGTACTTCCTATTGAAACGCCAGGCTCCCAAGTTAAAAATGTTGGCTCAAAACGTATAGTGTGCTACGAACACCACAGGACTTCTTATGTAGCAAAATTATAGCACGTAAACCTTCGCTCTGCAAGCTGTTAATTATTCGTAAATAAATTGTGAAACCCTTGGTCTACAAGGGTTTCACTTGGACTGCCTGTTGGGTATACTAGCAGAAGGAGGGATCATATGTCAAAAGCACTTCACCGAATACCTATCACTCATATCGAACAAAAGATCAGTTCCATTGAGAAACATACGGAACATTACGATACAGATATGGTACTATACGAAGAAAAGATTACAATCGACAACGAGTCATTTACCATTGAATCGGTTTTCGACATGTCGTACCGATTCAAACAAGGTGAAATTGGATTTTTGTATCTCCATACTTCACAAGGAGTACGAACGTTTTACATTAAGGAAGACCCAACTTCTTTCATAGATCGCTTTCGCACTGTCGAAAGGAAATAAACGTTACCTCGGGCGAATGTTCAACTCTTTCCATTGGTTAGCGCTGACTTCGCTCGGTGCTCCTGTTAACAAGCAACTTGCACTTGCAGTCTTAGGAAAGGCAATCACTTCACGCAAGTTGTCTACCCCTGCAAAAAGCATCACCAATCGGTCTAAGCCTAGCGCAATACCACCGTGAGGAGGTGCACCATTGCTTAGCGCCTCAATCAAGAAGCCAAATTCATCCAACGCATCAGCCTCTTTAAACCCTAACGTCTTAAACATTTGCATTTGTAAGTCAGGCTCATGAATACGTTGTGAACCGCCACCGAGCTCGTAGCCATTTAATACAAGGTCATAAGCGTGTGCGGTAACTTCTTCTGGACGTTCTTCTAACTTATCAATATCTTCGGCAACAGGACGTGTAAACGGATGGTGTAAAGCGACGTGGCGTTTAGCATCTTTGTCATATTCTACGAGTGGAAAATCCGTCACCCATAAGAAATTGAACTTCGATTCATCAATCAACTTCAATTCCTTCCCAAATTTCATCCGTAAAGCGCCGAGAACATCATAAACAATACCCGCTTCATCAGCGGCAAACATGAGTAAATCTCCACTTTCTGCTTGCATTGCTGTTTTCATTTGCTCTTGAATTTCTGCAGATAAGAATTTCGCAATTGGACCTTTTAGTTCAAGGGATTCGTCGACTTTCAACCAAGCAAGACCTTTTGCTCCGTAAATGGCTGCAAAGTCCGCAAGATCATCAATCTCCTTACGTGACATCTGATCTCCTTGGCCTTTTGCATTTAAGCCCTTCACTTTTCCACCCGACTCAACGGCTGAAGTGAATACTTTAAAATCACTAGATTTCACAATCTCCGATAGCTCGACAAGTTCCATCTCAAAGCGTGTATCTGGCTTGTCTGACCCGTAACGATTCATTGCTTCATCGTACGTCATTCTCGGAAACGGCTTTGGAATTTGGATCCCTTTCGTAACATCCATCAAATGCGACATCATCTCTTCTGTCATTTTAAACAAGTCTTCACTATCCATAAACGATGCTTCAATATCAATTTGCGTAAATTCTGGTTGACGGTCTGCTCGCAAATCTTCATCACGGAAACAACGCACAATCTGATAGTAACGTTCAAAGCCTGCAATCATAAAGAGCTGTTTAAACAACTGTGGGGATTGCGGCAGTGCATAAAATTCTTCTTCGTGTACGCGGCTTGGTACGAGATAATCTCTAGCGCCTTCTGGCGTACTCTTTGTGAGCATCGGCGTTTCGGCTTCCATAAACTCTTGATTGTCTAAAAAGTGTCTGATTTCTTTTGTAATCTGATGACGCAGTCGAAAAACCTGTTGCATATCTGGTCGTCTTAAATCTAAGTAACGCTTAGAAAGACGTACATCTTCAGATACTTGTACATTTTCTTCAATCGCAAATGGAAGTGCTTTTGATGCATTTAAAATACGAACTTGGTCGACATGTACTTCCACTTTTCCCGTTGGAATCTTCTCGTTAATCGTTTCTTCTTCTCGAAGAACGACCGTCCCTTCTACATCGAGTACATATTCATTACGAATGGATTCAGCGATTTTGAGTGCATCTGCATTAATTTCTGGACTAAAAACGACTTGTACAATTCCTTTACGGTCTCTTAAATCAATAAAGATTACTTGACCGAGATCGCGTCTCGTTCTCGCCCACCCTTTCAGCTGCACTCTCTCTCCGATCATGCCTTCAGTAATTTCTCCACTGTAATGCGTTCTTCCTAACCCTACCATGTTTTTCTCTCCTTTATGTCTACTTTGACAGTTCAGATACGAGCGCTTCAAATGGAACTTGTTGTTGATCCCCAGTTTCCATATTCTTTACGTTCGCAGCTCCTGTTTCAAGTTCATTCTCACCGATAACAATGACATGCTTAGCGCCACTGCGATCAGCCGCTTTGAATTGAGCTTTCATCTTTCTTTGCAAATAATCTTTATCAGCGGTAATGCCAGATTGTCTTAATTCTCGAAGCATAACGGCTGCATAGTCACTCGCTTTCTCTCCAACCGCAACCACATACACATCCAATGTACGGTTGTTTTCTTCTAGTAATCCTCTTGCTTCAAGAGCCATGAGAACACGCTCAATACTTAAACCAAAACCGATCCCCGACACTTTCGGTCCGCCGAACTCTTCCACTAAGCCTTCGTAGCGCCCTCCGCCTGTAAGCGTCGTAATGGCACCAAACTCAGGTTCATCGAGCATGATTTCAAATGCGGTGTTCGTATAATAATCAAGGCCACGGACGAGGTTTGGATCAATAACGTAAGGAATGTCCATCGCATCTAACAGCTGCTTCACTTTTGCAAAATAGGCGACAGACGTTTCATTCAAATAATCTTGTATGGACGGTGCGGTTTGCACGAGTTCGTGCTCACGATCGACTTTGCAATCGAGGATACGCATCGGATTGCTCTCGAGCCGGGACCTGCAGTCTGAGCAAAATTCGTCAATTCGCGCTGAAAAGTGATCCACAAGTGCGCTGCGGTGATCGCCTCGACTTTCTTTATCTCCTAAGCTGTTTATGACGAGCTTTAACTTGTCTAGACCGCATGCTTTATAAAAGTCCATTGCCAGAGAAATAACTTCCGCATCAATGGCTGGGTCGTCACTCCCGAGCACTTCAACACCAAACTGGTGGAATTGCCGCATTCTTCCTGACTCTGGTCGTTCATAGCGAAACATTGGGCCCGTATAATAAAGTTTGATTGGCTGCTGGACAATGCCGTACATTTTATTTTCTACAAAAGACCGTACGACCGAAGCCGTACCTTCCGGGCGCAATGACAGATGTCTTCCTCCCCGGTCTTGGAACGTATACATTTCTTTTTGCACAATATCTGTGCTATCCCCGACACTGCGTTGAAATACCTCTGTTGTCTCAAATATCGGTGTACGAATTTCATCGTAATTGTAGGCTCGGCTCACCGACCGAGCGATAGCTTCGATCTTTTGCCAATCCGAAGACGCGCCTGGCAAAATGTCTTGTGTTCCTCTTGGAATCCGATAATCCATAATATCATTCTCCTTCCGGTCTCATAAAACGCAAAAACGTCCCTCTGTAAAAACAGAGGGACGAGTATAACCCGCGGTGCCACCCAAACTTGAAGTACAATCCAATTACTTCCGCTTATCACAGTTAACGCCTGTGTTACGTCTCATCCTACTGCGTAGAATACGGTTCGAATGAGGCCCTGTGAAGTGTCTTTCTCAAACGGATAAACAGAAGGGCTTTCAGCTATTGCCGCTTCCTCTCTTTTGAATAGTGCCGCTTGATACTTTTCTCCGTTAACGGGATGTATTATGTTTTATATCATAAATATCTCTTTGCACGTTGTCAACTGTATGTGTTACTTTTTTTCTGGTGATTCAAGCATCAACGTAACCGGACCATCATTTACGAGAGCGACATTCATCATCGCCCCGAACTTGCCGGTTTGCACATCTAGCCCATAGGCGCGGAGTTTTTCATTGAATAATTCATATAAACGATCCGCCTCGGTCGGGTTCGCCGCCCCAGTAAAACTTGGTCTTCGACCTTTCTTTGCATCTGCGTAGAGCGTGAATTGTGATACGGACAAAATGCTACCTTCTCGGTCTAAGATGGAGTCATTCATTTTTCCGTCCCCATCTTCAAACAAACGAAGATGGGCGCACTTGTCCGCCAACCATTCCACGTCTCTTTCGGTATCTTCATGAGTGACGCCAACGAGAAGAACATACCCATAGTCAATCTCGGCAATTCTCTTTTCATCCACCGTCACGCTCGCTTGTTTGCTTCTTTGCAAAAGCACTCTCATCTTGAAAAACTCCTTTGCCTAATGCATCACACGACGAACGGAATAGATATCTGGTAGCTTTTTGATCTTGTCGACGACTTTGTAGAGATGATCAAGGTTCGTTATCGCGATCGTCATATCAATGACCGCCATTTTATTCTTATCTGACCGTCCATTTACCGCATGGATATTCGTTCTTGATTCCGCAACAACATGTAACACTTCATTGAGGAGACCTCTACGATCATAACCGGTCACTTCAATATCCACATTGTAGCTTTTCTTCTTCTCTTCATCTCGGTCCCATTCAACCGGAACGAGTCGGCTGTTGTCTTCTTCTAAGCCGACGACATTAGGACAATCTGAGCGGTGAATCGATACACCTCGACCTTTCGTAATAAATCCTAAAATCTCATCACCTGGAACCGGATTGCAACATTTGGACAGTCGAATGAGTAAATTATCTACCCCTTTTACACTCACACCTGCGCCGGATTTGCGCGTGCGAACTGGCGTACTAATTTCTTTAACTGCCTCAGTAACGGTCTTCTTTTCTTGTTGTTCATTTTCTTGACGCTTCTTATCTGTGAGGCGTGTAACGACTTGTTTAGCGCTAATGCCGTTATAACCTACCGCGGCAAACATATCTTCTTCGCCTGCAAAGCTAAACTTGTCCGCCGCTTTTTGCAAGTTCTCCCCGATGAGAATTTCTTTTGGACTAAATTCTTGGGATTTTAATTCACGTTCAATCGCTTCCCGTCCTTTTTGCACGTTCTCATCTCGTCGCTCTTTTTTGAAGAACTGTTTAATTTTATTTTTTGCATGGGAGCTTTGTGTGATTTTTTGCCAGTCTTGCGACGGACCATAAGAATGCTTGGACGTGAGAATTTCAATAATGTCTCCGGTCTTCAATTCGTAATCAAGGGGAACCATCTTGCTGTTTACTTTCGCCCCGATCGTACGATTTCCAATTTCTGTATGAATCCGGTACGCAAAGTCAATTGGCACCGAACCTCGCGGTAATTCAATCACATCGCCTTTTGGCGAGAAGACAAACACCATATCGGAAAATAGATCAATTTTGAGTGATTCCATAAATTCTTCTGCGTTCGTTGCATCGTTCTGCCATTCAAGAATCTCTCGAAACCATCCGAGCTTGTCGAGTGAATGCTCGGTACTTGCAGCACCCTCTTTATACGCCCAGTGTGCTGCCACACCGTATTCAGCGATACGGTGCATTTCTTCTGATCGGATTTGCACTTCTAACGGCTCACCTTTCGGGCCAATAACCGTTGTATGAAGCGACTGATACATGTTCGCCTTCGGCATCGCAATATAGTCTTTAAACCGACCTGGCATCGGTTTCCATTGCGTATGAATCACCCCTAATACCGCATAACAATCTTTGATGCTTTTGACGATAATCCGTACAGCTAGCAAATCGTAAATCTCATTGAACTGTTTCTTTTGGATTGTCATCTTGCGATAGATGCTATAAATATGTTTCGGTCGTCCGGAAATGTCTGCCTCAACATTCAATTCTTTCACATTGTCACGAATATCGGTCATCACTTCATCAATGTATTGCTCACGTTGTGCACGCTTTTGCTTCATGAGATTGACGATCCGATAGTATTGCTGTGGATCTAAATATCGGAGCGCGATATCTTCAAGTTCCCACTTAATCGTTGAAATCCCTAGACGATGAGCAAGAGGAGCAAAAATTTCCAAAGTTTCGTTGGAAATACGTCTTTGCTTCTCTGCAGGCAAATGCTTCAACGTCCGCATGTTATGCAGACGATCGGCGAGCTTAATGAGGATAACCCGTATATCCCGTGCCATGGCCACGACCATTTTACGGTGGTTCTCAGCTTGCTGTTCACGTTTGGATTTGTATTTGATCTTCTTTAGCTTTGTGACACCGTCGACGAGCATCGTTACCTCTTCGCCGAAATGTTCATTCAATTGCTCTAAGCTCGTCTCTGTATCTTCGACAACATCGTGCAAGAATGCACCGGCGATTGTCGCAGGTTCAAGTTGAAGATCAACAAGAATCCCTGCGACCTGTACGGGATGGTGAATATACGGTTCTCCTGATTTTCGAAACTGTCCTTCGTGTTCTCGTTCTGCATACTCATAAGCTCTTGTAATAAATTGTACGTGCTCATCTGACATATACTTCGCTGCCCGCTCTAGTAACTGCTCAATCGTCATGGAATCACCTTTCATCAATCTCTCGGTTCTCTATTTAATCTATTATCAATAAAAAATGATGGCATGTAAAGTGTCATGCTCGTTAAAACCCAAATCTTCGACAACAAATAGGGTCAATAATAAAAAGGTCCCCTAAAAGAAAGGACCTCCATGTCAAAAAAGTATCACATTATTTGTAAGAGATTAATGAAAACACATCATAATCTTTAATCTTTGAACGACTGTCAATGTAAGCGAGTTCAATGAGAAATGCACAGCCAACCACTTCGCCACCGAGCTTTTCAACGAGCTTAATCGTTGCTTCAATGGTACCGCCTGTCGCCAACAGGTCATCGGTAATAATGACGCGGTCCCCAGGCTTGATGCTGTCTTCATGAATCGCTAATGTGTCATTGCCATATTCTAAACCGTAATCGGCTTGCACAACTTTACGTGGAAGTTTGCCAGCTTTTCTTACAGGCACAAAGCTTTTTTCTAATTGAAAGGCAATTGGACAACCAACGACAAATCCCCGTGCTTCAGGACCGACGATAATGTCAGCTTTTCGTTCTTTGACATACTCACTCATTTCAAGAATTGCACTTCGATAAGCTGGTCCGTTTTGTAAGAGTGGGGTAATGTCTTTAAATTGAATGCCTTCTGTTGGGTAGTCCTCAATAATCGTAATATGTTCTTTATAATCCACTGAGTAATTCCTCTCTTTCAGGTAACTTCCGCTTCAATTGCTGGTCAAACCAGCGTTTTAACTCCTCTGAACTTGAAAGTAACAACGTCTTTTCTGCATCTACGCGTGTTTGATGCATCATATAGGTCGGTGCATCTTTCAAGTCTTTCTTCAATGGCGCATGATGAATCTTAATCAAACCATCCTCTATTGTAACAAATTCGAGCTCTCGAAACACGTTTGTCATGAATTTAATCATCGGTTCTGACCAACCTTTATACTTTTCAAGCTGCGTCAATTCATTTTTTGAGATTGGACCCTTTTGCTTAATAAAGGCAAAGTACCACTTAAATTCTTCTCGAGAAGGTACCGTCATAAAGTAAGATACCGCTTCTTCTTGGAAAGCGACATACACATTCTTTACAGATGATGAGGTTCTTGTCAACAATGTTTCGATTTCCTCAAGTGAGTCTGGTATTTCGACGAGAGCACACGTGCCAGGCATCGTTGAATCTACTTCATCTGCGCGGATAACCGCACTCTCTGTGTCTAAACGCTTCAGCTGTTGTTTTTTCTCTTCGGTAAACACAACACGTGCAACATCAGCGGGTAATGAAGCGAGTGATTTGCCTCGCACATCAAACAGTTGGTAGCCGTTTACTTGTGCATCTTTCAAAATCAGTTGCGGCTTTATCTTCCCTCGCCATTCGTTCGTTTCCAACTCACCAATCACAGATATGCTGCTGCTCATGCTCACTTGATCATCGATATAACTTTTGCGAAAACCGATGCAATCCAATTGCGCATCGTCATCCGCCAGTTGCATCTTCACGTGATTCTTCTTTGCGCCGATCGAGCGTTTATCAATGATCTTTGACTCTTCAATCAGTACACATGGCTTGGGATTGCCCATTCCAAAAGGGGCCAACTGTTCAACTTCTCGAATAAGGTCAATCGTTACATCAGAAACCGTTAAAGACAATTCAATGTGAGTGACGGGAATAAACTCTTCTTCTGTCATCGTCTCGTTCACACGCTTATTCATATGACTTCGGAGCTCGTCAATATGAGTCGTATCGATCGTTAATCCTGCTGCCATCGGATGTCCGCCAAAATGAGTAAATAGGTGACGAACTTCTGAAAGTGTATCGTATAAATCAAAACCTGGAATGCTGCGTGCCGAACCTTTCCCGACGCCATGTTCATCTACCGCAATGACGATCGCCGGTCGATTGAACTTTTCAACGAGGCGAGAGGCGACAATACCGGTCACACCCGAGTTCCAGCCAACACCAGATACGACAACGGCATCAACATCTAACTCTTGATCTACGCTTTTAAGGGCCTCTTCAGCAATCCGCTCTACCGTCTCTTGGCGGTCTTGATTTAAATGATCAATTTGCTCAGCAAGAACGAGCGCTTCCTCTGTATCTTTCACCATCAGCAACTCACAAGCCGGCCTAGCAGAAGCCATTCTCCCTGCCGCATTTAGCCTTGGACCAAGTCCAAACCCAACATCTTGAGCAGAAAACGGAGGCCCGTTTAATCCACTCACTTCGCCTAGTGAACGTAAACCCGCACGCTTTTGTAGACCCAACTGCTTTAACCCCCGCTTTGCAAAATAACGGTTTTCATCTACTAGCGGAACAAGGTCACTGATCGTGCCAAGTGCAACCAAATCAAATCCATCTTTAGGTACCTCACCTAACAGTGCGTGCGATAGTTTCAGCACAACGCCGACCCCTGCCAGATCTTTGTAAGGATACGAGCAGTTTTTCTTCTTCGGATTAATGATGCTTTGTGCATCTGGCAGTTCAGGACCGACTTCATGGTGATCAGTCACAATGACGTCTAAGCCAATTCCATTGGCAAAACTTACGGATTCTACAGCCGCAATGCCTGTATCCACCGTAATGATAAGCGACGCACCTTCATCACGTAAACCTTGAAAAGCGTTCACGTTTGGTCCGTATCCTTCGGTAAACCGGTTGGGGATGTACCAGTCATACACCGCTCCAAGCTTTTGTAGTGTTTCACACATGAGTGCTGTACTTGACACCCCATCAACATCATAATCCCCGAAGACAATGACCTTCTCTTTGTCAATCACCGCTTTATGGATCCGGTCAACAGCTTCTTTCATGCCATGCAAAAGAAAAGGATCGTGCATACGATCCTCGTTCATATGTAAAAAAGCTTCAGCTTTCTCTTTCGTCTCACACCCGCGATTCATGAGGAGATGGGCAGTCAAAGGTGACACACCGAGCACCGATGCCAACTGATCTGCTTTCATCGTCTGTGTTTTCATTTGCCATTTTGTGTTTGCTTGTAACATTCGTTCTTCACTCCTCACCTGACCGTATACATTATACAGAACAGCTGAACGCTCAGCAATCGACTAATCTGTGTCCGAATGCTCTGTTTCTGAAGTTTGATCTTTCGGATCTGGGTGATCACTCACTTGACGACCTTCTTGTTGGCTCTTCTTCAAACGACGAATCTCTTGTTGCAATTTGTACACTTTCAACATTCCCACTGCGCCGACAATCACCCCACCCATTAATACAGAACCTAAAATGATGAGAATAAGTGGCACTTGGGTTGTGGCAAACATAAAGTCTACCGTTACCGAGTCAACGTTTATCACAGCAAAAATTGAGATTAAAAGTGCAGCGATTAAACCGAGAATTAATGTCCATTGACCTTTCATGTTAGATCACTCCTGCGTTTAGTTTCTCGTTCATCAACATCTAATGGGTTAACGTGGACAAGGACGTCCCGAACCCGCTCCTCTTCCATCAGTGTATTCTTTACACGTTTGGCAATGTCGTGCCCTTCTCGAACAGAGATGTCAGGATTCACTACTATTTTAATATCAACAATCACATAATGTCCATGCTCTCTTGCGTGAAATTCGTCAATTTTTATGAGGCCTTTTACTCCGTTTACACGCTCAATCATGTCAACAGTATCTTCCTCATGCAACACATGGTCCAAAGAGTTGTGAATCGCATCTCGACCGAGTTTATACGCCATAACCATTACAAGAGCTGCGACAAACACTCCAGCAATCATGTCTCCATACATAAGCCAGGACAAACCAAATTGCGCGCCTAAAAGTGAAGCACCGACCCCAACCATTGCTGCGATCGAAGAATACGCATCCGAGCGATGATGCCATGCATCTGTAATAATGGCTTCACTGTTATATTTCTTCCCAAGATGAAGCTTATAACGGAATAACGCTTCTTTTACGATGATCGAAAAAATAATTACATACAGCGCTGCAATACCTGGAACAGGGTTCTCAGACCCGATGTCTCCAAGCGTACTGATCGCAATATCTAGACCGACCACAAACAGCAACACACTAACGATTATAGCTGTAATCGATTCTGCTTTCCCGTGACCATACGGGTGGTCTTCGTCTGGGGGAAGCTCGGCGGCACGCACACCAATCAACACTGCAAACGAGGTGACGACATCTGCAGCTGAGTGAAGCGCATCAGCAATTAGTGCCCTGCTATTCGCAAACCAACCGACGAAAAACTTCAAAGCGGCAAGAACGATATTAATCGCGATTCCGAGCCAAGCAGCGAAATTAATTTTCTTGAAACGCTCACTGTTTCCATTTTGCATACCGATCGCTCCATTATTCAAAGATTTGATACGGTAAAAACACCCCTCCAATTGTCTCGGAGGGGTATTGTCCTAGTATTCTTCTGCTTCTACAGGCTTATTCTTTTTTCTTTCTAGCGAACGATGCTTCATCACTAACCACAATTGTGCGGCGAAGAACAATGAAGAATACGTTCCGGCAATAAGACCAATGACAATCGCAAAGGCGAATGACGTAATTGCTTCACTACCAAACAACCAAATTGCACCCGCTGCGAATAGAACGGTAAGAACAGTGTTAATGGAACGAGTGAGCGTCTGTAACAAACTATCATTAACAACTTTAGCAAGATGGTTAAAGTCTCGAATTTCATCTTGTTTCTTCATGTTCTCACGGATTCGATCAAACGTAACGATCGTATCATTTATCGAATACCCGACAACCGTCAAGATCGCGGCAATGAACGGGATGTTCACCTCAAGCTGTAAGATGCTAAAAATGGTAAGCACAAAGACCGCATCATACAAGAGAGCGGCAACTGCTGCAACACCGTAAAGGAATTCAAATCGAAACGCAACGTAAATGACAATCCCGAAGGCAGCGAGTAACGTAGCGATAATCGCGTTCTGTGCAAGCTCACGCCCAATTTGTGGAGAAACGGTGCTTACGTTCGGTTCTTCTCCAAATTCATTTGTGAAATACGTCTGTATCGCCCCGACGTCTTCTTGAGCCATCGCTCCAATAAACCGAGCAGATGCTTGTTCGTTGTTGTCACCTGCAAGTGTAATGTCATCGGGTTCAAATCCACCGGCGGCGATAAAGTGATCCGCCACTTCTTCTTCTGTTAACGGCTCTCCAGCAACGACATCGACACGCGTTCCACTTTCAAAGTCAATGCCGAGGTTGAGACCAACGGTTGAGAGCAAAATCGCTCCAATGAGCGTCATAATGATTGTTAAACCGAAATATTTTTTGCGGTGTTTAATCAGGTCCCAGTTCTTGTTAGCCATATTAAAGTCCACGAACGTCACGCCCCTTTACACCAAATAACCAATATTTCCGGTTTAAGGTCCGGCTGTTCACCCATAACCCAAGGAGAACCCTCGAGCCCCACACAGCCGTAATAAAGCTTGTTAGAATACTCGTAATCAACATGACAGCAAACCCTTGAACCGCACTTGTTCCGAAATAGAACATCACAGCAGCGGCAATAATGGTCGTAATATTGGCGTCAATGATCGTACCTAGCGCACGACGACTTCCCGCTTTGTATGCTGATTTCACTGACTTACCGTCTTTTAGTTCTTCTTTTATTCGTTCATAGGTAAGAATATTCGCATCAACCGCCATACCGACACCGAGAATTAATGCTGCAATCCCCGGCAATGTAAGTACACCTTGGATGGCATTGAAGAAAATCATCACCAAATAGATGTATACCGAAAGCGTGATCGTTGCAATGACACCCATGAAACGGTAATACGCCAACATATAAATAAACACTAGCGCGACACCGATCATGCCGGCGATTAACGTCTGCTCTAATGCTTGTTCACCGAGGGACGCACCGACGGCATTTGAGTACACTTCCTCGAGTGAAACAGGAAGAGCACCCGCATTAAGTATGTCTGCAATAAATTCCGTCTCTTCGAGTGTAAAACTACCCGTAATTACAACTTCTGGCTGACGAAGCGTTTGTGTCACTTGTGGTGCTGAGAGATAAGCTGGGTCTTCACTTTGCGCTTCTTCTGCAAATGACATGCCTTCTTCAAAATCCAACCAAATAACGAGTAAGTTTTCTGGTGGTGTTTGTTGCGATAATTCCGCAGTAATGTCACCAAACTTGTCACCATCTTGAAGCGTTAAAGCGACAATCGGGGAGTTGTCATCCGGGTCAAACGTCGCTTGCGCGCCTCCTTGCTGTAAATCTTCACCGGTAAGCAACACGTTATCGTCCACGTCTCTAAACGTTAACTCCGCTTCCGTTCCGAGCGTGGCCCTTGCTTCTTGTTGGTCCTCAACGCCAGGCAGCTGAACGCGAATTCTGTCTTCTCCTTCTACAGAGATTGCCGGTTCGGATACACCGAGTACGTTTACTCGTTGGTTCAGAGCCGTTGCTGTTGACTGTATATCATCGTCTGTCAACTCTTCTCCATCTTCAGGTTGCAACTGGTACAACACTTCGAACCCGCCTTGAAGGTCAAGTCCTAAATTCGTATCTGATGCAACGTCTTCAGCTGTCTGAAAAATCAGCACACCTAGAGCGATGACGATGGCGAAAAATGTACCGATTCTCAGCCACTTCTTACCCATTACATGTCCTCCTTCATTAAAAACAAAAAAACCTATCCAGTCTCGCAATCCCTTCAGACACGGTTCACTGAAGATGATGATCTACGAGCATCTTTTGCACAACATATCTATTATACGAACCCTACTTTTTTACTGTCAATGCCGAAGAACGTCATGAAGTAAGCCTTCTAGCTCATCTTCGGTATCTTTCGACCATTTTCCCTCACCTTTATACGCTGAAATTGTGACTTTGTTCATATAGTCCGTCACATTCAAACGCATAAACACACTCACGAATTGATAGAAAGGGACAAATTCTTCTTCTTTTTGCAATTTCTCTAGCCCTAGCTGCCATACGTCTTCTTTCGTCGCTTCTTTTTGCCCTAGTAAGTGAAACTCATCGGCTTTCAATATTAACACCGGTTCTAAATCATCTCTCCACACTTCAAATTGTTGGGGGTTCACTACGTTCACCTCTCGATTTCTTCCCTTCCGTCACGAGCTTGTCATGCCTTCCAAAAATGCGCATACATATGGAGAAGGACAACCTTACGATTAGATGACAAAAAGGAGGCGTAAATGTCTAAACAAACCTTCTTTGCAGGAGCATTTATCCTGATTATGGCCGGTCTTGTTACCCGTTTGCTTGGTTTTGTCAATAAAATTGTCGTCGCCAGAATTATGGGCGCTGAAGGAATGGGCTTGTACATGATGGCCATTCCAACATTTTTACTCGTGATTACACTCACACAGCTCGGTCTACCCGTTGCAATCTCAAAGCTCATCGCCGAAGCCGATGCTGTAGGAGATCATGACCGTAAAAAGCGAATTCTAGCAGTAAGTATGGTCGTTACGGGCTCGTTGAGCATCTTGTTTACGACGTTAATTATTTTTCTTGCACCGGTGCTTGCTGAGTGGTTACTTACCGACACGAGAGCTTTATATCCATTGCTGGCGATTATCCCAATTGTTCCCATTGTAGCACTTTCTGCCGTTTTACGCGGCTATTTTCAAGGAATGCAAAATATGAAACCGATCGCCTACGCTCAAGTGATTGAGCAGATCGTCCGCATTGCGCTTGTCGCCATTTGTACGAGCACACTGCTTCCTTACGGGATTGAATTCGCCGCTGCCGGTGCGATGATCTCGGCGGTGCTCGGTGAACTTGCATCTCTACTGTACGTCATCTACATGTTCAAAAGAAAAAAACCGATGAGAATCCGCAAAAATTTCTCTCAAGCCTTAGTTGGCGGTAAAAAAACGCTACATGATTTAATGACGATCGCTTTGCCAACAACCGGAAGCCGTCTCGTTGGCTCGGTGTCACTATTCCTTGAGCCCATCATCGTTGCACAAAGTCTTGCTGCCGCAGGTGTCGCTACGATTTTAGCGACAAGTCAATACGGTGAACTGAGCGGTTTTGTTATCCCGTTGTTATTTTTACCTTCTTTTATTACGTATGGACTTTCTGTTTCGCTTGTACCTGCAATTAGTGAAGCCCATAGCAAAGAAGATTACACTCTCATTCAAAGAAGGCTTCAACAAACGACAAAAGTCGCCTTGTTATCTGGGGGCATCTCAATTGTTATATTGTACGTGTTTGCGGTACCTGTGCTTACGCTTATGTATCATGCTCCTCAAGCGGCAGTATACTTGAAGCTGATGGCACCTTTTTGTATTTTTCTCTATTTTCAAGGACCACTGCAAGCCATTCTACAAGCGCTTAACCTTGCGAAGTCTGCGATGTACAATAGTTTAATTGGCGCTGTCGTCAAACTATCTGCCATTGCATTTCTCGCATCTCAACCAGAACTTGGCATGATGGGCGCTGCTCTTGCCATCTGTACGAGTATGGTGCTTGTTACTTTGCTTCATTTTATTAGCGTTTCCCGTGCGGTAGGGTTTACGATCCGTTTTCGTGATTGGACAAACACCGGTATTGTAACGCTTTTATCTGCGGGTGTGGCCATCATGTGCTTTCGTACGTTTGTTACCGCTGAACAAATGCTTGCTGGAACGCTACTGAGCATATTGATTACAGTTGCTGTCTATTTTATCGCCCTTTTCCTATTCGGTTTGCTTCACATCAAGAATATCAGTCGCATTCCGATCGTTCAATCCTTGTTTCGTTCATAATCTTCGTTTAGCAACGAGAAGTGCCTTCACGCACTTCTCGTTGTCACACCCACCACGCTTATGCATCTGCTTTTATGTTAATCACAAAGTTCCCTTCCCGATTCCCAGAACAGACCGCAATTTTTTTCACGTCGTCGTACCCTCTTTTTTTCAATTCTGTCCTCAACCACTCTTCATCTCGACCAATGTGCTGTAACTGGTGCCTTTGCATTTCTCCATCTACGATAAATGGAAATGGGAAAATGACTTGCCCAGCATTTTTGGTTGCCTCAATGACAGACAAATCCCCCGATGGCTCAAGGATGGCATAAGCCACTTGCGTGAAGTCCGTTAAATCGTGTTGGCGCAACTGCAGCATCAAATCATCAAAATTGTAACGCAAACGTCGCATCGCCTGTTCATCTACTTTGCCGTTTTCAATAACAATCGTCGGCTGTCCGTCCAATAGATCCCGAAGCCGGTTGCTTTTTAAAGATATATAGGCCAATACAATTTGCAAACACGCGAGAATGATAATCGGAAACATGCCTTCAATAAGCGATTCCTCCTCAATCCCGGTAACTGCAAATTCGGCAATCATGATTGACACGACAAAATCTAGTAAGGTCAACTCTCCCACTTCTCGTTTCCCCATCACACGCAATGAAATTAAGAGAAAGAAATAGAAAAACAACACACGCCAAAAAATCGAAAACAGATCCAATGTGATCCTCCTTAACAACATCTTGCCATTATGTTTTCCGTTAGGAGGAATTGCATCCGTAATTTTTTATTCTATATGCTTGTATGACACATAAGCTGTAGAGAAGAAAATGAATCTAATGATTGGAGGCGATCCAGTGGATACCCCATATTTAAAGGCAATTGGCGGTTCTTTTCTCACGATGCTCACGCTCGTCATTGCGAGCAGTCTCATTCTCGCTACAATTCTTCGCTTTAGTTCGTTTACCGAACAATCTTTAGGTGCAGTAACGATCGCCATCACTTTAACGATTACGTTTATTGGTGGGCTCGTCGCCGCCATCCGTGCAGGATCGAAAGGATGGCTGCTCGGGCTTTTGGCAGGGGTTAGTTTTGTACTCCTATCGCTTAGCATCCAGTTTCTAGGATACGGGACACCCGTAGTCATGTCCCAACTCATCGTATTTTCTCTTTGCATCGTTACGGCGTTGATCGGAGGGATGATTGGCGTATCGATACGATCATCGATTGCGTAAATGAAAAAGACCGACATTCACCACCTGTGTGAATTCGGCCTTTTTTACTTAGTTTTGGTTCATCACTTCGCGAACAGCAGAACGATCATACGTAAGCTTGCGGTTATCATTGACAAGCAGTACAATCTTTTCTTCATCGATCGCATCGATCGTGCCATGCAGTCCACCAATTGTAACGATGTCATCCCCTTTTTGAAGGTTTGCATGCATTTCACGCACTTGCTTTTGGCGCTTTTGCTGAGGACGAATCAGCAAGAAATACACAATCGCAAACATCAAAAGTAACATAATAATTGGTTCGATCATTATCATTCACTCCCTTCTCGTAATACAAACATCCTCTGTTAGAAATTCTTCGCATCCGGACGATTAAACCCATATTGTTCAAAGAATGCTTCTTTAAAATCAAGTAGCATGTCCTCTTTAATCGCCTCACGAACATTCACCATTAAGTTTAGCAGGAAATGCAAGTTATGGTAAGAGGTTAAACGAAACCCGAATGCTTCTTTGCTTTTAATTAAATGTCGAATATAAGCTCGAGAATAATTCTTACATGCATAACACGAACAATTTTCGTCGATTGGACGAAAGTCTCTCGCGTATTCGGCATTTCTAATGACTTTACGCCCCGTAGAAGTCATGCACGTACCGTTTCGACCAATCCTTGTTGGAAGCACACAATCAAACATGTCTACCCCACGAATGGAACCATCTATGAGTGCATCTGCTGAGCCTACACCCATTAAATAGCGCGGCTTATTGTCTGGAAGGTGAGGCATCGTCTCTTCAAGAACACGATTCATAACGTCCTTTGGTTCACCGACGGAAAGTCCTCCAATTGCATATCCTGGAAAATCCATCGAAACGAGGTCCTTCGCACTTTGAGCGCGTAGGTCTGGATACTCTCCTCCTTGTACAATCCCAAAAAGCCCTTGCGTTTCGTTTCCTTCATGGGTCGTAAGGCATCTTTCTGCCCAACGGCTTGTACGTTCTACACTTCGCTTCATGTATTCATATGAAGCTGGATAAGGTGGGCATTCGTCAAATGCCATCATAATATCTGATCCAAGAGAATGCTGGATTCGCATCGCTTTCTCTGGAGAGAGAAACAATTTCTCACCACTAATGTGATTGCGAAAGTGCACACCCTCTTCTTGAATGTCACGAAGCTTGCTCAAACTAAACACTTGAAATCCACCGGAATCCGTTAATATTGGGCGATCCCAGTTCATAAAGGAATGCAAACCACCCGCTTCCTCTATGAGATCTTCCCCAGGTCGCAACCATAGATGATACGTATTGGAAAGGATGATTTGTGCGTTCATCTCTTTCAATTCTTCAGGACTCATCATTTTTACAGTCGCAAGTGTCCCTACCGGCATAAACATTGGTGTATCAAAGCTACCGTGCGGCGTATGAACCTTTCCTAACCTTGCCCCTGACTGTTTGCACGTCTTGATGTGCTCGTAATAAACTGCTGACATACAGATCTTAGCTCCTCTTAATAAACATTGCATCGCCAAAACTAAAAAAGCGGTATCGGTGTTCAATGGCAGACGTGTACGCCGCCATAATTTCATCTCGTCCTGCCAGAGCACTTACTAGCATCATCAGTGTGGACTTCGGGAGGTGAAAGTTTGTAATCAAGCTGTCTACCGCTTTCCATTCATACCCTGGATAAATAAAGATGTTCGTCCAACCTGAGCACGGGGCAAACGCTTCGCGCTCACAAGCGATTGTCTCGAGCGTCCGCGCTGACGTTGTCCCACAAGCGATAATTCGGTTTCCATTACGCTTTGCATCATTCAAACGTCTCGCTGTGTCTTCATCCATCTCATAAAACTCTTTGTGCATGTCGTGGTCTTCGATTTTTTCCACAGAAACCGGACGAAACGTACCTAATCCGACGTGCAGAGTAATATAACAGATTTGGACGCCTTTTGCACGCAATCTGTTTAACAACGCTTCGGTGAAGTGAAGACCAGCGGTTGGAGCTGCTGCAGCACCCGTCTGTGTGGCATACACCGTTTGGTAACGATCGCGCTCTTCAAGCGTCTCAGTAATGTATGGTGGCAGTGGCATTTCACCAAGACTCTCCAATACCTCTAGAAAAATCCCATCGTAGGAGAATGAGAGCTCTCTGCCGCCGTGCGGAAGTACGTTTGTACAGACCGCTTGCAAACGGCCGTCTCCAAACGATATGGTCGTGCCTTCTTTCACGCGTTTGGCTGGTTTAACGAGTGCTTCCCACGTATCATCACTTTGTTCTTTTAACAACAAACATTCAATGTTTGCACCACCGTTCTCCTTCGTGCCAAACAACCGAGCCGGCAGCACCTTTGTATTATTTAAAACGAGACAATCCCCGTCGTTTAACTCTTCTTCAATGTGCGTAAAATGGGTATGATGAAGCGCCCCACCTGGTGTCTCAAGAACGAGAAGCCGCGATTGGTCTCGTTCCTTTAAAGGGGTCTGCGCGATCAATTCTTCTGGTAGTTCAAAATCAAAGTCATCAACTCTCATCGCTATGTTCACTCCTGTTGTTCCTGTAGGTCATCGAAAACGCCCCACAATAAAGAAAATGAGGCTTAACACAATGCTTATTATGATGGATGTAACGATCGGTATATAGACCGTCGTATTTTCACCTCGAAAGAGGAAATCTCCTGGCAACTTGCCAAGCGGTATAATCTTCCCGCCGACCTGCCACAACAGCCCAATACCGATAAGTATCGCCCCAATAATGATGAGCATTTTCGGAAATTGCCCCATCGCTAAACTTCTCCTTGAGACGCCCACCCAAAATGTTCATATGCAAGTGGCGTTAACAATCGTCCCCGTGGTGTCCGTTGCAAAAAACCGATCTGCAAAAGATAGGGCTCATACACTTCTTCGATCGTTTCCGTCTCTTCACCTACCATTGCTGCCATCGTCTCAACACCTACAGGTCCGCCATTAAACTTGTGAGCGATCATCGTTAATAAGCGCACGTCGTTAGGGTCAAGGCCTAGTCGGTCTACTTGCAGTTGTTCCAATGCTTCTGACGTTTCATCTACGGCAATTGAAGTGACACCGTTCACTTGTGCAAAGTCCCGGACCCGACGAAGTAAGCGATTGGCGATACGCGGCGTGGCACGAGAACGGCGCGCTAATTCAAATGCTGACGCTTGTTCCATATCAAAACTAAGCAATTGACTGCTTCGCTGAACAATCCGGGCCAACTCATCCAATGAATAATATTCTAAGCGACTTAGCACACCGAACCGGTCACGTAACGGTGCGCTTAACATGCCTGCTCTTGTCGTCGCACCAACGAGCGTAAATGGGGGCAAGTCCAGTCGGACTGACTTGGCTTCAGTCCCTTTTCCGATGACGATATCTAAACAGAAGTCTTCCATTGCCGGATACAACACTTCTTCCACCGCTCGATTTAGCCGGTGAATCTCATCAATAAATAGCACATCCCCCGGTTCAAGCGTCGTAAGAATGGCGGCAAGATCACCAGGACGCTCAATTGCTGGTCCTGACGTCGTTTTAATATTTACGTTCATTTCATTCGCAATAATTGCAGCAAGGGTCGTCTTTCCAAGACCTGGAGGACCATATAACAGCACATGGTCCAAACTCTCTTCGCGCATCTTTGCCGCTTCAATGAACACACGTAAATTACGTTTCACTTGCTCTTGACCAATGTAATCATCAAACGAAAGGGGTCTCACCCCTTGATCTACGCGTTCTTCTTCTGCATTTAATGCTTCTTGAGAGATGACACGATCGTCCATTTTATCCCTCCTAGCGCTCCACAAATAAACGCAGCGCTCTTCTTACGTATTCATCGGATTGAAGGTCTTCGTCTTTTAATGCTTTCTCTGCTTTCTTTACTTCACGCTCACCGTACCCTAATGCCCGGAGCGCATCCATCGCTTCATCTAGCGCATCATTTGTTAAACGTATACGTGTGTCAGGCTCCACTGAGGCTGCCTGAACAAAATCAAGTTTACCTTTTAGATCAAGAATCATTTGCCTCGCTGTTTTCTTTCCGATACCTGGAAATTTGGTGAGCAGTGTTTCGTTTTCTTCTTCAATAGCCCCGACTACAACTGCAGCATTTCCTTCTGCAAGTACAGCTAGCGCTCCTTTTGGACCGATACCTGACACTTGCAACAAACGGCTAAATAGCACGCGCTCTTCTCTTGTTTTAAAGCCGTACAGCCGAATGGCATCTTCCCTTACGTGCGTATAAATGTAAATCGTAAATAAATCTGCTTCATTCACTTGGTATGTTAAAGGATCTGCGCATAGTACGTGGTAACCGACTCCGTGTACATTCATCGTTACGGATTCATGGTCACGATACACGACAGATCCGTATAAGGATTCAATCACAGACGTTCCCCTCTCCATTCAAACTAGTTTAAGTGTAGCATAATCGCGAAAAGGATGGGAACATACGTATTCATTGCAAATGGTCAATCTGCGTTATAATATACATTTTGCACATCATCGTTGTCTTCTAAACGATCAATCAGTTGGTCCATCATCACCCACTGCTCCTCATCCAACGTTGTTGTCGTTAATGGAATCTTCGCCAGGTGACTGTTACTCACTTTATACCCCGCTGCTTCTAAAGCGAGCTTTACTGCTTCAATATGTTTAGGTTCCGTTGTAATCATGTACTGATCGTCCACAAGTTCAAACTCTGACGCTCCTGCTTCAATTGCATCAAGCATAACTTCTTCTTCCTCACCGCTATTAGCAGCAATTTCTAAGATGCCAACATCTTGAAACAAAAAAGCGACACAACCATCCTCTCCAAGATTACCCCCGTTCCTGGAAAAAGCATGCCGTAAATCCGCGACGACTCGGTTTTTATTGTCTGTGAGCACTTGTACAAAAATGGCTGCCCCACCAGGTCCATACCCTTCATAAGTCAGTTCGTAATACGTGACATCTTCTTGGTTTCCTGCTGCTTTTTTTATCGTTCGTTCAATGTTATCTGCAGGCAAATTCGCAGCTTTCGCTTTTTGAATGGCTTGCCTGAGTCGTAAATTCGTATCAGGGTCATCTCCAGCTGCACGAACAGATGCAAAGATTTCCTTCGTTATTTTCGTAAACACTTTGGCACGTTTCGTGTCTTGTGCTTCTTTTCTTCGTTTAATGTTATTCCATTTTGAATGTCCAGCCATGTCGCATGCTCCCCTCCATTGCACATACTCTAATAAATAAATATAGCACGAATCAAAAAAGCGCAAAAGGAGAACTCTCCTCTTACGCTTACGATTTTTATCTGCTCCGTTCAAACGGACGCTCTACCATATCCCCAAGGTCGCTTACCATATCGTCAAATGTGGCTCTCGTTTCATCCATCATTTCCCCACCTGCGCGCTGGACATCATTTGCGATGTTGCGCACATTCGTAAACATTTCTTCATCATCAGTAACGTAGACGGTTCTGTTCGTATAATCTTCAACTTCATCCTTGATTTCTTCTTTTGTGGAGTCGCTAATGTTATTTCCTTTTATCGCAATGACGATTTGGTCATCGTCAACAACAACATGAGTGTCACTTACCGCTTTCATATCCGTTACAGCTTGATCAATGGTTCTTTCAAGATCGTGATGATTGTCACTGTTATAACGGTCTGTGTGCCCAACATGATATGGGTTTTCGTCGTTATCACCATTCATATACCCGCGATTATTCACCATGCCAGGATGGTTTCCAGTTTCTCCGTTATATTTTTGGAAACGTTCTTTGTTTGCATTTCTTTCTGCGTTCGTATAATGGTCTTTGTCGACTACATCTCTCGCATTATTATATGCCCAAGAACTCCCAGTACGGTCATCTACATTGTGCGTGCTGTCATGACGTTCTGTACGTGTAGTACGGTCATCAACAGTTAGCATATCCGTAATTGGTCCTTCACCACGGTCTCCCCTGTTACTTCGGTTCATCGCATAATCTTGGTCGGCACCACGATAATCGTTCACATAGTTCATATCATAAGCAGCCCGGTCATTCGCTGCCTGATTATTGGCATCCCCACAACCTGCAAGACTTGTTGCTAACAATGTGCAAGCGGCAACCGACAAAGCAAATTTCTTCATAAATGAAACATCCCCCCTTCACAAGTATTTTGTGAAGAAGGGCGTTAAGATACTCCTGTTATTTGGAGGAAGGTCCTCCATTGTTATTCCTCATTGTCCTCATTTGGAAACTGCCAACTCTGTTGAGGCGCAGGCGGTGCACCGTACATCATTGGTGGAGGATAATAGTATCCGTATGGATCCACCATTGGTGCATGCGTTACCGGTGCAACGTAACGCGATTGCTCAAACGATTCAGAATAAGGCTGGTTTTCACGATGATCGTACTCATCATCATAGCTTCCTTGGTATTGGAATTCATATGGCTGATGATACCCGTATCCTTCATTAAAAGGATGCATTTCATAATGATTGCTTTGTGGTTGCGCGTATGCCGGTGGCATCATTTGATAAGGTGTGGGTGGCATATACGGGCCACATGGATAACAATACTGCATTAAATGAGGCGGTATCGGTTGATGGTAGCCTCCGTAGTATGGGGACGGTTCCATACAAGGATGTGCCATTTGCTGTTGATACTGCGGCATTACCGGCGGATAATACGGCACTTCTTCTTGTTTTTGTTCCGGCTTTGGCATTGCTTTTTGTTTCGGCATTTCTTTCATAGCTACAGGTTCTTTTTCCTTTTTCGGTGTCGGTTTTGTCATTTTTGGTGGTACCGTTTGCTTCTTTGCAGGAGCTTTAGCTGGTTGTTTGTATGCTGTTGGTTCTTTTTTCGGTACTTCCATCACTGACTTTTTCATCGGCGGGGGCTTCACAGCAGGCGCTTCTTTTTTCGGCTGTGCTGGCTGTTCTTTTGCGACTGGCTGCTCTTTTTTCGTGTAATCCTTTGCAGGGCCTGCTTTTGATTGAACTTCTTTTTTCGCTTGAACACCTTTACCAGGAATCTTGATCTTCATTCCTGGCATCACCATATCTGGATTGGCAAGCTGCGTGTTCGCTGCTTTAAGCTCTTCAAAGCCGACATCATATTTCTTCGCCAAATTCCAAAGTGTGTCGCCTTTTTGTACAATATGGATCTTCACAATTGTCGTCCCTCCTGTGCATATAATCAGTCCGTCATCATTGATGCTTCCCTTAAGAAGATATGCACAGCCGGGCACAAGTATTCATTATTATAGCGTCGTCTCCTGCTCTTCTTCAATAAAAACAGATGGGTACGTACCAAGAACTCGCGTCTCACACCCGAGTGCTTTTAGTTCTTCTAATGTACTCGGGAGTAAAATCGAATCATAGGCATGATCAACGTCAATAATAAAATAATAATTACCGATCCCAGTTTTTGTTGGACGAGACTCAATCTTCGTCAAGTTTAGTTTGCGCCATGCAAACGCGGATAATACTTGGTGCAACGCTCCAGAGTAATCGGAAGGCAGCGTGATCACAATCTTCGTTTTTTGCGGGGCAGCTGAACCGAAATGGCGCGTCATCTCTGGTACATCATTTGCCAACAACACGAAGCGGGTATGATTATTCGGGAAATCGTGAATATTCTCTTCAGCAATCGTTAGCCCGTATTTCTCTGCTGCTAAACGATTGGCAATCGCTGCTCGATTAAGCTCTGGCCGCTCGGACACTTCTTTTGCAGCACTTGCCGTTGATGTCGCGTAAGCAATTTGCGCATCGGTTATCTTGTCACTAATGAATTCATGACACTGAGCGATCGCATGAGGATGCGAGTAGATTGTGTCTACCTGTGTATAATCCGTCGTCGACGGATGGATAAGTAAATGTTGAGCAATCGGTATCGCCACTTCTGCTACAATCGGAAAATGATAGCGATGAATAAGGTGGTCAAGTGTAACGTTAACCGACCCCTCAATTGTGTTCTCTAATGGAACAACTGCTGCATCAACTTCCTGGCTTTCCAATGCGTTCATCGTGCTTGGAATATCTTTGTATGGAACCCGGGCAGTCTCACCTAAAAATGACTTCGCAGCCAACTCGGTAAATGTTCCTTCCGGCCCTAAATACGCGGTTTTCATGGGTCTCTTCTCCACTCTCTCTTTAGATGGTATCTTGCAGATAAAAGCCTTCAAAATGCAGGCTTATGCGCCTGATACACCTGAACCGATGATCTCCACTTTTTCAACAGCTTCCATCGCTTTAATGTCAGCC
The DNA here is from genome assembly GCF_041949955.1 of Geomicrobium sp. JSM 1781026. Lineage (NCBI taxonomy): Bacteria > Bacillati > Bacillota > Bacilli > Caryophanales > Geomicrobium > Geomicrobium sp. JSM 1781026. The sequence continues at coordinate 24,469 of NZ_JBHFQF010000013.1, read as the reverse complement.
ATCAGCTGTCGAACCTCTACATTTAACATGCTCGTATCAACGGTAAGCGTAATGTTTGCTCGGCCTTGTAATGGAATTGTTTGATTAATCGTAAGTACATTTGAATCCGTTTCTGCGACTTTTGTCAGGAGCCCTGACAGGGCTCCTGAGCGGTCAGCAAGATGGATCGAGAACGTAATAATCTTTTCTTGAATCATCGTATGAAAAGGTTGGACGGCATCTCGGTATTTATAAAACGCACTCCGGCTTAAACCAACTTGTTTGACGGCTTCGCCAATCGTCGAGCAGGTCTTATTTTCTAATAAAATTTTGGCTTGGACGGTTTTTTGCATTGCTTCTGTGAGCATGTCTTCTCGAACGAGATAAAACTGGTCAATTTCTTCTGCCACCAGTACTCACCACCATTTAAACGTTATTCATCAATAAATTCAAACTCAATGCCTGCAAGTCTTACGAGGTCTCCATCCTTCGCTCCTCGATCTCGAAGCGCTGCATCAACACCTAAATTCCGAAGTGTTCTTGAGAATCGTCGTGCTGATTCTGTACGATTCAGGTCTAGCATTTGAATTCTGCGTTCAAGTTCATCACCGCTTAATACATACGTTCCATCCGGATCACGCGTGATGACAAATATTTCTTCTGGTTGATGCTTATACAACACATTTTCTTCTAGAGCGGGTTGTTCAAACGCATCGACTTCCGGCGCTTGTTCGAGTTCATCAGCAATGTGGTTAACGAGCAAGTCTACCCCTTTACGCTGAAGTGTAGATATTTCATATACTTGAACATCGTCGTCTAACTGCTCTTTAAACGTCCGAAGCGTATCTTCACTGTCTGGCATATCAATCTTATTCGCAACAACAATTTGCGGACGGTTCATGAGCTGTTCGTTATATTCTTTCAGCTCTTGATTGATTGTCAAGTAATCCTCGTATGGATCACGACCGCTTAAACCGGACACATCAATGAGGTGAACGAGCACTTTCGTACGCTCAATATGACGTAAAAATTGATGACCTAACCCTACTCCTTCATGAGCACCTTCGATCAGCCCAGGCAAATCAGCCATAACGAAACTTCTTCCGTCATTTGTAGAAACAACACCTAAGTTTGGCTTAATCGTCGTAAACGGATAATCAGCGACTTTTGGTTTTGCTGCAGTAACAATGGAGAGGAATGTCGACTTTCCTACACTTGGAAAGCCAATCAGCCCAATATCAGCGAGAAGTTTCAGCTCGAGAATGATCTCCCTCTCGATGCCCGGCTCCCCATTCTCCGCATGTTCTGGAGCTGGATTTGCTGGGGTCGCGAATCGAGTATTCCCACGACCTCCACGTCCGCCTTTGGCAATCATTGCTTCTTCTCCGTGTTCAGTTAAATCAGCAATGACTGCTTCACTATGTTTGTCTTTCACAACCGTACCGGGAGGTACGAGCACTATGGAAGACTCTGCGTTTTTGCCGTGTTGGTTTTTACTGCGGCCATTTTCTCCACGGCTTGCTTTAAAATGTCGCTGATAGCGGAAATCCATGAGCGTTCGCAATCCTTCATCGACACGAAAGACGACGTCTCCACCCTTCCCGCCATCTCCCCCTGCTGGTCCACCGTCAGGGACGTACTTTTCTCTTCGAAACCCAACCATTCCATTTCCTCCGTCGCCGGATTTCACATAAATGGTTACATAATCTATAAACATGTGGTTCACCTCAATTATTAATGTAGTTATTGTAACACATTGCTCGTCATTTCAGTCCGAGACGAGACAAAAACAAAAAAGGTGTGCTGTATTCAATGCAGCAACACCTCGAATTAACGTTCAGAAATCTGCTGAAGCACGTGTTTTGCAGCCATCTGCCCTTGCCTCACACAATCAGGTAGACCGACCCCTTCATATGAAGCACCGGCAAGTTGTACAGTAGGGTAAACGGTTTGAACCGCTCGTTTCCAATCTTTTATCCGCTCCGCATGCCCAACCGCATACTTAGGCATCGCTTCTTTCCAGCGCTCAATATCAATCCAAATAGGGGAACCCTTTACGTCTAGCATCTCGCTAATTTCTGACTGTACCATGTTCTTTAAACCTTCATCACTCGTATAAACCGTTTGTTCATCCCCTGGTCGTCCAACAAAGCACCGAAGGAGGACATATCCTTTCGGAACAGCATGAGGCCATTTCTTATCTACAAATGTCATCGCTTTAATGTTCGTCCCATTTGCCCGTGGAACAAGAAATCCCGTCCCGTTTACACGACTGTGTACATCTTCTTCTTTATAGGCTAAAGCAACAGTAGCAATGGAGGAACCTTTCATTTCCTTCATCTCTTGCGCCATTTCACTATTTGGTAAAACGTCCGACACCCGGTCATGGGGGACGGTCAGTATGACGTGATCGACAAGCTCGTAACTCGCATCTGAAAAAATAAGCTTTGTTTTTTCTTTTTCATTGACGACCGTGACCAGTTCTTTGTTTTTATGAATCCGCTCCGATGAACACGCTTTTTCCAACGCATCAATCATCTCGCTTAACCCATTTTTGAATGTGCGAAATTGACCTTTGCTATTGCTCGAACCTTGACGCTTTTGTTGAAGATGTCCACTCGCTTTTATCAAGCTTTTATGATCTTTTGCTAGATCATAAAAAAGCGGAAGTGTCGATTTGAGGCTCAAGTCTTTCAAGTTCCCTGCATAGATGCCTGAGAGTAATGGTTCTAAAAGACGATCGACCATTTGGTTCCCAAAGCGTTTTCTAAAGAAATCACCGGCCGAGCGATCATGCTCAACGTCTCGACCTTTAGGAATCCATAGGTCAAGTGCCGCCCTTGCCTTTCCAAGTGGATTTAAAAGCGAAGACGAGGAAATAGAGGAGAGTGACCCAGGTACTCCCATTACAGAACCTTTCGGGATGGGGTGGAACTCGTTCTCCCAAAAAATAAAAGCCTGGCCGATTTCATTCGGTACGAGACGATCCTCCATGCCCAACTCTTTTACGAGGTCCATGAGCTCTGGTTTTCGTGCGAGAAACGAATCCGCTCCTCGCTCAATGATAAATCCGTCCCGTCTATAGGTACGAACCTTACCTCCAAGTTGTTCTGATGCCTCAAATAGATGGGCATCAATGCCATGTTTTTCCAACTCATAAAGAGCGGAGAGCCCTGTAATCCCTCCGCCAATAATTGCTGTCTTCATTTAACGACTCAAGTCTTTCTGTTTAAGCACTGCATCTGCAAGCGCATCGATAAACAGTGCATTTGTGTTAGGCATTTCCGGTCGCTCATACTGAACCCCTAGCTCATCCGTAACCACTTTACATTCATAGTCATTATCAAAGAGCACTTCCAAATGATCCGCAACAAATCCTAGCGGCACGTATACAAAGGTTTGATACTTTGATTTGTTATACAAATCACGCGTAAGGTCTTGAACGTCAGGTCCAAGCCACTTGTCCGCAGTATTGCCCTCACTTTGCCAACCAATCTCATAGTTTTTCACGTTAGCCGCTTCGGCAACGAGTCGACTCGTTTCGGTTAATTGGTCTACGTACGGGTCATTGTCTGTCAAGATTTTCTCTGGAAGACTATGCGCTGAGAAAATGACGACTGTGTCATCTTGATTCACATCTTCGAGCGTCTTTCTAAGCTCGTCTGACCAATATTTAATAAATTTCGGCTCTGTATACCAGCTCTCGACTGCATGGATAACAGGCCCATCAATCTCTTCGCTTTTTTGAAGGGCTCTGCCGTTGTATGATTTGACGCTGAACGTTGAGTAATGAGGCGCAAGTACGATTGAAATGGCTTCTTCAATCCCATCTGCCTTCATATTCTCAACAGCATCTTCAATAAATGGATCAATATGCTTCAAGCCTAAATACGCTTTGAATTCAACAGTAGTGGAACGTTCATTCAATCGGTCTTCAAGTGCTTGCATTTGCGCATTTGTAATTTTTGCCAGAGGAGACACCCCTCCAATGGCTTTATACCGATCGATCAGATCGTCTAGTGCCTCTTTTGAAGGCTTTCTTCCGCGACGAATGTGTGTGTAATACGGTTCCACTTCATCTAAGCTTCGCGGCGTTCCATATGCCATGACTAAAATCCCGACTTTTTTCTTGCTCACTTTATAATCCCCCCGCTGTAATCGTGGACAAATTGCGTTAAACGCTTTAGCGTGTCCGGAGATATGGACGGAGTCACCCCGTGCCCTAAATTAAAAATGTAGGCAGGGTCGTCCATGGCTTCATCAAGTATCTTTCTCGTTCTCTCTTCAATCGTCTCCCAAGGAGCTAAAAGCACGGCTGGGTCCAAGTTGCCTTGGAGTGCTTTTGTAATGCCCATTTCACGTGCTTCTGTCACGGACGTACGCCAATCAAGACCAATGACATCCACATCTAAGTCGTTCCATTCTTGTAGCAGATGCCTTGTCCCAACACCAAAAGTAATGAGTGGGATCCCTTCTTTCTTAAGTTCACTAAAGATCTTCATCATCGTTGGCTTCACATACGTCCGATAGTCTGGGGCACTGAGGGACCCAATCCAAGAGTCAAAAAGCTGAAAGGCTTGGGCGCCAGCAGCAATTTGTGCTTTAGCATACGTAATCGTCATATCGCTTAGCTTGTCCATGAGCAATTGCCACTGTTTTGGATTTCCGTACATCATCGCCTTCGTGTTTTCATACGACTTCGACGGTCCACCTTCAATCATGTAGCTTGCCATCGTAAATGGTGCACCAGCAAATGTAATTAAAGGTACGTCCAATTGTTTTCGCAGAATTTTAATCGTTTCTAAGATGTGAGGCACATCTTTTTCTGGGTCAATTTCCCCAAGCCTTTCAATGTCACTCGTTGATTGAATCGGATTATGAATCACCGGACCGATTCCACTTTTAATCTCTACGTCTACCCCAATCGCTGGAAGCGGAGACATAATGTCTTTGTACAAAATGGCAGCGTCGTTATTGTACTGCTCCACTGGCAATCGAGTAACATAAGCCGCTAACTCAGGTTCATGGGTAATCCCAAATAATGAATACTTTTTCTTTATTTCGCGATACTCCGGCTGAGAGCGTCCCGCTTGTCTCATATACCATACCGGCTTTGTCCGTTCACCTTCGCCTTTTGCCGCACGAAGCAACCGATCATTAAAATTCGCCACAACTATACACTCCTCTATATCCCTATACGTATGTGACTTTATCACGCCACACTTGTAGGTACCAAACTTATCCTATCACAAGATAACTTTCCAGGTCTTTTGAAACGCCCTCTTCAAACATCATGTAAAGCGTCGATACTATAAATAGCACTTATGTATGCGTGTCTTTGGTAGCATACCCAATCTTTCTCAAAACGTGCACCAAACGATACGCGAGTTGTGCATCGTACCTTAGAACTCTACCCTTACCTACCATATAGAAATTATGTTGTCTTGTGTAGAATCTTTGGGAAACGTTCATAAAATCGTAGAACTATTGCTAGGAGGAGAGAACATGGATGTGAAATCACGCTTTTCAACCATTCGTTCAAAAATGCTATTATCTTTATCTTTTATTATCTTCTGCTTTCTTATTGGATTTGTGTTAATTTACTTCTTATTGAGTCATATCCAAACACAAGCTGAAGAAATGCAACATTGGAATACATACGCCCTAAAAGCGCAAGAAACATCTTCCACATTTCAACAAAAGTATATCTTTGTGTCAGACCTACGGTTGCAAGAGGAACCCGACTTCTCTCAGTACGAGCAAATTGACGAGCGTATGACCTCACTGCTTGCCGAATTGAATACACAAATCTCTGATGAGGAAACGACAAATGCGTTAGAACGTTTTCATTTCTTTAACGAAATGTTCGATTCAAGAGTTGGTCAATATGTATCGATGGAAGTCGTCCCTGGTGATCAAACGCTCCAAGGTTTTGAATTCATTAATGCAGAGCTGCGGGAACTCTCTGCACAATTGGAAAATTATTTCTTAGGGCATGCGGAATCTGCAAATGAGAATATGGAAGCCGCGATGGGGCAAGCAATCTTACTGAGTATCATCATTGCCATCGGTGCATCGGTAATTGGCTCTGTTTTATTCATTTTGTTCTCAAGAAGAATTCAAAAACAAATCCAGCAAATCTCCCAAACTGCAAAAAAGGTGGCTGCTGGACAGTTGCATACCGAACCTTTAGATGTTAACGGAAATGATGAACTGTCAGCGTTGTCTAAGGAAATCAATACAATGACCGAACAATTGCGCACGATTATGACAGAAATGTCTAACGCAAGTCAATCGATCGCTGCCTCTTCAGAAGAACTCGTCGCATCCTCTGAAGAAGTGAATGCTGGTGCTGAAGAAGTGTCCGGGTCTGTGCAGGAAATTGCAGACATACAAAGCACGTTAAATTCATCAATTAACCAATCAAACAAGACATTTCAAACGATGGGCAGCGAGCTAGACGATGTTTATGCTGCAGTACAAGACATAGTTTCCCAAAGTGAACAGTCAAATACGCACGCAGCCAACGGTCAAAAACGATTAGACCAGTCACTGAAAGGCATGCAAGAAATACGTACCCAAAATGAAACGACGGCTTCCACCATTCATTTGCTCGGAGAGGCTTCTAAAGAAATTGAACACGTAAGTACGGTCATTAAAGACATCTCTGGACAAACGAGTTTACTTGCGCTCAATGCGAATATAGAAGCCGCACGTGCTGGGAAAGCAGGAAAGGGCTTCGGTGTTGTTGCTGATGAAGTAAGAAAGCTCGCTGCCGAAAGTGAGAATGCGGCTGCCTCAATTACTGAAACAATTTCGAATATGACGTCCAGCATACAGCAATCTGTCGAACAATCGAAAGAAAGCACGCAACTCATCTCCAAAGGCGAGCACATGCTCACCGAAATGATGAAGACGTATCAGCTCATTCTTGAAGCGTTTCGAGCCGTTACAGAAAAATCGGAAACAATTGACCAGCTCGTCAAACGAGTGACAACAAATAGCAATCATATTAAGGACAACTTAGCTGCCGTTCAAAGCACATCAACACAAGCAACAACGAACACTGCGTCAATTGCTGCAACGGTGGAAGAACAAGTCGCTACAATGGATTCCATTAGTGACGCCGCCGGCGAACTCGCTGAAATTGCGAACGACTTAGACCAAAGAATGTCCCGTTTCAAGTTGTAATATCAATCCGTTTATAAGTGTAATCTCACATAGAATAAACAAACTTAGATGAACCCGAATACAAACACCCCGACGTTATTGTCAAAGAAGAACGTCGGGGTGTTTGTTCGTTTTAAATCGGGACTTGTTGCTCCTCATAATAATAGCGAGCTTATGTTAATGGTAAGCGTGTTCTTTTGTCCACCCTTACCACATGAGCTTAGCGACGCTTAGAAGATGGACATCACACTCACATCAGCAACATTGGACGGTTCTCCTTCTTGGCCTGTTTGTGGATTAAAAGGGACAACCATATAGTCACCTAACGAAAACATATTCGCTCGGTTTACAGTATACGAACCTTCGCCTTCGACTTCACCCACTTTACTCGCTTCTCCATCTTTCACTTCATAGATGTTATACACGAGCCGATCGTCTTCTGCCGCTGTCCAATTTAGTTTCACATTTAGAAATCCTTCGCCTTGGAGTGTGAGAGCAGCATCCAAATCTTCTATTTCCGCAAATTGCACAGGTGATTCTAATTCTGAAACACCTTCAGGCTTATGGAAAGCGACTCCTTGCTCGGTGACAGGAACGGTATTTAAAATTGATTTGAACAATTGTGTAGGGTAGGCACTCCCACCTTGTAGGTACTGTTCTTCAGTCGTCGAATCATAGCCCATCCACATTGCCCCAGTATACTGCGGTGTGTACCCTACAAACCAAGCATCTCGATTCCCACCGTCTACTCCCTCAAAATTAGTCGTTCCCGTTTTTCCTGCCAACGCATGATCTGTATTGCCAGGCTGGGCCGTTCCTTCTTTCACCGCACTTTCGAGCATTCTCGTCATATACCATGCATTTTGTTCAGATAAGAGCTGGGACTGATCTACTTTTGCCTCGACAATCGATTCACCATTTGACGCTTTAACCGAGTTTATAAAATATGGTTCAGATTTTATCCCGCCATTTGCGAAAGCTGTATACGCTGATGCCATGTGCAATGGAGACACACCTTCAGACATCCCCCCAAGCGCGACCGAGAGACCGTCATCTTGGAATTCCGGTACTGCCTCATTTGCCCATTCAATCCCCTTTGCTGTTCCTAGTTCATTTAGGAGCCACACAGCACTCGTATTTGTCGATTGGATAATCGCATCGCGCATCGTAATCGAACCTTGGTACACATCGTTCACATTGCTCGGTTCGTAATCACCGTATTCTAAAAGCTCGTCTTTTAAAAGTGAGTACGGTTTGTACTGGCCACTCTCAAGGGCAGGTGCGTAAACGGATATTGGCTTAAACGCAGACCCAGGCTGCCTTGGGATATTTACGCGGTTCAATCCTTTTCTCACGTAATCCCTTCCCCCTTGAACGGCTTTCACTGCTCCCGTTTTGTTATCTAGCATCACATAAGCGGCTTGGACTCCTGTGCTCTCATCAGGAAAGTGCTCATTGTTTTCCATTGCACTGTATGCTGTGTTTTGTAATTCATGATGGATAGGCACTTCAATCGTATACCCACCGGTGAAGAATTGCTGCTCTGAAATGCCGTGCTTTTCAATTCCTTCTTGAATCATCATATCTACATACGTATAAAAAGAAGCATCCATTTCTGGCTCCGTGTGCACATCTGATGAAATGGGCGTATTCATTGCTCCAGTCATCGTTTCTTCATTAATAAATCCGTGCCGTTCCATCAATGCTAACACCGTACCTCGGCGCTTCTCAGCTCGTTCAATGTCAGACGCAGGAGAATAGTGATACGGCGCTTTCGGGATCGCTGCAAGTAACGCTCCTTCAGCAATCGTTAAATCTTTTGCGCTTTTGTCAAAATACAGTTCTGATGCTCGTTCAATACCGTACACACCATGTCCAAAATAAATTTGATTCAAGTACATTTCTAAAAGTGTGTCTTTACTAAAGTTTCGTTCTAAGTTCATGCTAATTAACACTTCTTTTGTTTTTCGTAAAAGTGTCTTGTCATTTTCTAGGTACACGTTTTTCGCAAGCTGCTGGGTAATCGTACTTCCGCCCTCAACAGCAGCACCCGCAAGAATATCGCGATATAATGCACGGCCAATGGCAATAAAGTCTACACCTTGGTGCTCATGAAAACGGTGATCCTCAACAGCAATAAACGACTGTTGCACGTGTTCTGGAATTTCATCAATTGAAATATTCGTGCGATCTTCAAAAAACAATCTCGCCAATACTTCTCCTTCTTCATCAACAACGGTTGACGTTTCTGCGAAATTAAGTTGATCCTCATCAGTAAGGATGCTACCGGTAATGAGCGCGGCTGCATATCCTCCAACCGCAACGACAAGTGTCGAAAGCACCATAACTATACTTATAAAGACAGGTCGATTCATTCGTTTTGGTTTCATTTAATTTGCCTCCAGTGCTCGAGGGAAGCACAGTTGTCATCGCACAGTCACATGATCTAGCGGCGTAATGTTTATTCCTTATCATACAATAAAAACTAAAAATCATGTAAAGTGCACAAGATTTTCTCGATCATTCGCTTGCATTCGATCCGTTACACAAAGATTTTCCTACTCTTTTCTACGACATCCACAGAAAAAAGTTTCACAAGCAAAGTATCGTCTTTTGATATGATACAATAGAAAAATATGTTAAGGGAGGCGAAATGATGGAGGAAAAGCTTTATAATCTTCTCGAGCAATCTTATGAAGAGATGGTAGAAATTCGTAGGCATTTGCACAAAAATCCCGAACTATCCTTTCAAGAAGTTCATACATCTGCTTATATTGCCGAGTACCACGAAAGTCTCGGAAATGAGGTCAGAAGAAATGTTGGAGGAAACGGGGTTGTTGCTACCATGACCGGCGGCAAGCCAGGTCCAACAGTGGCCTTACGCGCTGACTTTGATGCGCTGCCAATCCAAGATGAAAAAGATGTTGAATATAAATCAACAGTCAAGGGGGTAATGCATGCTTGTGGACATGACGGGCATACAGCCACCTTACTCGTCCTTGCAAAGGCACTCAAACACATTCAAGCCGAAGTAAACGGGACCGTTGTTTTCATACATCAACACGCCGAAGAAAAAGCACCTGGTGGCGCTCTTCCAATGATTCAGGACGGAGCAATTGAAGACGTCGACGTCATTTTTGGCACGCATTTATGGTCTCAAGACCCTTTAGGAACGATCCAACATTGCTCAGGACCATTTATGGCTGCCTCGGACCACTTCTCCATTCATGTCCAAGGGAAAGGCGGGCACGGTGCTTTGCCTCATACAACGAAAGATGCGGTTGTGATTGGTACACAGATTGTGTCCAATTTGCAAACGATCGTGGCAAGACGAGTAAATCCACTTGACTCTGCCGTTGTATCCATCGGTAGTTTTGTTGCTGAGAATGCATATAATGTGATCGCTGATCATGCTAAGTTAATCGGTACAGTCCGGACGTTTAATGAAGATGTAAGAAACCAAATTGAACGAGACATCGAAGAAATTGCCGTTCATACTGCAAAAGCCGGAGGGGCTGAAGTGGATTATCAATATTTCCGCGGATACCCTGCTGTTGTTAATCATCAAACTGAAAATGAATACCTCGCCCGTGTAGCCCAAGAAGTACCTGGTCTTACTGGCGTCCATGAACGCGAGCCCCTTCTCGCAGGAGAAGACTTCTCCCACTACTTAAACGAATTAAAAGGTACCTTCTTTTTTACAGGGGCGGCCTTCGGTGACCGTGAGGTGAATTATCCACACCACCATCCAAACTTTGACTTTGATGAACGGGCGATGCTCCACGCAGCAAAAACACTCGGCAAAGTAACGATTGATTATTATAAAGAAGCATAGTCCTCGTCGAGGACTATGCTTCTTCTTTAAACCAACGAACGCGATAACACTGCTTAGCTGTTTGACCGAGCAATTCGAGCAACTGATAATTGATGGTTGCCCCGACAAACAAGCCGAAGCCAGGGATAAGTTGCAACGTTTTTGGTACGTCGATAAAATCACGATACTCCAACTGGAATGTGACCCAATCAATTGCCCTTTCTGTCGTTAAATCGTCACCAAACTCAGCGAGAAACTCATCCCAACGCTCGATCCTCGCTAACGTTTCATGCTGGGCATGACTACTTGAGAACGCCATCTGAAAAATGTGAAGCAAAAACAATCGCTCTTCCAAAGAGTTTGGCTCATATCCGTACAGCGTCGCTGTAGTAAACAAGTACCGCATTTTAATGGCTAGAAGCATCGGAAAGTCACTCATTCCAAGTAAAATCCCCCCCGCTCCAGTACCTGCCCCTTCTAGACTAGCTGTGCGTTTATAAGAGACGATCGCGCGGTCTACACGCTTCTCTCGCTCTTCTAACGATTCACCTTGCACAGGTGCATTCTTCGTCATATACCGTGAGCCATTTAATGTCGTTTCAATCATCTGCCTGACGGCACCGCCAATCGTTTGGTGCACCTTATCAGGAATATAACTGTTTAGCCGGCTTTGTGCTGATTTCGTCCACGTCTTTACCATCGTTGGGTTTCTTGTGATCTTGCGTTTCCAATCATCGAGCGAGTCTCTAACCTCAGCTTCGTAGGATCGCATAACAACACCCCTTCTGCGAAGAAATTAGCTTGCTGTTGACCGAAACAGTTTTGGGACTTGCACTTGCGCATAAAAAATGACAAGTAAGAGCCCTATAAACAATGCCATCATCGCATAAGCAACACTCATCGAAGTAATACCTGTAATGAGCGTGAGCCAAAATACTTGAGCAGCCATTAACGTTCGCACAAATGACTGAACCGATTGCTCCCGAACGTGTTGATGAACAGGATATAGGTCTGGCCATACAATCGTACGATGGTGATAATATATCGTTACGAGTTGAGATCCGGTGATATACGTAAAAAGTACAGAAATTGCAACAGCTAACCATTGCCACTCTCCAGGTGTTGCATAAACGAGCAATGCGCCAACTATTGCCAACCTCACAAAAATTCCAAAGTAATCACCTGAGCGCGCGAACGTCTTCCCGTATAAATATACGTACGTATTCGAACTTTTATTGTGCAAACGCTCCCACTGGTTTGCCAGCATACTCCGCTTTCTTACCCGTGACTTCAGGTGAGGGACATCGGTAAATGCATTAGCAAAGCGATAAAAAGAATTTAACGTCTGCTCTTCTAATTCAATGAGTTGATCCCATTTTAATTGATGGTTTTTCATCTTTGGCCGATAGTAAAAGGCAAGCAAGAATCCCATCAACAACAAAAGAACTAGCACAAAGAGAGGTTCTACCATCAATACAAACAGCGCAAAGACGAGATTTATTAGAAACCGCAACCACTTTAGTTTCCATTGATTTGCAACGTATTGGCTTCGTAATTCTGCCCACTGCGCTTGAATGTTCCACGCCTTCGCTACAAGAAAGACAGCGATCGTCATTAAAAGATGACTAAACTCAGGACTCAAGCGGTCAATATATAACGGCCCGAATAAGAACAGAACAAATACGAATACAGCACTTTGAATGGTCCAACTGTACACTTGTGCTTGCCTCGTGTAGCGGTCGAGCTTTGCTTCAAGAGGCAGTAGATAGACAAGATCACCAGATTGAAAGAACGTTCGAATTGGGCTTCTTGTTAACATATAGGCGAACAAAATCGTTAGTACGAGCAAAACCGGGAAGTCTTGCGGTAGCCAATCTAAGAAATTTTGATAATACAGCCCTATAATAAGGATCAACGCAAGGACAGCTGCCATTAACCCACTGTTCGCCATAAGTCGAATATAGCGGATGCTTACATTCCAAAACGCCTGTCTACGATCGGAAAACAGCTGCTCAATATTCATTGTCATTTTCCTTTGTCATATTCACATAGATCTCGTCCAAATCGGCTTTTGGCTGACCACTTCGTGCACGTAGTTCCTCAAGCGTCCCTTGCATATAAATCGTTCCGTCATGTAACATGACGAATCGGTCACAATATTTCTCAGCTGTTGAAAGAATATGGGTTGACATAAGAATACCCGCGCCCTCACTTTTCATACGAATCATCTGATCGAGCAACGATTGAATACCGACAGGATCTAATCCTAAAAACGGCTCATCAACGACGTAAAGTTTTGGCTGCACGAGAAACGCACACATAATCATGACTTTTTGTCTCATCCCTTTAGAGAAGTGACTCGGAAACCAGTGCTTCATCTTCTTCATCCGGTAGAGTTCCAGTAAACCTTCAGCTCTTTCTTCCCAATCGGAACCTTCAAGATCATAGGCCATTGCCGTTAAGCGTAAATGCTCCCATAACGTTAATTCATCATATAGAATAGGCGTCTCAGGGATAAAGCTCATCGCTCTTCGGTATGTATCCACATCTTCACGAATCGTTTGGTTATTCACGCGAATCTCACCTGAAGTTGGCTCCAAAAGTCCTAATATATGCTTAATCGTCGTACTCTTCCCTGCCCCGTTCAATCCAATTAGCCCAACAATTTCACCTGGTTCAACAGTAAAATCAATGTTTTTTATGACCGGTTTATTTGCATTGTAGCCACCGGCGAGGTTATCAATTTTTAGTAAAGATGCCATTCATCTACCTCCACAAACAACGTTACCCTTATTGTACCCTTTCAATTAAGAAATGAAAACGACTCTCGCTTTGCATGTATGTTTTTTTCCGTGAATTTGATAGAATATGAATCATTAAATGTAATGGAGGGATCATTTCGTGGCACAAAAAGACGATTGTATATTTTGTAAGATTGTCGATGGTGACATTCCAGCAATGAAGGTTTATGAAGACGACCATTGCCTAGCTTTTTTAGATATTAGTCAAGCAACTAAGGGGCATACACTCCTTATCCCTAAAAATCATGAAGAGAACATCTATGAACTGCAAGAAGAGACAGCCGCTCATTTACTAAGTAAAGCCCCAGCCATTGCCCGCGCAATGAAAAGTACGTTGCAATGTGAAGGAATGAACTTGGTCAACAATAACGGTGAGAAAGCATCGCAATCTGTGTTTCATTTTCACATGCACCTCATTCCTCGTTATGGAAACGATGAAATTTATGCTAACTGGAATGAAAATCCTAAGATCGACATGAGTGACGAAGATATGCATGCCCTAGCGGAACGTGTACAACAGGCGGTTCAATTCTAAAACGAGAGGAGGCCCTTCATTTTCGAAGGGATTTCATTAATGTCTAACAATCGAATACATAACTTTAATGCTGGTCCAGCGGCACTACCCGAGGAAGTATTACTTGATGCACAACAAGAGTTGTTGAATTTTTCCGAATCCGGAATGTCGGTTATGGAACTTAGTCACCGCAGTTCGATTTATGAGAACATTCATGAACAAGCAAAACAATCTGTAAAAGAGCTGCTTTCTATTGAGGATGACTATGAAGTCTTATTTTTACAAGGGGGGGCAAGTCACCAATTCGCGATGGTGCCGTACAACTTTTTGCCTGCTCAAAAGAAAGCAAACTATATTCTAACTGGCTCTTGGTCAGAGAAAGCACAAAAAGAAGCGAGCATGATTGGCGAAACCTATGCTGGAGGGTCTTCAAAATCTGAAGGTTATCGAAAGATACCCGCTTTTCATGAGATTTCTACGTCTCCAGAAGATGCGTACGTCCACTTAACGTCTAACAACACGATTTACGGGACCGCGTGGCAACGTTTTGATCACGTGAGCGAATGGGCCCCACCTGTGATTGCCGATATGAGTTCGGATCTGTTAAGTCGACCACTTCCGGTTTCTCATTTCGACCTTATTTATGCGGGTGCACAAAAGAATTTAGGCCCTTCAGGAGTAACCATTGTCATTGCTAAGAAATCCTACTTAGCGTCATCTCGTCCCCAGGCGGAGACATTGCCACAAATTATGCGCTATCTCACACATGAAAAAGCGAATTCTTTGTACAATACTCCACCGACTTTTGCCATTTACATGATGGAACGGGTGCTCCAATGGATTAAAAACGAAGGTGGATTGATCACGATCGGTGAGCGTAACGCAGAGAAAGCGTCAATGATTTATCGAGCCATTGATGAGAGCCAAGGCTTTTACTCCGGTCATAGTGACCGCGAGTCTAGGTCTTTAATGAATGTTACGTGGACGTTGCCGTCAGAAGAACTAACGAATCAGTTTCTTGCTAAAGCAAATGAGCAACGGTTTAGTGGGTTAAAAGGGCATCGTTCTGTCGGTGGATGTCGCGCTTCCATCTATAACGCTGTATCACTTCAATCCTGTGAAGTGTTGCATGATTTTATGATCGATTTTGCCAAAAACCATTAATTTTTTAAGAACCACAATGTTATTTTAAAAATCATTGTGGTTTTCTCTTCCATTTTAATTACTTTTTTCCTATACTAAACATACAAGCTTTTTTACAATATTTATAAAAACTTCAGAATCATGTAGTAAAATGACACAACGATGGAGGATTTTATGGACGTAACGAATGAAACTTGGGAGCAATCCCTCGCCTTCAAGCATCGTCTCGCTTACTTAAGCAAAGCGCTATGGAAATCAGTCGAAAAAGATTGGCAACGATGGCTCCAACCTCATGGTCTGAATATCAATGAACATCAAATCTTATGGATTTCTTATCAGATTGGATCTCCTGTCTTGTCAGAAATTGCAAAGTTTGGTGTCATGCACGTATCAACAGCTTATAATTTTTCTAAAAAGTTAGAAGAAAGAGATTTAATTGTGATGGGTAAGCAAGAAGAAGATCGTAGACATACGTATGTACGACTAACAGAGAAAGGCAAAGCGCTCTTTTTGTTAACGTTAGAAGAGTTTAATGTAAACAACCATGAAACCATTCAAAGCACGATGCCTTTAAAGAATCTTTATGGGAAGTACCCAGAATTCTCAGAGATTGCAACTGTTGTCCGTCATATGTATGGCGATGATTTCACTGACCAGTTTGACACATTGGATTTGCAATCCAAGGAGAGCGGACATTTAGACGATGAAGTAGCCACGACCATTTCGCCTCGATAAATGATCGCGTTGAATGGCCTTGTAGCTTTACATGTACTCAATTCGTCCGCAAGACGCTCATTACTCGTTAAGAAATAACCGAACCCGCAACATCCATATTGCGGGTTCGGTCTATACTGTGAAAAGAAAGATCGTTTACTTACCTGCTGGAGTTTCAAAGAAAATTTACGTTTACACTTATTTCAGCTGGTGTCACCTTGCAGTTTTATCGCCGTACGATGCCCTAACTAGCTTTATTACGTAGCTTTCGTTACGTTAACCATTCCTCTGAACGAAGAGACTTCGAAACTCGTTAATTTACGGTTCGATGACGAGTGCTTCAATCGTGATCGTACCCTCATCGGATAATTCAGCTGTTCGTAACCCTAATCCCTCTCCGGTATCAATCTCATTCACTCGAATGTCAATAAATCCCTCATCAGGATTCACATGAATCCATTCAGGCAAGTCTGCTTGTTCGCTAATTAATGTGAGAACTGCGCTCGCTGGCAGGGAGAGCGAACCGATTGATAATCCATCTTCATAAAGCCGTATGTTCCCAGCTTCTGTTATTTCAGGTTGCAATTGCATTTGAATATCAATGTTTAATCCAAACAGTTCGTACTCGTTTGTAAAAACGTAATTGCCATCATCTGCATGTAATTGAAATTGATCATCACTTGCTTCATCAATATAGTCATTAATACGTGCGATGGATGTTTCAACCGTAAATAACGGTTCACCTACACTCATTTGCTCACGCTCAGGCACTACATCTCCCGTTGAGCCACTTGTGAGCATAATTGCCAGCACAATGACAGCGAGTGCTTGTAATCCGAGCAGAATAAAAAATGCCCAACGCCATTTCACATCTCCACCACCTTATCTATTACACAGATTCTAACACACTCTTGCACGTGAGTAGGATGTATTGCTATCATTTTGGTGTTTTTTTTGATACAGTTAAAAACAGAAGAGTGTTTGGAGGTCTCGGGATGGAAATGTTTTTATTCATGTTATTCGCAGCAACTTATCTACTCATCATTAATTCAATGACAAATACAATGGTTGTCCAAAAAGAAATCGCTGAAGAAAAAGTACCGAGCATCTTTACGACGATCAACATCTTAATCATTATTCTGTTAACGTCAACGTATGTCAGACTAGTGGTCGTCTAAACAAACGCCAATGAATGAACATAAAAAAGGATGGGCATTTTTGCCCATCCTTCTTTATTTCGATTACGGATTAGTAACCGTATCCACCCCAAGATGCACCGATGATGATAAGAAGGATGAAAAGCACGACAACTAATGCGAAACCTCCGCCATAACCGTATCCACCGTAACTCATGATCATATCTCCCCTTCTGATATTTATTCAATCTTAGGCCAATTGTTAGCACCTATGATTCGTATTGAGATGAACAGGATACTGGCAAGTGCGAAACCACTGCTGCTTCTTAACTGTTCGCATGTGGCATCGCCCCCTCTCCCATTCCTAAGCTATACTATGTAGCTCATGGTGTAGACGTTTGGGCGTTATACCTAGAAAAGCATTTTTTCTTCTTCTTCTTTATGTTATAGTAATGGTTGTCTCGATGGATTATACTGTCAGTATGCATGCAAAAGCATGACCATTGATGAAAAGGTTTTTTTCTGCCGGGGGGCAGCTTTTAAAGACAACGTGATTTACATTAGTGTATGATTGAATTTTTATTTAGGGAGTGTATGATTTGAATAAAAAACACATAATTCTTGCACTTAGTCTTACATTAGTCCTTGCTGCTTGTAATGACGATGAGACTGACGAAAATGATTCTGCAGCTTCAGTCGACGAAGGCAATGAAGTTGCTACGGTAAATGATGTGAGCATTACTGAAGGCGAGTTTGTAGATTACATGAAGAATGAATATGGAGAAATGGCGTTTAATCAAATGATTCAGAGCTACGTGTTTGATCAAGCGGCTGACGAGCTCGGAATTGGTGAAGAAGAAATTCAAAGTGAAATGGACGATGTTAAAGAGCAATTTGGCGTCGAATCTGACGAAGAGCTTTTGCAAATGTTACAAATGCAACAAGTACCTGTGAGCACTGTCGATCAACTCGTCGATGACTTCATCGTTCCTCAAGTCGTTATTGATGAATTGCGTTACCAAGATGTCGATATTAGTGAAGAGGACATGCAAGCCTACTACGAAGAAAATGAAGACCAACTCATTGAGGTTGAAGCTCGGCATATCCTTGTGGAGGATGAAGAAACTGCACAAGAAGTACAACAAGAACTAGAAGACGGCATGTCTTTTGAAGATGCTGTTGAGGAGTACTCTCAAGATACAAACAGCATTCCAGCTGGAGGTAATGTTGGTTTCTTCCCACGAGAAGGTGTAATGGAAGAGAACTTTTCTGAGACCGCTTTTGATTTAGACGTTGGTGAAGTGAGTGACCCCGTTGAGTCCAGCGCTGATTATGGGTACCACATCATTGAAGTGCTTGATCGCAATGACTCATTTGAAGATGTTCAAGAAGAGATTGAAATGCGCCTGATGGAAGAACAAGCACGACCATCTAATGAAGTCATTCAAGAGTTGATGGAGGAAGCTGACATTAACATCACTGAGAGTGAATATGAAGATTGGTTCCAGCTTCCAGAACCGATGGAATAAGTAGAGAAACCCGGCGGACTCCCGCCGGGTTTTATACGTCTTGGTTCATTCGTTCACGACGTTCGTTTTCCATCCTTCGAATGTATACTCTGCCTTCTTGCTCAATCCACTCTGCCTGTTCTTTACGATTTTCTGCCACTGCTTTTATCCACATATAACCCGAAACAATCGTTGCAAAGATCAGCACGAATACCCACCATGGCAACGCCGTAACTGCTGTATCTGCTGTAAATCGTTGAACAATTGCTAATACAACAAACAGTACAGCCAGTGTAATTAACATTCGTTTTGAACGTCTTTCCATTTTGCCACCCCTTACTCTTGTCCACCTTTACTAGTAAACTCTATGTCGGCAACCGAGCAGTTATGCTTGTTCAATCAATAAAGAAAGACCGAAAATGAATGGTCATTTTCGGTCTTTCTTTATGAAAAGGCATGAGGCTTATAGAATGTTCGATTCTCTAGCGGCATGACACGTTCGCTAAAGCCACCAGGTTCTGTTTTTGCGAGGGCTCTATCCATCATGTTCATTTTTGCGTCGATGTTATCGATATAGTGTATCACTTCAGCTTCTCTAACGAGGGGAGCTTTAGGACTTCCCCACTCTCCCTTGCCGTGATGACTGAGCACGATATGCTCAAGAAGCATCACTTCTTCACCATCAATGCCTAGTTCGTTTGCAGCCTGACGAATTTCAGCAGCGATAATTGAAATATGACCAATTAACTTTCCTTCTGTTGTATATTCTGTATCAATCGGGCCAGATAACTCTCTTACTTTTCCTAGGTCATGGAGAATAATACCAGAATAGAGCAGATCCGTACTTAACGAAGGATACTGTTTTGCAATTGCTTTTGCCAACTCCAACATGCTAACAACATGGTAAGCAAGACCTGACATAAATTCATGATGATTTCTAGTCGCAGCCGGAGACACCATATATTCTTCTTGATGCTTTTTGAATAGGTGCCGCGTAATTCGTTGCACATTCGCATTTTGAATATCAAAAATGTATTGATTGATCCACTCTAACATGTCGTGCTTGGACTCAGGAGCACTTTGAACGAGGTCCTCCATTCGAACTTGATCGTTTTCGTTCGTCGTTCGAATACCTGCAATCTTTAGCTGCAATCGTCCCCGGTAGTCAAATACCTCTCCTTGCACGAACACAACCGTCTTACCGATATACTTTTGCTCATCATCAGGGCTCACTCCCCAAAGTTTTGATTCAATTTCCCCGCTATCATCGGATAGTCGCAACGTTAGAAATGGTTTTCCATTACTTGCAATTCCTCGCACCGATTGACGGATGAGCATATAGCGTTCAATTTTCTCGCCTACTTTTGCGTAATGTATTCCTTGCATATTTTAGGTGTACAAGGGGATGAAATCTCCCCCTGCTGCCTCCTCCCTTATTTTTTGTGTGGAATTCGCATCTGGAATGACACTTTATGATCTTTATTTTCCACATGGTGCTGTCCATGGTGAAGCTCGACGATTTGCTTAACGATCGCAAGCCCAAGACCATACTGGCCTTTGTTCCCTTTACGGAATGGGTCAAAAATCGCATGTACGTCTTCTTCAGGTATGGCTTCTCCATCATTCTCTACAAAGAGCGTGACTTCATGAACGCCATTTTCCGCGCGTATCCAAATGTTCTGCTCGGCATAACGCATCGCATTTTCGATGAGGTTTTCGAGTAAGATTTGCAGTTGTTCCAAATCACCATAAAACGTAACATCTGCTCCTTGGACGATAAAGTTTAATTCTCTTCTTTGTAGTCGATACCGCTCTTCTAAACGATACGCCAGCTCACCGAACACAATTTTCTCTCGGTTAATCGTTTCTTGTTTCATCGCACCAAGCTTTGTGAAATAAAGCATATCTTTTACACGTTTGTCCATGCGGTTGGCTTCTTGCAAAATCACATCCATCGATTCTTCCACCGTGTCTTTAGGCATAACCCCGTCTTTTACAGATTGTGCGTACGTTTTTACGACCATGATCGGTGTCTTTAATTCGTGCGAAGCATGTTGGATGAACGTCTTCTGTGATCGGTCATGGCGAATTAGATTTTGGCGCATAAGCTCGAATTGATCAGATAACTTCTGGAAATCCTCGTCACCTTTCCAATGGAACGGTTCTTTCCAATTTCTCTTGGCAATCTGTTCAAAGTGCGAGCCAAGTAATCGAAGGGGTTTTCGTAAATACCGGGTCAACCAAATGGCTGGCAACAACGTAAACGCCGTCGTGAGAATGAGTAAGTAAATGAAATTGCCCCATAAACTGTTTAATAATGTATCCCGGTACGAATCCCACATGAAAGAAATCAGATACGCTTCCTCATCAGAAGATTGGTATTGTTGGATGACGTAAAAGAGTGTCCTACCTTCGTACACAAGCTCATAACGGGCGGTTTCTGCCTCTTGGGCTTCTGCTTCCTCCATCATTACATCAATGGCTGCGCCTGGAGGAACACTCATCTGCCTTGCAGAAATTACACGATCAATAACAGTTAGATGCCCGGTTTCTCTCATTGCCGGATCAATTATTGCACTTTCATCATCAAAGTCAGGTGTAAATTGATCACTAAAAGGATTCACCTGGCGATTTTGTGCCTGTTCAATAATACGATACGTTTCTTCGGTGAGTGTTCCTTGAATGTACATCGGGTAGATGATCGCCATTGAAAGGGCTACGAGAATTAATAAAGCTGAAAACGATAGCCATATTCTTCTCGTCAAATTCATGCGGATCATGACGAGAGAATCCTATAACCAAAACCATATAAAGTTTCTAAATGAATGCGGGGCATTTTCTTTCGTACGCGACGTACAACATCATCGACTGCACGTTCAGAACCAAAATAGTTCTCCCCCCATACTTCTTCAATAATATCTTCCCGAGACAAAGCTTTTCCTACTTGCTCAGTAAGCAGTAAAATCAAGTCCATCTCTTTCGTCGTCAAGTCCACAGGAGCATCCGGATCATGTTCATCAATAACGGTCCGGGCTTGTGGATCAATCGTGTAGTCATTTAGATCAATTTTTTTCGTTTCTTCTGTTTCTGATCCGTATGTTCGTGTTAACAACTTCTTCGCTCGGATAATGAGCTCTTGGGGAAGGAAAGGTTTGGATATGTAATCGTCACTACCCATTTCTAAACCGAGCACCCGGTCTAAATCTTGATCTCTTGCACTAATAAAAATGACTGGAATATCTCCTTGGTGTTCACGAATACTTTTTAAAATCTGGTAGCCGTCTGTGCCCGGGAGCATAATATCAAGTACCCAAAGGTGAGGAGTCTCCACAACAGCTTCACTAGCAGCGTCCCCATCATGAAATAATCGAACGGTCCAACCTTCACGTTCCATGTATGCTTTTAAAGCTTCAGATAGATTTTTTTCATCTTCTACGAGAAAGATTGTGTAGCTCATGAATTCCCACCTATTTCTGTACATAATTTGGTTTAATCGTATCAATGTTTA
This sequence comes from Geomicrobium sp. JSM 1781026, assembly GCF_041949955.1. NCBI lineage: Bacteria > Bacillati > Bacillota > Bacilli > Caryophanales > Geomicrobium > Geomicrobium sp. JSM 1781026. The sequence continues at coordinate 2,182 of NZ_JBHFQF010000013.1, read as the reverse complement.
TAAGAAAAGCCAAGCGTCGTATGCTTACTCATTATTATCACCTGTAAGGCGCACAAACACAAGAAAGAACTGGTGCTGGGTACGTTTAGTTTAATTCGTCATCCTTCCTGCAAAAACAAAAAGCCTCTCACAGCGGTGTATAAAAAACAAAAAAGGAACCCTCGGCTACATCCCGAGAGTTCATTCTCTCCTCCCTACGTTAGAAAAGTAGGGAAAGTGCTGCTAAACCAGCTAACGGAAGCGCAATTCTTCTAAAACGTCCGCCTCCATAGCCACCATAATATGGGCCTGGGCCATATCCAAACCCTGGGCCGTACCCGCCAAAGATTCTCTCCTGCGCTTGTGAGCGCATGCCGTTTTGCTCGTGCCATCCATTCATCTGTTCAGCACTTGGGTGGGGCTGCTGACCATATCCTTGTTGTGGCATGTGGTGCATACCTTGCCCATGGCCATAACTTTGGCCCGCATGATGTTGGTGGTTTCCTTGGTGATAATGGTGGCCTTGGTGACCCCCGTGATGGTCGTGGCCTTGGTGATGACCGTGGTGACCTCCATGATGATGACCGTGGTGACCTCCATGATGATCATGACCATGATGATGACCGTGGTGACCTCCATGATGATGGTGGCTTCCTTGGTGATGGCCTCCATAGGACCCGCTCATACCGTCATGGTCGACATTGTCTGAGTGATCTTGTACGAGCAAATACACATGTTCTTCATCGACACTTTCTAACAATCCCATAAACACTTGATTATCCGCCATTTGAGCTTGCACATTATGCCCGACATGCTGCAGGCAATGATCGTATTTCTGTTTCATATCCTTCATGATAAATGCCTACCTCCTTCTACCCAACAGCGTATTCATTACTACAGAAGTTGGTGCATGAAGAGAGCATATAATCATGAAGACTAGGTGTAGAGTTCAACCCGTTTGTCAAAGTTGTCCGCTCCGGTGTCGTAAACATACATTTGCCGACTATCTAGTGTGGACTTTAGATTTCTTGATTTGAACTGTTGGTACTTAATTTCCACCATCTTTCCAAAGTCGGAGAACCGGTCGAAGTTTCCCATCGACGTTGGAGGTCGCTGAAAAGGCTTGCTGCTTCCAAAGAGCTTGGATCGGAAACAGAATTACCCACCAATGCCTTTTTGACTGCATTTTGTTTCCAATCCATGTCCGTCTGCTTCCAAAAAGACGTGATTGGAAACAGATTGGGCGCTTTGCAGAAAATGAACGACCGTCTACTTCTATAGCCTTCTTTATTCTCTCAATCATTTTTTTAGTTTGAGTAACAGGTATTGTGGAGAACAAGGTGGTCTATAATTGCATGATATTCTTTAGTTCAACTTATATGAACGAATTTCATAACTGCCTGTCTTAGCCTCCCAAGGTTTTCACGTCACGAAAAAAGGAGTACCTCCCCAAACAGTCGAATGAGTTAAGTGCTGACAAAACTCTAAAGACTGGAGGAAGACTCCCTTATGGCTATTATACGACAAGCGAGCCTGTTTGACCTGCAAGATTTATATGATTTAGAACCTCCCCATCGATTCGATGAGGTATTTTCGGCGATCAATATTGATTCGATCCTTTGGGTGGTGTCGAAAAAATCCCGGGAGGGTGCGCCTTTACAGCTCAACTACCCGGCCATGATTCATGCGCTTCTCATTCGAATTCTTGAGCGAATCCCAACGATTAAAGACTTGGTTCGCCGTTTGCGCCACGACGTGAAGTTCCAACTCGATTGTGGGTTTCTCGTCTCAGATGCCGTCCCTTCTGAAGCCTCGTTTTCACGTTTGGTCACGAAAATCCAACACGCGGAGGTGCTGGAATCCGTTCAATCCGATGTGCTTGTCCAAGCCTTTACGGAAGGGTTCATTACCGATGACACCGTCGCCATTGACGCCACTCATCTAAAAGCACGAGACTTAGCGCCCGTAAAGGAAGAGAAATCCGAGAACATGAAGGAGTCCCCTACAAAACAGGGCCGCAAAACCAAAGCCGATCCGGAAGCTTGCCGTCAAGCACAGGCAGAAAAAGAAGCGGCACTTTCGCTCTACGATAAGAAAATTGAAGATCAGCTGGACATCTCTGTTGATCTCTTACGGGCGGAGGTGCCGATGGATCCCAAGTGGGGCATTAAGAAAAACAGCGAAGGCAAGAATGTGTTTTGGT
>NZ_JBHFQF010000012.1:0-82297 GCF_041949955.1 Geomicrobium sp. JSM 1781026 | reverse complement strand
CCAAGTCTAATGTAATATTTACTTGGGTCATATTGATTCCCCCTGTTCATAATTTTCATGGCGAAAACATTGTAACATGGGATCAATATGACCCTTTTGACTTTTACACAATTATATGGACTCTACCTTAAAGGGCTGAATCTGATTCCATAAATGGGCGTTAGGAACTAGATGTCGATCGATTGGAATCAGAACGAGGCAAAACGATCACTTATGAGTGAATCTGATTCCAATCAAAAATCTTTGGAACCAATTCCTGCGCCCCAAGTTAAAACCCGCAGCTCAGAAAAACAAATCGCTTTTTAAGCACCTCGTTGCGTGTATAGCGATGATGGTTCTACTTTTGTAGATTGTGTTTGCCTTCATGGCGCTTTTTCTGTCTCTCTAGCAAGAAGGCGCTCTATCGCTGCAATCAGGCCGTTTTATAGTGACAAGGGGTTTATGTATAGAGAATTCGACAAAGTCTTCTCATAAGCGAAATATAAGCAATGAGAGGCTGTGCATAAAAAAAGAAACCAGGTATCGGCAACATCCGACACCTGGTTTCTTTTTTCATATGGATTATTCGTTGACTGCATCCTTTAGTTGCTTACCTGGGCGGAAAGCAGGGTTCTTCGTTGCTGGGATCTCGATCTCATCTCCAGTTTGCGGGTTACGTCCTTTTCTAGACGCACGCTCGCGTACTTCAAAGCTACCAAAGCCAACAAGTTGAACTTTGTCGCCTGCCTTAAGAGAATCGGTAATGTTGTCGAATACCGCGTCTACGGCCTTTGAAGCTTCTTTTTTGGAAAGATCTGCATGTTCAGCAACAGCATTGATCAAATCTGTTTTGTTCATTGAAATTACTCCCTTTCATGACATTTTAATCCGGGTACATTACAAATTTACTCATGAAACCCTTGCTATGTCAAGTGTTGTACCGATATTTAAGAGAAATGAAACGTTCGTCTAAAGTATAGCCGAGAAAAATGCGTTTCAATCATTCGGTCTTTAGAATCAGCGATCCGACGGCTTTTCGGCGACAACATCGCTTCTTGTCGGCTTTACGTGTTCAGGATAGCTGTCATGAAGTTCATCAATCTCGGTGTTCTCCCAAAGTTCGACACCAATGCGGTGAGCGGACCTAGAAATGATCATAGCAGCGACCGGGGCTGTCAAAAAGACGAAAACAATGGCGAAAAGAAGCTGTAACAGCAGCTCGCCTCGCATTAAAAACATAAAGAATGTGCCGATGATGACGAAGATGATTCCTAATGTTGCACTTTTCGTAGCCGCATGCATGCGCCCGTAGGCATCTTTTAACCGGAGAATGCCGATCGACCCAATTAAGCTTAAAAATACACCTAAAATAATACATATACTAATGAGAATCTCGATCAATGACGACACCCCTCTCGAGGAATTTGGCAATGGCTACTGAGCCTAAGAATGCGAGAATCGCAATGATGAGGGTTACTTCTACGTAAGCACTTGTGTCTTGGACGATCATAATGAGACAGATGACACCGATCAAGTTTAGACCAAACGAGTCAAGCGCGACAACTCGATCCGAGGTTGTTGGTCCGATAAGCGCACGAATTAAGCAAAGGGCAATGGATATAGACAATGCAATAAGTGCATAGGGGACAATCGTCTCAACCATTATTCTCCCACCTCTCGTATGGCTTTTTCAAAGCTGTCTGTAATGTCTTTAATAACTTCTTCTCGGTCATCAACATGAATGACGTGAATATATAAGGTTCTAGCATCGGACGAATAATCCATCGTTAACGTACCTGGCGTTAATGTGACCAGCATCGATAAGATCGTGATTTCCCAATCGTACTTGAGTGTCGTTGGAACGGCAATAATGCCTGGTTTCACGTCACGCTTTAAGTTCGGGTTTAATACGACTTTCACCATATCATAGTTGGCGACTAACAATTCTTTCGTGAACAATAAGATCAAGCGAATAATCGCAAACCCTTTTCGTAAATAAAAGGGCTGGTTTAAGATTCCTCTAAAAAAGTAGACGATGATCATACCTAGAACGTAACCGATGAGAAAATCAGAACCTGTATATTCCTGTTGAAGGGCGACCCAAATGACCATAATGGCAACGTTTAATAAAAATTGAAAGACCATAGCATCTACTCTCCTAATACCGTATTGATATAGTTGCTTGGTTCTAATATTTCTTCAGCAATTGTCATCGATACTTGCATCACAGGTTCTGCTGCAAAACCAAATACGACAGTGAGCAGAACGAGTGGGATGATCGGGTAAAGAAGCGAACCGACCTTGATTTGTCTTTGCTCAGTTGTATGTTTCTCTTTGCCCCAGTACACATACATCATGATTTTCACCATGGAGTAGAGGGTAAGGAGACCGACAAACAGGGCGATACCGACGATGATGTAATGTCCTTGATCCAAACCGTCTAAAACGAGAGGATATTTCGCAAAGAAACCTGTAAGTGGCGGGATGCCAGCTAGTGACATGGCTGTTATGAAGAATAACCAAGCAAGCCAAGGATGAGAGCTTAATAGGCCTCCCATTTTCTTTAAATCACTCGTTCCCGTTATCCGTTCAGTGACCCCAGCAAATTGGAATAGCGCTGTTTTAACGATGCTATGGTGTGCGATGAAATAGATCGCACCAGCAATTGCTAGCGGTGAAAAAATGCTAAAGCCCATCATAATATAGCCGTACTGACTAATACAGTGGTATGCCAAAATGCTCTTGTAATTATAACTTGCCACCGCACCGAGGACACCTAAGATCATCGTGAATGCCGCCATAACGAGAATAACAGTATGCGTGAACTCGGGATTTTGATTAAAGACGACACTAAACATCCGAATAATGGCATACAGGCCGACTTTCGTTAATAAACCACCAAATAAGGCGGCGATGGCTGATGGAGGCCCCGTGTATGCTCGTGGAAGCCAAAAGTATAGCGGGAAGATGGCACCCTTTACACCGAAGATGACGATGAAAAGCACGGCGATGACGTTCAATAGGCCGTCTTGCCCGAGCTCAGCGACGCGCACGCCTAAATGCGCGAAATTCAGTGTGCCTGTTGCTGCATAGATGTAAGCAACCCCTGCTAAAAATAGCATAGATGCAAACATGTTAATGACAAAATACTTAAAGGTCTCTCGCAGTTGAAACTTGCTGCTGCCGTGCACCATAAGTATGTATGAAGATATGAGCATAACCTCAAAGAATACAAACAAGTTAAAGAGGTCACCCGTTAAAAAGGACCCGTTAATTCCTGTTAGTAGGAAGAAGAAAAACGGATAAAAGAAATAGCGTGAACGTTCAGGGCGGATTGTTTTAAAAGCATAGTATAAACTAACCGTCCCAATGATCGCTGAAACGAGCAACATAAAAGCAGACAATAAGTCGGCAACGAGAGGGATGCCGTATGGGGCTTGCCAATCTCCAAGGTGAATCACAACGGTTCCATTTGTCAAAACCTCAGAGAATAGAAGGATACTTCCGATGAGCATGGCTAGCATCGTAACGGCACTGATTACCTTTTGAATCCGCTCATTTTTAGAGAAAAAGACGAGCACAGCGCCCATGATGACCGGGACAATCAGCGGTATTAGTATTAAATTAGTCATCATTAGCCCCCCTTAGTTCATCAAGATCATCGGTTTTATGAACGTTATATAGTCGGTATGCGAGTGCAAGTGAAAAAGAGGTCATACCGAAACTAATAACGATGGCAGTCAGAATGAGCGCTTGTGGGAGTGGGTCTGTATACGCCCACTCCGCTTGGTCAACAAGCGCTGGCATGCCTTCTTTTAGTCCAGCCATTGTGAGTAGCAATAAGTGAGCACCGTGGGACAAAAGAACAATTCCAATGACGACACGTAAGATGCTACGTGTGAGCATAAGGTAAGTTCCCACCATGAAAAGCACACCGATTGCGATTGACATGAGTAGTTCCATATTAGATGTCCTCCGCAATAGTCAGGATAATGAGTAATGCTGCTCCACCGACACCTAAATAGATGCCTAAATCAAACAGAACAGCGGTCGTCAATTCAAACTCGCCAAAGAAAGGCAGATAAAAGTAATCGAAAAACTGTGTGAGAAACGGCAGGCCGACAACAGTACCGATCAAACCGGTAAGCATCGAAATTAAAATGCCTGCAGCAATCCATTTTATATAATCGATAGGAAGAATCTTATTCACTTTACGCTGGTCAAAGGTCACGTACAGTAGAAGAATAGACGTTGCTAGCATCAGTCCACCGATAAACCCACCGCCGGGAGCGTTATGCCCGGCAAAGAATAGATAAATGGATAGAGCGAGAATCAAAAATGCAGCGACACGCGTGACGTGAATGAATAACAGGTTGTTTGTTTTCCACTTCATTGCCATTCGTTCTCACCCTCCTTCAGACGGAATTTTACGACCGCATAGACGGCGAGTGCAGCGATGCCGAGAACGAGCAATTCGAGCACTGTATCCAGCCCACGGTAATCAACAAGGATAACGTTGACGACATTGTAACCACCTGCAAGATCTGCAGAATTTTCGAGGTGGTACTGAGAAATTGGGATTAAATCATGTCCTTGTCGATACGCATTAGCAGCGAGTGCAACGAGCGTAACTGTAACGCCGACACCGACCGAAATGATGACATTCGTCCACTTAAACAGCGGCTTGCTCTTCTCTTTGCGAAGTTCAGGTAAATGATAAAATGCAAGCATAAACAAGATGACGACGACCGTCTCGACTAGTAGTTGAGTCATTGCTAGGTCAGGTGCTCTAAAGAGCACGAACAAAACGGCGATGTAAAAACCGACAAAACCTAGCATAACAATTGAAGCGACTCGTTTTTGAATGAAAGGTATGGCGATTACAGATACGATAAACATTCCGATGATGATGAACTCGTAAAGTTCAACATCACTCATTCCTTCTAAATTTATCGCAAAACTGTTGTACTTCACCATCGTATATACCGTTAACAACACTAAAAAGATGGCAGTTACGGCTAGGTAATCGCGAAGCCGACCGGTCATTTGTACGTTTGTAATGCCCGTTGATCCGCGAATAAGACCATTCAAGCCCGCGTCATATACGTGGTTTACGATATCACGCTCACGGTTGTAGATGGCAAGCTTTTGCCAACGGCGCATCGTTGCATAAAGAATCCCACCAAGTACAAAAACACCTATGGTCATAAATAATTCGATTTCAAATCCGTGCCAATGGGTAATGTTTACATCAAATGCGGCATGTGACTCTGGTATTCCTTGTAAAATAGAAGCCATCGCCGGCGCGATAAACGTGTCGGCCAAGAGGTTTGGAAAGATCCCAGTAATCACGACGATCGCAACGAGAATAATTGGACTAATAAGCATACCGATTGGTGCTTCGTGCACTTCTTTTTTGAAGTTCTCTGGAATAAATTTGCCACCAAAAGTCCGAAACACAAAGATGCAGCAGTATAAGAATGTAAATACACTCGCGACCCAACCGATGATCGGGAAGAATATTCCTGCTGATTGCATGGAGAAGATCTCAAACTGAGCGGCATCGGTGAGTGCCATGAAAAATTCTTCTTTACTCAAAAAGCCATTGAATGGTGGTAAACCGGCCATCGAAGCCGCGCCAATTGCTGAAATTGTAAACGTTGCTGGCATGATGGTCAGTAGACCACCCAGTTTGCGAATGTCGCGGGTACCTGTCTCATGGTCAACAATGCCTGCGGCCATGAACAAGCCACCTTTGAACGTAGCGTGATTAATAAGGTGAAACACTGCCGCAAGAATGGCACCTGTATATAACTCGTCGGGTGCATCAAAGTAAAGAGCTGCAGAACCAATTCCGAGTAAACTGACGATCATGCCTAATTGACTTATCGTTGAATACGCAAGAATGCTCTTTAAGTCTTTTTGACGAACGGCAGATATGGATCCGTATAAGAGCGTAAACAGCCCGAAAGATGCGAGAATCCAAAACCATTCCGCGGTTCCGCCAAAGAATGGCGTGAAACGAGCGATGAGGTAGATTCCGGCTTTTACCATCGTAGCTGAGTGCAAGTAGGCGCTGACAGGTGTCGGCGCTTCCATCGCATCTGGCAACCAGATGTGGAACGGAAACTGTGCAGATTTGGTGAGGGCACCGACTAAGATTAACAGCATTGCAGGAAGGAAAAAGGTTTCGGTCGTTAGCCCGTCGGCTCCTGCGATCATTTCTTGAATGCTTAACGTTCCCGTCATTAAGTAGAGAAGCGCGATACCTGCGAGCATTGTAAATCCGCCAAACACTGTGATGAGTGTTGACTTCTGTGCGCCTTTAATAGAAGCCTCTCGCTTAAACCAGTAACTAATGAGTAACATCGATGACAAACTTGTCAGTTCCCAGAACACATAAAGAACGAGGATGTTGTCTGATAGAACGACACCAAGCATCGCACCCATAAACATTAATAGATAAACATAGAAGTTATGGATCTTTTCCTGATTTTTATCGAGATAATAGATCGAATAAAGGACAACGAGAAAACCTATCCCGGTAATTAGTAAGGCAAACAGTAGCCCCCAACCGTCAATAAAGACGGAAAAATCCATTCCTAGTGTTGGAACCCAAGGTACGGAATAGTAGCTATTGTTGCCATTCATCACATCTGGGAGATATGTGATGAAATAGACAAATAGAAACAATGGCAAAAGAAATACGAACCAACCTGTGTGAACAGAGCGTATGTATTTATACAAGATTGGAACAAAGATTGCCAAGATAAATGGTGATAGAACAAGAAGTAACGTCAGTTGTTCCATATGTCGGTGTGCCTCCAGTCTGTAAGCTATTCCCTGAAAGAGTTATACTTGAGTATAGCGCATACTTAAAAACGTGCCCACTCTAAACTCTTAAGGCAATCTTTTCTTTTTAAATAGGATGAGAAAAACGCGAGAGATGAGAAAATGGATCTTTATACCTAGTCGGGTTTTTCTTTTTAACTTCCCCAATAAGAAGTTGTCAATACAAAAAAAGTAAGCAGCACACAATGTGCCACTCACGAAGACGCGTTCATGTATTGGAGTATAATTAATGATGGAGTGCAGGAGTCAGTGCCCTTCTTTCGACTTCCGATCGAATGATGGCAATGAAATCTTCGCTTAATTGCAAATGCAATGCTTGTTCGTATGCTTCTAATAGCATGTCGTCAGAAAGGTTGCGCATAGGGTTACCGCAAGACGCGGGTACACCTCCTCAATATATCATTGCCTTTAGGTGTGTAGCCTCTTGTTTGAATCTATTATGATCCTATCACGAACCTTCGACTTGAACAACTGCACTGTTATCCACAGTGCGTGGTGGATAAAATGTGAAGAGAATGTTTAAATGTTTGTTTAACCTTGATCCTATCGGATGCGAATAAGTGGATAAGTTTATCCACAGAGCTGTAGATGCATTTTTTGTCGATAAATAATTACGATTTTCTCAGCTTTTGTTTTGATTATGAGCGTTGGGGAGAGCGTGACGGCGTGTGATCGTTGAAATCACCGCCTAAAGCAGGTATACTTTCAGTTTAGTGATAGTGAGGAACGTTACGGAGGAGGAGCAACTTTGTTAGGAGCCATGGTGCCGGATCAATTTGCAGAGAGTATATACGAGATTAATTTAAAAGAGTTGAAAGACCGAGGGGTCAAAGGCGTTATTACCGACTTAGACAATACATTAGTAGAATGGGATCGTGCCGATGTGACGCCTGAGTTACTAGATTGGATTGAGATGGTCCATCAAGAAGGGTTAAAACTTACAATCGTTTCTAATAATACGAAGAAACGAGTAAGTACGTTTTCAGAACCGACGGGTGTTGCTTTTATTCATTCAGCCAAAAAACCACTCACTCGAGCGTTTAAGAGAGCGATGAGAGAGATGGGGCTGCAAAAAAATGAAGTCGTCGTCGTTGGCGATCAGCTGTTAACCGACGTATTTGGGGGCAATCGTGGTGGATTTTACACGATTCTTGTCGTTCCAGTATCTGAGACAGACGGATGGATGACGAAGGCGAACCGGAAAGTGGAACAGATGGTTATGAGGAAGTTAGAAAGGCGGAAAAGACATCATGGAAGTGAATGAAGATATCATCTGTTCGGGGTGTGGTATACCTGTTCAGACAGAAGATAAAAATGAACCAGGATATGTTCCGGTAAATGCATTGCAACGCGACGTCATCGTTTGTCAACGTTGTTATCGGTTGAAACATTATAATGAAGTTCCTGATGTGCCGCTCACGGACGAAGACTTTAGCAAAATGCTTTCTGAAGTCGGGAAGCAAGACGCGCTAATCGTCATGCTCGTTGATCTCTTCGACGTTGAGGGCAGTTGGATGCTTCATCGCAAAGATTTAAAGCATCTACCGCTGTTGCTCGTTGGCAACAAGTTCGATCTATTGCCGCAATCGGTGAATGAAAATAAAATTCGGCTTTGGCTGAAACGAGAAGCGAAGGCAAAAGGGTACGCTCCTAAATCGATCGAGCTTATGAGTGCAAATAAAAAAGCAGATGTCGTACGTGTGGCAGCCGCCATTGATGAGTTGCGGAACGGTAGAGATGTGTATGTCATCGGCAGCGCAAATGTTGGCAAGTCTACCTTCATTAATCAATTGATCCGAGCATTTGAAGGGGATGATGATCAGCTCATTACGACCTCAGTATACCCAGGCACAACACTTGCGTTTATTGATCTGCCACTAGATGACGGTTCAAAGTTGTATGATACACCTGGTGTAATCAACCCATCACAAATGTTTCAATCATTACCTCGTCACGCCGTGCATGTATTGCAACCGCGAAAAGAAATTAAACCGACCATTTTTCAGTTGCAGTCCGAGCAAACGCTTTTTATCGGTGGTCTTGCCCGTATGGACTTTTTAGAAGGTGAGTCGAATCATTTTGTTTGTTATTTTCCTGAGGCGTTCAAGCCGCATCGGACAAAGTTAGAAGCAGCCGATGATTTGTATGAGCGTCATAAAGGCCAGGATCTACTTTTGCCCCCAGCAATAGATGTTCTGGAACAAGTGCCAGAGCTTGTGTTACACACGTTTTATATTAAAGAAGATAAAACTGATCTTGTCGTTCCAGGGCTCGGTTGGATTACCGTCGGTAAAAAAGGAGCAAAGGTGAACGTATACGCACCGAAAAATGTCAAAGTTACCCTTCGATCAGCAATCATTTAAGGAGGAGAGTAAATGAAGAATTATGCAGTAATTGGCAGTCCGATTAAACATTCGATGTCTCCCTATATGCATAACGAACATTTTAGCGCACAAAGTGACGCTGCGTATTATTCAGGGTATGATGTCTGCCCGAGCGACCTTCCTGAGGCGGTTCGTGCGTTTAAGACTCTTGGTGTATCCGGGTGGAACGTCACGGTTCCTCACAAAGTGGACATTATGAACCTACTGGATGACGTTGATATTGAAGCGAAGATGATTGGTGCTGTCAACACGGTTGTCAACGACGGTGGGAAGCTTACAGGTTATAATACAGATGGTAAAGGGTTTTTGAATGCGCTTCTCGCCATGACGGGTTCTGAAGCGTTACGGGAAATGAATGTTCTGATGATTGGCGCTGGTGGTGCTGCTAGAGCGGTCGCATACTCTCTACTCACGCATGGGGTAAAAAGCCTAAGTGTCGTGAACCGGACTGAGGAGCGTGCCGAAAAAATTGCAGCGGATTTTGCCTCTATAGGCGCAATGGATGTTTACTCAACGAATGATATTACACCGTTACTTCCTCAATTTGATTGTGTAATTAATACCACATCGATCGGGTTGCAAGGGGAGCAACTAACCCTCATTGATTCGACCAAGTTGAGGTCAGGCGTATATTTAAGCGATCTCATCTATAATCCGAGTGAAACCGCTTGGTTAAAAACACATCGAACGAATGCAAGAGCCGTACAAAATGGCTTAGGGATGTTTATTGAGCAAGCTGCTCTAGCCTATGAACTATGGAGTCATCGTGAAGCAAACCGCACGGTGATGAAACAAACAGTCGAAAGAAAGTTGGGAATACCACATGCAACTTAAGAACAAACAACTTAAGTATTTAAGAAGTGAAGCCAATGCAATCAAACCGATATTGCAAGTAGGGAAAGCGGGAGTGAATCCGAACCTCATCTCTCAAATCAAAGATGCGCTAGAGGCTCGTGAGCTCATTAAAGTGAGCGTGTTGCAAAACTGTCCTGAAGACAAGGATGTGGTTGCAAATAAGCTCGCTGAACGTTCAGGAGCCCACCTCGTTCAAGTGATTGGCTTTACGATCGTTTTGTACCGCCCATCCACTGAAAATCCACGCATTGAACTACCGTAAGGGGGAGAAAATGAGAAAGATCGGCATTTTCGGTGGTACATTTGACCCTGTGCACATTGCTCATTTAATTCTTGCTGAACAAGCATTAAATGAGTGTTCACTAGATGAAGTTTGGTTTATGCCAGCGAATATTCCCCCGCATAAAAAGCATGAAGGAATGGCAGATGGTAAAGACCGAGCGCACATGGTAGAGTTGGCGATCCAGCACCACCCTCAGTTTAAATTATTGCGACTAGAACTAGCGAGAACGGGCCCATCCTATACGGTCGACACGATTGAACATTTGCTGCAAATTTACCCGAATGAGCAATTTTATTTTATTATTGGTGGCGACATGGTAAAGAGTTTGGAGCGGTGGCATCAAATCGATCGGCTGCGCGACATGGTTCGTTTTATTGTGACGGACCGGCCTGATTATTCGTTGGAAAAAGGGGAACACATTTCGGAGACGATGCTGTATATTCACGTACCCCAATTGTCCATCTCATCCTCAGACATTCGTTCTAGAATTAAAAAGCAGCAGTCCATCCGGTTTTTAATTCCGGAAGAGGTAAGGTCTTACGTTGAGGAGAATCACTTGTATGAAAACGACGGATATTGAAAACCGAGTAAAAGAAGTGCTTCCAGAGTCAAGGTTTACGCATACACTTGGCGTTCGAGACGAGGCGGTGCGTCTTGCAGAACAGTATAATGAAGATACGTACCGAATTGAAGTGGCAGCCCTTCTTCATGATTATGCAAAACCTCTTGCAAAAGAGTCATTGTTAAATGTTTTAAAAGAGCGTGAACCGAACGAAAACTTCTCCGAATTTGGGGGTGTTCTTTTACACGCGCCTGCAGGAGCTTATATGATTGAGCGTGAATTTAAGGACGTAATCGATCAAGATATTTTTAATGCTGTTTATTGGCATACAACGGGACATCCGGATATGTCTACATTTGAAAAAATCATCTTTCTTGCCGATTTCATCGAACCAGGACGTCATTTCCCTGGTGTTCATGAAGTGAGAAAAGCGGCAGAAAAAGGCTTAGATGAAGCAGTAACGGCTTGTTTTGTAAGTACAATCTCACATCTAGTCGAGAATAGACGTCCGGTACACCCGATGACGCTAGCCGCCTACAATTCAATGCTTATGACCAAACCATCAAGGAGTGAATGACTTTTTATGAATGATCAACCACTAGTGAAGCTTGCTGTACAAGCTGCTGACTCAAAAAATGCGCAAAACATTAAAGTATTACACATGAATGGGATCTCTGTCGTTGCCGATTATTTTATGATTACTCACGGATCTTCTGTGAAACAAGTACAAGCCATTGCAAGTGAAGTGAAAGAACAGGCAGAGAAGAACGGGTATGAAACAAAGCGTATGGAAGGTTACCGAGAAGGGCGCTGGGTGTTAATCGACCTCGGAGATGTAGTTGCCCATGTTTTCCATGAAGATGATCGACTGTACTATAACCTCGAAAAACTTTGGGGAGAAGCCGACCAAATTGAAGTTGGACGGATGCTTGCTTAAGGGGTTGAAACGATATGTACAGTGAAAAAGGAGCACCGCTCTACGATTATTTAATGCAAGATGCCCCGTATGAGCGGTGGTTGGAGTGGACAAATCGTGTGATTACGACACGTAATCCGAAAATGTTAGACGTTGGTTGTGGTACGGGCACACTCATGTCTATGATGCTCTCACAAGGATATGATGTGAGTGGAGTAGATTTGTCGGAATCGATGCTTGCAGCTGCCGATGAAAAGATCCGGCGGTTGAATGGTGTGAAACCGAAGCTTCATGCTCAAGACATGAGTGAGTTGTCGCTAGGAGAATGTTACGACGTGATTACCGTGTTTTGTGATTCATTAAACTATGTGCTCGATGAGCAAGACGTTCAGTCGAGCATCGTATCCTTTTACAATCACTTAAATGAATCGGGCATTCTTATTTTTGACGTGCACTCACTTTCTAAATTTCTACACGACTTCCCTGGCTTTAGTTATGGAGATGATGATCCGGATGTGTCTCTTATCTGGAATAGCTATGAACTAGAAGATTTGGAGAATGGCGTCGTGCATGATTTGACATTTTATCAAAAGCAATCCGATGGGAACTACGAACGGGTCGATGAGACGCATATGCAGCGAACATTTTCTGTCGATACGTACACAAAGTGGCTTCTGCAGGCTGGGTTTCACAATGTTCAGGTGACCGCAGATTTTACAGATGAAGCGCCAACTGAAGAGAGTGAACGCATCTTTTTTGTTGCCTCTAAGTAAAGTATTGTGACGACGAGTAGACTGTAGTATAATTCAACCAACTATACTGCAGTTTTTCTTCGAATTTCTCCTGCCCTTTATATTCATACTATTCCAACTAATTAACGTTCGATATGGAGGCACTATGACGCAAAAATGGTGGATGATTGTTGCGGGTTTAGGCATGTTTATGATTACGATTTTTGGGTTTTTATTTGCATCAAACGACCGTCAACCGGATACGCTTGAAGCATCATTGGATGAGCTGCCTTGGGAAGAGGAGAGTGAAGAAGCAGTCCCACAGGAAGAGGAGGTAGAGCTTTCGACAGTCATCGTTGATGTGAAAGGTGAGGTAGAGCGACCAGGTGTATATGAATTCGATCAAGGTTACCGAGTAGACGATGCCATTCGCATGGCAGGAGGAGTCTCCGAAACAGGGAATGAAGCATACGTGAATTTTGCACAAGTTCTCACCGATGAGATGGTCATTTACGTGCCTCATGAGGATGAGGAAGAAGGATCATTAAGTGAGCGTTGGGCAGGAACAACGGAAGCGGAAGGTGCGGGTGCAACGGTTGATATTAATACGGCTACCGAACAAGATTTACAGACGCTTCCAGGCATCGGGCCTGCTAAAGCACAGGCCATTGTTACGTATCGTGAAGAGAATGGGCGATTCGATGATCCGTCAGAACTGATGAACGTCTCCGGGATCGGGGAGAAATCATTTGCAGCACTTGTCGATCAGATCGCTACCCCATAAATCTGCCAAAAGATCGAGGACGAACGAATCATTTATAGAATGATCTGATGAGTGACAATTGTTTTACAAATGTCGTTGTATTACAATCGGAACACGACGACAAGAAAGGACAAGATAAGATGAAAAAGACAACAGCATTTTTTACATTCTCGACGTTTGGTCTCGCGTTAGCAGCTTGTACAAGTGACCCTGCAGATGAAGGTGCAGAAGAAACGGCAACTGACGCGAATGGGGAAGGGGCGTCGGATGGCGGACATTTCATTATGGCCATGCCAGCGGATGCAGTCACTTTAGATCCTCACCAAATTACTGACGTGCCGTCGCACATCGTCACTCTTAATTTGTACGAAAATTTACTCATGTTTGACGAGAATATGGAATTGGAACCCGTACTCGCTGAGTCGTATGAACAGATTGATGAGTTGACTTGGGAGTTTCAGCTTCGTGAAGGCATAGAGTTTCATGACGGTGCGGCGTTTAACGCAGAAGCTGTCGTCACGAACTTCGACCGCTTTCTAGACCCCGATACGGCGTCGCCAAGAGCGAATCTGTTTGGTCCTGTTGACGAAGTGGAAGCCGTCGATGAGTACACCGTACATATTTCCACTGACGAGCCTTTTGCCCCGTTGCTGCAACACCTCGCTCACGGGTCAGCTGGTATTTTAAGCCCTGAAGCGATTGCCAACGAAGAAGAGACACCAATTGCAACTAACCCAGTTGGAACAGGCCCATTTGAGCTAGAAGAATGGGACCTAAACAATGAAATTGTTCTAGCTAATTTCCAAGACTACTGGGGAGAACCGGCAATTTTAGACCAAGTATCGTTGCGAGTCGTACCTGAACAAGGGACGCGGATGGCGATGATGGAGCAAGGCGAAGCCCACTTTATGCAACAGATTGAACCTGCGAATGTTGCTCGAATGGAAGCGTTGGATAACATGGACGTTGTTTCTCAAGAAGGGTTCGGGATCGATTACATCGGGTTTAACAATGAAGTAGAGCCATTTGATGATGAGCGTGTCCGACAAGCGCTGTCGATGGCGCTTGACCGCGAAGCGATTGTTGAAGGGTTATACGAAGGGTACGGATCAGTAGCCGACGGACCACTTAACGATCTTGTCAATGCATCAAGTCCTGATGTTGAATCACTGCCATATGACCCAGAGCGAGCGCAAGAATTACTTGCAGAAGCAGGGTATGAAGATGGTTTTAGCGCGACGATGCACACAAATGACGCTAATCCGATGCGGGTGCAAATTGCTGAACTTGCCCAAGATCAGTTTGGGGAGATCGGTGTAGATGTGACGATTGAAGAAGTCGAATGGGGTGCGTACTTGGACCTTGTTGATGCGGGGGATACGGAAATGTTCATTCTCGGCTGGTCTATTTCAGCCGGAGACGCAGACAATGGCGTGAGAACACTTTTCCATTCTGATAACTTCGGTTCTGCGGGGAACCAAACGTTATATCATAACGAAGAAGTCGACGATCTATTAGATGAGGCACGGGCTGAACTAGATGAGGAAGCTCGACAAGACCTTTATGGTCAAGTGCAACAAACGCTCATTGATGAGGCGCCGATGATTTACACATTGCACACCGATTATGTCGTCGGGGTCAATTCATCAGTAAATGACTTTATTCATTACCCAAATGGGCAATTTCCGCTTTGGCAAGTGAGTATTGATGAGGAAGCTTCTGCTGGCTACTAGCCTCTAAAACGATGGGTGAGAGGACGATGGAGATGAAAGAAAATTGGAAGTTAGAAACGATTGCTGTGCACGGTGGGCAAGAGATTGATCCGACGACAGGAGCGCGAGCGGTGCCTATATATCAGACCACATCGTATGGGTTTCATGATACTGAACACGCGGCGAATCTTTTCTCTTTAGCTGAGACCGGGAATATTTATACTCGCATCATGAACCCGACACAAGATGTGTTTGAGAAACGGGTAGCTGCTCTTGAAGGAGGGGTAGGTGCTTTAGCGACAGCAAGTGGAAGTGCGGCAATTCACTTAGCGATTCTAAACCTTTGTAAAGCAGGAGATGAGATCGTTGCATCTAGCTCATTGTACGGAGGCACATACAATTTATTTAAGCACACGTTGCCGGATATGGGCATCACAGTGCATTTCGTGCCCATCGATGATCCAAACGCTTACAAAGAGGCGATAACAGCCGATACGAAACTCGTCTACGGGGAACTCATAGGCAACCCGGACGGGAAAATTCTTGATATTGAAAGTGTTGCAAATGTAGCCCATGAAGCAGGAGTGCCGCTAATGGTTGATGCGACGCTCGCCACTCCGTATTTATGTCGGCCGATTGAGCACGGTGCGGATATCGTCGTTCATTCGGCAACAAAGTTTATCGGAGGCCATGGAACGTCGATTGCTGGTGTGATTGTCGATAGTGGAAAGTTTGATTGGGCAAATGGAAAGTTCCCGATGTTTAGTGAACCAGACCCGAGCTATCATGGTGTCGTTTATACGGAAGCGGTCGGTGAGTTAGCATTTATTATTCGAGCGCGCGTGCGTTTACTTCGAGATATTGGTCCAGCAATTTCGCCAACAAATGCATTTCAAATGTTGCAAGGGTTAGAAACGCTTCATTTACGAATGGAACGTCATACGGAGAACGCTCAAAAAGTAGCCGAATACTTGCAAAACCATGAGAAGGTAAGTTGGGTCGATTATGCAGGATTGGATTCACACCCTAGTAAGCCGTTAGCTGACAAATATTTCACATACGGTCCAGGGGCAGTTTTGACGTTTGGTGTAAACGGTGGGATGGAAGAAGGCAAAGCGTTCATCAATCATGTACAACTTCATTCTCACGTTGCGAATGTTGGGGATGCGAAGTCATTGGTTATTCACCCAGCAAGCACAACACATCAACAATTGAGCGAAGTAGAACAAAAACAAGCAGGTGTAAAGCCCGAACTCATTCGACTTTCTGTCGGTATCGAACATGCAGATGATATCATCCAAGACCTCGCCATTGGGTTAGAGAAACTATAAGCATGTTCAAATCTTTACTCGCACATACTCCTCTTATTGCTGTAACCATCACTTTTACTATGTTTGCAGTTCTTCTTCCAGTTACTCCAGCCGTGCTCTTAGTCACTGCTGGAGTTCTCCTCTTCCTTCATATCCTTAAATTACCTAAGAGAAAAGCAATCTTGTCCATTGGAGTAGTTGTTGTATCTTCGCTTTGTTCAGGGCTGTGGGCGGCGAACGTAGACCGTCTGAATGAAAGTGTACTTACAGACGATACGAAGCGAATCGAAGGTGCAATCATGGATGTCGTATCCATCGACGGCAGTCAAGTATCGTTTTTGTTGCGTTCTTACGAAGGGGAAAAGATTCAATCTTTCATAAGGCTCAGTAACGAAGAGGATCTCGAGTTTTGGCGAGACGATGCAAAGCCGGGGACACGTTGTATACTCGAAGGCGAATTGCGAGTCCCATCGGGTCAGCGTAATTTTTCTGCCCTCAACTATGAACGTTATCTTTATGAACAGAGGATTCATTGGACGATGGCTGCTGATCATGAAAACGTCGTTTGTACACATACAGATCGCTATCATTCGCTAATCATTAAACAATGGAGGCATTATGCCATCCAGCATATTGAAGAGCATTTCCCAGCGGGAATTCAAGGAATAGCTTCTGCTCTATTGTTTGGAGATCGTTCAAAAGTTGAACATGATATCCTCCAAGCTTACCAACAACTAGGGTTAGTTCATTTGCTCGCCATCTCAGGATTGCACATTGGTATTGTGAGTGGCATCGTCTATTTCTTATTCATCCGATTTGGCGTAACGAGAGAACGAGCGGCAGAAATGATGTTTTTATTGTTACCGTTGTATGCGGTATTAGCAGGAGGAGCCCCATCCGTCGTACGCGCAGTGTGTATGAGTCTCATCGTATTTTTAGCTGTGCGATTTCGTTTTCATGTTCACCCTCTCCATACACTTTCCGCAGCCTATATCCTCATGCTTTGCTTCAACCCATATTATATCTTTCATGTGGGGTTTCAGCTCTCTTTTATGCTCACATGGTCTATCATCACTTCGATTTACATCCTTCGTTCGTTCCAAAGTAAAACGAAGCAATCTCTCTACGTTGCCATCGTTACGCAAGTTTTCTCCTTTCCACTCATCATCTATTATTTCCACTCGTATTCATTATGGAGTTTGATTTTAAATATCGTTTACGTACCGATCATTTCAATCATTGTTTTGCCGGCGATGTGGGTATTGTTTTTTCTTACGCTCATTCATCATGACCTTGCCCACGTGTGGTTGCACCTTTTATCAAAGGGGTTGGGAGGAATTCACCACTTTTTTATTTCGGTGCAAGGAAGTGTATACGGCACAACAGTATTTGGGGAAGTGTCTGTCACGTGGGTGATTGTAACAACAGCAATTGCTGTCGTGTTGTTTTACTTGTATGAAATAAGAAAACACATTCAGCTTTATGTAGGGATTGGCGTTTTTATGTTATGTGCCGCCTATCCGATTTATTCGAAGGCTTTCGACTCAAGTGTAACCGTGACGTTTATTAATGTGGGTCAAGGAGACAGCATTCTTATTGAGCTGCCGCACAGGCAAGGGACGTATCTTATCGACGCTGGGGGACATATCTCATTTCCTCAAGAAGAATGGCAAGAACGAGAGGTTCCTAGTGATCCGGGTAGGCAAAATGTCATTCCATACTTAAAAGCAAGAGGCATTCAAAAAATTGATAAGGTAATCGTTTCGCATGGAGACTACGACCATATCGGAGGATTGTTCGCGGTGTTGGAGGAATTTCCTGTTGATAAGATGTATTTCCCGGACGTTGATATTGCCGAAGATGCGGAGCGGTCTTTGATTACAAAGGCGTTGGATAAAGGTGTAGAGCTTCAGTTAATTTCGGATGGGTACACGTGGCAGTCCCGCGAGGCTATATTCCGAGTGTTACACCCAGGG
Organism: Geomicrobium sp. JSM 1781026; assembly: GCF_041949955.1. NCBI lineage: Bacteria > Bacillati > Bacillota > Bacilli > Caryophanales > Geomicrobium > Geomicrobium sp. JSM 1781026. Next base: position 63,974 of record NZ_JBHFQF010000012.1, on the reverse strand, counting down.
GACGGGCCAATGCACAATCGAAACGATGCATCCATTGTGTTGGATGCATATGTAGGAGGCATGCGTTGGCTGTTTACGGGAGATCTTGAAGAGGATGGGGAAAAGCAAGTCATCGAGCGTTATCCAAACTTAAAGACAGACATCTTAAAAGCCGGGCATCATGGGAGTCGTACGTCAACTACTGCCGTATATTTGGAGCAGCTAAACCCTACAGTTGCTGTAATCTCTGCTGGGGTGAATAATCGTTTTCAACATCCTCATGATGAAGTTGTAGGGCGTTTAAACAAAGAGGGCGTGCGAATTCTTGGCACGTATGAGCACGGTGCGATTCGATTTACTTATAAAAACAACGGTTGGTACGTTGAAACGAGTCTCGTTGAACGATAAAAGAGCTAAACCGATGAGATTTAGCTCTTCTGAGTGGTGGTTTGAATCATTACATGCGACTAGCAAATTCAATGACGACACCAATAATAAAAATTAGAGAAAAGAAACCGAAAGATACGCCTACGCCTACGATTGCATCGTTAAAGTCATTACGCTTACTTTGCACTTCTTTTTCAAACTCGTTGTTCATATCGGACCCTCCTCATTCTTCGTCAAGTATAAGACAACCATGAAAAAAAATCCACCACCAATTGTTATTCATACAAAACCATACGTTCTAGTCGCTTTTCTCATTTTTAGTAAGAGTTGTCACCTATAATCACTCGGGGCATAGGATACGATAAGAAATGAACAGATGCGGATGTGTACCGTCGATTTGTCAGTTCCTAGGTCTCTCGAGTCGACGTTCATATAAATTTTGGGCAGTGCGATCATACGCACTGTCTTTATTCGATTTTCCCGTATAGAAAAACGATGGTACACTAAATATAGGATGGCATTTTTAACGAAGTGTATGTATGAAAGAGTGATAAGATGAGCACATACGTAAAAGCAATCGAGCAAATACAAAAAGGGAATCTTCAACCTCTATACTTATTGTACGGTACAGAAGCGTACATGATTGAAGACGTAATTCAAACGCTTACGGATCGGGTGTTATCACCGGATGAGAAAGAATTTAACTTCTCTCAATATGATCTAACTGAAACCCCGGTACAAGCTGGCATTGAGGATGCGAAAACGGCATCATTTTTTGGGAATCAAAAGGTGATTGTCCTCAAACATGCGTATTTCCTGACAGGTCAAAAGTCAAAGGAATCGATTGACCATGATCTATCGCAACTGGAGCGGTATGTTGAGGAAGGGTTGTCTGACGATATTCTTATCATTACCGTCGAGTCTCAGAAATTAGACGAGCGAAAGAAAATTGTGAAGCGATTAAAAAAACAAGCGACCGTTATTGAAGCAGCGCCTCTAGAACACGGTGCTCAAGTAGAGTGGTTGAATAGATTGGCTAGTAAGTGGACGGTACAATTTGAACCGAGAGCATTGGAACATTTTCTTTCCATTACAGCACCCGATTTACATATTCGAAAAAACGAAGTTGAGAAATGTGCATTGTTCGCAGGTGAGGGTGGTATCATCACCGAAAGCATGGTAGACCAACTTGTTCCCAAAAGCCTCGAAGATAATGTGTTCACACTCATTGATCGGGTAAGTGAAGGGAATACAGAAAAAGCGCTCGTATTGTACGATGAACTGATGAATAGTGGGGAAGAGCCGATAAAAATTACAGTTTTACTTGCGAGGCAGCTAAGGATGATGAGCTTAGTGCTGGATATGGATCATCGCGGGTATTCCCAACAAAAAATGGCAGGCACAATTGGTGTGCCACCGTTTGTCGTCGGTAAAATCCGAAATAAAGCAAAGGGTTTACAAAGCACCGCCATTTACCGGGCTTTGTCTGATTTAGCTGAAGTTGATTACAAAATGAAGCAAGGACTCGTCGAAAAGCATACCGCACTCAAGCTCTATATCGCTACGCTACCTGGGACGCTTGCAACGAAATAATAAAAGGCATAACTTGAATTACAGAATTTCTAAAAGAACCAAAGGTAAACCAATCGTTAAAGACTAAAGTGCTACGTCATTGAAGGTCGACTTAATCGTTCGCAGTAGATGTAGTAAGGAATGGTTTTGATGACTGCCATTGACACCCAAAATGTATGAATAGCGTTCAGAGGCACAATTAAGGACCTCTAGTACACAAACGATGCCATTCAGACAGTTAATGAGAATGAAAGGCGGTGACGCCTATGGAACCAGGACCTAGACGAGACCCCGCAGCTCATCAGAAGCTCGCTGAAAAAGAGAAATTGATAAACGTATAACAATGTTTGGTTAGCTATAAATAGAAAATCCCACGTAGACCATGTCTATGATGGAATTCTCCTCAATGAGTAACAAATTTTAGCAGGAATCCCCACATAGAAAGACTATATCCCCACATAGGCGGTTCTATGATGGGATAATGTACGATCGCAAAGCTGAATATAGTTGTAATCCCCACATAGGACCCTATGGTTCATGTTAACGAGAAATTTAGAGAGTAAGACGCTGTTTTTTGAAGTAATCTCGTGACCGATCCTCCACTGCATAGAAAACACGGTGGATGTTGTCCTTTTGCTCTGTAGTGCTGGCATCGGCCTGTAGTGGAAAGCGACAAACAATAGCCCAAGTTTGGGGAATTTAAGGGTCATCCTATATATACATTCAGACGCCAACGTAAACGATTTGTTCACGTTGGCGTTATTTTTTTGGTTCTAAGTCAAATGTTGGGGTAGAGACAATACGCCTCTGAGGCTGTTGAAAAACCTAAATGTTGTTTTTATAGAAGTGTAGGGGGTGTCATGGCTACGCTTGCCACGGGCGTCGCCTCAGCTATCGCGCTTCGCGCGAGGATCTTCGGCTAACAGAAAAGGAAGTTCGACATTCATTATGAATCATAATGATGTCGAACCAACCTGCTTACGCAGGCCGCCGTAGGCGTCTCCGCCATGACACCCCTTCTCATTTTGCACAATTTGAGAGACTGCCACACACCTCTGCTCCTTTGTTTATCCTACTCGACTTGTATGCTCTTTTAATTGGTGATGTAATAACACCTTTAAACGCAGCCGGTCATAGCGGCGAAAACCAAACGCATTGCGCTTAATGACCTTCGTCTGGTTGTTCAGCCCTTCAATCGGACCATTAGTGTGACCAAAAATAAAGCTGTTGAGAATTTCTGGTTGCCAATTCTTCAACGTTTTTACGGCTTTTTTCATCTCTTTCAGCGCTGAAGTTTCCACAGCTTGATAAAAAGCTTGTAGGCCGGCGAACACGTCAGTACCCTCAGTCTTGCCCGTCCGATGCTTGTCAAACCATGCTTGGAACTGGTTTTTCAGCCCATAGACTTCCCGAAGTTCCTCGGATAACTCCAGGTAGCGATTCAAGTACCACGTTTGCTTCTCGCTTAGCTTTTCCGGACGCTTATGAAAGACATGGCGCATCTGCTTGCACTTCTTTCGATCATACTCGTGAAACGTTTTTTGTACGCGACGCCGCACTTGGTCTAGCGCCCAATAAATATAGCGACAGAAATGAAAACGATCGGCAATGATGATCGGACGACCCAAGGCTTGATTCACCGCGGATTTGAAGGAGGGGCTCATATCCATCACAACCATCTTGACACCCCCACCTTTTTCCTGAAGATAGCGCTTAAGGGTCTTGGCTTTTCGATCCGGCAGAATATCCAGAGGCACACCGGTCGCTCCATTGGCAATCAGGACTTGAAAACGTTCGCCATTCGTGTCACCTTTGTACTCATCAATGGCAATCACTTCTGGCAACGCCACTACTTCTTCCAGCATCCGTGGAGCGAGCTGATCAAAACGTCGCATTGCCGTTGTTGGAGAGGTGAACAGCTGTTTTGCGGTGTCTTTAAAGTTCTTACCTTGTATGACGCGTAACCCTAAAGCTTGGATATACTCCACACTGTGGCGCTGATAGCGCTCCACCACTGGGCACGCTTCCGGAATCCGCTTGCCACAGGCACACACATACCGCCGTTTCCGGTACCACAGCAACGTATTGCGCTCAAAAAGTTTCAAATGTTGGATTTTCTGCAGTCGGTAATCATGAAGCTTGTTCGTCTTCTCCCCGCACGCTGGGCAACGATGTTTCTTGCGTTCCATTTCCACGTGCAAGTGGCACGTGTCTTCGATAATTTGAGCGTCGGTGACCGTCATCGTTTCCAGTCCCGGGAATGATGTGATAAAATGCATGGATACGCAGCTCCTTGTCTATGACTTGTTTCGGCAAATTCAAGTATAGAGGACAAAGGAGCCTGCGTATTTTATTTTGCCTCAGTTGTTTTTCCACCCCAACATTTAGTGTAGAGCCATTTTTTTATAGATTGAACCAAAATAAAAACGACTCTCGAGGAGTCGTTTGTGCAATCGTCATTATTTCGCAGCTGCGTTAAGTTTACGTTCCATTTGGGACTTCTTACGGGCAGCTTTGTTTTTATGAATAAGCCCTTTGTTCGCCGCTTTGTCTACCTTTTGTTCAGCAAGCAGGAACACTGCTTTCGCGCCTTCTACATCGTTGGATTCGATTTTTTTATCGAATTCCTTGATCGTTGTACGCATCGCAGATTTGAAAGCTTGATTCTTCACACGCTTTTGCTCGTTAACAAGAATACGTTTTTTCGCTGATTTAATGTTTGCCAAGTCGTTCACCTCCCCAAGTTGCTCTAAAACTTTCTCAGAAAACTTGGGTTCATTTAGAAGTCCAAGTTCTTCATGTTTGACCGTTCATTGATTCCTCAATGCATGACAGATGAATTGTACCAAATACTTACCGGCGTTGCAAGAGCGAATAAATCAATGAGAGAGGGAGATGATACAACTACTTTCGAAAAAAGAGAGGGAATTAGGATGAAAGATGACCGTATGTTCATTCCGCGCAGTGATTTGGCGGTAGAAGATGAAAACATTTTACCCGAGCGACACCGAAGTGGCATTCACGTAGAAGAACGTGAAGAAGATGAGATTACGATTACGTTTGTTGAAATTGATGAAAAAGCTGCGGAGTCTACTGGAAAAAAAGCAGGCCGATATTTAACACTTGAAGCGCTTGGGTTAAGGCAAAAAGACACAGCGATGCAATCAAAACTCATCCACTTGTTAAGTAAAGAATTAAAATCATTTTTAGCGAATCACGGAATTAAAAAAGACAGTACGTGTTTAATTGTTGGACTTGGCAATCGCGATGTCACACCTGACGCCCTCGGTCCAAAAACGGTTGAGCAGCTTGTCATTACGAGGCATTTGTTTGAGTTAGGTCATCAATCAACCGATGACGGCTTTCGCTCTGTATCCGCGCTAACCCCAGGTGTAATGGGGATTACCGGCATTGAAACGTCAGAAATCATCTTTGGTACCGTTGAAAAAACAAAACCTGATTTTGTTATAGCGATCGATGCACTTGCCGCCCGGTCGATTGAACGAGTGAACGCTACGGTGCAAATTTCTGACACAGGAATTCACCCAGGCTCTGGTGTTCAGAATGCACGCAAGGAAATCAATGAACAAACCCTCAACGTGCCGGTGTTCGCGATTGGCATTCCGACTGTCGTAGACGCTGTGTCAATTACGAGTGATACGATCGACTTTTTGTTTAAACATTTTGGGAGAGAGATGAACGACCGTGACAAACCGGCGCAATCATTAGTCCCATCAGGCATGACCTTTGGGGAAAGAAAGAAACTGACCGATGAGGATAACCTTGAGGATGATGATAAACAAAAGTATTTTGGCATCATTGGCTCGTTATCAGAAGAAGAGAAACGCCAGCTCATACAGGAAGTGCTAAATCCCCTCGGCCACAATTTAATGGTTACCCCTAAAGAGGTAGATACGTTCATGGATGATATGTCCAATGTTTTAGCAGAGGGGATTAACATTGCGTTGCACGAGGCGATTACAGAAGAAGCGAGCGGTCATTATACACATTAACGAATCTATCATATATGAAAGTTTTAGTTCTAGGCTTCTCTACTCCTCATAGAATAGAAACGTGAGGGGGGAGAAGCCTTGCACGTTAAACAACGAAACCCACAAGTTGTAACGATGTCAAAAAATCAAATCCAGTCAGGATTCATTGCGATCGTGTCAATGATTGTCATTACGTTTGTCATCGTTGCCATGCTCACAACTGCAGGGAACTTTAACCGGTTTTCGTCAACAGCTGTCCATGAATGGACATCCCAAATGCAAAGTGATCTATTTTTACATCTTATGGGTTCTGAAAATCGCTATTATTTAGAAGCAAATCCCGAGATCGCGGATTTGAATGTAGCTTCAGTAGCGCTAGAACTCACAACACAATTGAACTTAGAAGATCCACGGACTTTTTTAGGCCGAGAAATTCCTGGTTTTTCGGCATTTGACGATCGTCTTGTCGTGGCAGGAGAAGGAACAGACTTAACGACAATGTCTATTGAGTCTTCACCTCCACCAGATGCTTTTACGACAACGGATGAAGAAGAGAGCGCTCCAGCAGAAGATGACAGTGAAGAGAGAAATCTTATGGATGAAGAAGCGATTGTGCATATCGTGCATACCCACAATCGAGAAGCGTTTCATCCTTATAGTGATGGTCAAGATTATGATACAGAAGACAATATTGTTGAAGTTGGCAAGCATCTTGGAGAGCAATTCCAAGAACACGGGATACCCGTCGAAGTAAACGAAGACGATATTCATGGCAGCCTCCTTGATCAAGGTTTACATTTTAGTCGATCCTATGACTTATCAAGAGATGTGCTTGTTGAAGCGATTGAGCGAAATGAAAACTTAGAATTTTTTCTAGATATTCATCGAGACTCTCAACCTCGTGACATTACAACCGCAACGGTTAATGGAGAGCCGATGGCTCGCTTGTTCTTTGTTGTTGGTACAGACCATCCAGAATATGAACGAAATCTTAATCTAGCAACAGAAATGCATTATCGTATTGAAGAAGAATACCCAGGCTTAAGTCGTGGGGTTTTAGAACGCGGAGGGTCTGGTGTAGATGGTGTGTATAATCAAGATTTATCGCCAAACGCGATGCTCATAGAATTTGGTGGCATTCAGAACAACTTTGAGGAATTAAATCGAAGTGCTGAAGCAGTAGGGGACATTATTGCTGACTACATTTATGAACAGGTGGAAGGAGAAGTGGAACAATGATGAAGATGAAGCGAGGGTTTCTTTCAATCTTTGCAGCACTAACACTCTTTTTATCTGGTATCCTTACTGGCCATTATTATGCGTACTATCAATGGGGAGAGATATATCATGAAGAACGAGATGTATCTGAAGAAGTGATGGTTGAAAGAAACGCAAGCTCTGAAGACACGAAAGATTTGATGGAACGGCAAGAGCAGTTGCGTGAGCAAGAATCAGGTAATTTTTTCTCGGATTTAGGAAAAACGCTTGGCGGATCTCCCCGCTAAGCGTTTCTTTTCTTAGGAATCACCGTTTAAGAATTGCTGTTAAGCTAGGGTATTGCTATAATGTAGGGTAGTTTTCATCGCGGGAACGAAAGCGTTTGTTGCTTGTTCCTGAATCAGGAGTGATTGTATGAATAATAATGAGCGCAAGACTCGCCAAGAAAGAATTCGGAACTTCTCTATCATTGCCCATATTGACCATGGGAAATCGACGTTAGCAGACCGAATACTAGAACAGACAAAAACCGTATCAGAACGGGAAATGCAAGATCAGCTCCTCGATGCTATGGATTTGGAGCGCGAACGAGGCATTACGATTAAATTAAATTCTGTGCAACTGAAATACGTCGCCAAAGACGGAGAAGAATACATTTTCCATCTTATTGATACCCCAGGGCATGTGGACTTCTCTTATGAAGTGTCACGAAGTTTAGCCGCATGTGAAGGGGCACTTCTTGTTGTTGATGCTTCCCAAGGAATTGAAGCGCAAACACTAGCGAACGTGTATCTAGCTCTTGATAACGATCTAGAAATCTTGCCGGTCATTAATAAAGTCGACTTGCCAAGTGCGGAGCCAGAACGTGTGAAACAAGAAATTGAAGATGTGATCGGGTTAGAAGCTGATGAAGCGGTGCACGCTTCCGGTAAAAGCGGGATCGGCATTACAGATATTCTTGAACAAGTGGTTGAGAAAGTACCTGCACCTTCAGGCGATCCAAACGGCCCTTTAAAGGCGTTAATCTTTGATTCGCTTTATGATTCTTATCGCGGCGTTATCGCTTACATAAGGATTGCTGAAGGAACGGTCAAAAAAGGCGATAAGATTCGCATGATGGCAACGGGTAAAGAGTTTGAAGTGACAGAGATTGGGGTTATGACCCCTAAACCAGTAGCTACAGATGAATTGACAGTAGGGGACGTTGGTTTCCTTACCGCATCCATTAAAAATGTCGGGGATTCAAGGGTAGGGGATACGATTACCCACGTCCATGAGCCAGCTCCTGAACCATTACCTGGTTATAAGCGGATGAACCCGATGGTTTATTGTGGGTTATACCCAATTGATGCGAGTGATTATAATGCGTTAAGGGATGCACTTGAACGTCTTGAGTTAAATGATAGTGCGTTGCAATACGAAGCGGAGACTTCACAAGCACTAGGGTTTGGTTTTCGTTGTGGATTCTTAGGGCTTTTGCATATGGAGATTGTGCAAGAGCGCATTGAGCGTGAGTACAACATTAACTTAATTACAACAGCGCCAAGTGTTATTTACCACGTGCATCAATTGGACGGTTCAATGGTGAAAATTGATAACCCGTCAAACATGCCAGACCAACAATCAATTGATTATGTGGAAGAGCCATATGTGAAAAGTACCGTCATGGTTCCGAATGATTACGTCGGTGCGGTTATGGATTTGTGCCAAAGGAAACGCGGCAATTTCATTGATATGACGTACATGGATGAAAATCGTGTAAATCTCGTTTATGAGCTCCCACTCACCGAGATTGTCTATGACTTTTTTGATCAATTGAAATCGAACACGAAAGGATATGCTTCTTTTGACTACGAGATGATTGGCTATCGCGAGTCTAAGCTTGTCAAAATGGATATTCTTTTAAACGGTGAGAAAGTCGATGCTTTGTCGATTATTGTTCATCGAGATATGGCGTATGAACGTGGAAAGATTATTGTAGATAAGCTAAAAGAATTGATTCCTAGACAACAATTCGAAGTGCCTGTGCAAGCAGGGATTGGAAATAAGGTTATTGCCCGTTCAACGATTAAAGCTCTTCGAAAAAATGTACTATCCAAATGTTATGGTGGGGACATTACGAGAAAAAGAAAGCTTCTTGAAAAACAAAAAGAAGGAAAACGTCGTATGAAGAACGTCGGTAACGTTGAAGTACCTCAAGAGGCTTTCATGAGTGTGCTGAAGATGGACGACCAAAAATAACAAAAAGGACGTGCTCGTTTGAAACAAGGATTGTACGTACACATCCCTTTTTGTAAACAGATCTGTCACTACTGCGATTTCAATAAAGTCCTTCTCGAAGGCCAACCCGTCGATGCGTATATTCGTGCACTGTCTACGGAAGGCAAATGGCGTGTGGAAAATGGAAGGTATCATGCCGATACGTTTTATGTTGGTGGTGGAACACCCACTGCCCTGAACAGTGAGCAATTGCAGCAGTTGTTCCTCGGTCTAAAGAAAGTGGGCGTCTATTGGGATGAAATGAGCGAAGTGACTGTGGAAGTGAACCCTGATGGGGTGACAGATGAGCAATTACGCGTATTGAAAGAAGCAGGAGTGAATCGCTTGAGCATCGGAGTGCAAACTTTCGATGCTGAGCTTTTGCAACAAATTGGGAGAACGCACGGAGCGGAAGATGTGGAGCGATTGATTCATCGGGTCCGAGATCAAGGGTTTAACAACGTCTCGATAGACTTGATGTATGCACTGCCTGCTCAAACGGATGAACAGTGGAAAGCGACGGTTGAAAAAGCCATTTCCTTAGATCCGGATCATATTTCCGCTTATGGGCTAAAAATTGAGCCAAAAACACAATTTCATAATTGGAAAAAAGCCGGAAAGCTAACGCCGGTGGATGAAGACGAAGAAGCGGATATGTATGAGTGGCTCATTAAGCGTTTAGCAGATGCAGGTTTCCTCCAATATGAGATTAGTAATTTTTCCAAGCCGAACAAAGAAAGTCGGCACAACTTGCTCTATTGGGAAAACGAACCGTATCTTGCTTTGGGCGCCGGTTCACACGGCTATATGGACGGCAGTCGGTACAGCAACATCGGGCCGATCCCTCACTATTTGAAGTCTATTGAAGAGAAGAAGCTGCCTACAAGAAAATCTGAAGCGCTCTCGATGACTGAGCAAATGGAAGAAGAAATGTTTTTAGGATTACGATTAAATCGAGGGGTTCGAGCCGATCGTTTTCGTGAAAAGTACGGCATTGACATGGCAGAACTGTACAGAAACGTCTTACCTGCACTCGTTGATGACGGTCTTGTTGAATGGCGCGACAATCATTTGCGGTTAACGGAACGAGGGCAGCTTCTCGGCAATGAGGTGTTTGAAAAGTTTTTGCTTCCTAAAGACACGCATCTCATTCGTTGACAAAGACAGAGCCATTTGATAAATTTGGAGTAGATTTAGCACTCGAACTGATTGAGTGCTAACAGAGGTGATGGACACATGTTAAGTCGTCGTCAGTTATTCATTCTGCAAGCCATCGTCGATGACTACGTCCAAAGTGCTGAGCCCGTCGGTTCAAGAAGTATATCAAAACGACCTGATGTGACGTTTAGCGCAGCTACGATTCGAAATGAGATGGCTGACTTGGAAGAGATGGGATTTTTAATTAAGCCGCATAGTTCTGCAGGCAGAATTCCGTCTCATCAAGGATACCGACTCTATGTTGACCAGCTATTATATGCCAATGAACCTCAAAGTCAACGACTTGATTTTGTGCAACATTTTTTTGACCAGAAAGTTTCTGAAGTCGAAGCGGTCATGAGAAAAACCGCTGCAATTCTCTCGGAGATGACGAATTACGTTTCCGTCGTTCTCGGGCCTGCGATATCAAACACGAAGTTAAAGCAAATTCAAATTATCCCGCTTTCTTCATCGCAAGCGGTTGCGATTTTAGTGACCGATTCTGGTCATGTCGAAAATCGAACGTTTGATATTCCAGAGAACATGAGTGCAACGGATCTGGAGAAATTTGTGAACATCTTAAATGAACAGTTGTCCAATAGTCCACTTGGTCAATGGGAAAGTCTAATGACTGTTGAAATTGAAAGGATTTTGGATAAACACGTTCATCATTATAAAGAGATGTTTCAGTTTTTGCACCGTGCATTTAAGCCAGGGAACGATGAACAGATCTTCTACAACGGCTTAATGAACTTGCTCGTTCAACCTGAATTTAAAGATGTTGATCGCGTGAGAGCCATGTTGCAATGGTTGGAAGATAGCGGTGAAGTATATTCATTTTTGTCTTCTGCGAATACGAGTGGTCTTACCGTAAAGATTGGTGAGGAGAACCACTTGAAATTATTTGATGATATTAGCATGATAACAGCCACGTATGCGATCGATGGAAAGTCTGTAGGTTCTATCGGGCTTATCGGCCCGACACGTATGGAATATGAGCGAGCCATTCGGATTATCAAACAAATGGCCGACGGGTTGTCAGCATCCTTGACGAAACTGTATCGGCATGATGGATAGGCGTATGCTCCGAGTGATTTCATGTGGCTTGGAGGTGTCAATGTATGACAGAACAAGATAAGAAAACAAACGAAGAAACAGAACCAACTGCAGAAGAGGTTGAAATTATTGAGCCTGACACAGAGGAATCGGTTCCGGATGAAGAAGTTGAGCAAAGTGAAGAAGACCGTCTTCAAAACGAGCTAAATGAGCTTAAACAAAAAGTGTTAAGGCAACAGGCGGATTATGATAACTTTCGCAAACGCACGCGTATGGAAAAAGAGTCCGATGCAAAGTATCGCTCGCAAAAGCTTATCGAGTCGTTGCTTCCAGCGATGGACAATTTCAAGCGTGCTTTAGATCATGCACCACAATCAGAAGAGGCAGAGAGCATCCATAAAGGAATGACAATGGTGTATGAGCAGCTGCAAGAATCGCTGCGCTCTGAAGGTCTTACCGAGATTAAGACTGAAGGAGAGCCATTTGACCCGAATTTCCATCAAGCAGTTATGCAAGTGGAAGAAGAAGGGTTTGAAAGCAACCAAGTTGTGGAAGAACTGCAAAAGGGATATCAACTTAAAGATCGTGTGATCCGCCCAGCAATGGTGAAGGTTAACGCGTAACGAATAGAAACAAATGGTTTGAGTTTAGAACGGAATCAAGGAGGATATAGCAATGAGTAAAGTAATCGGTATTGACTTAGGAACAACAAATTCTTGCGTAGCGGTAATGGAAGGTGGCGAGGCAGTCGTCATCCCAAACCCAGAAGGCAATCGTACAACACCATCGGTTGTTGCCTTTAAAGATGGTGAGCGTCAAGTAGGTGAGGTCGCAAAGCGCCAAGCGATCACGAATCCGAATACGATTCTTTCAATCAAACGACATATGGGAACAGACCATAAAGTTGAAGCAGAAGGAAAAGATTACTCACCACAAGAAATTTCAGCGATTATTCTCCAAAAGCTTAAGTCTGACGCAGAAGCTTACCTTGGAGAAACGGTTTCAAAAGCTGTTATTACCGTACCGGCGTATTTCAATGATTCACAACGTCAAGCAACAAAAGACGCAGGAAAGATTGCTGGACTTGAAGTCGAGCGAATCGTGAATGAGCCGACAGCGGCAGCGCTCGCTTATGGACTCGAAAAAGATGAAGATCAAACGATCCTCGTTTATGACCTCGGTGGAGGTACGTTTGACGTATCCATCCTTGAACTTGGCGATGGCTTTTTCGAAGTGAAATCAACTTCTGGTGATAACGAACTAGGTGGGGATGACTTCGATGAAGTGATTATTGACCACATGGTTGATGAGTTCAAAAAAGAGAACGGCATTGACTTAAAACAAGACAAAATGGCGATGCAACGCCTTAAAGATACAGCTGAAAAGGCGAAGAAAGATCTTTCAGGTGTGACACAAACACAACTATCACTTCCGTTTATTACAGCTGACGCTTCAGGACCGAAACACCTTGAAATGAACCTTACACGAGCGAAATTCGACGAACTTTCTTCTCATCTCGTTGAAAGAACGATGGAACCGACGCGTCGAGCGATTCAAGATTCAGGAGTTTCTGCATCTGAAATTGATAAAATTATTCTTGTAGGGGGTTCAACACGAATTCCTGCTGTTCAAGAGGGCATCAAACAACTTACGGGTAAAGATCCACATAAAGGCGTAAACCCTGATGAAGTCGTAGCACTAGGTGCTGCTGTGCAAGCAGGTGTTCTCGCTGGAGATGTGAAAGATGTCGTCTTGCTAGACGTGACACCACTTTCACTAGGGATCGAAACGATGGGTGGCGTATTTACACGCTTGATCGAGCGAAACACAACGATTCCTACGAGCCAGTCGCAAGTGTTCTCGACAGCTGCTGACAACCAGCCATCTGTAGACATCCATGTGTTACAGGGAGAGCGTGAAATGGCAGCGGATAACAAAACGCTTGGACGTTTCCAGTTAAACGATATTCCAGCAGCACCTCGTGGCGTTCCACAAATCGAAGTAAGCTTTGATATTGACGCGAATGGGATTGTCAATGTACGTGCCAAAGACAAAGGAACAAACAAAGAACAGTCCATTACCATTACTTCTTCTTCTGGTTTATCAGATGATGAGATTGAAGACATGGTAAAACAAGCAGAAGAAAATGCGGAAGCGGACAAACACAAGAAAGAAGAAGCTGAACTTCGCAATGAAGCAGACAGCCTCGTCTTTAACGTAGACAAAACGATTAAAGATTTAGGTGAAAATGTAGAAGCTGCAGACAAAGAAAATGCTGAAACAGCTAAAGCGAAGCTTCAAGAGGCGTTGCAAGGAACTGACCTTGAAGTGATCCGCACGGCGAAAGACGAGCTCCAAGAAATCGTTCATGCACTTTCTCAGAAAATGTATGAGCAAATGGCTCAAAACGCTGAGCAAGAAGGCGCTGCTGAAAACCAAGAGCAATCCGGTCAAGAAGAAGACGTCGTTGATGCTGACTTTGAAGAAGTGAAAGACGACGAAGAGAAAAAAGACGACAACAAACAATAGATAATCATTTCAAGAGATAAAGTCAAAGTCAGTTTCTCTAGGCTTTGACTTTTTTCTTGATGGTTGTTGCTGTCATCTTTAAACCAATGTAAGATGAGTGCCATGTAGTTACTAACGGGAGTGATTTGGACAATGAGTAAGCGCGACTTCTATGAAGTGCTCGGCGTCAGTGAGGGTGCATCTGCTGATGAGATAAAAAAAGCTTACCGTAAGCTTGCAAGAAAATATCATCCAGATGTCAATAAAGAAGATGATGCGGAAGAGAAGTTTAAAGAAGTAAAAGAAGCGTATGACACCTTAAGCGATTCTCAAAAGAAAGCCCACTATGATCAATTTGGGCATACCGATCCGAATCAAGGCTTCGGCGGCGGTGCTGGAGATTTTGGTGGCAGCGGTTTTGGGGATATTTTTGACATGTTCTTCGGGGGCGGGGGCAGACGAGATCCAAATGCACCTCGACAAGGAGCAGACCTTCAGTATACAATGACGTTGGAATTTAAAGAGGCTGTTTTTGGCAAAGAGGAAGAGATTGAAATTCCGCGGGAAGAATCTTGCCAAACGTGTTCAGGGTCAGGCGCAAAGCCAGGCACATCGCCTGAAACGTGCGGGAGGTGTGGCGGCAGCGGTCAACTAAATGTTGAACAAAACACGCCGTTTGGCCGTGTCGTAAATCGTAGAATTTGTGATCGTTGTGAAGGATCAGGCCAAACGATCAAAGATAAATGCAATACGTGCGGAGGCGACGGTCGCGTTGAAAAACGCAAAAAAGTAAAAGTACGCGTGCCTGCGGGTATTGATCATGGTCAACAAATGCGACAAGCTGGCCAAGGCGAAGCAGGTGTGAATGGCGGCCCTCCTGGAGACTTATACATTGTAATCAATGTGAAGCCGCATGAGTTTTTTGAACGTGATGGAGATCATGTAAGGTGTGAAATGCCACTCACCTTTACACAGGCAGCGCTTGGTGATGAGATTGAAGTTCCTGCTTTAAGTGGGAAAGTGAAGATTAAAGTACCTGCAGGTACACAGACGGGCAAACAATTTCGACTAAAAGGTAAAGGTGCACCAAATGTCCACGGACGTGGTACGGGTGATCAGTTAATCACGGTTCGAGTGATTACACCTAAGAAATTGTCCGATAAACAAAAGTCATTACTAAAGGAATTTGCCGATGAAAGTGGAGAAACTGTTGATGAGCATAGCGACAGCTTCTTCGATAAAGTGAAACGGGCATTTCGCGGAGATTAACACGAATGATGATGAAAGCTGGTTTCCTCTAGAGGAAACCAGCTTTATCGATGAGGAGGTTTCGATTAATGGAATGGACAGAATGTCGCTTACATACATCCCATGAAGCACATGAACAAGTCGCTGACCTGTTAAATGAACAGGGTGCGAATGGGATCGTTATCGAAGACAGTCGCGATCGTCAATACGAGCCTGAGTGGGGCAGTGATATTATCGGTAAGCCTTCGGTTGATCATTTGCCGACGTCTGGCGTCGTGTTGAAAGCATATTTTCCTATTGACGAGCGTTTGAATGAAACGATGAACGCCATTACAAGTGCACTTGAGCAATTGGAAAGAGAAAGTAGTTTGCCAGTAAAAGGGATAAACATCGAACAACAGACGATCCGTGAAGAAGATTGGTCAGAGGCATGGAAGACATATTATAAACCGATTGATGTGAGCAACACGCTTCGCATCGTCCCTTCGTGGGAGCCTGTCAGTGCAACGGATCACGAGAAAACGATCATCGAATTGGACCCAGGCATGGCATTTGGAACGGGCACACACGAAACGACGCTTTTATGCTTACGGGCGCTGGAGACGTTAATTCAACCTGGAGACCGCGTCATTGATGTCGGTACAGGTTCGGGTATATTAAGCATTGCAGCGGTGAAACTAGGTGCTCGTCACGTACAAGCATTTGACTTGGACCCGGTCGCGGTGAAGGTGGCCAAAGAAAACATCGAGCGTAATCAAACAGCTGAATCTACTGAAGTGACAGAACGAGACTTGCTCGCTGAAACAGCCTCAACAGAAAAAGCAGATGTAGTTGTGGCCAATCTGTTAAGTGACATCGTGATCCGCATGGTTCCATCGGTGCAAAATCACTTGAAACAAAACGGACATTTGCTCGTTTCGGGCATCATCTCATCAAAGAAAGCAGAAGTTATACATGTGCTCTCGCTGCACGGGTTCACCGTCATAGACGTTCATGAAATGAAGGATTGGGTCGCGATTCACGCACAACGAATGAGTGAGGTGTAGGGGGTTGCAACGATATTTCATCCAAAATGAAGACGTAGAAGGGGACCGAGTCGTTCTCCAAGGCGAACAAGCTCACCACATTGAACGGGTGATGAGAATGAGTGCAGGCGATGAGTTCATATGTGTAGATGAAAATGAAAAAGCAGGAAAGTTTACCATTACATCTGTACAAGCACAGAAGGTGACGGCACAGTTTTCAGAAACGATCGAAACATGCGCGGAACTACCCGTTCATGTTACAATCGCGCAAGCAGACATTAAAGGTGATCGGTTTGAATGGATGCTGCAAAAAGCAACGGAGTTAGGTGCTTTTGGGTTTATTGGTTTTGGAGGAAAGCATTCCGTCGTAAAATGGGACGAGAAGAAGCAAGACATGAAGCTCGGCCGCTACAAAAAGATCGTTCAAGAAGCTGCAGAGCAATCGGAAAGGCTGCGACTGCCAGCAGTTCAACACGTTGCTTCTGCAAAGGAATTATTATTAATAGCGGACCGTTATGATGTGGTGTGGGTCGTCTCGGAACAGTCGGGTCGAGGGACGAATCATCATGCGTTATACGAACAATTAGAAGCGCTTCATCTGCCTGTTTCTGTGCTCGCGATTTTTGGACCTGAAGGGGGCTTTAGTGAAAGTGAATTCCAGCTGTTTCAAGATGCAGGGCTTGCGTCTATAAGCTTAGGTCCCAGAATACTTAGGGCAGAAACGGCATCTACTGCTCTTCTTAGCATGCTCGGTTATGAATACGAAATTAAGAGGTGAAGACCGATGGCAAGCGTTGCTTTCCATACGTTAGGTTGCAAGGTCAACCACTATGAAACAGAGGCCATTTGGCAATTATTTAAAGAGGCGGGTTACACGCAGACCGCAGATGAGAACCCTGCTGATGTGTATGTTATTAATACGTGTACAGTAACAAACACAGGAGATAAAAAAAGTCGGCAAGTGATTCGCCGTTCAATCCGTAACAACCCCGATGCCGTCATTTGTGTGACGGGATGTTATGCACAAACATCTTCAGCGGAAATTATGGATATTCCGGGTGTTGATATCGTCGTTGGTACTCAAGATCGTAAAAAGATGATCGGCTACATTGAAGAATTTAAACAAACAAGAGAGCCAAAAAATGCGGTCGGTAACATTATGAAAACCCGTACGTACGAAGAGTTGGACGTTCCGGCGTTTCGTGATCGCACACGGGCAAGCTTAAAGATTCAAGAAGGATGCAACAATTTCTGTACATTTTGCATCATTCCTTGGGCAAAAGGACTGCTTCGTTCAAGAGAACCTGAACAAGTTCTTCAACAAGCAAAGCAACTCGTTGAGGCCGGCTATAAAGAAATCGTACTCACTGGAATCCACACAGCAGGATACGGTGAGGATTTTAAAGACTACAACTTTGCTAAGCTTCTACAACAACTTGAAGAAGTTGAAGGCATTAAACGACTAAGAATTTCATCGATTGAAGCGAGTCAAATTACTGATGAAGTCATTCAGGTTGTAAAAAACTCGAATAAAATTGTGAATCACTTTCACATTCCTTTACAAGCAGGTTCAGACACGGTTTTAAAACGAATGAGAAGAAAGTATACAACGCAATTTTATAAAGAGCGTGTGGCGAAGTTGAAGCAAATCTTCCCCGACTTGGCGATTACAACCGATGTGATTGTCGGGTTCCCTGGAGAGACAGAAGAAGAGTTTCAAGAGACGTACGCATTTATCCAAGAGATGAGCTATTCCGAACTGCACGTGTTCCCGTATTCTAAGCGTACAGGTACACCAGCAGCGAGAAGAGACGATCAAGTGGATGACAACGTAAAGCAGGCACGTGTGCAAAAACTCATTGCTCTGTCTGAGCAACTGGCAAAGCAGTACGTGTCATCATTTGAAAACGAAGTGGTCGAAGTGATTCCTGAGGAAGAAGCGAAAGGCGATTCGGGGATGTTTGTTGGATATACGAGCAATTACTTAAAAGTAAGAGTTCCAGCGACAAAAGAAATGGTCGGGCAAATTGTCAAAGCGAAAATCACTCGAGCAGGGTATCCTGAGAGTGAGGCAGAGTTTGTTCGCGTCATCGACCACGACGCAAAACAATTTGTGTAGTTAACGAGGGAAAGACGAAGGGGGGATGTTTCCCAATTCGTCTTTCTTTATTTTTCCCCAGTTACTCGTTCGACGAGTGAAGCAAAAGGATGGATGAAAGGTAAGAGTAACAGCGAGCATATGACGTTAAATAGCACAGAAGCATGAGCGACTTGAGTAGCGGGATCTGTTGTGAGTTGCATGACGAAGTAGGCAAATAGCGAAACAAATGGTAAAAAAAGTAACGCACCACCAAGATTTAGAAACACATTCGCCATAGCGGTTTGCATCGCACCTCGACCTGCTCCGAATGCGGCAAGAACAGCCGTAAGGCAAGTGCCGACATTGGCCCCCATCATAATACTAATGACAGCTTCGAGGCTGAGCACTTGATTGGCATACAACTGAATGCCAATCGCAATGGCAGCCGTACTGGATTGGATAATCGATGCGAGTACGGTTCCGCCGAGCATTGACACAAGGTTAGACATGTTGTGTTCGATCAGTGTGCTTGCAAACCCATGACTTGCAAAGGCTTCTCCCCACTCACCCATACCGTCCATGGCAAGAAACATACAACCAATCCCACAGAAAGTCATCCCAAATAAAAATAACGAGCGCTTTCTCGTGAGCAAGGCAACAACCCCGAGAACGAGCGTAACCATGCCGAGTGTTTCACCAGAGAAAACGAGAAGTTCAAGGGTGATGGTCGTCCCGACATTGCTTCCCAATATGATGGCAATTGTTTGTCGAAAAGGAATGACACGAGCGGCTACGAGGCTGACAGCAAGAACCATGACAGCGGTACTGCTCTGGAGAACAGCGGTAACTGCAAATCCGACAAAGAGTCCGGCTAATGGGTGGCTCGTACTTCTTTCAATTAACGATTTTACACGCGCAGGGGTTGCCTGCTCTAAACCAAGACGAATAATCGCAATTCCAAATAAAAAAATAAATATATAAACAACGATCATCATAAATGAATACTCCATAGCCCGTCCCCCAATGCTTATAGTTATGGCATGCCGAGGAGATTTATGAAGCGAGTTTGTGGAAATTCAAAGATTGGTGTTGCAAAACAGACGAATTTCCATTACAATTTACTAAAATGACATCATATTGTACAAGTGAATGTCATGATTGTGAGCGGTACTGCGGAGGGAGGGATTCAAATGGCTGAAACACGTATAAGAAAGAATGAGTCGCTCGATTCAGCATTGCGTCGTTTTAAGAAGAATGTTTCTAAAGACGGTACACTTGCTGAGGTCCGCAAGCGTAAACATTATGAAAAGCCAAGCGTTAAAAAGAAGAAAAAATCAGAAGCTGCGCGTAAGCGTAAGTTCTAATATTGGCTGAAATGAATCAACCCCTGGTGCAGATTTGCATCGGGGGTTTTGCATTTTTTGAAACCTTTGGGTCGACGCACACGTAATACTAGGCAGAAGGTGTGGATTACTTGTGTTCTAGCTTATATATTGTGTACACTAAATTATAGCGGTTACAATACGAGTAAGTTCGCAAATAAATGATCATCATGAAGGGGAGGGAGCAGATGGGAAAAAGAAGTCGTGTAATTCTTTTCCTCTTACTTCTCATCACGGGTATGGTATTGCCATTTCAGTCTGTGGCTGATAGCAATCAGTCCGTGCATGTGATCCCGGTTGAGCAAACCGTAGAACGTGGTTTAGAAGCTTTCTTGGATCGGGCGATCACGGACGCAGTTGAAGACGGTGCAGACCACATTCTATTAGAAATGGATACACCAGGCGGGGCAGTGAATGCCGCGACAAACATCGTGAATAAGATTCAAGCAACCGATGTTCCGATCTCTACATTCGTAAAGAATGAAGACCATGGAGCCATTTCTGCAGGTGCATACATTGCTCTTTATACGGACAACATCTTTATGCAACCCGGCGCACAAATCGGAAATGCAAGTGTCATTGATGGTGCGGGAAATGCTGCTGACCAGAAAGTCGCTGAAAACTGGGCGACGGAAATGAGAACAGCTGCAGCGAGCAGTGAACATGACCGGCCTCCAGACATTGCTGGACAGATGGTAAACCCTGACAATCCGATATCTATAAATGCAAACGAAGCGTTAAAGAACAATTATGCTGAAGGCATTGAAGAAGACCGAGAAGGCGTGCTAGCCGCTCTTGATTTAGCGGACGCAGAAGTCGTTGAGCAAGACCAAGCTTTAGCAGAAACGATGACACGCTGGATTACACATCCAGCCATGATCTCGATTCTTCTTGCTGTAGGTGCAGTTGGACTTATTACTGAATTCTTTACACCTGGTTTTGGCATTGCAGGAATTGTTGGATTATCATCACTTGGTTTGTTTTTCTTTGGGCATTTGTTTGCTGGATTTGCAGGTTGGGAGAGTTTAATCCTATTAATTATAGGAATTATCCTGATTGTTGTCGAAATCGTATTTACAGGCTTCGGATTGTTTGGTTTACTAGGGGTTGGGTCTATTATCGGCAGTATCTATCTTGCCTCTTTTGATACTTCACAAATCTTTCTTTCGATTTTGCTCGCTGTTGGAGCGGCAGGTGTCGCAGCATTCGTTATGTTCAAGTATTTTGGACGTATCGGCTTAATGAAGCGTCTTGTGCTCCAAGATGAGGTTTCAAGCGAAGAAGGAACACAGAGAAAAGCGGATAAAGAACGTTTGTTAAATGAAACAGGCGTGGCTCTTACACCGTTAAGACCTGCAGGTATTGGTGAAATAAATGATACCCAAGTGGATGTTGTGAGTGAAGGTAGTTTCATTGAGAAAGGTAAGTCGATTCAAGTTGTTCGTACAGACGGTGCGAGTATTGTCGTTAGAGAGATCAAATAAGCACGTAATTCTATTAAAGGGGGACTACGAAAATGGACATTATTAGTACAGGGCCGCTTTTGGTCATTGTCGTGATTGCCATTGCAATCATCTTGCTTTCTGTTCTATTCACATTTGTACCTGTTCGACTTTGGATTGCTGCAATCGCAGCGAATGTTAAAGTCGGCATCTTTCAACTTGTCGGGATGCGTTTACGTAACGTTGTTCCAAAACGTGTCATTAACCCGCTAATCAAAGCGAAAAAAGCGGGTCTTGATATTACAACAAACATGTTGGAAGGTCACTACCTAGCAGGTGGTAACGTCGACCGGGTTGTCAATGCGTTGATTGCTGCGCATCGTGCGAACATTGACTTATCATTTGAGCGTGCTGCAGCGATTGATCTTGCTGGCCGTGATGTGTTGGAAGCTGTACAAATGAGTGTAAATCCGAAAGTCATTGAAACACCATTTATTGCGGGTGTAGCGATGGACGGTATCGAAATTAAAGCGAAGTCAAGAATTACAGTACGAGCGAACATTGATCGCCTCGTCGGTGGTGCGGGTGAAGATACAGTCATTGCCCGTGTCGGTGAAGGGATCGTTTCCACGATTGGTTCTAACAATGATCATAAGAAAGTTCTAGAGAATCCAGATATGATTTCACAAACCGTTCTAACAAAAGGTCTTGATTCAGGAACTGCCTTTGAAATTCTATCCATTGATATTGCCGATATTGATATCGGGAAGAACATTGGTGCTGAGCTCCAGACTGACCAAGCAGAAGCAGATAAGAATATTGCACAAGCTAAAGCAGAAGAGCGTCGTGCGATGGCTGTTGCCAAAGAACAAGAAATGAAAGCTCGTGTTGAAGAAATGCGTGCGAAAGTTGTTGAAGCTGAGGCGGAAGTACCGATGGCCATGGCAGAAGCATTTAGAGCGGGTAACTTAGGTGTTATGGATTACGTGAACTTCCAAAACGTGCAAGCGGATACGGATATGAGAGAGAGTATCGGCAAAGCTTCGAAAGATGATGAAGACGAAGATCCGCACCGTAATCGAGGATAGTTTTTTGAATGGAAGAAAGGGGGACTGATGAATGGAGATTATTGGAATTATTATTCTCATGATGATCATTTCGAGCATTATGAACTTGTTTACCAATTCCAAAAAGACAAATGAACGCTCCAAACCAGGGACAGGTCCTCGTCCACAAGAAACTCAGCAGTCAGAACGTACGGAAACCTCGACACGTGAAAGTCAGGAAAGCCCATTTGGTGATCTTGGTAAGCAACTGGAGGAAATGTTTGGCGGTGGGTCAGAAGAGCAACAAGAGCGACCAACGAGCCGCCAGCCACGTGCGGACTCGACACTCAGTCAACCCGAGCAACAAGAGACGTCGTCTCCAGATTCGACTGTTGTGAGTAAAGAAATGCAGGAATTTGAAAAGCGTCGTGAAGAAGCGAGAAATCGTAAGAAACAAGCTGAACAGGAGCTCCAAGCAAAAACAAAGGAGTTACAAGCGAAGCAAAAACGCATCGCTACTCGTGTTGATGAAGGGGAGCTTGTCTCCTTCAAAAACATCTCCAGAAAAGATATCGTTCAAGGGATGGTTTGGTCAGAAATATTAACCGAACCTCGAGGCACTAAACCTCATCGAACGAATCCGCGAACACCTAAGCGTTATATGTCATAAGATAAAGCATCCTCCTTTGAGGGTGCTTTTTTTTTGGTCGGTTCTAAAACGTAATCGTAGTGATGATCGGACGTATTAGGACATACGTATAGTTGAGGAGGGAATGTTTGTGGCGTCCATATCAAGAAAGCTGAGAAAGCTTATGACTAAAAGCATGCAAATTCCTGCTGATGTGACCCTTGGTCTCAGTAGGGTAACGATGATCGGGCACGTCCATGTATATATCGAAAACCACCGAGGCATTCTTTCTTTCTCCTCTGACAATGTGCAACTTCGTTTAAGTGACGGGGAGCTTCTTGTTACAGGCAAAGAGATGATTATAAAAGCGATTTTGCCAGATGAATTAATTCTAGAAGGTCAAATTGATCAAGTGGCTCACATTCATAAAAAAGGAGAGAAGTAATGTGCAAAAAACAGATCGCAATTGGAAAGGGCAAGTTGAGCTTTCCCTCGATGGAGAACAAATTGAACCATTTCTTAATGAATGTATTCAACACGACATTTCTTTCGTGAATGTTGAAAGAAAGAATGTGGGTCACGTACAGGCGATCATGAACATCTCTGATGTGAAAAAGCTTCGAAAAATTGCAAGAAATCACCCAATCAAAGTGTCGTTTGGTGAGCGAAAGGGTATGTATTTATATAAACAAAAGAGCTTTAAACGTTTTGGATTTGTTGCAGGTATTCTCGTGTTCTTCCTCGTTGTTGGCTTGTTGTCACAAATGGTTTGGAGGGTGGATGTTGAAGGAGCTTCGCCGCAAATCGAACATGAAATCCGTGTATGGGCTAAGGATCAAGGTTTAGCACCAGGCAGTCCTCAATGGAGGATCGCTGCAGAATCGGAACTTCAGCAACGAGTATCTGAAGAAGTCCCGGGTGCGACGTGGATTGGTGTAGAGAAAAGGGGTACGAGCTACCAGTTTCAGGTCGTAGAGCAGCAATTGGCTGAGGAAAGAGAAGCATTGTCTCCAAGAAATTTAGTCGCAATGAAGAACGGTGTCATTCATGAACTTTACGTTGAAAATGGACGAGCAGCTGTCGCGTTAAATGACGTTGTCCAAGTTGGCGATCTGCTTATCTCAGGACTGATTGGACGTGAAGGGGAAGAGTCTGCAATTGCTGCTGAAGGAACCATTCGAGCAGAAACGTGGTACCAAGGGCAGATCCAAGTGCCGATGACACTAAGAGGAGAAACATACACTGGGGAGCGGGCGAGTCAGTATGAGCTTCGACTTGGGGATTTTGCATGGCAGTTTTGGGGCCGAGGAGTTGAGGAAGATTTCGACAACTTCCATGAGCAAACCGAGGCGGTAAAGCTTCCACTCGTGTTTACGACAATTGAATTACCGATTGAAAGAACGACGTATTCAGAACGTGGTCAAAGGGAAATCTCTTATTCCGTTGATGAAGCTAGTGAACGTGCAAAGCAAGTGGCTGACAGGGAATTAAGAAGACAATTAGGGCCAGACGCTGAAGTGATTTCTGAAAATATTTTACAGACACGAACCGACAATGGTAAAGTTACAGTATCCATCCATTATGAAGTGATCGAAAACATTGCTGAAGAAGCACCGATATCACAAGGAGAATGAGAATTTTGACAGAGAGAAAAGTCATCGATTTACATGTGCAAGATTCACTCGAGTTGCAATCCCTTTTTGGTCCGAATGATGTACATCTAAAACGAATGGAAGAAATTCTTGATGTGACCATTGTGACAAGAGGTGAAGCGCTCGTCGTTTCGGGAACTGAAGAGCATATTGACCGCGTGGAACGAGTGCTCATTAAATTGTTGCAGTTACTTCGTCAAGGAACAGATATTAGTGAACGTGATGTCATTTATGCTGTGCAGTTGGACGAAGAAGGCAAGCTTGATAAACTAAATCACATTTATCAAGAGACCATTGCGATTAATGCGAAAGGGAAACCGATTGTCGTTAAGACGCTAGGACAACAAACGTACGTATCAGCGATCCGCAATCATGACATGGTTTTTGGTATTGGTCCTGCTGGGACAGGTAAAACATATTTGGCTGTTGTTATGGCGGTGAGCGCGTTAAAAGCAGGCGCTGTCCAACGAATTGTGTTGACACGTCCAGCTGTTGAAGCTGGCGAGAACCTGGGCTTTTTGCCAGGAGATCTTAAAGAGAAGGTCGACCCGTATTTACGCCCTCTTTATGATGCACTACACGACATTTTTGGCACGGAGCATACGGCGAGACTAATGGAGCGTGGAACCATTGAAGTGGCCCCGCTTGCTTATATGAGAGGACGCACACTGGATGATGCGTTTGTCATACTAGATGAGGCGCAGAACACGACGCCTGAACAAATAAAAATGTTTCTTACCCGCCTTGGCTTTGGCTCGAAAATGATTGTCAACGGCGACCTTACGCAAGTTGATTTACCGAAAGGCAAAAAATCAGGATTGCAAGTGGCGACAGATATATTAAAGCCTGTGCGTGACATTGGTTTTGTTTACTTACAAGGAGCCGATGTTGTGCGCCACACGCTCGTAAAGCGTGTGTTGGAAGCGTATGACCAAGAAGGCAATGAATAATCGTCCATTGAATTTGCAAGCGTAGGAGTGCTGAACGTGAAAAACAAAACAAGAAATATGAGCCGACCTTTGCTTCGTTTAAGTTCCCGAACCATAAGGGTCGGCTTATTTCTCTTGCTTGCAATATTATTATTTGGATCGATGGTGTCAAATGTTGTTCCTGATCGCCTAGATATTTCACTATCAGAACCGGCTCCTGAAGATATACGAGCACCCATTACAGTAGAGCATGAGGAGCAGACGATTGAGCGACGCCAAGAGGCTGTTGCGACGATCGACCCTGTATACGTGCTCCGAAGTGACTATGCTCAGTCACAAACGGAAAAGGTGAACGCGATCTTTGGACTTGCGATCCAGTTGTCTTCAGACATGGAACGTGATGAAGATGAGCTCACAGAAGGAGATTCACCACCTGAATTAGAAGAACAAATGGAGTATATGCAAGAAGCAGTCAATCAAGACGTTGACCGTGATTTGACGATGTCTACGATCGAGACGTTGTTAACCTCAAGCTCTGAACAACTGCGTGTCGCTAGAGATATCGTTAGGAATTCGGTTTTTGAGGTGATGAATGAAGGGATTTCAGTTGATGAAGTGCCAGAGGCTCGCGATGAAGCTGAAGAACGTGTGTTGCACTCACTAAACAGTTCACGTCTACATGATGCAGTGACTGAGATTACGCGTTCACTCGTTATCGCCAATTATATTTATGACGATGAAGCGACGAGTGAGCAAGTTCAGCTTCTGCTCAGTGAAGTTGATCCTGTACTCATTAGAGAAGGGCAACTGTTGGCACAAGAAGGAGAGATTATTGGGCCTGCTGCTTATGAACAAATGCGATTGGTCGGTCTCTTAGATGAAACCATCACCCCGTACCCATACATAGGATTGCTCATTTTTACCATGGTGTTGCTTTTAATGTTTCGATTCTATACAGTGCAAACAAGTAGCCCAATTAAACATAGCAATCGTCATCTACTGCTGTATGTGATCGTGTTTTTCATTATGCTCGCATTGATGACTTTAATAAGTCTTTTGTCGGTATTAGACGTCCACGGGGTCATCTGGATCACACCGATCGCTTTAGGCGCGATGTTGCTTGCCCAACTGCTTAACTATCGGATTGCCCTGTTTTCAGTCGTATTATTGTCATTGTGCGCAAGTGTGATCTATAATGGGTCAGCGGCAGGTGCCTTTCACTCGTCGTTTCTTGTGTACGCAATTTTAAGCGGGTTTTCAGGTGTGTTCTTTATCGGAAAGAACCCTAGAACTGGTAAAATTTTGCAAGCGGGTGTGTACATCGCGCTTGTTAACGCCGCGATTGTGACCGTTCTACATGTGTTTAACAATCAACAGCTTGTACTCTCTACATTCGGCTTTGAAATTACTTTTGCAATTTTATCTGGGTTTTTATCGGCAGTGCTCACCTTAGGTTTGTTGCCGTTTTTCGAGACCGGATTTAATATATTGTCACAAACGAAACTCATTGAGCTCACGAATGCTAACCATCCATTGTTGCGTAAGATTTTGTTAGAAGCTCCAGGCACCTATCATCATAGTGTGATGGTGGCAAATCTCGCAGAAGCGGCTTGTGAGGCAATCGGGGCAAATGGATTGCTTGCTCGTGTTGGGGCATATTATCATGACGTAGGGAAAACAAAAAAGCCAGTCTATTTCATCGAGAATCAACTGCAGATGGATAACCCGCATGATCGCTTACCGCCTAAGAAAAGTGCAGCATTAATCATTGCCCATCCGTATGATGGTGCAAAGATGTTAGAAGCGCACCAGATGCCTAAAGAAATCGTTGATATTGCCAAACAGCACCACGGAACAACGATGTTAAAGTATTTCTATTATAAAGCGAAAGAAATGGATGAAGATCCTAAGGAAGAAGCGTACCGGTACCCAGGACCGAAAGCGCAATTTAAGGAATCAGCGGTCATTGGTATTGCCGACAGTGTGGAAGCCGCGGTCCGTTCGATGTCTGAACCGAGTGATGCTAAAATAAAAGCACTCGTAGATGCGATTATTCAAGATCGACTCGTGGACCAGCAATTAGACGAATGTGATATTACCGTTCGTGAGCTAGCAATCGTCGCATCTTCAATGTGTGAAACGTTACATGGAACATTTCACTCTCGAATTGAGTACCCAGATGAAGAAAAGGAGTCGAAATCAGCCCAATGAATTACCCGATCGACGTGATTGATGAAACCGAAGAACTCACCGTTGAACAACTAGAACTTGTAACTCAAATTCTAGGCAGTAGCTGCCAACGATTGCAACTTCCAGTGGAAACGGAAAGCTCCGTACTTTTCGTTTCAAAAACAAAAATTCAAGCGTTAAATCATGAATATCGAAACAAAAATGAAGTGACAGATGTACTTAGTTTTGCTCTAAATGATGATGAAGAGGACGATGGTTTCCAAGATGAACATCTGCTTGGGGACATTGTCATCTGTGTGGAGCGGATGAAAGAGCAAGCGAAGGAGTACAATCATTCAATCGAACGCGAACTCGGATTTCTAGCCATCCACGGATTGCTACACCTCATCGGTTATGATCATCAATCAGAGGCCGACGAAAAAGAGATGTTCGCGTTGCAGGAGGAATTGTTAACTGCCTATGGATTGGAAAGAGAAACGTAAAAAAACTGGCATAAGACGTCTAGGTTTTTCTTTTGTTTACGCAGCGCGTGGATTGTATTACGTCTATAAGCACGAGCAAAACATGAAAATCCATGTTTTTTTGACGTTGTTTATCGTATTGCTAGCGATCTCGCTAGATGTAGGCCTTTTGCAAATCGGTATGCTAGTCATTGTTATCGGCGGTGTGATCACACTTGAGATGGTCAACACGGCCATTGAGCGGGTGGTTGATCTCGTGTCCCCGACGTATCATCCCCTTGCAAAGACAGCAAAAGACGTAGCCGCCGCCGCAGTGCTCATCTATAGTATGATTGCTGTCATTGTTGGCATTATTGTGTTTTACGAACCGGTAATGAATTTATTTTTATAGAAAGGTGAATGATTCATGTCTGATTTACAAACACTTGCAGAAAAAGCAAGAAGCAACGCCTATGTACCTTATTCGAAGTTTCAAGTTGGAGCGAGTTTAGAAACTGAAGACGGGACAGTGTTTACAGGCGCAAATATAGAAAATGCATCGTATGGATTAACGAACTGTGCAGAACGAACGGCAATATTTAAGGCGATGTCTGAAGGCCATCGTAAAATAAAAAAACTCTATGTAACCGCAGATACAGACGGCCCTGTTTCACCGTGCGGCGCATGTCGACAAGTGATTGCGGAATTTATGGATTCTACAGGTGAAGTGATTTTAGGAAATTTAAAAGGAGAGACTCGGACAGTAACGATCGCTACATTATTGCCGGGTGCTTTTGAGGCAGGAGATATGAATGACAAGCAATAACCACTCATTCAAGTCAGGATTTATTTCATTAATTGGGCGCCCGAATGCAGGGAAGTCAACATTACTCAATCAAGTGATCGGTCAAAAGATTGCCATCATGAGTGATAAACCACAGACGACGAGAAATAAAATCCAAGCGGTGCACACTACAGCAGACGAACAGATGATTTTCTTGGACACACCGGGGATACATAAACCGAAGCATCGACTTGGGGAATTTATGGTGAGTCAGGCGCTAGATACACTAAAAGAAGTCGACGTGGTTCTTTTCTTTATTGATGTGTCCGAGAAGTTTGGCGGCGGTGAGGCTTATATTCTTGAATCATTACAACGCGTGAACACGCCAGTTTTTCTCGTGATGAATAAAATAGACAAAATTCACCCAGACCAGCTTCTGGAGAGAATTGATGAGTATCGTCATCATTACGATTTTAAAGAAGTCATTCCTATATCAGCGCTTCATAACCAAAATGTTGATGTGCTCACGAAAGAAATACGCAAATATCTTCCTGAAGGGCCTAAATATTACCCTGACGAGCAAATTACCGACCACCCCGAACGCTTCATCATTGCTGAATTGATTCGTGAGAAAGTGTTGGCTCATACGCGTGATGAAATTCCTCATTCCATTGCCGTTATCATTGACTCGGTAAAAGAAAGGCCGAATCAAAAGACGTATGTGCAAGCGACGATTGTTGTCGAAAGACAGTCTCAAAAGGGGATTGTCATTGGAAAGCAAGGAGCAATGCTGAAAAAGGTCGGTCAAGAAGCAAGAAAAGACATTCGCGTGCTTTTAGGCTCAGATATATTCTTAGAATTATGGGTGAAAGTGCAAAAAGACTGGCGCAATAAAGCAAGATTCCTGAATGAACAAGGATATAGCGACCGCGAAATGTAGATTTGACTCACATTTCCGCAGATGAGAGCGAAACAATGGTGTTTACATCGAACCCATTGTTTTTTTTATGGATGCTAACTATAATTATAAGACAATTCAATCATTGGCGTTTTATTTAATACGGTAACTATTACTACTCATGATTTCTTTTGTATATGTAAATTCTAATCATACGTTATAATGAAGGGGTGGAGATGGATGTTAAGTTATTGGAAGTTATTTTCCTTAACCGGTGATTTGGATACGTACCTTTTACACAAAGAGAATGAGCGATATAGTGAGGATGAGTTTACAGAGGACGAGAGGTTGCAAAACGAAGGGGATTGATTGTAACTCATGCTAGAGAAAGCTGAAGGGGTCGTCATACGCACGTTGCCGTATGGCGAGTCCCATCTGATTGTGAAAGTATTTACGAAGGAAAAAGGGAAACTGGCACTCATGGCCAAAGGTGCAAAAAAACCAAAAAGTCAATACGCAGCAATTTGTCAACCATATGCACACACGCTCCTCACGTTTTATATGGGCAAAAGTATGGGAACGTTATCTCAAGGAGAAATGTTGCACACATTCCGATCATTACGTGAAGATCTTGATATGTCGGCTTATGCAGCATACATTTTAGAGCTTTTGGACAGTAGTGTGGAGGAAAAGCAGGCGAGCCCGAATTTATTTGCACTCGTGCTTCGCTTGTTAGAGCGGTTGGAAGCGGGGGACGACCCTGTCTTATTGCGTCGGGTGTTTGAATGGAAGGTGACCCACCTTCTTGGTATACGACCCCAATTAAAGGCTTGTGCTAATTGTGGAGAAACAAATGGAATTTTCTCTTTTTCGATTAAAGAAGCGGGCTTCTTGTGTGATCGTTGCAAACACACAGACCAGTACCGACTCGCATTAACGGATGAAGAGGTTCGTATGCTGCGCGAATGGTTTTATGTTCGAACACCTAACATTGAGAACATCGAAGTAAGCCTAGCCATGAGGGATAAACTAGCATCGGTCATTGATACGTATTATGATCAATATAGCGGTCTTCGTTTGAAGTCAAAACGTTTTCTTGACCAGTGGGAGAATTGGAAGCCAAAAGATTGACTGTGAGTTGACAGCAGATTCGTTTTTATGTATGATTTCTCTACAGTTATTTACATACGAACATTACGTAGATGAAGAAGAGTACAAAGGGAAATGCATTTCATAGCGAATGCGGAACAGTGTAAGCCGCATAAATGTATCCTTTGGAAGGCGCTTTTGAGTAATGCATTGAACGAAGTGGTGCATGTTGCACAACTAGGGTGGAACCGCGGGCAAATCCCGTCCCTAGCTCATTAATTGGATTAATGGGCTAGGGACGGGATTTTTCGTGTGACGAACCTTTGAAAAATGAAAGGAGAACGAAAGATGAATGTACAACAAGTGATTTTAAAGTTGCAATCATTTTGGGCTGAGCAAAATTGCTTTATTATGCAACCGTATGATGTTGAAAAAGGTGCAGGAACGATGAATCCAATGACGTTTCTTAGAAGTATCGGCCCAGAGCCATGGAACGCCGCTTACGTGGAGCCTTCACGCCGACCATCTGATGGACGATACGGAGATAACCCAAACCGCTTGTACCAGCACCATCAATTTCAAGTCATTATGAAGCCTTCTCCACCGAATATTCAAGAGCTGTATCTTGAAAGCTTAAAAGCGCTAGGGATCGACCCTTTAAAGCATGACATTCGTTTTGTTGAAGACAATTGGGAAGATGCAACATTAAATGCGTGGGGTCTAGGCTGGGAAGTGTGGCTTGACGGGATGGAAATTACGCAGTTTACGTACTTCCAACAAGTTGGAGGATTGGATGCTGACCCGGTTGCTGTTGAGCTCACATATGGCCTTGAGAGGCTATGCTCGTATATTCAAGACAAGGAGAATGTGTTTGATCTTGAATGGGAAGCAGGTTACACGTATCGAGATATTTTTTACCAACCGGAATTTGAGCACTCCACATACACATTTGAAGTAGCAGACCATGACATGCTCCAAAAACTGTTCGTCACTTACGAGCAAGAAGCAGCTGCTGCCCTAGCTAAGAATCTCGTCTTCCCTGCGTATGATTACATTTTAAAATGTTCCCATACGTTCAACCTTTTAGATGCAGGTGGAGCGATTTCTGTTACAGAGCGAACCGGATATATTCGGCGCGTTCGTAACTTAGCAAGAAAATGTGCCTCTATTCATTACCAAGAGCGAGAGCGATTAGGCTTCCCGTTGTTAAAGGAAAAAGCAAAGGAGGAAGCATAATATGGCAAAGACATTGTTACTAGAATTAGGTCTTGAAGAAATCCCTGCGCAGTTTGTTGACATCGGGCGTGACAGTTTTGAGCAAAAGGTAACCCAATGGTTTAAGGATAAGCGTGTGAACTATTCGAGCATCAAAGCGTTTTCGACACCACGCCGATTTGGTGTGCTTGTTTTTGACGTAGATGAAGTACAGCCAGATACCGTTGAAGAATCAAGGGGACCTTCTGCAGCCATTGCAAAAAATGAGGATGGAAGCTGGTCAAAAGCAGCGATTGGTTTTGCTAAGGGCAAAGGGTTAGATGCGGACCAACTTGAAACGAGAGATACGGAACAAGGATCTTACGTGTATGCTGTCAAAAAAGTAACAGGTCAAAAAACGATTCACCTGCTACCAGAAGTTGTGCAGTTATACTTAGACGTATCTTTTCCAAAAAGCATGCGTTGGGGACATAGCAAAACACGATATGTTCGCCCGATTCATTGGGTGTGTGCACTATTCGGTGATGAAGTGATACCCGCAACTGTTACGAATATCCCGACAGGAAGAAACACGTATGGTCATCGCTTCTTAGGAACCGAAGTACAGCTCCAACAAGCAGATGATTATGAAGAGACGCTTCTTCGTGAGTTTGTGCTTGTTATGCCTGAGAAGCGGCAGGCAGCTATCAAGCAACAAATTGCTCTCCTAGAAGAAGAGCATGGCTGGACAATTGACCAACCAGCAGAACTTCTCCAAGAGGTAACAAACCTTGTCGAGTACCCTACGGCATTACACGGGGATTTCGATGAGAACTTCCTTCAGCTTCCTGATCCTGTCTTAATTACCTCAATGAGGGAGCATCAACGGTATTTTGCCGTTCATTCAGAAACGGGTGAGCTTCTCCCTCATTTTGTGACGGTGCGAAATGGCGATCACTTGCATCTAGACAATATTAAGCGTGGAAATGAAAAAGTGCTTCGCGCAAGATTGAGTGATGCGGTTTTCTTCTATAATGAAGATCAGAAACTGTCTGTTGATGAACTCGTGAAGCGGCTCGAAAGCATCGTTGAACAAGAAAAGGTCGGAACGTTAAAAGACAAGAGTGTAAGAACTGCCGCACTAGCGCTTTTATTTGCAGAAACACTCGGCGTGAGCGATCAAGACCGGGCTTTATTAGAACGAGCCACAGAGCTTCTTAAAGTAGACCAGTCGACACTCATGGTAGATGAATTTCCAGAACTCGAAGGATTAATTGGAAGTGATTATTTAGCGAGACGAGGAGAACATGAAACGGTTGTTTCAGCTGTGAGAGATCATTATTCTCCTCGATTTAATGGTGATCGGCTACCAGAATCTAAAATCGGAGCATTAGCGAGTATTGCTGACAAGCTTGATACGATTACGAGTGCTATCGCAATCGGTCAAAAGCCTTCGGGTTCGCAAGACCCTTACGGTCTCAGAAGACAGGCAGCGGCGGTTGTGACGTTGACCAATCATTTTGCTCTCAATATAACATTTGAACAAATGGTTGAGCTTGCTGTAGGTGTGGCTGAAAAAGCACCATACACGATTGAGAACTCGCATCTCCAAAAAGATATCGAAGAGTTTTTCTTATTGCGGATGAAAGCAGCATTAGAAGAAGCTGACGTACGTTATGACATTGTTGAGTCGCTTCTCGTATTGCCGCTAGGAAGAGTGGACACCGTATTTCAAAAAGCTTTCTTTTTGCAATCAATTCACGGAACAGAGGAACTAAAACAAGCAGCCGAAGCACTTGGACGTGTGAACAATATTGCTAAGCAAGATGAACAGTTATTACTTGACGTGAGCCCATCGCTTTTCGTAAAAGCTGAAGAACAAGACTTATATAAAGCGTACGAAGCTTTGCGAGAAAATATGGGATCCATGCTCGATCATAACGATGTGGATGGAGCGTGGCAGCAACTCGTGCAGCTTTCGCCGGTCATTCATCGCTACTTCGATGAAATTATGGTTATGAGTAAAGAAGAACATGAAAAGAACAATCGGTTAGCCCAGATGCGCTTGTTATCTGTTGAAATCAATCGTTTTGCGAAATTCCAATCTCTCGTGCTTCCTTCTTAAGCTTATAAAAAGAGAGGTGCATCTTTGTACAAAGGCGGTGATGCGTTATCGAATTGACGAATCGGCAAGAGCGGATCTTAGAAATCGTAAAGGGTGAAGGGCCGATTACTGGGGAGAAAATCGCAGACAAACTTTCTCTCACACGAGCGACGTTACGCCCGGACCTTGCTATTCTCACAATGGTCGGGTTTCTCGGAGCAAGGCCAAGAGTCGGGTATTACTACACAGGTAAAACAGGTGCAGAAATACCAATTGAACAGTTAAAAACATTAAAAGTAAAAGAATATCAATCCATCCCTGTCGTTGTGAATGAGTCAGATTCTGTATATGACGCGATTAGCGCAATGTTTCTTGAAGATGTAGGCACGCTGTTTGTCGTGAATGCCGATGCAAAGCTTGCTGGTGTATTGTCTCGTAAGGATTTGTTGCGTGCGAGTCTAGGCAATCAAGAGCTTGAATCCATGCCCGTGAGTATTATTATGACGAGAATGCCGAACATCACGGTTTGTTACAAAGAAGACATGCTCATAGAGGTATGCAAGCGATTGATTGAAAAACAAATTGATGCTGTTCCAGTCGTGAATCGAGGACCCGATGGGGGCTATGAAGTCGTGGGCAGGATTACGAAAACAACAATGACAAAATTGCTTGTGGATGTAATGAATCGTGATCTGCCAATGAAGGAGGAAACCCATGAATAAGTTTCAACTACACCCGATTGTTTACGTAGTATCGGATTCTGTTGGAGAAACGGCAGAACTTGTCATCCGTGCGGCTTCAAGCCAGTTTGGAAATACAACAATTGAAGTAAGAAGAATCCCTTACGTTGAAGATGAAGCGACAATAAATGAAGTATTGCAATTGGCAAAGGACGTAGGTGCCATGATTGCGTATACGCTCGTCGTGCCAGAGATTAAAGCGTACATGCAAATGGCGGCAGAGCGTGAAAAGGTTGAAGCAGTCGACCTGTTAGGACCGATTCTTGATAAACTAACGACACTTTTGCAGTTGCAGCCAAAATACGAACCAGGACTTGTATACCGCTTAGATGAGGATTATTTTCAGAAGGTCGATGCGATTGAGTTTGCGGTGAAGTATGATGATGGACGGGACCCACGTGGGGTGTTGCATGCAGATGTGGTGCTTATTGGCGTGTCAAGAACATCAAAAACACCACTTTCGCAATACTTGGCGCACAAAAGGTTAAAGGTTGCAAATGTGCCAATAGTGCCAGAGCTGGACCCGCCTGAGGAACTGTTCAAGATCTCTCCAGAGAAATGCATCGGTTTAAAGATTTCACCTGAGAAGTTGATAGAGATTCGTTCAGAACGGTTAAAATCACTCGGCTTAAAAGCTGAGGCGAACTATGCTAGCCTCGCTCGCATTGAAAATGAATTGGCCTACTCCGAAAGAATTATGGAGAAGATCGGCTGCCGGGTTATCGATGTATCAAATAAAGCGGTTGAAGAAACGGCAAATATCATTTCCAGTTATTTCAAGAAGTGATCATTTCTAAAGGCGAGAAAGGTCTGACTCGATCTCTCTCGCCTTCATTCGTGGGTTTTCGACGATATTCGTGTTTTTTTCGTGACGGGTGTAGTCAACGGTGGAAATATGAATTATAATAGGTAAATGTGTTGTTTAAGTTCGCAAAAGTTATAAATAAAAACCAAAGAAAAAAGGTTTTTCTAGTTTTATGTAGAAATGGTTTGCCATACGTCAGCGAGTGGTAAAGAATACGACACGACCGTCATGGAATGTGTCGGATTCTTTTTTTCACACGCTGGTCATTTTTTGTAAACCAAAACAATAAAATCGAACGATGCGGTGGTGATTGTACGATTGTCTAAAACTATTCCTGAGCCTCTAATTCGGGAAGTTCGTGAACGGACAGATATAGTGGACGTCATCGGAGAAGTCGTAGAGCTAAAGAAACAAGGGCAAGACCGTTATGTAGGGTTATGTCCTTTTCACGGAGAGAACACGCCGTCTTTCTCTGTTTCCAAAGATCGGCAGTTATATCATTGTTTTGGTTGTAAGGCATCAGGAAATGTGGTTTCATTTCTCATCGACCACGGGAAGTTATCGTTCCAAGAAGCAATCATGAAACTCGCGGATAATTTAAATATTGATACGCAGCACGTAGAACTTTCCCCCGAGCCAACATCCGAAGGGGAGAAGATGAGAGAGGGGCATTCATTGGCGGCTCGCTTTTATCATCACTTGCTTATGAACACAGAGCAAGGCAGAGCGGCCTATCAGTATTTTAAGGAGCGAGGCGTAAATGAAGAGGCGATGCTTCACTTTCGGTTAGGTTATGCACCTAGAGAGCGCTCATCTTTAAAAACATTGCTCGATAAGCGGGAGTTTGATCTCAAGTTGATGGCAAACGCCGGTTTATTGCAGGTGCCTGAAGATGGGAGAAGCTCTTATGATCGCTTTTCTGATCGGGTCATGTTTCCGTTGCATGATATTGGTGGAAAGCATGTTGGTTTTAATGCACGAGCACTCGTCAAAGACAACCATCCGAAGTATCTGAACAGCCCAGAGAGTGCATTGTTTAAAAAGAGCAACATGCTTTACGCATATCACCTCGCCAAGCCAGTAGCGAGAAAGAAAGATCAAGTCGTACTGTTTGAAGGCTGTATGGATGTCGTCTCCGCTTGGATTCATGGTATAGATAATGGGATTGCTACACTTGGGACTGCTATGAATCAAAGCCAAGCAAAGCGGATCCGAAATCTGACAGAAAATGTAATCCTTTGTTATGATGGAGATCAAGCAGGTGAGGAAGCGGCCATTAAAAATGCGGAGACACTGCAAGGGGTAGGTTGCGATGTGCGAGTTGTTCCTATGCCAGAGGGCAAAGATCCCGATGAATTTCTGACGGAGTACGGAAGCAAAGCATTTGTCCATCTCATTGAAAATGAAGCTACTGCAGTCTCTTCCTTTAAGATTGCTCGGTTAAGGCGAGAGAAAAACTTACAACGAGAAGGAGATCGACGCGAATATATCGAAAGAGTATTAGAGATTGTTCTTGGTGTTGAAAGTGCTATTGAACGAGAGTACTTTATGAAAGACCTTTCTCAAGAATTTGATATATCGTTAGATGCATTGCATCAAGAGTTAACGTCGATCGAACAACGAAGAAATCACACAGATTCTGTCCAGTCTCGCTCTTTTAAGCCGCGAGCCCAATCAGCCCCCCAAAAAGCTCAAGTGAAGCGTGAGTTATTGCCCGCGTTTCATCGAGCCGAGCGCATGTTAATTCGGGCAATGATTGATGACGAACAGTGGGCGGATGAAGTAAAGGACCACATTGGTGGAGAGTTTAATGTGGATCAGTATGCAGCGATCGCTGCGTACTTGTACGCCTTCTATGCTGACGGACACGAGGCGAGTAGTCATTCGTTTATCATGCATATGGATGACAGGGAACTTCAGCAGATTGCGACAGAAATTATGATGGAATCAGGCATGGAGATGACGAAAGAAGCGTTTACCGATTATATTGAGTTGGTTAAGAACTATCCAACTTGGGTAGAAATAGAAGGTAAAGAACATGAGCTTAAGGACGCTGAACGAAGAAAAGATATCGAGGCAGCCTTAAAAATAGGAAATGAAATCATCGCGCTTAAAAAGAGAATTGGCGGTAAGTTTCCGAAGAAGCGCACGAATGTGCGTTAAATACACGCAGTGCAACATGTTTTTGGAATTGGAAGGAGGGAGATCGAATGGCAGAGAAACCACCTCGCATCGCAGAAGGTGAAATGTCGATCGATCAAGTCAAAGAGCAACTCGTAGAAGTAGGTAAGAAACGCGGTGTGCTATCTTACGCCGAAATTACAGAAAAGCTAGCCCCATATGATCAAGATTCAGACCAGATGGATGAATTCTTTGAGTACTTGGGTGAGCAAGGTGTGGATCTTCTTAATGAAGGTGAAGAAGTGCCGAGTATGGACCAAGTTGAAAAAGAAACAGACCTTGACCTGAATGATCTGAGTGTTCCTCCGGGTATTAAGATTAACGATCCCGTGCGTATGTACTTGAAAGAAATTGGTCGTGTACCTCTTTTATCAGCGGAAGAGGAAATTGATCTAGCAAAACGCATCGAAGAAGACGATGAAGAAGCGAAACGCCGATTGGCTGAAGCGAACCTCCGTCTCGTTGTGTCCATTGCCAAGCGTTATGTAGGCCGTGGCATGTTGTTCCTTGACTTAATTCAAGAAGGCAACATGGGTCTCATTAAAGCCGTAGAGAAATTCGATTACAACAAAGGGTTCAAATTCAGTACGTATGCTACGTGGTGGATTCGTCAGGCGATTACGCGAGCAATCGCAGACCAAGCACGAACCATTCGAATTCCAGTGCATATGGTGGAAACGATTAATAAACTCATCCGTGTTCAACGACAACTTCTTCAAGATCTTGGCCGTGAGCCGACGCCAGAAGAAGTATCGGAAGAGATGGATTTAACGCCAGAGAAAGTTCGAGAGATCTTAAAGATTGCTCAAGAACCTGTATCGCTTGAAACACCAATTGGTGAAGAAGATGATTCACACCTCGGTGATTTCATTGAGGACCAAGAAGCATTGGCACCATCAGATGCTGCTGCGTACGAGTTGCTGAAAGAACAACTCGAAGATGTTCTTGATACGTTAACCGATCGTGAAGAGAACGTTCTTCGTCTTAGATTCGGTCTTGATGATGGGCGTACACGTACACTCGAGGAAGTCGGTAAAGTGTTTGGTGTTACGCGTGAACGAATTCGTCAAATTGAAGCCAAAGCACTTCGAAAGCTCCGTCATCCAAGCAGAAGCAAACGATTGAAAGATTTCATGGAGTAAGGGAAGCGGGTTGCGTTCCAACCCGTTTTTCTTTATCTTACTCACCTACAAGGTGAAATGCAAATTGATAGTCATTAGAAAATGACAATTTGCGAAAAGTCGGTCGTGTATGCTTTTCTTTTTTTCGCTTTTCGTATAAAATATAGAGCGAATCTATTACTATTTACATATCGTTACGATTAGGAGGAAACTTCATGAAAGGACAACCATTAATTCCACTCGCACTTATTGCAGGGGTTGGTATTTGCTTAATGCTCGTCTTTTCTTTTATCGGTTTAGGAGCTGGTGGAGAAGAGGGCGAAGAAGGCAATGGAAACGGTGAAGAAATCGATACAGATGATCCGATTGCGCTAGGCGAGCAGTTATTTGAAGATAGCTGTTTGAGCTGTCACGGTGATGCTGGTGCAGGCGGAACAGCTGGACCACCGGTAGCTGGTTTGGATATGGATGTAGTTATCCAAGCGATCGAAGAAGGTCCTGGAGCAATGCCAGATGGGCTCGTTAGTGGTGAAGAGGCTGAAGCTGTTGCAGAATACGTATCAAGCTTAGAATAATCATTAAAGGAGCCACGAGGCTCCTTTTTCGTTTTTATTGATAATGAGAAAAGAGGGTCTTCTTTGGAATCGATTGAACGATTGTCTGAACGTCTGAGAGTTATCGCCCTGGAAGTGGAAGTGGGGGCAGTACTCGCCGATATTGGCACCGATCATGCGCAGTTACCTGAGGCGCTTGTCCAAGCTGGAATCATTCAATCAGCGGTTGCAAGCGATGTGAATGCCGGTCCGTTTCAAACCGCGCTTAGAAATATCGAAAGTGCGGGTCTCTCAAGGCAAATATCTGTGCGCCACGGCAGTGGATTAGAGCCGCTGAGGCAAGATGATCACATATCAACCGTCACAATTGCGGGTATGGGCGGTAGCTTAATCAAAAGTATTCTTGATGAAGGTAGTAACAAGCTCGATGCAGTGGATACACTTATCCTGCAAGCGAATGTTGCTGCAGATCTATTAAGACAGTGGTTGTACGTACAAGGCTGGCAAATCGTAAAGGAAAAGCTTGTACGAGATGCTGACCATTTTTATGAGGTGATTGTCGCAAAACGGGGAGATAAGGAAGCACCTTTTTACCACACAGGCCTTGGATTTGAGGAAGAGATGATGTTTGGTCCGCTGCTTCTTCATCAAGGTGGGGAGGCATTCATCGCAAAGTGGGAAGGGGAATACGAGCACCTTAAACGGGTCAAAGGTCAGATCGCGATCGCCAATCATCAAGATCAGCAGGCAGATTCTGCGTATGGACGTATCGATCAGCAGTTAAAACGAATAAAGGAGGCACTCGCCTATGTCAAAAGCCGCTAAAGTAAAAGATGTAATCCAGTTAATGGATGAGTTTGCACCCAAATCATTAGCATTTGATAAAGACCCAATCGGTCTCATGATTGGCGATATAGAACAGCCTGTAGAGACGGTTTTAACGACTCTAGACGTTACTGAAGACGTCGTTGATGAAGCGGTCAATTTCGGAGCGACGCTTATTATTGCGCATCATCCTTTGTTATTTATGCCACTTTCAAACATTGATTTGAGCAGTCCAAAAGGCAGAGTCATTCAAAAATGTTTAAAGCATGACATTAGCGTCTATGCTTCCCACACAAATCTCGATATTACCGACGGCGGCGTGAACGATATGCTTGCTGAAAAGATTGGGCTAACCGATGTAAACGTACTCGTACAAACTGACCAAGAGCGTCTGTATAAACTCGTGGCATTCGTACCTGTTGAAAATGCTGAGGAAGTGAGGCAATGCCTAGGTGATGCTGGGACAGGTCACATTGGAGACTATTCTCACTGCTCATTTTCTAGTTCTGGGACAGGTGCTTTTCTTCCTGGCAATAATACGAACCCGCATATTGGCGAAGTAGGGAAGCCTACAAAAGTCGAGGAAGTTCGGATTGAAACTATTGTCCCTGAAATGTTATTGAACAAGGCGATTTCAGCATTACATCAAGCGCATCCTTACGAAGAAGTAGCATATGATCTGTACCCGCTAAGGTTGGAAGGGGAAAAGAAAGGTTTAGGAAGAATAGGCGAGTTGGAACAAGAAACGACTCTTAAAGCGTTTGCCGAAACGCTGAAAACGTCATTTTCCGTTGATGGATTACGTTTTTCAGGAGATGAAAACAAGCGAGTAAAAAAGGTAGCAGTTCTAGGCGGTGACGGTAATAATTATTGGCAAGAGGCATTGCAACAAGGTGCAGATGTATTCGTCACAGGAGACTTGAAATTTCATACTGCACAAGATGCCTTGTTAGCTGGATTATCTCTCGTTGACCCTGGTCATCATATTGAAGAAATTATGAAAGCAGGCGTTGAGCGTAAACTAAGAGAGCAGACGAATGAAGCGGGCCTAAACGTGACATATCGTGCTTCGACTATTAATACCGACCCGTTTACGTTTATCTAAAACGTGAAACAGAAAAAACCTCTCCAAAATGTAGGCTGCGGAGAGGTTTTTGTTTGATTTAGACGTATTAGCGCTTGGCTCATAGGAGTTCGTATTATAAATTGTTTCACCCTACAATTAGATCCAGCAAACAGAGGGTATTACTCGTTAGTCAAGTCTTTCGTGCTTCGTGTCGTATCAATATGGCGAACGGCGGCTTCTATTTCCTCGCGTTTTTCTTCAAGGAAAGGTGGCAATGATAGTTTCTCGCCTAACGTTTCATATGGCTCATCTCCCATGAATCCAGGGCCATCGGTCGCAAATTCAAATAAGATACGAGATGTCGCCCGAGCATATAAAGATTCGAAGAAATGTCGGTCTACGTGGCCTGAGTTTGGAATTTGGAATTGGTTAAGGCGCTCAATCCAATGGTTCAGCGCATCGCGGTCGTGAACACGAAATGCTGCATGGTGAACGGTGCCGAACCCTTGCTGAGCAGGAGGCAGCACCGTATTGTGTTCGACGATGACGCTTGCCCCGTTACCGCCTTCTCCGACTTCAAACAATGTAAAAGAGCCTTCTTTTCCTTGCTGCTCGAAACCAAGAACTTTTTGCATGTACAAAGAGAACGCTTCGATGTTGGTAACGCGTACAAAGATGGGGCCAAGCCCAGTAATTGCATATTCAACAGGGACGGGACCGTTTTGCCAAGCAGTTCCAGAAGCGACACCACTGTTATGCTCATCGGAAATGAGTTGGTATTGTTGGTCATCAAAGTCAACGAAAGACAGTGTCTTTATTCCCCATTGTTCTTTAATGCCGGTGTGAGAAACTTGGCGTTCGTTAAATCGTTTTTCCCAGTAAGTGAGAGCATCGTCGCTAGGTACTCGAAAGGACGTTTTGTAGATTTCATCATTTCCGTGTCTGCCTTTAGGGATGCCAGGGAAATCAAAAAAGGTCATGTCTGTCCCAGGGCTGCCTGTATCGTCAGCAAAAAAGAGGTGATACGTTTGAATATCATCTTGGTTAACCGTCTTTTTGACGAGTCTCATTCCGAG
Source organism: Geomicrobium sp. JSM 1781026 (assembly GCF_041949955.1). NCBI lineage: Bacteria > Bacillati > Bacillota > Bacilli > Caryophanales > Geomicrobium > Geomicrobium sp. JSM 1781026. The sequence goes on along the minus strand of NZ_JBHFQF010000012.1, from coordinate 21,307 downwards.
TGTATACGTAAAAAACTCGTAATTTTTTTCTGCGCTGCTCGTAATTGCCGTCACATGGTGCAATCCTTTGAGTGTATTCACGTTTACTCATCCTTTCAATTTCGATGTTTTTATCAGTTTAATATTAAACTAAAAAATTGTCAAATAAAAAAAGCCTGAGACCCAGGCTTTTTATCTTGCTCTTGATTTCATGTTCTTGCGAAGAGGGGGAAGGATTTTCGCCCCGTATATTTTGCGTTCGCGTGTCCACGTATCTTCGTCTTTCGGATCGTATTGATCTAAGAACATAATGACCTCTTTTGCAATGGCAGTAGGTGTAGACGCTCCAGCTGTAACAGCAACTTTGTTGACACCTTCTAACCATTCAAGCTTAAGCTCACTTACATCAGCAATTCGGTAAGCGTTCGTAGACGCGATGTCTTTAGATACTTGTGCAAGTCGATTGGAGTTGTTGCTCATCGGATCTCCAACAACAATTAACAGATCGGCATCCTTCGCTTGATCGCCAACGGCCTCTTGCCTCACTTGAGTCGCGTGGCAAATCTCATTGTGTACTTCGGCGTGAGGGTACCTTTCTAACGTACGATCCATAATGTTCTGTACGTCCCATTGGCTCATCGTCGTTTGATTCGTAATGATGATGTTGTCCCGTTTTAAATCTAAAGCTTCAACATCTTCGAGTGTTTCAATGAGGTGTACGTGCTCGGGAGCGACACCAATTGCACCTTCTGGTTCTGGATGCCCGCGTTTTCCGACATACACGATGTCATAGCCTTCACTCTTCTTATCAAGAATGAGGTCATGTGTAACCGTAACATCTGGGCACGTCGCATCAATAGTCGTCAAGCCTTTCTCATCCGCAAGTCTGCGAACTTCTGGCGAGACACCGTGAGCGGTGAAAATCACAGTTCCATTTTCTACGTTCTTAAGAATTTCTAAACGGTTTGGACCATCTAAAGAGATAATGCCTTCTTCTTCAAATGCATCGGTCACATGTTTATTGTGAACAATCATACCAAGAATATAAATCGGTCTTGGTAAACTGTCATCATTTGCTGCTTGGCGGGCGATGACCATAGCGTCAACAACACCGTAACAGTAACCTCGAGGGGTAATTTTTACAACTTCCATCGCCAAGTCCTCCAATATTATAGGCTACTTTGTATTATACAGGTAGACTGTAGGATTGAAAAGCAAAGCGAGGCAAAACTAGACGTATAGTTTTGGTGGAGGCTCGTTTCCTGTATATGAAGAAGGTGGCACGGGCGTCGTTACTTGTGTCGTTTCCACGGGTGTAGGAGCGGTTTCCACTACGGGTTCCTCTACAGCAACCGTTTGCGGGGCGGGGAGTTCGCCCTGTGTGTCTTCATTTTGCCCAGAACCTCGACGCATCTGATTCACTTGCCGAACAACACCAGGAATTTGGCGCACCATCGGACCGTATTTCCGAATAACAGGAATCCATTTTGCTCCGGTTTGAATCATCGGCATAAATCTTCCAATTGAACCGAGCATCCCTGAGCCACCAGATAGTGCGGCAGCACTTCCAATTCCAGGAGCAAGTCCGCCAGATAATGCAGCTCCTGGAGCTGCCATTGCCGAGCTTAACGGAAGTCCAGCTCCAATGGGTAAGGCACGCGAAAAAGAAGCAGCAGGCGGCCCCATCGGTAAGGGCATAGGAGGATAGCCATACATATGAACACATCCTTTCAATGAAATAAAGGGAATATAATTAAAGTATGCAGCTAGGCTCTTCAATGGGATGTATTCTTTTCAATGTTTGTTTATGGTAAAATTAAAGAATGTGTCTACCAAGGAAAAACTTGAGGTGATTTAAATGTCTGGTTTTCAAAAGCTCAACATTGAGCCTTCATTAATACAAGCTTTAGAAGAACAAAGAATTACACGACCAACAGAGATTCAAGAACGGCTAATTCCAGCGATCTTAAACAAAAATGATGTGATCGGACAATCACAAACCGGTACTGGAAAGACGTTAGCATTTGCGTTACCTGTACTTTCCAATATTGAAGTGAACAAAAATGAACTGCAAGCGGTTGTCGTTGCACCGACGCGGGAACTTGCAGAGCAGATTTATCGGGTGATGCGGACGTTGGCAGAGCGAGTAGGTGAAATTCGTGTGCAACGAGCGATCGGAGGAACTGATAAAGACCGGGCAATTGAACGATTGAAACGAGTGCCACACATCCTTATTTCTACGCCAGGCAGGCTCCATGATCTCGTAAGGCAGGAGCATGCAGTGTCCGTCCACCACGTAAGCACACTGATTATTGATGAAGCCGATCAGATGTTAGATATGGGATTTATTAATGAGATTGACCAAGTGGCTGGGCAAATGCCAGATGACTTACAAATGCTCGTTTTTTCAGCAACGATTCCTGAACAGTTGCGACCTTTCTTAAAGAAATATATGCAAGCCCCTAAGCATGTGCACGTCAAACCGGATACGCCGTCTCCGAAAGGGTTGACCCACTATTTGATCCCACTAAAAAGCCGGAGCCGGGAAATGCTTACGATTGAAATGGCAAAAGCCCTTAACCCGTATTTATGTCTAGTGTTTGTAAATACAAAAAAAGAAGCAGATTCGCTCACTCGTTTGTTCATTGAACATGGAATAGATACAGAGACGCTCCACGGTGACTTAAGCCCAAGAGAGCGTAAGCAAGCGATGAAAAAAATCAACCGTGCAGATGTACCGTTCGTCGTTTGTACTGACCTTGCCGCTCGTGGTATGGATATCGAAGGCGTATCACACGTCGTGAATGTATCAATCCCTCGTGAGCTTGAGTACTTTCAACACCGGGCCGGAAGAACCGCTAGAGCCGACTTGAGTGGAGAAGTGTATACGATTGTAGATAAGGAAGACTATCCGGCTCTTCATAAACTTCAACAACAGCGTTTCTTTTTCCATTACGTTGATCTTAAACACGGGGAATGGAAGGAAATTGAACAACTAGGTAGTGGTTATGCACCGGGTAAAGTACGAACGAAATCTACATCAAGTAAAAGCAGTTCACCGACACGTACGCCAAACAAGAAACAAAAAAACATTAAGCCAGGCTATAAGAAAAAGATGAAAGAAGAAGCGAGAAGAAGGAGAGGCTAACATGACGATCAACAAGATCGGTTCTCACGTATCGATGAGCGGTAAGAAAATGTTGCTTGCTTCAAGTGAGGAAGCGGCAGGGTACGGGGCAACGGCAATGATGATTTATACGGGTGCGCCACAGAATACGCGCAGAAAAGCGATTGAAGAGCTAAACATTGAAAACGGACAAGCACACATGAAAGAACATGGCATTGAAGAAGTTGTTGTGCATGCCCCGTATATTATAAACATCGGGAATTCTGTCAAGCCAGAAACGTATGACCTTGGCGTTCGTTTTTTGCGCTCTGAGATTGAACGAACAGAAGCGCTTGGCGGAAAACAAATTGTTCTACACCCAGGTGCTCATGTAGGAGAAGGTGCTGAGAAGGGGATTCAAAAGATTATCGAAGGGCTAAATGAAGTGATCCACCCCGATCAAAAAGTAAACATTGCTCTTGAAACGATGGCCGGAAAAGGATCGGAGTGTGGAAGAAGTTTTGAAGAGCTTGCACAGATTATCGATGGTGTGACCCATAACGATAAATTAACGATCTGTTTTGACACGTGCCATACCCATGATGCAGGCTATGATATTGTCAATAACTTCGATGGGGTCATGGAAGAGTTTGATCGTTTAATCGGACTGGACCGCCTTGCAGTTTTGCATGTGAATGATAGTAAAAATCCGCAAGGCGCCAGAAAGGACCGACACGAGAATATCGGATTTGGTCACATTGGTTTTGATGCATTGAATCGGATTGTTCGTCATGAGGCTGTTAAGGACATACCAAAGATCCTTGAAACGCCTTATGTCGGTGAAGATAAGAAAAACAAAAAACCACCGTATCAGTATGAGCTTGCCATGTTTAGAGCGGGTAACTTCGAAGAGGATCTGAAAGAAAAGATACTAGCAGGTGTTCGACTATAGTTTATGGCTATACTGAGCATATAAATCGTAAAGCAGCATCGCGTGAGACTTCGATGTTGCTTTTTCGACCTTATCAATAAACGCATAGACAGACGCCTTGTTTTTTAAATTCACTTTCTCAGTTCTCGCCAAGTACAGAAGCTTATCGGCTTCTTCATACGTCAGTTGAACTCCTCTAGATGCCGCCATTGACTGGAGTTCTTGAGGTGACATGTTCTTCACGTACTGATTAATTAATCCCATCCACATTACGATCACATCCTTTAATACAACGTATGATGGACTAGGCTTGTCATGTGACTACTATTTAATTTCAAATGAATTGGAAATATTATCTATTCAATGAATTTAAGTTTCGGTATAATGAAATTAAAGTTTAGTATGTTGAAAATTGCCAACGATTCGGTTGATGTAAGGAGCGTGTGAGCATGAAAGATTTCGCACAGGTGGAAGATGCTTATGATGAACAACGTGTATTCGAACAGTTAAGTAAGGAAATCCGGTTAATGATCCAGCAGGACGGTACCGTACAGTACAAGAATGAACATGCCAAAGAAGTGATGGATCAAACCCAACGATTTTTCGCTACTTTTTTAGGGTATGAATGGCGTAAGGCGATGGACTTTTTCAAGAAAATGTACGAAACGAAAGATTCCGAAGAGGTTGTCCTCACTCATTTTCTCGCTGGAAAAGAAATCCGTGTGTTTTATCGCGGAGCTTTTCAAGAAGATGCTTTCTATTTAATTGGTCAAGTTCAGTCTGCCACTGATGGAAAAAACCGTGAAGCGACAGGTCGCATGATGAAATCCCTTCCTTGTGGGTATGTTCGTGTCAATGAAAAGCTTACAATTGTTGAAATGAATCGTCGATTTGAAAAGTTAGTATTTATGAGAAACACTTTTTTATTGCCGGAATTAAAGCTCTCGTCCCTGCAATTTGAGTCAGATTATGGCAGGACGATTTACGAGTGTGTAATGAATGCCATTTCGACAAAGCAGCTCAGTGTTAAACGCTTTGACGCTGGCAATGAAGTCCGAATCGCTGCGTATGCCACGTACTTACCGGCAGACGACGAGATTGTCGGGTTTATTTTTGATGAAAGTGCAGAACTGAAATATGAAAACTTGCTCGCTTACCGTCAACAGATGGAATCCGTTTCGCATTTGGCAGCTGGAGTAGCCCACGAGTTGAGAAACCCATTGTCTGTTATTCGAGGGTTTCTTCAATTGTCGGAACTGACGGATAGTTTTCACAAGTATAGCCATACGATCTTTTCAGAAGTAGACAGAATGAATGTCATTATTGAGAACTTTTTATCTATGTCTAGAAAGAAATTTGAGCGAAGGTTACAAAATCCGATGGGGGTCATTCGTTCTGTTGAAGACATTATTCGATCAGAGTGCTTGCTCCATGACGTTCAATTCTCATCAGAGCTCGTTGATACAGAGCGGAAGATTTTTATGAATGAAACGATGATTAAACAAGTCATATTGAACTTGTTGCGGAATTCAGTTGAAGCGTATAAAGAAGATACGACGAACAAGTTGTTTACGTTAAAAACGGAGATGAAAGACAGCAGTTATGTAGTGACGGTTGGAGATAATGGGCAAGGAATTCCACCTGAGATTCTTAACAAACTCGGAGAGCCGTTTACAACAACGAAAGAGAAAGGGACCGGAATCGGTATTTCTCTTTCCAAAAAATTAATCGAAGATCATGGAGGAACGTTCCGGATTGATAGTGAAGTGGGGGCAGGTACGATCGTAACCCTTTCGCTCCCGTTTCATGAGGATTCTTCAGTAGGCTGATGTTCAACGAACAGCATGCGATACTTCGTCTTTGTAGCTCGCTCGAGTTGCTTTAGAGATAACGTCGTATGCTGTTGTTCAAAGTAATAAGGTTCTCCTTTTTTTACGTGGAAAATGAATTGTGGATGCCGGCTTCGACCGGTATTTTTTAATTCTATTTTCTCAATGACATCTCTGCCGGTTACATATAGCGATGTAGCCATACGTAGTATGGCACCCATAACTTCAAGCTTACGAACCGTTCGCCCGTTTAGGATGCGTTTATACTGGATGGCCCTTTTTCTCAACCGTTTAACAGACGTAAATGAACTGAGCAAAGCCATGGATATGCGCTCTTGGTGGGAAAATCCATCCAATGACCGATTCGTTAACACGTTTAGCGTATGAGCGTGTGCATGTTCTTCGTCAATATATGTGCCGAGCTGTCGAAGTAATGAGCTAAAGTAGAGGAGCTCTTCCATGTTTTCTTGATCTTCTTCTTGTTCATTTGCATAAATACAGTTGTACAATTCACGTGAAAGTGCATAAATGGCCTTGCCGTATTCGGTGGAGAGATTAAACTCCCTCATTAACTGAGTGATCGTCTCTTTCTTTACGTTCACGAAGCGGCGGGTTTGTCGATCACTCAGCAATGAATCATAAAGAAGCCCATCTCGAAGACCTTTGCGGCTAATGATAAGACGCTTTCCTTTTGTGTAATGCATGAGCTCAGAAATAAACAACCCAGCGGGTACGATTGAACTCGCACGATCTTCAGATAGCCCCGAAACTTCTCCTCGTTTAATACGCGGGATTTTCTTTAAATAGTGGTACGTATCCAGTAGTTGGGTGTCGTTCATTTCATATTGATGTAGACCGGACACAGGGTATTGGTGGCGACGGCGTTGAACCGCAGCGATTTGTCTGACGCTCCCGCCAATGCCAATAAGAGGAACGTTAAGGTTTTGTAACCATGGGATGGAAGCAAAGGCATCGTGTGCAAGCTTTTTTACACGCTTGATGGATGCAGGATCGTCACTCCAAAGTTTTGCAAGTGTGAGTGCACCAATCGAGAAGCTGTGCGAGTGGACGAGTTCACGGTCTTTAAAGTAAGCAACCTCAGTACTGCTGCCCCCCATATCAAAAATCAGCCCATCTTTTAATTGAATCGAGTTTACTGTAGCTAAATATCCGTAATATGCTTCTTCTTCACCGGTAATGACATTGATTTTTATAGCTGTCTTTTCATAGATGCTTTCTAATATTTCACTGCGATTTTGTGCTCTTCGGATGGCTGCTGTTGCGACTGCTTTTACGTCACTCACTTCGTGGGCGCGTAAAACGGCATTAAATTGAACAAATACTTGATCGAGAACGCGAATGCCTTCCGGTCGTAATACATCGTGTTCGTCTAAGTATTCGCTTAGCCTGGCAGCGATCTTAAAGTTGTACAGTGAACGGTATCTTCTTTGCTCATCAATGGCATAGATGACAAGGCGAATGGAATTAGACCCTACATCAACGACGGCCATTCGCTTTGTTTCATTCATGAATTACCCTCCGTTCATAAGCCGCATTTACAAGAAACGAAAATTACGCTATACTGTTTCATGTAAATCGTAATCATTCTGTTTTGAAACGTATTGTTTGGGGGAAAAGCTCATGTCGAGCATTATTGAAGTCAATAACTTAACTTATCAATATACTGACATCCCAGTGTTAGAAAATCTAAACCTTTCGATTGAACGTGGCTCGTTCCTTGGGCTAGTTGGACCGAACGGTTCCGGAAAATCTACATTAATCAAGTGTATACTGGGGCTCGCAAAACCGCAAGCTGGAACGCTCTCTATGTTCGGAAGTGAAATCAACAGATTTTCCGAATGGGGGAGAATTGGATATGTCTCGCAACGGGCGAATCGCTTTAATGCAGGATTTCCAGCAACTGTTTTTGAAGTTGTCTCCATGGGATTGTTCGGGCAAGTTGGCTTGTTTCGTTTTATTAAAAAGAAAGACCGAAACAAAGTGTACGATGCCTTGCAAACTGTAGGGATGGAGAATTTCGCTAAACAACCGATCGGTAAACTTTCTGGTGGACAGCAGCAAAGAGTACTTATTGCCAGGGCGCTTGTGAGTGAGCCGGAGTTGCTCATTCTCGATGAACCGACTGTAGGTATTGATGCTGTATCCGCACGGAAATTTTATGATTTACTCGGTCAGTTAAATCGAGAAAAAGGATTAACGCTCTTATTAGTAAGTCATGATGTCGGAACGATGACAAAATATGTGACAGATGTGGCTTGTTTGAACAAAACCATTCATTTTCACGGAACAGCCCATGACTTTGAGGCAGACAAAAACTTATCCACTTTATATGGTTATGATGTCCAACAAATTATTCATGAACACGAGGAAATCGCGAAATGATCGAAGTTTTTTTCCAATATGATTTTTTACAAAATGCTTTAATTGCAGGGATATTAATTGGGTTTATTGCGCCGATGCTCGGTGTTTTTCTCGTCGTTAAGCGTATGTCACTCGTTGCCGATGCGCTTTCACACATTACCCTTACAGGCATTGCCTTTCATTTGATGCTTGCCAATGTGTTTGCGGTATTAAGCGCGTATGATCCAATTTTTATGGGGATGGTTTTCGCTGTCATTGGTGCTTTAATTATTGAACAGCTTCGAAAGGTATATACCCATTTTAAAGAGATGGCGATTCCAATTATTCTTTCAGGCGGTGTTGGACTTGCGGTGATTTTTATTTCACTTGCAGATGGGTTTAACACTGATTTATACGCTTATCTGTTTGGAAGCGTAGCCGCTGTTGGTCAGGCAGATTTGAACACGATCATCATTATTACGATTATCGTTGTGACGTTGCTCATTCTCTTTTATAAAGAGTGGTTTTTTATCTCTTTTGACGAAGAGCAGGCGTCCATTTCAGGTATTCGGGGTCGATGGTTGGAGCTTTTGTTTGCTGTTCTTGTGGCGCTCGTCATTGCGGCAGCGATGCGCATTGTTGGTATTTTACTCGTATCTGCATTAATGACGTTGCCTGTTGCTGCTGCGATGCAGTGGGCGAGAAGCTTTAAACAAATGTTTTTCTACAGTATCGTTTTTGGTCAAATTGCTGTACTTACGGGTATTTTCCTCGGCTTTCACCTTGATTTAGCACCCGGCGGTGTGATTGTCGTTGCAGCAATTCTTTTGTTAGTGATAAGCTTTCTAAAAAACAAAATCCGACGTTTTTGATATAATAGACGTAACGAAGATGATAAACGATGGAGGTAAATGATGAACGTCTCAACTGCAATTTCCTCATTGAAATCTTCAGGGTACAAGTATACCGACAAGCGTAAAGACATTTTAGAGTTCTTTGATGCTAAAGATGGCTATATTCCAGCAAAACGAGTACTCGGGTATATGCAGGAACGTTATCCTGGACTTAGCTTTGACACCGTTTATCGAAACCTTTCCTTGTTTGCTCAACTAGGTATACTAGAAGCGAGTGAGTGGGAAGGGGAGAAACGCTTTCGTCTTAGCTGTGAGGGCGAACACCATCACCATATGATCTGCTTAGCGTGTGGAAAGACAAAGCATATTGAAGCGTGTCCATTGGAGCAAATGAAACTCTCGACTGATGATTTTAATGTAACGAGTCACAAGTTTGAGATTTTTGGATATTGCGGGGCATGTGGGTAACGAATTTACGTGGACAAGCGATAATAAAACCGACCTAGCGGGAATTGCTGGTCGGTTTTATTATTTAAATCATACGCTGTTCGACAAAGTTACTAAACTTGCATTAACGATGATAACACTTTGGTGCACGCCTCGATCTGCTCCACTTCAACATATTCATCGATGGCGTGCGCTTGCTCCAAATTACCAGGCCCAAATACAATTAAATCGCGCATACCCGTTTTCAGGCCAATCATCGAAACATCTGTATACGCTGGGAAGCCCGCTTCTTTCATTTGTGAGCCGAGCGTTTGTTCGTAAGCCGTTTGCAATCGTTCAATAACCTCTGCCTCTTTGTTTGATTCGATCGGAGGGCGCGCATACCCGTAATGCTCAGCGGAAAAGTCTGCGCCTACAACTTCGCACCCCTCAGATACAGATTGTTGGACGAGTTTGTCGGCTTCTTCTGCGCTCATAGGGGGCACGAGGCGAAAATCAAGCTCAAGACGAACAGAGCCAGCAACCATATTCGTTTTGTCACCCCCGTGAATCGTGCCAACCGATAATGAAGGTTTACCAAAAATATCATGATGATAAGAAAGTGCCTCGACATTCTTCTTTAGGCGAACTATGGTCTCTGCAGCGGCGTGGGCGGCATCAATACCTAACTGAGCATTTCCGCAATGAGAACTTTTTCCGAGGATGTTTATTTCGTACCATATCGTACCTTTATGAACAGTAGATAAGTGCAAGCTCGTTGGTTCTGTAGCAATGAGCTCGGCATCTTCTGGAATCAGCCCTTCATCAATGAGTGCACAAGCGCCCTTCATAAACGGCCCTTCTTCATCGACGGTCGCAATCACGTATAGATCTCGTCTGTTCGCATGATTGGTGCCCTGTTTCAAAGCGGTCATTGCAGCGGCGAGACCACTCTTCATGTCACATGCTCCGCGCCCGTACAACTTCCCGTTAGCAATCTCACCAGCGAAAGGATCAAACGTCCATTTTCCTTCAACCGGTACGGTATCCATATGAGCTAAAATTACGAGAGGCCGTAACGATGGGTCCGATCCGGTACGCTTTGCAATGACATTTGTGCGTCCTTCCTCGACGCGTTGGACAGAAACATCAATATCTTCGATTTCACGTAGCCAACGTTCGACGTACGTTGCACAGTCTTTTTCAGAGCCGACAGGGTTTTCAGACGGAATTTGTACGAGTTTTTGTGTTAACAAAATTGCTTCATGAGTCATTGTTCGTGCCTCCTTAAGCATTACGCGCTTTTTGAATGAGGTGATGACGGAGTGTTGCCTTGCTCTTCGTCTTTAAAGTCAGACAATGCATTTTTAAAGCGTTCCACCGCTTCGATTGGACGAGGTTCGGTTAGAAGACTAACACCAATGAATAACACCGTATTTGCCAAAAGACCATACATGGCGGCGCTAAACCCAAAAGGTAACAGCATAGGCGTGAATTGAAGTAGCACAGTAATAAAGATACCGCCAACTAAACCAGCAATTGCGCCTTTAGCATTGGAACGTTGCCAGAATAGGGCACCGATTGTTGGGACGATTAATTGCGCGGTACCTCCAAAAGCAACGAGTCCAACAGTTACAAGCAAGCCAGGTGCGGTTAAAGCAAGGACGTAAGCGATCGCTGAAAATATAATTAAAAAGTAACGACCGACTTGGATTAACTGCTTTTGAGTTGCGTTCGGATTTTTGTAACGCTGATAAAAATCCTTTGTCATAACTGTAGATACTGCGTGAATTTGACTGTTCGCTGTACTCATCGCAGCTGAAGCCCCGGCTGCTAAAACAAGGGCTGCAATAATAAACGGTGCATATTCCATCAGCATAAGAGGTAAGATTTGATCAGCATTTTCTACACCAGGCATTTCAAGTACAGCCGTCCAGCTAACGAGAAGGGAGCCTACGTAACAAAACGCAATAATTGATAAAAGAAATGGCATGAGATTGAAGATTCGTCCATCTTTCACCGAATACATTCGTAACCAAAGTTGTGGGCCCATAAGCGCACCGATTGCGGTGATAAAGCACAAGCTTACCCACATCCCATACCCGGCATCGCCGTCGGGTCCAGGAAGAACCATGTGCTCAGGATGAAACTGTTGCATTTGTTCAAACATGGCGATCGGTCCACCGACAATTTGCGACAGATAAACGCCAGCATACAACAAACCAAATAACAAAATGCCGCCGTAAATAATATCGGTCCAAGCGATGGCTCGAATTCCGCCCACCCATACGTAGATAAGAATAACAACATAAAACATTAAAGCAGCCATCCAGAAGGGGATGAGTCCACCTGAAGCAACTTCTATCAAGTAGGCGCCACCCGTTAATTGAATTTGTAAGTAAGGAATCGTAAATATGACGACGATCGCGCCGACGATTAAACGAACCTTTTCACTCTGAAAGAAATCGCCAAGCAAATCTGAAGGAGTCACATAATCAAACCGTTTTCCTAAGTACCAGATTCGTTTACCGACGACAAAATAAAGAACGCCAAACAAGATATTCCAAGCAACAGCTGTTAAATATACAGGTCCTTCGGTATAAAAAGAAGCGTTCGAACCGAGGAAAGCGAATGCACTCCACCAAGTTGCAGATACGGTGAAGAATGTTGCGACCGACCCCATCCCTCTACCTTGAATAAAATAATCGTTGCTAGATGATTGCGCTCGTGTTGCGGCAATCACACCAACAATTAAAGGAATGACCATAAAAAGAACAATGATAACAACACCAGCAATCATACGTTCACCTCATTATTATTCGTTAGATGCCGTTCGTTTGTATCCCCAATTTAATTTATAAGCAATAAATAAAAAGATTGTTAAAAATGCCCACCAGGAAAAAATCCAAAAGATGAGAAACGGGATTCCGAAAATCATCGGTTCTACTCGATTTACTAAGAGAAGTAGCGGGCTTTGCAGCATGGCAAGTCCAACAATTACAACAAAAAATAACCAAAACCGTTGCCGAGGCATTTTCATAAAAGCGCCGTCCTTTCCTTTCGAAATGAATGATTGACTATAACTATAGCAAATATTCAGTAATTATTATTTGGACATAATGTTGCATCTTTTATTTGAAGCACATACAAAGTGTACATCGGCACGTGAACCATGTAAGGAAAATTCACATGAATAGGAGGGAGGCATAAAACACTTTTTCCATCATTTAACGGGATAGCTTTAGCGTGAGTGCACATAATAGAAATGCCCGCTCACGCCGGGTAAGGAGGGAATGTAGGTGGCAGATGATGAAAAACACAGTCGACGTCTTGAAGAAAGACGTGAAATGACTGATCCACTCATCGATAACTACAACCAAGGATATATGGAAGAAACCTCCGCGGAAGTCAGCTCGCCTGATCTCGATTACCGTATGGACCGGAGCGGTCCAGGTGATTATGAAGCTGATTACGACACAGTGGATGAGGAAACGAGTGATAGCTCTTTAGGAGCAGGTCTTGGTACAGCAGCGATTATTATGTCGATTGTATCGCTCTTTTTTCTTCCCGTCATTCTGGGTGCAGCAGGGGTTGTAACAGGCTTCTTTGCACGCCAAAAAGGCGCTGTCGGACTCGGCTGGTCGGCAATTGGGATTGGTGCACTCTCAATTCTAATGACTTTCTTATTCGCACCGATGATGTAAAACAAAACCCTCCCGAAATGGGAGGGTTTTGTTTTACGATTATTACGTTGTAGATGCAGCTTCTTGTTTTTGTTTTTCGTAATGCTCTTCGGCAAGTTTGTCGACTTCTTTTTTCAGTTCATCAACCATGATCTCTTCAGGTACTTTGCGGATAATTTCTCCGTGTCTAAAGAGTAACCCTTCGCCTTTCGCACCAGCAATGCCGATATCTGCTTCACGTGCTTCTCCTGGACCATTAACGGCGCAACCGAGAACAGCAACTTTAATCGGTGCTTTAATGGTGGAGATATAATCTTCAACTTCATTGGCGATACTAATGAGGTCAATCTCAATTCTTCCGCAAGTCGGGCAAGAAATGAGTGTTGCCGCGTTTGATGCTAAACCAAATGACTTGAGTAGCTCTCGAGCGACTTTTACTTCTTCAACAGGGTCTGCACTTAATGAAATTCGAACCGTATTTCCGATGCCCATGTTTAAAATAGTTCCAAGGCCTGCCGCACTTTTAATTGTGCCGGCAAAAAGTGTCCCTGATTCAGTAATGCCGAGGTGCAACGGGTAGTCAAATGCTTGCGCTGCTTTCTCGTATGCTTCGATCGCTAGGTCAACATTGGATGCTTTCATTGACACGATGATGTCATGAAAATCGAGCTCTTCGAGAATTGAAATGTGGTGAAGGGCACTTTCGACCATCGCATCAGCGGTTGGATACCCGTATTTTTCTAATAGATGACGTTCCAATGATCCTGCATTTACACCGATACGAATTGGAATGTTTTTTTCTTTAGCTGCTTTGACGACAAGTTCAACTTTATCCCGTTTTCCGATGTTCCCTGGGTTAATCCGGATCTTATCTGCACCAGCTTCAATGGCTTTTAGTGCGAGACGATAATCAAAGTGAATATCAACAACGAGTGGAATGTTTATTCTGGATTTAATTTCTGCCAATGCATCGGCAGCTCTTTGGTCCGGACAAGCGACGCGAACGACTTGGCAGCCCGCTTCTTCAAGACGGTGAATTTCTGCAACCGTTGCCTCCACATCGTGCGTTTTCGTTGTAGTCATGCTTTGGATAACGACTTCATCATTACCACCGATCACAAGGTTGCCTACTTTAACTTTTCTCGTATTCGTTCGATGGGTTAGTTTACTCATAATCTATTCGCCCCTTTAGACGCATTTCTTGACGGGTGCTGAGTGCATCCATCATCATACTCACAAAAAGGAAGCTCATACGCTAGAAGCAAATGAACTTCTCACTTGTTCCATTGTAGCAATGGGGAGTTCACATTGGCAAGGAAAGTCGACCAGTCTTAACAATACGTACATATTAGTTTTCATAGATTGGAAATGTGTACACATCTCCAGCCCGAATTTCATCAGAAAGGATGCCATCATTTAAGTACTCAAAATCAGACTTTACATGGTCAACATGTTCATCGTATCCATCTTCGTGCAACTGTTCAATGATGGTAAGTAGCGATTGTCCAGGCTCCACTTCGATTGCGACAGTATCATCATAAAAGACGTCTTCATCAAGATCTTCGGCTTCCTCGTCATCCACTTGTTCTTGAACGGTTGTTTCCTCAGAACCGACAACCGGTAAACTTCCCCTTGAGAGGTCATAATACACAGCAACAATAATCGCTAAGATCGCAAGGATCCATATCCACTTTTTCATTCCGTTGTAACCTCCCGATTCTAAAAACGACTGTTATTACATAAGTTTATGCATGTCCTGTGAAAAAATGCTGGGAAATTAACAAAAAGCGTAGATTTTCTTTAATTTTCACAACGTTTGTGGTAACAATCAAGATAAAGTTTTTCAGGAGAGAGAAGGGGGAGTTTTCTTCATGAGAAAAACCAATCGATTTGGATTAGCGGTGATGCTCGTTAGTGCGGGTCTATTTGCACCGCTAACAGCGAATGCGGATGCAGGTCCTGGAGACGTCATCGTCACGTTAGGGGAAGATTTGAGTCCCGCACAGAGAGAGAGTCTTCTTTCAGAGATGGGCACCGATGAAAGTGCGAATATTATAGAAGTGTCTAACGCCGAAGAGCATGAATATCTAGGCGACTATATTCCAGCGGGACAAATTGGAAGCAACGCCTTGTCATCGGCAAAGATTACGATTGGTGAACCGGGCTCTGGTGTTGATGTAGAATCGAATAATATTACGTGGGTGGCTGAAGGGATGTATGCGAATGCCCTCGTCACTGCAGGTGTGGAAGACGCTGATATTTATGTGACTGCGCCTTCACCTATTTCAGGAACGGGTGCGTTGACGGGTATACTAAAAGCGTATGATGCAGAAGCAGAAGGTCTATCCGAAGAAAGAATGCAAGTAGCGAATCAAGAAATGGTCGAAACCGGCAATCTCGGGGACCGAATTGGCATTGAGGAAGCAACCGAGCTTGTGACACAAATAAAAGAAACGATTGCGGAAGAGAATGTCGAGAATGAAGACGATTTGCGTGCACTCATTCAGAGAATCGCATCAGACTTAGGGATTGAATTAACCGAAGAAGAGCTTGACGGTCTCGTGTCTTTATTTTTAAGAATGCAAGACTTAGATATTGATTGGAATCAACTTGGGGATCAAGTCAATCAAATTCGTGACAATATTGGCGATTGGCTAGAACAAGAAGAAACGCAAAACTTTTTACAATCGGTTATGGATTTCTTTAGTGAACTTATCGACACCGTCGCTGGATGGTTCGGTGGAGGAGAATCAGAGTCGGGATCATAATGGTTCGTGCAACACGAATAGGCGGGGCGTGCCGTAGCTTTTAAACGGTGGGCTTCGCCTATTTATGTCTAATGAATGTTCACAATTCCTCATCTTCGTTTAAACGTTCATTCTTTATGGAAATCTGTTATACTAGGGGCAGATGCGAAACCGCTCAAGCCATCTGTACGTAGTAGAAGTAGACGCTTTACGAACAGGAGGGATGTACAGCTATGGCCTGGTTAGATATTAGTATGATTGGTTTCATTGTGGTGCTTCTTGCAACCATGTTATTAATTGGCGAGTTGTTGGTCAAATCACGAGGAATCTTTGGAATTGTCGGGGTTGTGCTTATTACGTTGTACTTTACTCATCACCTAGATAGTGTTACGAACATTTGGGTCGTTGTAACGTATGCCTTAGGTTTAACACTAATTCTCATTGATGGAAAAGTGTTTGGTGATGGCCTTGTATCTGCACTCGGTGTCATTCTTATGATTGTTGGTCTTGCGATTCCAGCACCTGACCTCGTGTACGCCATTCTTGTCGGAATTGCTGTACTCGCTGGTGGAGCCGCTTCATTTTTGTTTATGAAAGTATTTCCTAGAAGAGATCTATGGACAAAAATGACGCTTAAAGATACGCTTTCCAGTGAAGAAGGATACAACTCGATGAACGATAGCTATCGTGACTTGGTTGGTGAACATGGCGATGCAATCACTGATTTTAGACCAACTGGAACAATTGAAATTGACGGGAAACCATACTCTGCAACAACAGGTGCAGGCTGGATTAAGGCTGGTACACATGTGCGTGTGAAGTCCGTCGACGGCACACGAATTCTTGTCGAAGAAGTAAAAGAAACGAAAAAGGCGAATGATGAATAATCCATTCGCCTTTTTCGTTTGCGTACAACTGGATAGGAACCGAGTGACTGGAGAACCTAACGTTTGCAATGAAAAAATTATCTCAAAAAATCTTTACATAATCTTTACAAACATTTGATGTTCCTTTAATAATTAACAAGTATGATCTTGTATGGGAACGAAAACAGCAATTGAAGGGATGAGGGGTTTGGAAGTCAGAGATCTCCTGTTTCTATTTCTCGGAGGTATAGGAATTTTCTTGTTTGGTATGAAGTTTATGAGCGATGGTCTTACAAAGATCGCAGGGGATCGGTTGCGAGACTTGCTTGATCGCTTTACTTCAAATCCATTTAAAGGAGTACTTGTCGGTATTGTCGTAACCGTGTTGCTTCAATCAAGTACAGCAACCATCGTCCTGACCGTCGGACTTGTTAATGCGGGTTTTATGACGTTAACACAAGCGATCGGTGTCATTATGGGAGCGAATGTAGGAACGACGACAACCGCTTTTATTATCGGTATTAATATTACAGATTACGCATTGCCTATTATGTTCATAGGAACATTCTTTATCTTTTTCTTTAAGAGCAAAAAGCTCAATAACATCGGACAAGTTGTCTTCGGTTTTGGTGCTCTTTTCCTCGGTTTGGAGTTAATGGGGGATGGCGTTGAGCCATTGAAAGATAATGCGTTTTTTGCTGAGCTTACGTTGAGCATGAGTGATAACCCAATTCTTGGGGTTATTGTCGGAACGGTGTTTACAGCCATCATCCAAAGCTCAACAGCGGCAATCGGTTTGTTGCAAAGCTTTTATGATTCAGGAGCAATGAGCCTAGATGCGGCATTGCCTGTATTATTCGGTGATAACATTGGAACGACGATTACAGCAGTTATTGCATCGATTGGAGCTAGTGTGGCAGCGAAGCGAACAGCACTCAGCCATGTGATCTTTAACTTAATTGGTGCGACCGTCGTACTCATATTGCTACAACCATTTACGGCATTAATTGAATGGTTTGAAGCGACGTTGGACTTATCTGCGCCAATGACGATTGCCTTTGCCCACGGAACGTATAACGTGACAAACTTGCTTATGCAAGTCGCATTTATTGGGTTGCTGGCCACCGTTGTGACGAAGCTTATTCCAGGAAAAAATGAAGAGATTGAATATAAAGCGAAGCATCTTGACCCAACCTTTATCCAACGAGCGCCATCGATTGCGCTTGGTCAAGCGAGGGAAGAGACGTTGCGAATGGCGAACTTTGCTGAATCAGGTTTGGATGAAGTATTCGAGTACTTGCATACGAACAATCGCAAAAATGCGGAGCGAACGATACGTTACGAAGAAGCAATTAACAATCTAGACAAGACGATTACAGAGTACCTCATGCAGATTTCCAATCGTTCATTATCTACGGAAGACTCCTTTACGCATACGATGCTTCTGGATACGGTTCGAGATATTGAGCGCATCGGTGACCATATGGAAAACATTATGGAATTGGTTGATTATCAGATTAAAAATAAAGTATCATTATCTGATGAAGCGAAACACGATCTGGATGAAATGTTTGATCTAACGAGACGAACGTTGCAAGATGCGATTTATGCAATGGAGCATCATGATATTGATGCTGCGAAAGCGACCGAAAAGCAAGAAGATGAAATCGATAAGATGGAACGTAAGATGAGAAAGAAACACATTTTACGAATGAATGAAGGTCGTTGTTCAGGATCAGCAGGAATTGTGTTTGTCGATATTGTGAGTAACTTAGAACGAATCGGCGACCATTCCGTGAATATCGCAGAAGCAGTTTTAAACGAAAAATAATTTTAGAGGAGTGAGTGGCATGGATATTTTATGGATTGCGCTTGCGGTCATTATGTTTGCATTGGCGATAATTGGAGTCGTCTACCCAATCATTCCAAGCGCCCCAGCGTATATCTTGTCGCTCATTTTTCTTGCTCTTTACACAGGATTTGACACGTTTAACACCTTCTATTGGGTTGCCCAAGGCATTCTCGTTGTGTTCATGTTCGTCATTGATTTTTTGACGAGTTATTTCGGGGTGACAAAGATTGGTGGATCAAAAGCAGCGGTTTGGGGGAGCATGATCGGGTTAATCGTTGGTCCGTTTATCATCCCTCTCCCTCTTTTTAACTTATTGATTGGCGCTTTTGTTGGAGCAGTACTCGGTGAACTTATTGCTGGAGGCTCTAGCTTAAAGAAACTTTCAAAAGTCGGCCTCGGTTCTCTTCTCGGATTCATCGCGGGTGTGCTCGGGAAGTTTGTACTCATATTTATCGGTGTTGCACTCGTCGCCGTTGGCTGGATTTGGTAGTTTTCCTATGAAAACTATTGCAGACATTTAGTTTCTATGATATATTATCAAATGTCCTTAACAATGGCGGTGTAGCTCAGCTGGCTAGAGCGTACGGTTCATACCCGTGAGGTCGGGGGTTCGATCCCCTCCGCCGCTACCAATTACATAATAGTTCTTATGGCGGCTGTGGCGAAGTGGTTAACGCACCGGATTGTGGTTCCGGCATTCGTGAGTTCGATTCTCATCAGCCGCCCCATTGACTGAGGACCCTTAGCTCAGTTGGTTAGAGCAGACGGCTCATAACCGTCCGGTCGTAGGTTCGAGTCCTACAGGGTCCACCATTCATTCAATGAATCCCCTCGCTAAATGCGAGGTTTTTTTCATTTCAAATGTTTACTGTTGTGAAAAGCAGGGTACGGATAAGTATAGGCAAAGCCTATTCCCTTGCTAAATAAAGTCTGCTTTGCTACTGTAAAAATGAAGCAAGTTGACAGAACGGTTGTCAACGGCTTTTAACAAAACGAGAAATCAACCTAGGAGGCGTTTTATTATGACAAACTATCAACTTCCTGATCTTCCGTATGCGGCGAATGCATTGGAGCCACACATCGATGAGACGACGATGAACATTCACCACGGGAAGCATCACAATACGTATGTGACGAAGCTTAACGATGCTCTTAAAGGCCACGAGCAACTTGCGAGCCAAACGGTTGAAGATCTTGTAACGAACTTAGAAAAAGTTCCAGAAGATATTCGCACAGCTGTCCGTAATAACGGTGGCGGTCACGCGAACCACACGCTTTTCTGGACAATTTTAAGCCCAGAAGGTGGCGGAAAGCCAGCGGGTGAACTTCTATCTGCCATTGAAAACAAATGGGGAACGTTTGATGCATTCCAAGAAGAATTCACGAATACTGCGCTAGGCCGCTTCGGTGCAGGCTGGGCTTGGCTCGTTGTAAATAACGGAAACCTAGAAATTCAAAACACGCTTAACCAAGACTCTCCACTTACAGAAGGAAAGATTCCTGTTCTTGGTATTGACGTTTGGGAGCATGCGTATTACTTGAAATACCAAAACCGCCGTCCAGATTATGTTGCGGCATTCTGGAACGTCGTTAATTGGCCAGAAGTTGCGCGTCGTTATAAAGAAGCGCTATAAGCGAGTGATTTATGTTATAAAGACCTGAAGTAATTACTTCAGGTCTTTTTTTGATCTTAAAAATCGGCTCTACACTAAATGTTGGGGTGGAAAAACAACTGAGGCAAAATAAAATACGCAGGCTCCTTTGTCCTCTATACTTGAATTTGCGGAAACAAGTTATAGACAAGGAGCTGCGTATCCATGCATTTTATCACATCATTCCCGGGACTGGAAACGATGACGGTCACCGACGCTCAAATTATCGAAGACACGTGCCACTTGCACGTGGAAATGGAACGCAAGAAACATCGTTGCCCAGCGTGCGGGGAGAAGACGAACAAGGTTCATGATTACCGACTGCAGAAAATCCAACATTTGAAACTTTTTGAGCGCAATACCTTACTGTGGTACCGGAAACGGCGGTATGTGTGTGCCTGTGGCAAGCGGATTCCGGAAGCGTGCCCAGTGGTGGAGCACGATCAGCGCCACAGCGTGGAGTACATCCAAGCTTTGGGGCTGCGCGTCATACAAGGCAAGAACTTTAAAGACACCGCAAAACAGCTGTTCACCTCTCCAACAACGGCAATGCGACGTTTTGGTCAGCTCGCTCCACGGATGCTGGAAGAAGTGGTGGCGTTGCCAGAAGTGATCGCCATTGATGAGTACAAAGGTGACACGAATGGCGAACGTTTTCAAGTCCTGATTGCCAATGGAGAGACCGGTGTGCCTCTGGATATTCTGCCGAATCGAAAAGCCAAGACCCTTAAGCGCTATCTTCAGGAAAAAGGCGGGGGTGTCAAGATGGTTGTGATGGATAGGAGCCCTTCCTTCAAATCCTCGGTGAACCAAGCCTTGGGTCGTCCGATCATCATTGCCGATCGTTTTCATTTCTGTCGCTATATTTATTGGGCGCTAGACCAAGTGCGGCGCCGCGTACAAAAAACGTTTCACGAGTATGATCGAAAGAAGTGCAAGCAGATGCGCCATGTCTTTCATAAGCGTCCGGAAAAGCTAAGCGAGAAGCAAACGTGGTACTTGAATCGCTACCTGGAGTTAT
>NZ_JBHFQF010000011.1:0-100881 GCF_041949955.1 Geomicrobium sp. JSM 1781026 | reverse complement strand
AACCGGTACGTCCATTTCCTCAGATACTTGGCGAGGCGTACGTCCTTCTTCAACGACTAGCTTTGAAAGATGCTCT
Source organism: Geomicrobium sp. JSM 1781026 (assembly GCF_041949955.1). Classification (NCBI taxonomy): domain Bacteria; kingdom Bacillati; phylum Bacillota; class Bacilli; order Caryophanales; genus Geomicrobium; species Geomicrobium sp. JSM 1781026. Next base: position 100,805 of record NZ_JBHFQF010000011.1, on the reverse strand, counting down.
CGATATTGTTGAGATACATGTTTTTTTCCCATAAGTTCTTCCACGCTCCTCCTGTATTCCTTTCATTATACAAGACGCTCATTATTGCGTGTCCACTTTTTATACTAACTCTAATACAGCCGTCAAAACGAGCAATTCAGGCGCACAACTGTCACGTATATCGCGCTATGTGACAGTTGACCCCGTTTATGTGCAGATCCATCTTTAAAATGGTGACTTTTCCTTCCTAAGTTCCTCATAAATGAATGTATGAGGAACTTGAACTTCTTTCTATACACGTTAGCGAGCAGACAAAATAGGCGAACCGATGTTGAACTTATGGTCTGAACCGCGTAGCAGATACAACGAGCACAAGTGGAGCGCAGTGTGAGGCGATGTCGCCCTTGTACTCTGGATCATAGGTATCTGCCTATAATAGAAAACCACAAACCACAGCCCAAATTAGGAAGATCTTAAGATCATCCTATATAGAATCCAGACGCACTCTCCGAGTAACTACAAAAACCTAACCTGGGCAGGTTAGGTTTTTGTAAAATGCACTTATTCCTTTTCTCTCAGGCGATTTACTTCATCGGCGACGAATTGGACATCGGTTCCGACAATGACTTGAATGCTATGCTTGCCGACAACATTGACGCCTGGTACACCTGTTGCTTTGATGCGGTCTTGATTGACGTTGTCCATATCTTTCACTTCGACTCTCAGGCGAGTGGTGCAATAGTCAATGCTATCAACGTTCTCCACCCCACCGAGTCCACTATAAATGCTAGCTGCCATCGTGGCATGATGATCATCTTCGGTCGTTGTGTCTTGAACAGATTCCTCTTGCCCTTCCAAAGCAGCTTCGTCACGACCTGGTGTTTTTAAGTTCAACTTGACGATTAAGAAGCGGAAGATGACATAATACAATACAGCGAAGAACAACCCTTGAAGAAGCAGCATATACGGCTGACTGGCAATTGGGTTCGTAAAGGAAAGCACATAATCCAAGAATCCAGCGCTAAAGCCAAACCCTGACGTCCACTCAAACGAGGCGGCAATGAATAAGGAAAAGCCTGTTAATGCGGCGTGAACGACATATAACAACGGCGCTAAAAACATAAATGAAAATTCTAGTGGCTCGGTCACTCCTGTAAAGAAAGAGGTGAACGCCAATGCCATTAAAAGTGAAGCGGCTTGCTTCTTTCGTGCAGTATCAGCGGTATGATACATCGCAAGCGCCGCTGCTGGTAAACCGAACATCATGATCGGAAAGAACCCAGCTTGGTATCGACCGGTAATGCCTTGAATACCTTCACTTGCTAAAAATCTACCTATATCGTTAATGCCTGCGACATCAAACCAGAAAACAGAATTTAATGCGTGATGCAACCCTGTTGGGATAAGCAAACGGTTAAAGAATCCGTACAAGCCTGCCCCTGTTGCCCCAAGATTACTGATTCCTGTGCCTAATGCAACGAGCCACGTATAAACGACCGGCCAAACGAAGAACATGACACCGGCCACGGCGACCATTGCGGCAGCTGACATGATTGGTGCCAACCTTTTTCCACTGAAAAAGGAAAGCGCGGAGTGGAGCTTCACTTCACTGAATCGGTTGTACATCGCTGCGGTAACGATGCCGGTAATAATCCCAATAAATACGTTATCGCTATTTTCAAAAGCGGCATTGACGTTCTCTATACCTGTTCCTTGTAAGTCTGCCACGACGTCGGTCGATAGTAGTTGTGTAATGACTAAGTATCCGACGAGCCCGCTCAGTGCAGCAGCCCCGTGCTTATCTTTTGAAAGGCCGATGGCAATCCCTACCGCAAACAATATACCTAAGTGATCCAAAATGGCCGTACCTGCAGATAATAAAAAAGCACCAGCAGCATTTCCTTCCCAAATTCGGTCAATCCAGTTCCCCACCCCGGCGAGTATTGCCGCTGCCGGAAGAACAGCTACCGGCAGCATTAACGACCGACCGAGGCTCTGAACCTTTTTCATCATCGTAAATCCCCCTTACTAATATGAGTAAAATTCAGAAAACTACCAAATGGTTCTACTCTGTATTTCTGAGTCGCTCGATATGCAACGCAATATAGCACAACTCGTCTTCAGGCAACGTGATATCGTATTTGCTTGCTAACGTTTTCGCGACCTCTTCGGCACATTGGTGCGAAACTTTAAATTTTCGTTTAATCATTTGTTGCATTTCTTTATCCATCGCGTGTGCTGTCTGGTCATACGTTCTCGCGAGCGCAAACCGTAAGTGTGTAATCAGCCGTTCATAGGATATGGCGTCCTCAGCAAAAGAGAGGTGTAAATTGGATTTGATAATTTCAACCATATCTCTTAGCATTGACGTTTGCCGAACGGTTTCTTGCACATTCCCCGCTTTGAACTTCATCGTGTGGATGTGTAACGCGATAAATGCCGCTTCATCAATTGGCATCTGGACGTTAATCTCATCTTTTATAAACCCAATCGCCCACAAACCAATTTGATACTCGGCTTTGTACAAGATTTTTATCTCATTTAACAGTTTATTTTTTAGGTGAATGCCTTGGGCTTCACGTTCAATGGCAAAAGAGATGTGATCCGTCAATGCGAGCAAGATTTGATCGTGTAATGTTGTTTTCAACTGCTTCTCTGCATGAGCAATAATTTCTTTGGAAATATGAAAATGTTCTTGTGGAATATGAACGAGCAATTCTTGTAATTTTTCATGTTCTTTTAGCACAAAGAGTTTCTCGATCTTCTCTTCAGAGATGGGATCGTGTTTTCGTTTATTAAAACCAACACCGTTGCCAATGGCGATCTGCTCCTGCTCGTCTTCGTCAACAATAATAACAGCGTTGTTATTCAACACTTTTATGATTTTCATTGTCGGCATCACCTCCTCACTTCTTTGTTTAGCCATTACGCCCGCGTCATAATTGTCGTTTCCCCACCTTTAGCCTCTGCATGCTCACTCATGACAAACTCATCCTTCTCATTTGCTTTTTCCGTGATGACGACGGGGGTAATCATACTGCTTGCATGTTCCTCAATGTACGCTAAGTCACACTCTAGTAATAGCTCTCCCACCTCTACCTGATCGCCGACACTCGCATGCACAGTAAATCCTTTTCCTGCTAGTGCCACCGTTTCAAGACCTACATGAATGAGTACTTCTGTGCCATCTTCTGTTTTTAAGCCAATGGCATGTTTGGAGTCAGGCACGTGTAACACAACCCCTGTGACCGGTGCGACGACCCGACCGTCCTTTGGCCAAATCGCGACGCCATCGCCCATCATCTTTTCACTAAACACAGGGTCGGGAACGTCTTCGATCGGTACGATACGACCATTCATCGGCGACAAAACGGCGAAGTCATTCGATTTTTTGAATAGCTTCTTGAACATTTTCAACTCTCCTCCTACGAAAAAAGGCATGGTGGAATTAGCCAGACCGAAAAAGCCCGAGCAAATGTTCCACCATGCCTAATCGAATTAGTCACATGCGTTCCGTATTTATTTGATTGCCAAAATCTTATCATTCGTTCTTTATGTTGTCAATTGGCATTAATCAAACGTTTATTTATGACGTTCTTTCAACGTTTCCAAGATTTCTTCTACTTTTACTCCTTGTTCCTCTAATAAGACGAGCCAATGGAATAAGAAGTCGGCACTTTCCCATCGGAGCTCTTTTGCATCCCGATTTTTGGCAGCGATAATGATCTCAGCCGCTTCTTCGCCGACTTTCTTTAAAATCTTATCCACGCCTTCATCGAACAGATACGTTGTGTATGACCCTTCTGGTCGTGTTTCTTGACGCTCTTTGATCGTTTGCTGGAGTTCTCTCAATATGGAAAAATCATTCATTGTGGACGGTTCATCAAATACCAACGAGTCGTTAAAACAACTGTATGAACCCGTATGACAAGCAGGGCCTGACGGACTTACGAGAACGACGAGACTATCTGCGTCACAATCATAGCGCACGTCTCGGACAGATTGCACGTTGCCTGACGTCGCCCCCTTATGCCAAAGTTCTTGGCGGCTACGACTCCAAAACCACGTCTCTTTCGTGTCCAGTGTCTTCTTCAACGATTCCTCGCTCATATAGGCAAGTGTGAGCACGTCTTTCGTCAATTCATCTTGCACAATCGCTGGAATTAATCCATCTTCTCCCCAGCGAAGATCGGCAATGTTCATCGCACATTCACCCCTTTTTCCCGCAACGTTTCTTTCACTTCAGCAACCGACGTCTCTTTATAATGAAACACCGAAGCGGCAAGCGCTGCGTCAGCATCTGCCTGTAAAAAAACGTCAGCAAAGTCTTCTCGCTTCCCAGCGCCACCGGAAGCAATGACAGGAACTGTCACGACACTGTTCACCGCTCGCGTGAGCGCAATGTCAAAGCCGGTTTTCGCCCCGTCTTGGTCCATGCTCGTTAAAAGAATTTCTCCAGCCCCTTGCCGGACCGCTTCTTTCACCCAATCAGTCACTTCCCATTCGGTCGGCTTCCTTCCGCCGTGCGTATACACACGCCAAGAGGACAATCCTTCATCCCACTTGGCATCGATCGCGACGACGATACATTGCGACCCAAAGAAATTAGCGCCTTCACGAATCAACGCCGGTCGAAGAACCGCTGCTGTGTTTAACGACACTTTATCAGCACCTGCGCGTAAAATGACCCGCATATCGTCGACGCTATTGATCCCGCCGCCGACGGTGAACGGAATAGCGAGTGTGCCGGCAACTTCACGCACGACATCCACCATCGTTTTCCGACCTTCGTGAGACGCTGAAATGTCTAGAAACACGAGCTCATCCGCACTTTGCTCATCGTAGAACGCAGCAAGCTCAACCGGGTCACCCGCGTCACGCAAATCAACAAACTGTACCCCTTTCACGACGCGGCCATCCTTCACATCCAAACACGGAATCAATCGCTTTGTGAGCACGACTCGGCCACCTCTTTCAACGCTTCCTCAAGATCAATGGCCCCAGTATACAGCGCCTTTCCGATAATTGCACCCACAACACCTGCACCTTGCAACGTCAACAGCTTCCTTACATCACTGAGCGTGGACACACCTCCAGAAGTAATCACACCCGCCCCACTCGCCCGGGCAAGCTGCTCATTCGCTTCAATGTTCGGCCCTTCCATCATGCCGTCTTTTTGTATATCTGTAAAAATAAAGGTGAGAGCTCCTGCCTCGTGCATCTCGCGTGCGACATCTTCAACCATCGCCTCTGACGATTCCAGCCAACCATTGACGGCGACATGCCCATTTCGGGCGTCAAGACCAATAACAATTTGACCGGGGTACTTGGAAAGCATCTCTTTCGCAAACGTTGGATTTGAGATGGCGACCGATCCGAGAATCACGCGGGCAGCGCCCGCTTGTAAATAATCTTCGATATCCGAAGCCGTTCGAATGCCGCCGCCAATTTGTACAGAAAGGTTTGTATGGCGGATCACTTCAATAATCTTCTCATGATTTACTGGTTTCTTTTCACGCGCACCATCGAGATCGACGATATGCACCCACTTTGCACCTGCTTGCTCGAATTCTCGAGCGACGGTTAGCGGGGAGTCATGATAGATGGTTTCGTCGTCATAGTTTCCTTGTTTCAAGCGTACGCAGTTGCCGCCGCGGACGTCGATGGCGGGATAGATGTCAAAGCTCATTGGTTGCTCGCCTGCCTTTCTTGTACATACGTCACGTAGTTGCGTAACAGTTGCATGCCGAGATCACTGCTTTTCTCAGGGTGGAATTGGGTGCCAAATACGTGATTTCTACCGACGATCGCTGGCACATCGCCATCGTACTCGGCAGTGGCGATGACGACTTCACTCGTCGTCGCTTCAACGACATAAGAGTGGACGAAATACACGTGTCCCGGTTCTGTGTCTCGCACGAGCGGATGCTCGGGTTGAGTGTAGTTGAGCTTGTTCCAACCCATGTGCGGAACTTTGTACCGCCTGCCTGCACGTGTTTTGCCACGAAATCGAACCGCTTGACCTGGCAAGAGGCTAAGTCCAGCTGTACGTCCGTGCTCTTCACTTTCCTCAAAGAGCAGCTGCATTCCTAGACAAATGCCGAGCAGTGGTTTTTCATCGGCAACCCACGTCTTTAACCACGGGGTTAAGCGTCGCTCATCCAATATTTTCATCGCATCTGCAAACGCTCCGACACCAGGCAAAATAAGACCTGCACAATCGGCGAGTTCTTCACGGTCTCCACTTACTACGTACGGCACGTTGAGCCGCTCAAGCGCTTTGGACACACTGTGCAAATTGCCCATCCCGTAGTCGACAATTCCGATCATTTACAACATCCCTTTCGTTGACGGAATGCCTTTTACCCGCTCGTCATAGCTTGTCGCTTCTGCAAGCGCACGCGCGAGTGCTTTAAAGATTGCTTCAATAATGTGGTGTGTGTTCCAACCGTAATGAACATTCACATGCACATTCATGCGCGCTTCGATCGCCAACTTCCATAGAAACTCTCGCACAAGTTCGGTATCAAACGTTCCAACCTTTGCCGCACCAATTTCTCCTCGAAGCTCCAAGTGAGGCCGGTTGCTTAAGTCAACGACAACGTGGGCAAGGGCGTCATCCATCGGGACGAACGCACTGCCATAACGGCGAATGCCTTGTTTATCTCCAAGGGCGTCTTTAAGAGCGATTCCTAAACAGATGCCGATGTCTTCGGTCGTATGATGATCGTCCACTTCCGTATCTCCAGTCGCTTCGACCGTAAGGTTCACATGACCATGCTTTTGAAAAAGATCGAGCATATGGCTAAGAAAGGGGACGGGTGTCTGAATGTTCCCTCCCCCTTGCCCATCAAGCTGAAGGTGAAGGGCAATGTTTGTCTCACCGGTTTTCCGTGTGACTTCGGCTTTTCGTTCACTCATCGTCATCCCGCTCCTTACGTTTTCGAATCTCTACCGCTCGGGCATGGGCTTCAAACCCTTCAACTCGCGCCAGTGCAGTAATGTGCTGACTGTTATCTACGAGCGCCTTTTTGCTATAGTGAATCACACTTGATTTTTTCATAAAATCATCGACCGATAGCGGACTCGAAAACCGCGCTGTGCCGTTCGTTGGCAACACATGGTTCGTCCCGGCAAAATAATCCCCGACCGCTTCTGCACTGTATTCACCGAGGAAAATGGCGCCTGCATGTTTGATACTTCCTAACCATTCGAACGGTTGCTCAGTGAGCACCTCCAAATGTTCAGGCGCAAGCGTGTTCACGACGTCTACTGCTTGTTTTATTGAGTCGGTCACGTAAATGGCACCATAATCGGCAATCGCTTGTCTTGCAATCGTTTCGCGAGGCAAACCTTGAAGTTGTCTTTCTACTTGCTCTCTCACTTGTGTAGCGAGCGATTCGGAATTCGTCACAAGAATAGCACTTGCCTGAACATCATGCTCGGCTTGAGATAACAAGTCAGCGGCAATATAATCGGCGCGTGCCGATTCATCAGCAAGCACGACAATCTCACTCGGCCCAGCAATCATGTCAATATCGACGTGACCGTATACTTCTCGCTTAGCGGCAGCGACGAATTGATTCCCAGGCCCAACAATCTTATCCACCGGTTCGAGGCTTTCAGTCCCGTATGCTAAAACTGCAATGGCTTGCGCCCCACCGGCTTTGACAATCGTTTGAATGCCGAGTTCAGCTGCTGCGACGAGAACAGCGGGGTGGAGCTGGCCGTTTTCGTCTGGAGGTGACGCCATCACAATTCGCTCTACCCCGGCGACGAGTGCTGGGATCGTATCCATGAGGATTGTTGACGGGTACGCCGCCGTTCCACCTGGAACATAAATTCCTGCGGAGTCGAGAGGTGTCACTTTTTGGCCGAGCATCGTACCGTCTTCTCGCGTCATCATCCATGACTTTTGTTGTTGGTGTCCATGGTATTCACGAATGTTTTTTGCTGCTTTTTGAATGGCCGTGACCACATCACAGTCAACACGTTCATAAGCAGACCGAACTTCGTCCGCTGATACAAAAAGATCAGTCAAATCAGCACCATCAAACGTTTTCGTATACGCGAACACCGCCTCGTCTCCTCGCTGGCGTACGTCCTGAATAATCGTTCTCACAGACTCCGTTACCAACGCTTGGTTCCCGTCTTCACCGTATCGTTTTAATGTTAACGGACGACTCGTGTCTACGTATTCAATCTTCATTGCTGCCCCTCCTCGATGATCTGTTGCAACCGATGGATAATGTCATCAATCTGCTGATCTTTCATGCGGTAGCTGACAGGGTTTACAATGAGGCGCGAAGTGACTGCCTCCATTGTTTCTAATTCTAACAGCCCGTTTTCTTTCAGTGTTCTTCCCGTTGATACAATATCAACAATTCGTTCAGCGAGTCCGACGAGCGGAGCCAGTTCGATCGATCCGTTCAACCGAATCACTTCGACTTGTTCTCCTTGCTCTTTAAAATATTGTGTTGCAACGTTCGGATACTTTGTCGCTACTTTCGGGGCCACTTCCCCCCGCTTCGTTCCCGGTAAACCTGCAACCGCGAGATAGCAACTGCTAATTTTCAAATCTAGAACTTCATAAACGTCTCTTTGCTCTTCGAGCAACACATCTTTTCCGGCAACGCCAATGTCGGCGACGCCGTGTTCTACATAGGTCGGTACATCCATCGGTTTTGCGAGAAAAAACTTCATGCCTGCTTCTTTTGCTTCAACGATGAGCTTGCGGCCAGCTGACAATTCATCGGGCAATGAATAACCTGCTTTTCTTAATAGATCGGCAGCTTCTTCAAAAATTCTTCCTTTCGGCATTGCAATTGTAATCCAGTCTTTATTCACGAGGAACGGCCTCCAATCAACTGCAGCGTATCGGTATATTGCGACGTAAACTGATCGAGGTCCATGACCCCAGCCACGTTTTGTAGAACGACGCTCTGACCGGTTTTACGCAATGATTGTGCTTGCTGGAAAGCTTCTTGTTGTCTTTCTTTGCTAAACAAAATAAGCGTCGTTTTTTCGCTAGTTGGCGGTTCAACATGATCGAGTGCTTCGACGAGACGGTCCAGGCGCAAGCCAAAGCCGGTTGCGCTTGCCTCTCTTCCGAATTTTGGTAGCAATTCATCATAACGACCCCCACTCCCAAGCGGAAACCCGAGATCAAACGCATAGCTTTCAAACACAACACCTGTGTAATAATCAATGTGCATGACGAGGTTCAAGTCAATATTCATATACTCCGAGACGCCGTAGCTTTCTAACACATGCCAAACGTCTTTAATTTCTTCCAATGAACGCAACGCTTCTGGACTCGTGACGAGCGTTTTCGCCGTATCCAATACTTCTAACCCACCGCGTAATGATAACAATTGCAACAAACGATTTTTCTCTAAGGAGGAGACAGACAATTGCTCTACACGCTGTTTGAACCCTACATAATTTTTTTCATATAAGTATTGCTTTAATTCTGCTACACCTTGGCCTTGACCGACAATTTCTTTAAATAGTGCATTCATAAAGCCGATATGACCAAATGCAATACGAAAACCATCAAGTCCGGTTCGCTTTAAAGAGAAGGCCATGAGCGCCATCGCTTCTCCGTCGGCATTCATCGTCCGGTCTCCAATGAGCTCGACCCCGTACTGTTGGAACTCAGCAGGACGCCCTCCTTCATTCACTTGAGCCCGATACAAGTACGTATTGTAGGAAAGTCGTAGTGGAAATGGCATTTCTTGCAGACCAGAACTTGCCACGCGCGCGATCGGTGCGGTCATATCTGGGCGCAGCACTAACGTACGGCCCTCTTTATCCAATAGCTTAAACAACTTTGCATCATGGATGGCAGACGCAGCACCAACGGTTTCATAGTATTCAAGAGCAGGCGTATGTAGCATGTTGTACCCCCAAAGGCGCACTTCTGCATCAATCGCTTCCTCGATGTCTTTCGTCCGATTAAAAAGTGGAGGTAGCGTATCATTCATTCCGAGCGGTTTCTCAAACATAAATGGATTCGACATGGAGATATCCCCCAGTTACAGGATTTTTTACTTTAGTTTGTTAGAGCGATAACACATTAAAGATATTGTAGAGTTTACACTTATTCGTGAATTTCGTCAATGAACATATACAAAAAGCTTGCTGTTGTTTATGTACAACAGCAAGCTTTTTTTAGACCGCCGCTCCGTCTAATCTTTTTTCGTTATTGCGAATAACAAACGTAAAGATGGAGCCGAGTGCGCCCAACGTTAAGATAGTAAATACGAACATAACGACGTAGCTATCGCTGTATTTTTTAAACAGGTGGAAAAATGCAAACAGTGTGAAACCAGTTAATGCTAACCCTAACGGAATCGTAATAATGAATGCGAATGGAATGAAAGAACTAATGAATCCAAACATGAAGTTTGCAGCCATGAGCCCAATTAATATCCACGGTAGCGCTTCGCGCATCCCTGAACCTAGACGATCTTTAACTAACACTGCAAGTAAGTAGTATTGTGCGTAAGGAATAAATGCGAGCCATGCGTAATCGATGCCTTCCCGTTGCCCCATTTTAAATAGACCAAAAGCAAGGAATAAATACAGGACGATCGCCATTATAAATATTACAACAATAAACACACCTAAAAACGCGAGAATCCCGAGAATAAAGCTTTCTTCAGCCGTCATACGAACACCTCCTTTCTATTCGTTATTTAGGAGTAATGACTTGCATCGGATTACCACCAACAAATGCTCCGGGTGCGACATCTTTATGAACGAGTGTCGCTGCCGACACAATCGCTCCATCCCCAATCGTTACGCCAGGTAAGATGAGAGAGTTTGCACCAATCATCACATTGCTGCCAATGACGACGTCTCCTATCCGGTATTCATCAATCAAATATTCGTGCGCTAAAATTGTCGTCGAAAAACCGATAATCGTATTGCTCCCGACCGTAATTCGCTCCGGGTACATCACATCAGGAGTTACTTTTAGCGCGAACGATGTACGCTCACCGACGTTCATCTTTAGAAGGCGACGGTACATCCAATTTTTCACACGTAAAAATGGCGTTACCCGACTCACTTCAATGACGATGAAGTTTTTGACTACTTTCCAAAAAGACACCGTTTTATACATATGCCAAAGTGAGTTGTCTTTTTCCACTGGGTAACGTTGTGTGTTTCTTCCCATGTTATTCGACTCCTAAAATGTTCAATAGATCCCGCATATCATTCAGTACATAGTCAGGGTGCAGTGCCTTCACTTCATCTAACCCGCGGACCGCCCAGCTTACAGCAGCTGTCGCTGTTCCCGCTCGCTTCCCTCCATCAATATCATGCGTATTGTCGCCAACCATAAGCGTTTGTGCAGGCTGACTGCCGAGCGCTTGCATCGCTTTCTTTAATGGTTCTGGATGCGGTTTTACATGCTCAACATCATCAAAAGTTACAATCGTCGAAAAATACGGCTTCAAACCGGTAATCTCCAAACCTCGCTCCGTCGTTGTTTTCCTTTTTGTCGTCACAACGCCTAACTTAAACCCCGCCTCAAACAGCCTTGATATGGCTTCGCGAACCCCTTCGTATTCTTTTAATAGTTCGTCATGATGTCGGTGGTTATGTTCAATGTACATCGCAATCATTTCTTCTGCACGTTCGACATCAAGGCGTTGGAACGTATCATTGAGCGAAGGCCCGATAAACGGAAGGATTTCAGTTCTTGAGTACTCCCCTGGATAATAATGCCCTAACGTATGTTCGAACGAAGAAATAATTAATTCATTGCTGTCTACGAGTGTTCCATCCAAATCAAAAAGCACCGTATCGACTGTTCTCATGAACAACAGCCTCCTTTTGTTCATTTTTCTTTTCTGAGCGATTCCAGAAATAGGCAACGACCATCGTCAGAAGGATGGCGGTTACTAAACGAATAGCTAGTAACGGAAGGACTGGAATGCCGAGTGGTATGAATATGAGCGTATCCTCTACAATGGCGTGACAAGCGACAAGAAAGATGACGACGAGATAAACATCTTTCTTTTTTACGCCGTTTTTCTTCACTTCCTCAATCATCACCCCTGCTCCAAGGGCAAGTCCGAAAAACAATCCAGAAGCAAGCGTTGTCGATGTATTCGGAGCGATTCCGAGTAAGCGAGTGAAAGGAAGCATCTTATGAGAGAACCACTCGAGTAACTTAAGGTCTCGCATTACTTGAATAAGAAGCATGATTGGAAAGACGAAAACAGCGAGCTGTAAAATTCCCATCGTAGCTGCTGTTAAACCCTCAAACGCTATTCCTGCCACACTTGTAGGCTCAACCGTTTCAGGTGATTGCAACATGCCATATTGTGCAATTTCTTGCCCACCTTGCCAAAGCCAGTTGATCATGACCGCAGCAAACAACGCCAACCCAATACGAACGAGCAAAATGACAGAAATTCTTACTCCGAGTTTCGTTGCTACTGCCGATTCAACGATGAGGTTATGACTAAATGACAACATAACAGCAAGAATGAAGACTTCTTTTACAGTGAGCTCCAGTGAAAGGATCGCACCGATCCCTGCGTACAAATTAAGAAAGTTCCCAAGTACGAGAGGGATGGCGGCCTCTCCAGGCAATCCAAGCCACCCCATCACTGGAGCGATTTGCCGGGCAATCCAGTCCAAAACCGGTGTATGTGATAGAACCGTGATGAGAAACGTGATCGGAAAGATGATTTTTGCGAGCATCCAAGTTGTCTTCAGTCCAGACATCAGACCTTGTTTTAACGTTTTCATCCGCTTCCTCAATTCATTTATTTCTTTTTATGGTTATTCTTCTTGTTCGTTTTCTCGTCATCATCTTTGTAGCGAACATCCGAAAGACCTGCTTTTCTTCGATAGATTAAGACAGCAACAGCACCAATAATGAGCACAATCGATAACACTTGGGCTGTGCGCAACAAATCAAAGATCATCAGACTGTCGGTCCGCAAACCTTCTATAAATAGTCGCCCAAAGGAATACCAGATCACATAAGTGAGGAACAGCTCACCACGACGTAAGTTCACACGGCGTAAGTACAAGAGTATGGCAACACCGATCAAACTCCAAAGTGATTCGTATAAGAACGTCGGGTGGTAATACGTGCCATCGATGTACATCTGGTTAATGATGAACTCAGGCAACATGAGGTTCTCAAGAAACTGGCGTGACACTTCCCCACCATGTGCTTCTTGATTCATAAAGTTACCCCAACGTCCAATTGCTTGGCCTAAAAGGATACTTGGCGCGGTAATATCGGCAAGTTTCCAAAACGATACTCCTCGTTTCTTCGCAAAGACGATGGCTGTAATAACGGCACCGATGAGAGCACCGTGAATGGCAAGGCCGCCTTCCCAAATGGCAATAATTTGCCCAGGGTTTTCCAAGTAATAATCCAGTCGAAAAAGTACGTAGTACAAGCGGGCACTCACAATGGAAATAGGGACTGCCCAAATTAACAAGTCTAAAAGTAGCTCTGAATGTAGTCCTCTTCGTTTCGCTTCATGATTCGCGAGTAAAAATGCGAGAAGTCCACCGAGCATAATGATCAACCCATACCAATAAATGGGCCATCCAAATATTTCAATGGCTACCGGATTTAGTGGCTGAACCGAATAAAACAGCATACGCTCACCTCTTAATTATTTTTATTCATCTTTATCGTAGTCTTCAATAACATCCATCAACTTGTTCGAGAATTCCTGTGCTGCATTAATGCCCATCCGTTTCAGCCGGAAGTTCATGGCAGCTACTTCAACGATAACCGCTAAGTTTCGCCCAGGGCGAACAGGAATTGTATATTTAGGTATTTCACTTTCTAGAATTTGTAACTTATCTTCATCGATGCCAAGACGATCATAAGCTTTTGTCTCATCCCAAATTTCTAAGTGTACATTTAACGTAATTCGTTTAAACGGTCGGACGGCGCCGGCGCCAAATAGTGTCATGACGTCAATGATGCCAAGTCCACGGATTTCCAACAGATGGCGAATAAGGTCAGGCGCTCTCCCCATGAGTGTATCCGCATGCTGTTGACTAATTTCTACCGAATCATCGGCAACGAGTCGATGCCCTCTACGCACGAGATCAAGAGCCGTCTCACTTTTACCAACACCACTTGCACCAGTAATAAGAACGCCGATTCCGTATATGTCGACTAACACACCATGAACAGCCGTTGTGTCCGCTAGTTGTGCTTCGAGGAAGTTCGTCACCATACTGATGAGTCGAGTCGTTGTCATATCTGCTCGCATAATCGGTACACCTGAGCGTTCAGATGCTTTTTTTAATTCTTCCGGCGCTTCGAGACCTCTGGAAATAATGACCCCAGGTGTGTTGGCTGTGCACAGCTTGTCCATTCTTTCAGCTTTCTGGTCGGCAGTGAGTCGTTCTAAAAACGTTAGCTCCGTTCTACCTAACAATTGCAATCGCCGACGAGGATAATATGTAAAGAAACCAGCCATTTCCATACCCGGCCTAGAAATATCACTCGTTGTAATCGGACGGTAAATTCCATCCTCTCCACCGAGAAGTTCTAACGAGAAGCGATCGATCAAGTCTTTCGCCGTTACTTTTGACATCGTTACACCTCCATGCATTCCACGATCAAGCCGTTCGCAGATCTTTACTATTGTAGCATGTTTGAAAGCGCAAATGAACGACAAAGAGCGCCCGTGATGGATTCCGGGCGCTCTTAAATTATGATGTGAACGGTTTTGACAGCAAGTTAAGCAATGCGTTAATCACTGCCATAACAACAGCAGCTAGAATCGCGGTACCGAAATTCTCAATCATGAATAGATCGCCCATTACCCAAGAAATCACGTACAAGAGCAGAGCATTTATGACGAAAATAAAGATACCAAGCGTTACGATGGTGACAGGTAAGGTCAAGACGACAATGATTGGCTTTACGAGTGTGTTCGCCAAGCCGAGCAAAACGGCAGCAAGGATCGCTGCTCCCCAACCGCTTAGTTCAAACCCATCAAATAGTAAACCTGTAATTAAAAGCACTGCTGCATTCACCGCAATATAGAAAAAACAACCGATCACGTTTGTCTGTCTCCTTCTGAAGGCACGAGTATCGTCATTGCCAAATATACGAGAGAAGTGAAAGGAAAAGCGAATATGAGACTAATGACAGCAATGATCCGAATCAGTTTCACGTCAATCGATAAAACGTTCGCCAAACCACCACAAACACCTGTGAACCAACGGTCCGTATCTGAACGGCGCAAAGATCCCATATTCGCTACCTCCTATTCTCTTCCTTCTGATTTCAATGATACTGAGCCTGTTTTCGTACTCGCTTCAATGCGAAGCTGCTGTTCGTAGCTTGGGTTAGAGACTAACGAAAGCGTCTTTTGAATAAAGTCTCGTTTCTCCTCAAGTACATCGACATTCGGCAACTTCCAATGATAATTGCCAACGTTTGTTTTGAGTTTCGCCTTCGTGCCAATCTCCTCAGGTACAACGACATAAATTGAACCTGTTGTTGCATTCAATGACGCTCTGCCTTCCTTTACATCACGCAGACGACAATTAATCGTGCCATTCAGTGATTCAGCGTCAATGTCGTCGAAACTTCCTTCTATATCGATCGTACCGTTCGCTGTGCGCAAGTCAATTCTTTCGCTTTGACCGCCTTTAATATGAATCGTTCCATTCATCGCTTCGGCTTCCAAAACATCGGCTTTAAGATCTTCAAGTTCCAAGCTCCCATTCACCGATTTGACCGTCACGTACGTGCTGTCCACATCTCGCAACGAAATCTTGCCGTTAAACGTGTACAACTTCAACTTATCTAGCTTCTTCTTCGGGACGTAGATTGTCGTATTAACTTTCAAACGTTTGGATTTCGTGTACAAGTGTAGTTCTCCACCGACGGATTCTAACACGGTGTTTTCTAGAAATGCATCGCGCGCTTCCTCTTCACCATCCGCCTTATACACCTTCGCTTTGCAGTCGACTTTCACGTCTTCTTCATCCCAAACAACGACATCAATCGTGCCGTTCTCTAAAGACACTTCAAACAGCTCTTCGGTCATATTCGTATGTTGAAAGATATGGTTTACTTCAACTGCATTGCCGAAGTTGAAATCAAGATCAAGTTCTTTGATTTTCGTCACTGCTGACTCAACAAAATCTGAGAACCAACGGGCACCTTCGCTCCAGCGACTGCTTTCATCCGATCCGTTTTGACGCTCGTTCTCTCGTTCATCAAATCGCTTATTTCCTTCGTCCCAATTCACTTGTGTACTTAACTCTGACGTTTCACGTGTCGTCGAACTGCTCACCGTCGATTGCTTTTTCTCTTGGTTGCCAATCGCCTTCATGAGCTTCTCGCCATCTTCTGCACTAATCTTGCCTTCATCAATCATCTTTAGAATCATTTTGCGTTCTTCCACAATATATCCCCCACTTTCAGATTAATGATTTGCGATTGATACATATACGTTTAATAGGAAAAACCGGTTTCAGATGAACTACGAATTTACTGATGCTTCTTCGTCCATGCGTTTGTTCTCTCGTTCAAGAATCGGCTTTAAGAACGCACCTGTGTGTGACTGATTGTTAGCAGCGATTTGCTCTGGTGTACCAGTAGCGACAATTTCACCACCGCCATCTCCACCTTCTGGTCCGAGATCAATCATATAGTCGACGGTTTTGATAACATCTAGATTGTGTTCAATAACAAGTACGGTGTCACCATGGTCAACGAGGCGCTGCAACACTTGCAACAGCCGCTTGATGTCATCGACGTGTAATCCCGTTGTTGGCTCATCCAAGATATATAAAGAACGACCACTGCTCCGCCTGTGAAGTTGCGATGCAAGCTTCACACGCTGAGCCTCCCCACCTGACAGCGTGGTGGCAGATTGCCCTAATTTTATATACCCTAATCCGACATCTTGTAACGTTTTAATTTTGCGGTAGATTCTTGGGATGTTCTCATAAAAGACAATCGCTTCATCAACCGTCATCTCAAGCACATCTGCAATGTTCTTATTTTTGTATTTAATGTCGAGCGTCTCGCGATTATATCGTTTCCCGTCACATTCTTCACAAGGCACGTAGACATCAGGAAGAAAATGCATCTCAATCTTAATGATACCGTCTCCTCGGCATGTCTCGCAACGACCGCCTTTCACATTAAAACTGAACCGGCCCTTCTGATACCCTCGTACTTTCGCTTCGTTCGTCATCGCAAACACTTCGCGAATATAATCAAATACACCTGTGTACGTTGCTGGATTCGATCTTGGCGTTCGCCCGATCGGAGACTGGTCAATGTTCACGACGTAATCCAGCTCTTCAATCCCTTTAATCTCTCGGTGTTTTGCTGGCTTTTCACGAGCACGGTGCAGCTTTTGGGAAAGTGCTTTTCGGAGAATGTCATTGATGAGTGTACTCTTCCCAGATCCTGATACTCCAGTAACCGCATTGAACACCCCGAGGGGAATATCAACGGACACGTTTTTTAAGTTATTAGCGCTTGCCCCTTTTATTGAGATCTTTCGATCTGTACGATTTCTTCTTTCTTTTGGCAATGGGATATACCGCTTCCCTGACAAGTATTGACCAGTTAATGACTCTGGATCTTCCATTACTTGATCTGGTGTTCCTTCGGACGTAATATACCCACCGTTTAACCCGGCACCGGGACCAATATCAACGATATAGTCGGCAGCAAGCATCGTGTCTTCATCATGTTCAACGACAATTAGCGTATTGCCAAGGTCACGCATCCTTTCCAACGTTCGGATGAGGCGCATGTTATCTCGTTGGTGCAAGCCGATGCTCGGCTCATCCAAAATGTATAGAACACCCATCAATGCCGAGCCAATTTGGGTGGCAAGACGAATACGTTGGGCTTCCCCACCAGACAACGTGCCAGCTGTACGGCTAAGTGTTAAGTATCCGAGACCGACATTCCCTAAAAACCCTAGACGCTCAGAGATTTCATTCAAAATGAGCCGGGCAATTTGGCGATCTTTCTCAGACAAGTCGAGCTGCTCAATCCACGACTTCGTTTGTAAAATAGGCAAGTCCGTCACTTGACCGATATGCTTTCCATCAATCCAGACAGCGAGACTTTCGTCTTTTAAGCGATGCCCATTACACGTTTTACATGCCTTGCTAATCATGTATTGCTCCATCTGCTCACGCACATAGTCTGACGACGTCTCGTGGTAACGACGGGAGATATTGTTTAGCACCCCTTCAAATTGAATGAGTCGTTCCCGGACGCCACCAAACTCATTCTCATGGCGAAACAGCACTTTCTCTTTGCCACCGCCATAAAACAAGATATTCACGTGTTCTTTCGGAAGATGCTTGAATGGGACATCCATATCAATACCAAAGTGAGAACACACAGCTTGCAAGAGATGCGGATAATAGTTAGAATTCGTTGGTTTCCACGGCAAAATCGCATGTTCATTCAACGAAAGATCAGCGTCAGGAACAACCAATTCTTCATCGGTTTCCAGTTTCGCACCGATACCATCACACGTAGGGCATGCCCCAAAAGGATTGTTAAAAGAGAAAAGACGCGGTTCTAGCTCACCGATGGAGAATCCACAATGAGGGCAAGAATGATGTTGATTAAACAATACTTCTTCCTCGCCGACAACATCAATAAGAATGCGTCCACCTGATAGTTCAAGACCGGTTTCTAAAGAACCTGAAAGTCGGGCCTCAATACCCTCTTTAATCACGATGCGGTCTACCACCACTTCAATATTATGCTTTTTATTCTTCTCCAGCGTAATCTCTTCAGACAAGTCAACAATCGTATCGTCAACACGAACACGGACAAACCCTTGTTTCTTTAAGTCCTCAAATACTTTAACGTGCGTACCTTTTCTCCCAGAAACGACAGGCGCAAGAATTTGCATTTTCGTTCGTTCTGGATATGTGAGCAGCTGGTCAATCATTTGCTGAACACTTTGGGACGTAATGGGAATGTGGTGTCGCGGGCAATAAGGCATACCAATACGGGCAAATAACAATCGTAAATAATCATATATTTCAGTAACGGTGCCAACGGTTGATCGCGGGTTTTGGCTCGTCGTCTTCTGGTCGATGGAAATCGCAGGCGATAAGCCTTCAATACTGTCTACATCTGGCTTATCCATCTGTCCCAAAAACTGCCTTGCATACGAAGATAGTGATTCCACATACCGGCGCTGCCCCTCAGCATAAATCGTGTCAAACGCAAGGGATGACTTACCTGAGCCCGACAACCCTGTAAATACAATAAGTTGATCGCGAGGAATGGTCAGATCTACATTCTTTAGATTGTGTGATCTTGCACCTTTAACTTGAATATTCTCTAATGCCATAAGTCGGGTCTTCCCTTCCATCCATAGTCGATTAGCTACCCTTTAGTTCGATGAGCACATCTCGTAACTCAGCTGCCCGTTCGAAATCCAATAAGCGCGCAGCTTCTTTCATATCTGTTTCGATCTTCTCGATCGTTTTCTCTCGTTCTTCTTTGGACATCTGTTTTGGTTTCTTTACGACCGCGCTGTCTGTTTCGTCAGAAGAGACCGTCGCTTGCACCGTCTGTGGTACAGCTTTTTGAATCGTCTTCGGTTCGATGCCGTGCTCTTCATTATGCTTCTTCTGGATGGCGCGCCGGCGCTCAGTTTCATCAATAGCGACCCGCATCGAGCCTGTAATCTTGTCCGCATACATGATGACTTGACCTGCTGCGTTTCGTGCCGCACGACCCATCGTCTGAATGAGCGAGCGCTCCGCTCGTAGAAACCCTTCCTTGTCAGCGTCTAAAATTGCAACAAGGGAAACCTCAGGAATATCCAACCCTTCACGCAACAAGTTAATGCCGACGAGACAATCAAACTCACCGAGGCGTAACTGCCGGATAATCTCCAGCCTTTCTAGCGTCTTAATATCAGAATGAAGGTATTTTACTTTAATACCAATTTCCGTCAAATATGTGCTTAAGTCTTCCGACATCTTCTTCGTAAGCGTCGTAATGAGTACTCGTTCACCTTTTTCTGCACGTTCATTAATCTCACCGATGAGGTCATCAATTTGACCTTCAATCGGACGCACATCAACAAGTGGATCAAGCAGCCCCGTCGGCCGGATAATTTGTTCAACCATTTCCGGAGACTGTTCCTCTTCATAAGATCCAGGTGTTGCGGAGACATATACCGCTTGCGATACCCTACCCTCAAATTCATCGAACTTTAATGGGCGGTTGTCCATTGCTGATGGCAGACGGAAGCCGTGATCAACAAGCACTTGCTTTCTCGCTTGGTCTCCGTTATACATTCCCCGTACTTGCGGTAACGTAACGTGCGATTCATCTACAATTAAAAGAAAATCTTCTGGAAAGAAATCAATTAACGTGTACGGGGATTCGCCAGGGTTCCGGAACGTAAGGTGTCTTGAATAGTTCTCGATACCTGAACAAAAGCCCATTTCATGCATCATTTCAATATCATAACGCGTCCGCTGTTCTAGTCGCTGCGCTTCAAGCAATTTGTTGCGACCGTGCAACACGTCAAGCTGTTCCTCTAATTCTTTCTCGATATTCACAATCGCTTTCTTCATCTTTTCTTCACGAGTCACAAAGTGCGAGGCTGGGAAAATAGCGACGTGATTACGATCCCCGATGACTTCACCGGTTAACGCATCTACCTCAGTGATCCGGTCAATCTCGTCACCAAAAAACTCTACACGAAAACATTGCTCATCACGAGATGCTGGAAAGATTTCTACAACATCTCCACGTACGCGAAACGTACCACGAATAAAGTTAATATCATTGCGTGTATATTGAATGTCTACCAAGTCATTGAGTAGCTCATCGCGTCCTTTTTCCATATCCGTGCGTAAGGAAACGACAAGATCACGGTATTCTTCCGGTGATCCTAAGCCATAGATGCAACTTACACTTGCGATGATGATGACATCATCACGTTCAAAAAGCGCGCTCGTTGCCGAGTGCCGTAACTTATCAATCTCATCATTAATGCTTGCATCTTTCTCTATAAAGGTGTCCGACTGAGGCACATACGCCTCCGGTTGATAATAATCGTAGTAACTAACAAAGTATTCCACAGCATTGTTAGGGAAAAATGCTTTGAACTCATTATATAGCTGACCAGCAAGTGTCTTATTGTGTGCAATAATTAACGTCGGTTTCTTTACTTCTTGAATGACGTTCGACATCGTAAATGTCTTGCCTGTTCCCGTCGCTCCAAGCAACACTTGGTGACGTTTCCCATCACGAACCCCTTTCACAATCTCTTTGATTGCATTCGGTTGATCCCCTTGCGGTTCGTATTCCGATACTAACTCAAAATCTCGGCTCAAAACACGTTCCTCCTTCTGTCAACAACGATCATCTTCTTTGTGTAAGTATACCATAGCGAAAGAAAAAGCGAACATATTTTCGCTTTTTCTTTTACAATGTCCATAAAAAGACATTCCCGTTTTTGGCATGATTATTCATAGAATGCCTCAATCGGGAATGTCTTATAACAACTTTGTTTTAATTATCCGTGTGAGTCGTAACTATGCCACTCTTCACGGCTTTCGGGCTTCAAAAAGATAATGCCTAATTCGTGATGCTGATTATCGTAAAGAGCGGCTTGTTCGATCCGCTTTTCACCTTGAGCATCAACAACTTCGACCCGTCCATACGCAGGGTTAATTTGCAGCTTTTGGTAGAAACTCCACTCGCTATTGACCGGTTCTTGGTGTACTTTTGTAATGATTTCCCCTGGTTTTAAGCCCATCTTGTCTGCAGGAGAATCAGTAATTACTGCAAGAATCATCACTCCATCAGACCGTGGCGTGAAGTATGGAATTTGACGACCTTCCCTTGATGCCCGCAATATATGAACGAACACTACGAAGGCGAACAACACTGAGACCGTTACGAGTGATGAGAAAACATCAAAGTACACAATAGTTGCACCGACACTTGCCAGTACAGCCAACCAAAGCGTACGGATCGCCGTACGTTGTATTTGCTTGTACAGTAGTTCAGTTTGTGAACGCGCTCGGTGTCCAATGAGTATGGGTAGTAGTACGAGCGAAACTTCATTTCCGAACGAAAATACTGGCCACCAACCGATGTCAGAAAATCCACTTCCAGGAATGAATATGAAAATGGGAATGAGCCAAGCTCGTTCCACCATTTGTCCACCAATCCACTTTCCTCGCTTACTCTTTGTCCGAAGCGGCGAAAAGTGTGTCGGTTTCTTTAACCGAATTAGAAGGATGGCTTCCACTATGAGGAGCAGCCCAACGAGAACGAGTACAGGAAACGCCTCAGCTTGTCCTACTTGCACAAATGGCAGTTCCACATTGAAAAAGGCGAAACCAACATCCAATAAGTACGCAATTAACAGTGCATATGCAGCTGATAAGAAACGCGCACCGAATACGATGAGAAGCAATGCATACAGCATTGCAGCCATTAAAATGTATGCAGGTGCGAACACCAAACCGAGTAGCAAAACGACAGATGAAAGCACGATCCCTGCTAACACACCGGGAATAAGCGGGTAAAACAATTCATTCGTCCAAGCCCCGATTCCTGTATGAAACATCTTACGTTCTCTTTTAACGCGGCGGTACCCTAACCAAGCCATAAAAAGTAGTGCGATATATGTAAGTGGGTGCACAAAAAACAAACCAATTCCTGTAAGCAACTCGTTCAGCCACGTTGGCATCGCGCATCCCTCATTTCTAGATCTTTCCTTTATTATAACTGAGTCATCAGAAAATAGCTTCCTAAAAAAGAACCATGCATTCGCGTATCCAAAGAGACGAATGCATGGCCTGCTTCATTTAAGATGCTTGTTCTAAAATCACTTCAATGGCTCGGTTCAATTGCCGATCATTACTTGGCTCTCTGATTTGTTCAACAATGCTTGTATGAAGCGCTTGAGCGGTCTCTTCGTTGATCGTACCGTTCACATCGAGGTCGTCCGCCATCTCTTGAAATGCAATAACTGCGTTCTCTGTTTGTTCGTCGAAATACCCGTCTGTTCTTCCTGGCTCATAACCAAGACCGAGTAAGATCTCTTGAGCACTGCGTACTTGATCGTTGTTATCGTTTGGCTCTAACGGTTCATCAATCGCCAATGCCGTCGCATAGAAATAGTCAGGTTGTGTCTGTTCAATGGTCGGCTCCACACCTTCCTCATGAATGTCATTTCCAGCCGAAGTAAGCCAGCGGAACATCGACAAATTCATCTCACTTCCATCACCAAAATCATACGACTGTTGCACCGTGCCTTTTCCAAACGTCGTCTCACCAACAAGCTCGTATCCTCCTGCCTCATTCAATGCAGCGGCGAGAATTTCCGATGCAGAAGCGCTACCCCCGTTAATAAGTCCAACAATCGGATAAGACTTATTCTCTTCTAACGTGGAAGGCGTCTCAGTCACCGTACCGTCTGGTTCCTCTACTTGAACAATCGTTTCACCTTTAGGTAACAGCAAGCTACCAATTTCTTGAACACTGTTCAAATACCCACCAGGGTTCGCTCGCACATCTACAATTAACCCATCAATGCCTCCATTCTCAAGCTCATCGAGGCCTTCTCTAAACTCATCGGCTGTATCAATAGAAAACGATGTGATTTCAAGAACACCAATATCTTGACCATCTCTTTCATAATGGTGCGCATGCACCGTTTCTACCGGAATTGAATCTCGCTCAATCTCTACTTCAAATGGTTCAGAAGCTGATGCTCTACCGATTGTAAGCACCACATTCGTGCCTTTTTCACCACGAATTTGCATGAGCGCTTCATTTAAGGTCTGACCTTCCGTCGGATTGCCGTCAACCTCAAGTATTCGATCATCAGGCATTAGACCTGCCTCTTCTGCAGGTGATCCTTGAATAGGAGAAACAATTGTCACGTTGCCATTTACCATATTTACTTCGGCGCCAATACCTTCAAATTCATTGCCGAGTGACTGTGTAAACTGCTCTGCGGTGTCACGATCCATATAGACCGAGTATGGATCTTCCAACTCTTCTAGCATGCCGCGAATGGCCCCTTCATAGAGCTCATCTTCATTTACTTCTTCTACGTATCCTTCTGAAATAACGTCAAAAGCTCTGTGCACCTTATCCCAGCCGCTACCTTCACCATCAGAATTTGAGTCACCTTGACTCAGCGGTGCATCATAACCACCTTGGTCCAAACTTGCACCTGCATACATTCCTCCGGCACCTGCGACAAGAACAGCAGCTACGAGAGCCGCAATCCATTTGCCACTTCCACTCATCATTGCTCCACCTCTATTTATTAAAACGACATGACTTGCCTTTTAAGAGCATATGAAACGCTTGTATTGCTTATGATGTGAACCTCTCTTCCCACCATTTAAACACATTTTCTGTATCAAGACAAAGGAATATAGGCGGAAGTTTTTTAACGATAGAATGAAAATCCACCCCCATAACAGCCTTTTAAATAAGTTGAAACAAAGAAGTTCCGATTGAGAATAGCGTCGGGGTTCAGTGCGTTTCCATTGTTACACTCGGCGTAGAAAACTCCGTTGCAATTTCCTGGCAAACAGGTCGTTTTTGCCAGAGATAAAAAGGTGAAACAAATGCCCGTTGGCGAAATTTGTATGGCCATTCAGGTGAGCAACGCTGTCTTTTCTCTGACGATTCGATCCTTTCTATAAACCCCTAGCCGGCAGACAACAGCGTGTGATGATAAATATCGGCTCCCTTACCTCATTATGCTTTAGCGAGATCTAATGGGTCCGACTGATGTGGAGATTTCAAAAAGGATGACGCATTGCAATTGTTAACAATCCAATCATAGAAACGTCTATGTGGGAATTCCTGCAGAAAATGGTTCCTCATTCAATAAAATCCCATCATAAACGTGATCTACGTGGGGTTTTCTATTTACCTAAAGTGAAACACGGTTATACGCTTTGCAATTCCCCGCTTTCAATGAGCCGCAGACAAACTCGCAAAAAAGCCACAAGCGACCAGGCCGCTCATGGCTTTTCGTCTATGACATTTATAAGTAATTCACTGGGTTGACTGAATTACTCTTTGCTCCGTTCCATGTGCCTTCATGCACTTCAAAGTGAAGGTGAGGTCCTGTAGAACGTCCGGTGTTGCCCATAATGCCGATCTGTTGTGTACGGCTTACGGATTGGCCGACCGAAACGTGAATGGAATCAAGATGCGCATATAGCGTCTCGACTGTTCTTCCGCCGATGTTATGACGGATAATTACAGTGTTTCCATACCCGTCCATATATCTTGCGGCTTGCACAGTACCTGATTCAGAAGCAACGATTGGAACGTTAGAACGACCTGCTTGTGGAATGTCAACACCGTGGTGCATTCTACCATTTCTCATCCCGTAATGAGAGTTAATGTTCCCTGTTGCTGGGCGTGCTAGCGTACCACCGGTGTCACTCACAGAGGAAGATCCTCCGCCTACACTGGAGCCTGAGTCGCTAGAGCTGCCGCCGCCTCCTGAGCTGTTTGAAGTCGATGAAGGAGATGACGTTGTCGCCGCCGCTGTCTCTGCTGCAGTCTCTGCTTCAGCCGCCGCTGCTACGCGTGCTTCTTCTTGTGCTTGACGCTCAGCTTCAGCCGCGGCTTCCGCTTTTGCGATTTGATCTCTTTTCGCATCTTCTTGATCTTCAAGTAGCTGCTGCTCATTGGCAAGTGCGTCTATCTCATCTAAAAGTTGCATTTCATCATCTTCAAGCCCTGACATGACGTCGTTTTTCACCGCCATCATATCTTCAAGCTCTGCACGTAACTCTTCTAATTGTTCTAAGTGGTTTTCCAAGGTTGATAGATTATCTTCAACTTGGGCTTTCTTCTCTTCCAACAATTCATGGTCAGCTTGATGCTCTTCTAAAATGTCGCGATCTTGCTCAGCGATTGTGGAAAGAGTATGTACACGCTCAATAAAATCACCGAAGCTTTGCGCGCCAAGCAGAACTTCTAGATATTCAACCGTACCGCCACCGTTTTTATACATCGACGCTGCCCGGTCTTTAATGAGTTCATCACGCTCTGCAATTCTTGCTTCAATTTCTTCAATTTCTGCTTCTAACGCTTCAATTTCCTCTTCAATTTCCGTAATTTCCGTTTCTAAACGGTTCATTTCAGAAGATGTTTCGCTAATTTCTTCGTCGAGTTCACGAATTTCTTCGCTAATGGCGTTCAAATCGTTTTCGACGCCATCAAGCTCGCTCATTTTATCTTCTGTACGATTCTCTACCTCTTGACGATCACTCTGAAGTTCACTTAACTCTTGCTCAAGCTCTGATGCTGAAGCTGAGCTGGTGTAACCCGTCCAGCCCGCTACAGCTACTAAGAGCGATGCCCCGAACATGAATAGCTTTTTCCCCTGCATGCTTAGCGTTCCTCCCAAAGTTCTGTTTTTCTATACTCGTAAAAACTTCCGCACAGACATCTGACTACCAAAGGCCCCAACAATAACACTAATGAAAAGCAGTATGGCTGACACTTGCCAAATCATCGGATTCGGATCAACAAGTGTGAAGAATGGAATTTGATCATACATAAAACTATGCAAGTAGTAATATCCTGCGGTGAGACCCGCAATTGGTATGATTGCTCCAAAGATTCCAATGAGCATACCTTCTATGAAGAACGGATAACGAACGAAACTGTTCGTTGCTCCGACAAGTTTCATAATTTGAATCTCATCTTTACGTGAGATAATTGTAAGTTTAATTGTGTTCGAAATGAGGAATATAGATGTAAAGATTAACCCTATGACGAGCGCCCCGCCAATGACCCGAATGTAGTTCGTAACGGTGAACAGTTCAGAGAGAATTGTTTCTCCGTATTCAACCGTCTCAACTTCAGGTTGCGAGCGAATCTCTTCGGCCAACGGTTCTGTCATTTGCGGATCGGTTGCCTGTATAATTAGCGCATCGTTTAACGGGTTCTCATCCCGCAAGTTTTCAAACACCGCTCCTTCAGAGCCTAAGCTATCAAGAAAATAATCCAAGCCCTCATCCCGGTCTCGATAGATGACGGATTCAACCGAGGCATTTTGCTCAATATCTTCCATCAAATTTTCTTGCTGACTAGATTCAACATCTTGTTCAAAAAATGCACGAATCTCCACATCATTTTCGATCGTATCGATAAGACTGTTCGTATTAATAATGAGGAAACCGAACACACCAACAACAAATAGCATGATTGCAACTGCACTGATCGAAGCGAAGCTCATCCAGCCGTTGCGTCGAATGTTCTTTAAACCTTCTCGTCCGTGGCGTGTGAGTGTTCTACGCTTCATAGCCGTATGCTCCTCCCGCTTCATCCCGAACGACTTTGCCGCTTTCAATGGCGATGACTCGTTTTTTCAACGTGTTAACGATGTGACTGTTGTGTGTGGCCATAACAATGGTTGTCCCTCGGCTATTAATCTCTTCAAGCGTGCCCATAATGCTCCACGCCGTCTCGGGATCAAGGTTTCCTGTCGGCTCATCCGCAATAAGAATTGCAGGCTGGTTAACCATTGCTCGTGCAATCGCAATCCGTTGCTTCTCTCCACCTGATAATTCCGTTGGATTAAACCGGGCCTTCGACTTCAAACCAACAATTTCTAGTACGTCCATCACTTGTGACTTGATCTTCTCTGGTGATTCTTCAATCACTTCAAGAGCGAAAGCAATGTTCTCATATACCGATAGCTTATTAAAAAGCTTGAAGTCTTGAAAAACAACGCCAATCTTTCTTCGTAAGAAAGGAATTTGCTTGTTTGACAAATCTCCAAGGTTCTTCCCGTTAATATGGATGGTTCCTTCAGTCGGTTTTAATTCCCGAATCATTAGCTTAATAAAGGTTGTTTTACCGGCACCACTCGGTCCGACGACATAAACAAATTCACCTTTATCGATGTGTATATCCATCCCATTTAGCGCCTGAACCCCATTAGGATACTGTTTGCGCACTCGTTTCATTGTTATCATCTTACTGATCACACCCAAAATTAAAAACTCTTGACGAAATATGTAGACGTTTGAAACCTCTTGTCATAATCTACGAAAATCATTATATCAATTCCCCCCAACTTTTTGTGTTACAGTTTGATTTCATCTCAATAACAAACATTCCAACAAACAGCAGAAGCGTTCTTCTGTGCCCATTCGACATGTAACAATTTGACTGTGACAATTTTGCATCCAAAAAAAGCCTTCTGTATATAACAGAAGGCACAAACGTATATCGCTCAGTATTTTCCTATCTAATAGGAATCCTTGTGATGACCTCGTTGTAGAGCTGCGACTCTCATTACCAATAGAGCGTGTCGTTAACTGCAGACAATCTGCTTTCATAATTATTGATTTGGAATTAGAAGAACACCGCTTAGAAACAAAACTACGCCAAACGATCATTTCCCTTTCGAATCTATTTCCACTAAGATCGGATTGGAATGAGGATGAGCAATCAGGTTAGCAAACCTCGAACAACTCGGGCTTCGAGAAACGTCTTGAACGCTCATTTCCATACTTGAGCATCAATATAGTGTGGACTTTAGATTTTCCTGATTTGTGCTGTGGATTATTGCTTTCAACTACAGGCTAATGCTTGCACTCCAAAGCACAAGTGCAACATCACCTCTCACTTCGCTCCGCTTGTGCTCGATGTGTCTATTATGCAGTCCAGACTATAAGTACAACATCGGTTGCCAAAAGATGGCAACCGAGTTTTCTTCTATGCAGCGGAGGACCAGCCTAGACTCAGTCTTGCGACGAGGTCACTGAAAAAATAGCGTCTCACTCTCTAATTTACTCGTTAACGCGAACCACCGGGTCCTAACTATGTGGGGATTTCAACTACATAGAGCTTTGCGATCATACATTATCCCATCATAGAACCGTCTATGTGGGGTTATCGCCTTTCTATGTGGGGATTCCTGCTAAAAAGGGTTCCTCATTGAATTAAATTCCATCATAGACAGGGTCTACGTGGGATTTTCTATTTATTGCAAACGAAACATTGTTATACATTTTTGAATTTCTCTTTTTCAATGAAATGAACCTCTTACAACCTGCGGGATCTCGCCTCAGCCATTCTCCCGCAGGCGTCACCGCCTTTCGTTCCAATAAACAGTACTGAATAGGCGATGTTGGTATGCTAGAGGTACTTAATTGTGACACTGAACGGTGGTAACAGAAACGATTCATTGCTACGTCTACTGTGAACGATTAACATCGATCTTCGGTGACGTCGAGCTTTTGGCGTTAACGGTGTGTTTACCGTGGTTTTGGAAGAAATTCTTTAGTTCAACTCATATAGGTAGTCTATACAACAGCCTGCACCGCAGGGGGCTAAAACACCACGATGATTCGAAGTGTTTCATTACCCATGCTCAGCGATATAATTCGCGACCGATTCGGCTTCTTGCCCCTCAAGTAAGTTGGCAGGCATACTTCCTGGTCCTTCAAAAATGGCATCTAACACTTGTTCTGCATCATACCCTTGCAAGGCAGGACCGGCGGAACCGCCCTCTCCACCTTCAATGTCACCGTGGCAACTCATGCAATTCTGCTCATACAAATGAAATGCTTCTGCACCGTCGTAACCGTCACCAACTTCCGCTTCTTGGTCGGTCGTTCCTCCGTCATCATCACTGACCGGTTCGCGGTCATCTCCACAGCCAGCACTGACTAGTAAGAGCGAAACGGCAAGTACATGCTTGAATGGTTTCACTATGATTTACCTCATTTCAATTTGAAAAAGCTTCGAGCAGACGCTCGAAGCTTCCTCCACTACCCTTCTTGTGCAACATACTTTGATACGGCTTCTGCATCTTCACCAGAGACAAGTCCTGCTGGCATTGAACCAGGTCCTTGTTCAATCGCATCATATACTTCTTCTTCACTATATCCTTCCAATGCAGGCGCAGATGCACCTTCTAGGTCGCCACCGTGGCAAGACATACAGTTTTCTTCGTAAAGCGCCATACCCTCTTCAACACTAACACCATCGGCTTGCTCGCCATTCCCATTGTCATCAGCTGGGGCATCGTCACCACCACCACAGCCGCCTAAAATAAGCATTGCAACGCTACACGTCATTAGGAACTTTTTCAACCTCATACCCTCCTTCCTCATCAGCGATGTTCATTCTCGTAGTAGAGTCTGAGCATGAGGTCATGCTCGTGAGCATTAGTGTTCCTAATTTAGTCCATTTTAAAACCTTGACCTAAAACTTCTGTTGCATTAGTGACGACAACAAAGGCATGATGGTCAATCTTTTGTACAGTATATTTTAATTTCGAAACTTCATTTCGGTTAACGACAACCATTAAAACGGGACGCTCATCGTCTGTAAAGCCGCCAGATGCTTGTAATTTCGTAACGCCTCGATCTACATCTGTCAAAATCGCTTCTTTTACACGCTCTTCATTCGCTGTAATGATAAAGGCCATTTTGTCGTACCCTAGACCGGTCTGAACAATATCAATCGTTTTCCCGGTGACAAATAAACCGATGAGGGCGAATAATGCCAGTTCAATACTAAAAGCAAATGCAGAGATGGTCACGATTAATCCATCCATAAAAAATACACATGCACCGAGGGAGAGCCCCGTGTACTTATTAATGATTTGCGCAGCAAGGTCCGTTCCGCCTGTTGACGCTCCGGAACGGAACACCAGACCAAGTCCGGCGCCAACACCAATCCCACCAAACAACGAAGCTAACAGCGGGTCATTCGTAAGCGGCGCCCAATCTTGTGTTAAAAATACGACAAATGGCAAAAATAACGTCCCGACGATCGTTTTTGCGCCGTAATTCCAACCACCTAGAAGTAGCATCCCCAAAATAAATAAGGGTATGTTCAGCGCCCATAAAGTGAGGTGGGGAGCAATGCCAACCGTTTCATAAATAATCGTCGCAAAACCACTTACTCCACCAGATGCAATCTGGTTCGGCAATAAAAATAAGTTGTATGATATCGCAACTAAAGCAGAACCGCCGAGCACGAGAAACAAATTGGTAATAATTCTAAGTTTCCCTTCCACCGGTTGTCTGCCCCGTCTTTTCTGAATAGAAAGCATGAAAAAACCGTCTCCTCATCTGTTGCACGCAAAAAATGAAGCTGCCAAAATCGAGGCAGCTTACATTCCTTTTGCTTATTTATTCTCTAAAGTGGATCGTAAATATTCATCAATAAATGGATCAATGCCACCATCCATCACTCCACCTGTATTACCAACCTCAAAATTCGTCCGGTGGTCTTTCACCATGTTATATGGGTGGAATACGTAAGAACGAATTTGGTTTCCCCAACCGATGTCTCCTTGGTCGCCACGAAGCTCATCAATTTCTTTTTGTTGTTTTTCAATTTCCAACTGATAAAGCCGCGCTTTTAGCATCTTCATTGCTTGATCGCGGTTTTTAATCTGAGACCGTTCGTTTTGACATTGCACGACCGTGTTTGTTGGCAAATGAGTAATGCGAACCGCCGAGTCGGTCGTATTGACGTGTTGCCCACCGGCACCACTCGCACGATACGTATCAACCTTCAAGTCTTCCGTATTAATGTCAACGGCGACGTCATCATCCATCTCTGGCATCACATCGCACGAAACAAATGATGTATGTCTTCTCCCCGATGAATCAAATGGCGAAATTCTCACGAGTCGATGAACGCCTTTTTCCGCCTTCAGATAGCCATAAGCGTTAAGTCCTTTAATGAGCAACGTAACGCTCTTAACACCCGCTTCATCACCAGGCAAGTAGTCCATCGTCTCTACAGAAAACTTCCGTTTTTCCGCCCAACGGGTGTACATCCGCAATAGCATCTCCGCCCAGTCTTGTGACTCTGTCCCGCCTGCGCCAGGATGCAGCTCCAATATCGCATTTTTGCGGTCATGGGGCTCACTGAGCAACATTTGCAGCTCGAATTGATTGATGCGTTCACCGAGTTGTTTTAAGCTTTTCTCCAAGTCTTGCTGCAGATCGGCGTCCTCTTCTTCTTGCAACAATTCATAGCTCACTTCTTGATTCTCGAGCTCTTCGGCAAGCTCGCTAAACGTCACTGTAATATCTTTTAATCCGTTGGATTCATCAATGACTTTTTTTGACTCGTTTTGATCATCCCAAAATCCAGGCTCCGTCATCTTCAATTCCAGCTCAGCAATCCGTGCCTCTTTGGTCTCTAAGTCAAAGAGACCCCCTAAAGTCCGCGAGGCGCTTTTGCATCGCTGAGATTTCATTCCGAATTTCTACACTGTCCATCATTCATCATCCTTTATCTTAAGCACCGTGGCAATGCTTATATTTCTTCCCGCTTCCGCATGGGCATGGTTCGTTACGGCCCACTTCCGTGCCTTTTTTAATTGGTTGTTTCTTTTTTTCTTCTTGCTTCTTCTCGCCATGAGTCGCTTCTTTTTGTTCCGCTACTTGCTCTCGTTCCATGTTGTTGCGAATTCGCGCTTTCATGACGTAGCGAGTGACTTCCTCTTCAATATCGGAAACCATAATTTCAAACATCGTGTAGCCTTCTTGACGGTATTCACGAAGCGGATCATTTTGAGCATACGCACGTAAGTGAATGCCTTGACGCAGTTGCTCCATCTGGTCAATGTGATTCATCCATTTACGGTCAACCGCGCGAAGCATGATTACTTTCTCAAATTCACGCATTTTCTCTTCGCCAATTTCCGCTTCTTTCGCCTTGTAATTCGCCTTTACTTTACCGTCTAAGAACTCAATAATTTCTTCTGGTTCTTTTCCGTACAAGTCGTTCACTGTCACATCACCGCGATACAATACGGTGTTGTTCAATTCGGCGATCAGCCCTTCAATATCCCAGTCTTCAGGCACTTCTGCTTCTGGGGTGTATTGAGCGACGGTACGGTCCAACACACTCTTCATCATGCCCTCAACGACTTCTGAAAGGTTGTCCGACTCGAGCACGTCCATCCGCTGCTTGTAAATGATGTCACGTTGCTCACGCATTACATCATCGTACTGCAATATCTGCTTACGGGCGTCAAAGTTATGACCTTCAACACGCTTTTGCGAGTACTCAACAATACGCGTTACGACTTTACTTTCCAGTGGCTCATCATCTTCCATGCCCATTTTTTGCAATGTATTTTGCATCTGTTCCTTTGCAAATCGGCGCATGAGCGTGTCTTCCATCGATAAGAAGAACTGTGACATGCCCGGGTCCCCTTGACGACCTGAACGTCCGCGCAGCTGGTTATCGATCCGACGGCTTTCATTTCTCTCCGTACCTAAAACAAACAATCCACCAAGCTCAGGTACGCCTTCGCCTAACTTAATGTCTGTTCCACGACCCGCCATGTTCGTCGCAATCGTGACCGCATTTTTTTGACCGGCTTTTTCGATGATTTTCGCTTCGTTCGCATGGTTCTTCGCGTTTAGAACGTTGTGTTCAATCCGTTTCTTTTTTAACATCTTGGAAACGAGCTCAGACGTGTCCACATTAGCCGTACCCACAAGAATCGGCTGTCCAGTGCCATGAATCTCTTCAATTCGGTCAGCGACAGCTTGGAATTTGAAGTCCATTTTTCGGTAGATCAAATCCGACTTGTCCGTACGTTGAATCGGCACATTTGTCGGCACAGAAATGACGTTCATATTGTAGATGTTTTGGAATTCTTCTTCTTCGGTTTTCGCCGTACCCGTCATCCCAGATAATTTCTTGTACATTCGGAAATAGTTTTGGAACGTAATGGAAGCAAGCGTCATGCTCTCCTTCTGGATGGCGAGGCTTTCTTTCGCTTCAATCGCCTGATGAAGTCCATCTCCGTAGCGACGCCCTTTCATAAGACGTCCTGTAAAGGAGTCAACGATGACAACTTCTCCGTCTTCAACCACATAGTCATCGTCTCTAAACATCGCTCGGTGCGCTTTCATCGACTGGTTAATATGGTGAGTCAATTGCACGTTGCCCGCATCAAACAAATTGTCCAAACCAAAATAATTCTCAGCTTTGTTGACACCTTCCTCTGTCAGACGCACATTCTTCGACTTTTCCTCGTAATTGTAGTCCTCTTCTTCACGCAGCATCCGAACAAACCCATCTGCTTTTACGTACAGATCAGTGGACTGTTCAACAGAACCAGAAATAATGAGTGGTGTTCTCGCCTCGTCAATCAAAATCGAGTCAACCTCATCGACAACCGCAAAGTTTAGCGAGCGCTGTACCATCTGCTCTTTGTAAAGCACCATATTGTCGCGCAAATAATCAAAGCCAAACTCATTATTCGTCCCGTAAATCACGTCATTTGCATACGCTTCACGCTTCTCGTCTTTCGTCATTCCCTTTTCATTAAGACCAACAGTCAGACCGAGAAAACGGTACAATTCACCCATTTGCTCACTATCTCGTCGAGCGAGGTAATCGTTCACCGTAACAACGTGCACGCCGTCACCGCTGATCGCATTCAAATACACGGGCATCGTCGCCACCAACGTCTTACCTTCACCCGTTTTCATTTCCGCAGTATCGCCGCGGTGCAACACAATACCACCCACGACCTGAACATCATACGGGCGAAGACCTAGCACGCGCTCCGCGCCTTCACGAACAACAGCAAATGCTTCTGGCAAGAGATCATCTAGCGATTCGCCTGCTTGGTAACGTGATTTAAAATTCTCCGTTTTCCCAGCCAAGTCGTGGTCTGACAACCCTGACATTTCATCACTTAAGCTGTTCACTTCGTTTACAAGTTTCTCTAGCTTTTTTAACTTCTTCTCATCCGTATCGCCAATTACTTTCTTCAGTAATCCGATCATGTAATCAACTTCCTCTCAAACGTCATGTTGTTGATGTATTCTATACTCATGAGGAACTTCCTTCGTTCCCTATCTTCAAATAGTCTCCATTCACTATTTTAACAATTTGTTTGATCTGTTACAATGCGGGGTTCTCAACCTGTTTTGAAGAACTTATCAGAAACGTTAATAATGACATGCAAAAGAAGAAATATCCCTCGTATGTAACGTGTTCTGACCCAAAATGAAAAGCCGCCCCCTTATCGGAGCGGCCTTATTACGACGATCAAGCCTCAGGCTCAATAAGCCCGTACCTGCCGTCTTTACGTCTGTATACGACATTCGTATCGCCATTCTCTGCATTTGAGAATACAAAGAATGAGTGACCCAGCATATCCATTTGTAACACGGCTTCTTCAGCATCCATCGGTTTCAAATTAAACCTTTTCGTCCGAACGAGGTCAAAACCTTCCTCATCGTCTTCTGGAGTATAGCCGTTCGATAACTCGGTGACACCAATCTCATTTTTAAAAATGTCTTTCGTTCCACTTTGCCTGAATTTGCGATTGACTTTCGTTTTGTATTTGCGTATTTGTCGCTCAAGTTTCTCAACCACAAGGTCGATAGCGGCATACATATCTGGATGTGTTTCTTCAGCTCGCAGAAGAAGTTGAGACATAGGGATGGTCACTTCTATATCGTTTTCATTGGTATTTTGCACCTGCATTTTGACGTGCACATCGGCAACTGGAGGTGAATCAAAATACCTCTCTACTTTCCCTACTTTCTTTTCTACATAGTCTCTTAATGATGGTGTTACTTCCATGTTTTCTCCACGGATATTGTAATTCATCATCAGACTCCTCCTTTCAGGATGTATACAGTTTCTCTATACCCTTATTAAATTCCTGCCGAAACGACAAAATATTTACAGGTGTGTGACAGCTGTAATGTTTTATCCTATGTGGGAGCAAGCCAAATAGAAGAACTGCCCTGTGTCGAAAAACGTCTTCTTTTATCAATCTTCTTCCAAATCGTTATTCGTATACATCTTTAGTCAACAATCCAAGATCTGCGGGACTTCAATTCCATACATGCAACGACTAGAGATATGGTAAAATAAGGTGTATGAAGCTTATTTAGGGGGGGATCCCGATCAAACCGCACTGGTTATCGTTTGCATGTTTGCTGATACTGCTCAGCGCATGCTCAGACAGCACAGAACCCGAACCGCCCGATGAGCGTCCTGCTCCTGAAGATGAAGAAGTGGAAGTGGAAGAAGAAAGTGCCGAGGAGGAAGCTCTGGCCTTACTTGAACAATCCATGATGACGATGGCAGCTCTGGACAGTTACGAAGTCAATATGAGAGCGGAACAATCAAACCGCAGAAACTTAACGACAGCACGTGTCATTACCGAGACGACTCAACAACTCACCCAAGATCCGTTCGCTTACCACGAAACCGCAACACTCGAAGAAGATAATGATTCGTCCCATGAGCAATCGGTCATTGAAACCTATTTTCATGAGGATATTGGATTTTTTGTTCATGAGAGTTCATTAAATACGTGGATTCAGTTACCAGAAGAAACTGCCGATTCATTGTATGCACTCCAACAATTTAATCAAGAAAATCAATTCCACTTATTTGAGCAACAGCTTGACCCAACTTCGATCACGCTCGTAGAAGAAGACGGTCGCTATACAATTACAGCAGATGGCGACTTAGAAGGGTTAGAAGAGGCAGAAGAAGAGTTGTTTCCTGCCTTGCAAGGAGGGTTCCGTTTAATGATGGAAGACCTCGACCGTTTGCTCAACGTCGAATCGTATACGTTTGAGATTATTATTGATAAGGATACAATGCATATGCGCGGTTTTACGACGACCATTGATATGATGATCAGCAGTGGACAGAGCGCACAAATTAGTGCACAACAGTCGTTGCAACTCACTTATAGTGACTACAACGACATAGAATCGATTGACATCCCTGACGATGTCGTTGAAAATGCGGAACAAGTCCAAATTGACATTGAAGCTTTTCAAGAACTGGAAGGGAGCGCTACCGACGAAGTCGAATAAGCGCTCCCTTTACTTGCCTTGCTTTTCTTGAATTAGTTGGTCAACCGTTAACTTCCAACGTTGAAAAACGGGGATCGTCTGTTGAGTAATCACTTCTGACCACTTTTTCTTATTATCCGTAGCTAACATCTGTCGAACATTTTCGCATTCTTCCTGAAATGTGCGCCATTCTCCCGCGAGTCGCTCATCCGCTCCAAACAGCGCATACATTGTCATATTGTCCTCACCAAACCGTTCAAAACCGACCATAAAGTCTTGTAACAGTCGTTCTCCTGACGGATACTGTTCCTCACGAAAAAATTGCACAGCCAACTGCAACCCATCCACGACCGTGTCAACGTACTCTCTATAATTGTTCAAGAATTGAATTTGTTGATTTAAACCTGCATTCATGAAATCACCTCACTCACACTATATCAAAAAACATTGGCAAACGAGAGGGGTGGCATAGCCAGAGTGAAAAAGGAAACCATAATATACTTTTTATTAAAGTCAGGGCACCACCTTCTATTAAGGCATGTCAAGAAGTGCTACATTCAACAAAATTAACGAAAGTATTTGTTGCACCATTGCGACGAATTTATCCAAGTAAATGAAAAAAACCCTTTCCTAAGCGAGCGGAAAGGGCGTTGATCGAAAGGTCTTACACTCACAAGTGTTAATTTTTACGATCAAAGTAATACCCTTCTCCAACCGCTCCTTGGTCAGCACGTTCATAACGGGTTTGAATTGATTTCTTTGTTCGGGTTTGATGGAGGTCTTGACCAATAAGGTTTTTGATTTCGGTCATCCGTTCTTGAATCACTTCGTTCATACGGACAATCTCTAACGCTTTTGGATCGCGCGTCACCGCCTCGCCAGGATGATCAGCAGCGTTCATTCTTTTCTCCCGTTTTTCCAAATATACATCGATCATTGCTAAGTACCGTTCGCGCTCATCATCATCCGGCGGCAAAGGCTTTTGAATATGGTTGTACAGCTTCTCCGTTAACTCATGGAGAATCGTAATCATTGTCATTGTAGTCTCGCTCCACTGGCATGCCGCTCTTTGCGATCGAGCTGCACGACTTGTTTCCACGTATCACGAAATTCCGCTACGAACGTATTGGCTGTTTTTAACGCTTCACGATCACTTTGAACATTTGCTTGTACAAGCTGATCATAAATGAAGTCATACATTTTCATCATCTGTTCGGTCGTTTCGTCACTCACTCTAAGCGTAACCATCAGTTCACGAATAATGTTTTGGGCTTTAGAAATGTTGACATTTTTATTTTCGTGATCATTTTCATCCATTGCCTTCTCCGCTAGTTTAATAAATTTCAAACAACCATTAAAGAGCATGAGTGTCAGCTCCCCAGGAGATGCTGTTTGAAATTGATTCTGTTGATACGCATGTTGAGCATTTGCACCGGTAAATGTCATTGCCTTGACCTCCTACATCATATTTCCGTTCCCGAACATAAAGTTGTACAACATATCCCCTTGAGAGTTTGCACGAGCAATGGCTTGTTCCATCGCTGTAAACTGCCGCCAATACCGTTGTTCTTTCTGTTCAAGGCGACGTTCAAAATTGCTAATTCTCGTATCAAGATTATTTAATTCTCTTCCTAATGAGAATTGATGATTTTGGTGACGCCCGCTCGACCCTCCTGCTTTTCTTGAAACCAAATCGCTCGCACCGTTTATATCGCTCCGCAATTGCCTAGCTAATCCCGGGTTTTCACCCGTTTGTGCAAAGAAATTGTAAGCCCCTTCAGGATCATCCTGAACCGCTGCTCTCAGTTTTGCTTGATCAATTTCAAGCTTCCCGTTTTCAAGATAGTCATTCGATGTCGTAATACCAAGGTCACTCAAGTGACGGATGTCCGACTGTCCGTTTTCAACGGTTTGATACATCGTCATTCTCATGTCGCTTAAAAATGCACTCAATTGCCGATCCCGACTCATTAAGCCACTGCGTGCTTTCTCTTCCCACATTTCCACTTCATATTCGCTCATCTCACGACGTTGTTCATCCGTAAGCGGTGGAAAATCGCGGTTTTGTCGTTCGTTTACGTTTCCATGGATTTCATCGATTAGGGCGTTGTATTCATCAACAAATGCCGTAATGTTATCTACAATTTTATCGGTATCTACAGAAGAAGAGACCGTTACTGGCGAATCAAATATTCCTCCAAGCGTCATCGTCAGATTTCCAACCGAAAACGTGTTCGATCTGCGCTCTGTTGATAAACCGTTAATTTCAAACTTGGCATTTTTTGCTCCTTGATCGTTCGTTTCTTCGAAATTAAGAAATCCTCCAAAGAAAGTGTTAGCCCCCGAATTCTCTGAACCAAGATGTGAATCAAATCGAATTTCAGGACCGTCTTGATTGAAAACGCCCGTCTCAGTTCGTGAGACGACGACTTGCCCCATATGGTCATCATAGAACATGTTCACGCCTACACCGCTATTGTTAAACTTGTTCATCACCGTCTGGAGCGAGTCTCCCGGCTTTATGAAGATGCTATGCATCACTTCTTCTCCGCGCTCATTAAACGTCGAGATGCTCGCCTTCTTGTACTTCTCGTCAGCTTCAGTAATAAACTCGACTTCCACCCGGTCATTCTCGCCTACAGCCCCGTCCTTGAACTGAAGCGTATTTCCTTCAATTCGGACTTGCCCTGCCTTTGGCTCATCATTCACTACTTCATAAGTGCGCCCATTTACACGAACGATCGTTTCGGAATCGGCTTTGATGTTGTCATGCTCACTGCCGAATGAAAACTGCCCATCTCCTTCGTGCACTGCCGTATCCGTGACGACTTTACCCGTGCTCCAACTAACTCCTTGCTCATTCAGCGGCGAACGCACATCAAAATCCTCTCCCCCGACCCGCTCTGTACTAAACGCAGATGCAGCCGTTGCAAGTTGGGATACAGAATTAATCGTATACTGGGCATTCCCCGTACCTGACGATGAAGTGACGCTCACGAGACTGTCATTCGTTGACGTGCCCGTGCGTCCGAGAAATTTACTCGGTGTTAGCAAACGATCAAACACAGATTGTTCGAAGGACCGAATCTTCGTGTTCAATTCTCGATATGCTTCAACTTGCCAGTTCTTAAAAGTTTGTTGTTGCATGAACTTGTCCATCGGTGCCCGCTCCGCCCGCATAAGATCCCGCACCATCTGATCGATATCCATTCCTGACGCAAACCCTGAAATTCTCATTCCTTCACCCCGCTCAGTTTCCTTGTTATTCCTTTTATCGACCAATATAATCAATCATTTACCGGTCAT
Source organism: Geomicrobium sp. JSM 1781026 (assembly GCF_041949955.1). Classification (NCBI taxonomy): domain Bacteria; kingdom Bacillati; phylum Bacillota; class Bacilli; order Caryophanales; genus Geomicrobium; species Geomicrobium sp. JSM 1781026. The sequence continues at coordinate 60,659 of NZ_JBHFQF010000011.1, read as the reverse complement.
CAAAAAGATAGGTCGAAGGTCGGTCTGCTTCAACGAAAAAAGCGGCTACAATAGCCGCTCTAACTTCTTTCATCAACAATCAAACCGACTTGCCTAAGTAAAGCTGCACTCATATCTAGCAACTTCTCTGGAGGAACTTCTCTTACGACTTCATCAGAGAAGCGATCAACGACTTGTACATACACCCTTGATAAATCTTCATGAATCTTAAATCGTAAATTTGTATGCACCGACTGCAGCCTTTCATTCGCTTCATCCACATGAATTTTTACTTGCGCCAATTCCATCGTTTTTGCCTTGTTTTGCAGTTCAACTCCTTCGTTCTTTTGCGCTCGCGGCAGCGAAGCTTGTGCGATCGTTGAAGGGCGCACAGTAATGTCATTCGTTTCCATATTCATCCCTGCCCTTATTCAGTTTTTTCTAATATCGGCTGAATCACCGAAAAGTACAGCTCCTCTACTGAAGATAAGGCTAAGGATACGTTCAAATGACAAATTTTAGAAATTAAAAAAGAGTAGCTAACGAGCTACTCCCACATTACGCACGAATATTAATTGCCGTTCCTTTATATGGTTCAGCAATTCTTTCGGCTTGATGAATTCCTTCTAGCATTTGATTCATTCTCTGCCCATGCTCATCAGCCGTTTCTTTTACTTTCTTTAGTAGTGCAGTGTTCAACTCTACACCAGCGATATGTTGAGATTGTAGCATTGATAGTCCGGCAATATCCAAACCATTGTCCTCCTTTATGCATTCGGTTCTAAAGAAAATGCCATCGGCAAATGTTCAAGAAACCTTTTGCTGGCAGGGAGCAGATGATTGGCCAGCACGTCTTGCGCACGACTGTAATAACCAAGTTCAACAATACTAATCGCTTCTTCAATTCCACGTCGCGCGCGGGTTAATCTCGCTTTAACGTTCCCAATTTCACTGTTGTCTCCAGTCCTTGGAATGTAAGAATCAAGCTCTTTATAAAAATCTAGAACGTGCTTGAGTTCACTAATAATTGTTGCTTTCCTAGACTGGTTCTCAATTAAGTATAAACTATGTTCCATTGTAAAAACAATTCGACCGCTTACAATTTCTAGCTGTTTCACTAATTCCCGTTCATACACCATTGACCATCTCCGCGTGTTCGAAAGTCTGCAACGAGCGAGCTAGCTCCTGACTCCGCTCGTCGTGTTACTTATAGTATCGGAGCTTTTCTAGATTTGTTTAGCGGACGGAGTCAGCCTGACCGAAGCCAACCGAGCTGGATCACGCGCTTAATGGCATGGGTACGATCGTTTGCATTGATCTTTTTCGTTAATTGACTTACATGATTATTTACTGTTGAAACGCTCAAAAAGTCATCTTCAGCAATCTTTCGGTTACTTTTGCCTTTTAAAATCGAGTCTAATACTCTGCACTCTGAAGCCGTCAGTCTCATTGACGCCTTCGCGTGGTCAAGCTTCAGCGCGTCATTGTCTTCGTCGTTTTTCGTAATTTTAAACGGTTTCTCATCTCGCAGTGATCCACGATTTAGACGTAGAACTTCGACGAGTTCCATCTGCAGGAGCGGATCAACGTATGACGAATAATCATTGGCAACGGCAAAATGTTGCGCTATTTGTCTAGAGGTTTGATTAATACAAATGAGTGTTGAAATATCCGAATGAACGGCTTTTCTCAATAGGTCCGGGGTATCAGCGGGAATTGCCGCAAGGATCCGGTAGTCTCTCATTAATTTTCGCAACTCACTACCTTCTAATATGCGAAAACTCTCTTCCTTTGCGAGCAAAGTAACTCGTGTTCGGAGTTCATCGGCTCGAACTGGTGTATGTTCGAAATATTCAGCATCAAATCCAATTGCTTTTAATGCTGTGAGTAAGTATTCATCATTCCTTTTTCCACCTAGTTGTAGCCAAAGAAAAGGACGAGAGGGTTCCGCCTTCTTCCCATGGCGGGGTCGGGCAGAGATTTGCATGAATGATCCCTCCTTCATCATCGATCCTTAATCAAACGTTTGCTTATTTTATAATTAAGACTTAAGAACCATAATTCGTGATAAAACCAAGAGAACAAACAGATAGTTAACACCTTCTCGTTGAAAGATTAACAATGTTCATCAACCTGGGCAAGGTGCAATAATCATGACAAAATTAGGGAACGGGCTGGGACGGAGAATAGAACTAGTGTTTTAGAATTATTTTTAAGACAAAATATCATATTCCACACACAGGTTTCACACAGAAAATTTCACAAATATATGTGTTTGGACTTATATTTCATTATTTAATCTATATATCTATTATTTATGCTAGTTTTTCAGATTACGAATCTGGGAAAAAAGTTCCTCAGAAATCATTGCAGCTTCTTTATTTTCTTCTTGAATTTCTATATAAATTTCTTTTCTGTGAATATCAATATGCTTAGGAGCTTCAATGCCAATTTTTACTTGATCATTCTCGATGCCAATAATCTTAATTTCGATTTGATCTCCGATTTTGATGGCTTCATCGGCTTTACGCGTTAAAACGAGCATATGGTTACCCCTCCTTCACCTGTCGGAAAAGACGTTCCTTGCGTGTATACGTAGTATGATCTTTAAATGACTGCTTTGCTAGCTTTTTTTCCACATTTATGACAACAGGAGCAACCAAATTCATTGTTGAATCAGCAAAAGGCTCTTTAATGGTGATCAATCCCCAAAGCGCTGTCCGGTATTCATTTTCCAATTCTAGTGCGAGCACGTCGCTTTCTGAAATTTCCACTTCGTATTCCGGGAAAAATTGAAACACATCCGCAACGATAAACGCGACTTCCGCTCGGGTGATTGACTGCAACACGTGAAAAGGAGAGTCGGTGTCTGCCCCAAATGGCAGGAGGATAAACTGCTTCTCTCGTTCAAATCCAGGCAATCCATATGGAAATTGTATAACTTCTGTAAGATCGCTTTCCACTTCTCCAAAATATTTTGTACTTACTTTCAACGCAACATCACCTTCACTTTATTGGATAAACTTTCCTCTATTCTAACTGATTTATGATTCGTTCGAAAGGCGAAATAGCACTTCTCGTGCTTAAAGAGACTTGATATCGTTTACACAGGTATAATGTTTCGCCACAAATAAAAGAACCGTAACAAGGATCGTTAAAATCCTGTTACGGTTCTTTTAGCGGAGAAAATCCATAAGGCTCGGTTGCATAATTCTGGCACCTGCACCTAAAGAAGCGTTCAAGACACTTTCGTGGATAACGAGATTTATGATTGCAGCTGATATATCTGCATCCTCATTATCAGACATAATTCTTGTCGCCGTAACAAATTGCTGGTCCATACGCGCCTCAGTGAGGTCGATACGGTTTTGTTTCGCCCCAATTTGCGCTTCTACCGTAAGAATATCGTCCATATGCTCGTCCACCGTTTGCAGGTGATGACCGATATCTGCTTCTTCATCGGTCATCGCTCGCTGCAATAGAATGAGATCACCAAACATTTGATGACTGAATACGTCATTCCCGTTAACATTCACTGGAATTTCTACATCTTTCATGAGTTCAAGATTAACGTTTTCACCGTTCATCTGAATTGCATTCGGTCCAAATAGAACCGCCTTGTCGGGATCGACACTTTCACCGAAATCTTCAATGCTTATATCGGGAAGATCTTCATTGTCTGAGGAGAAGGCGCCATCACTCCAAACATAAACGTTGCCTTCGTAATAAAGCACCGCACCATCTATGGATCCTTCTTCCTGGCCTTCCATTTCCGTTAACTGCTCAATGCTTATGTCGAATTCAGCTTGGGCGATAGGCTTCTCCCCTGCATCCGTCCCGTTAAAAATATATTTCTTATTTACTTGTGTATTACCGACATCGGCAATATGATCGATAATTTGTGCAATCTCTTCAGCAACAGCCGCCCGTTGCGTCTCATCGTATGTATCATTAGACGCTTGTACAGTCAGCTCTCGTACCCGCTGCATCGCAAGGTTTACGTCATAAACCGCCTGATCACTCGTCTCTACCCACGTTTGTGCCGAAGAAATGTTTCTCTGAAACTGTTCGATCTCCCGGACTTGCGTGCGATAAAACATCCCACTTGTCGCAGCAACCGGGTCTTGAGACGCGCGGCTAATCTTCTTTCCTGTCGCAAGTTGGTCTTGATATTTTGAGATCTGTGAATAGTTGCTCTGAATGTGGCGAAGCGTCTGATTGGCAATCATCGTTTGCGTTACCCGCATCGTTCTCCCTCACTTTCCATTATCGTCCGACCACACCCATACGGTTAATAATCGTATCGAGCATTTCATCAATGACTGTAATTTGGCGCGCAGCGGCATTGTACGCATGCTGAAAAGTAATCATGTTGACCATCTCTTCGTCCAAACTAACCGCACTCATCGCCATCCGGTTGCCATCAATCGTTGATAACCGTGATTGGCTGTTATAGTCATTTCGAGCAGCATTGCTCGTCTTGACTGCCATCTGTCCGATGATCGTGCGGTATCCTTCAGCTAGTTCATCAATCTCAGCTGCAAGTAACAAAGCGTTCGAGCCGTCACTACTGCCAGACGAACCTGCATTGATGTTTTGAATATTATTACGAATCGCTTCGCTGAGCTCAAGGGTGTCACCTGAGAAATTAAAGAAGTCGACTGACTCATCACTTCCATCATTGTGTACACCGTTAAACGCATCAACAAACGAACTCATCATGTCCTGAAGATCACCCATCATATTCGGGTACGTGTCGTGAACGCTTTGATGCAATGCGCTAATCTTGCCTAAGTTGCCTAAGTCTGTGATCTCGTTGATGGAAATTCCACCATCTTCATACACTAACGCAGGGAGATCATCAAAAGGAACAATCAGCCCATCCTCGATACGGTCACCATTCGCATCAGTAAGGTGAATTTGAATCGGTCCCATCGCAATCGGGTGGCTGTTCCCACCAGCTTCCCCTACCCGCTCAACTTCGATCGGCAAATACTCCGAAAGTTCATCAATGAGGCGGTCTCTTTGATCGTACAAGTCATTCGGAACATATCCGTGAGGTTCCATCCGATTAATATCGTTGCTCAAGTCTTGAATTTGTTGCATCAAGTTGTTCACTTTATTAACCGATGCTTCAAGTTCTTTGTCCAGTTCGATTTGAACAGTCTGTAGTGAACTTTGCATATAGTTGTACGTATCTGCGAGCGCTTCCCCTTGTTGGCGAACGACTTCTCTCGCACTGTTATCGTTCGGATTATCAGCGAGCACTTGCAACGCCTGCCAAAACTCGTCCATCACGCTGCTAAGTCCATGATCGGTTGGTTCGTTCATAATGTCTTCCATTCGTATGTACGATTCGTGAACCTTCTCCCAATACCCAGCTTTGCCGTGTTCTCCGCGAAATTGCTGATCAAGAAATTCATTACGAATCCGTTGTACAGAATCCACGTCTACACCCGTGCCAATTTGACCTGGAATCGAGGGTGCATTCATACCCGGTGCCGGGAATGCTTGTGAGGCTGAAAAATTCACACGTTGACGTGAATAGCCTGGGGTATTGGCATTTGCAATATTATGTCCAGTCGTCTTTAACGCTTGTTGTTGTGCCATTAACCCTTTGTATGCGGTGTGCAAACCATGGAATGTAGAACCCATCACAACCTCCCCTTTCTACGCCTTTGAATCAAAGGCTGAATATCGTTGATAATCGTTTTTCCCTTTCGCCGAAGACCCTGCAGGTGCATAAGCAATCGCCTCTTCATCAGGCTGAATCATTTGTAGTGTCGATTGAACGACAGCTAAGCTATCGGACAGCAATTCTTGATTCAACTCATTTCGCTCTTTCAATCGTTCAATGGCTGCAAGAAGCGTGGATGAACGTTGCGTAAGCAGAGATTGTTCCTCGTCAGGCAACTTGTTAACCCACTCACTCATCGGTACATCCGAAGGCTCGTGTGGTACAAATTCTTTCATGACACGCGCTGTCATTTGTTGACGATCACGTTCAAGTCGCCGAACCTCTTTTACTTGCTCTCGTTCAAATTTCACTACCTCTTGGATCGCCTTTACATTGGCTTGCTTTATTTCTTCTGTTTTCCGCTCAGCTAACTCCAAAAGATAAAGATGCCGTTGTTCAAGCTGTTCGAATGCGTTAGCTAATTCGTTTACGACACTCATGCCAGCTTCCTCTCTACCACTCATCGTTCTTCATTCCAATAATCATAAAATTTCTTTGCTACCGCTCGCTCATCTACTCGGTACTCACCCGCATCAATCTTCGCTTGCAACTCTTGTACCCTCTGCTCTCTTGCCGGGTCTACTTTTCCTAATTGCATCTCTTTTGCCGCTTGAGAAATTTCTACACGATCTTGTTTTGCTTCCCCTTTACTTGCGGGTGTTGACTTCACTTGCGATTGTTTATAGTACTGATTAATTGATCCAAAAGAAGGGATTTTCATGATTTTCTCCTTTCGTGATGCTCGTTTTTTACCCAGTATGCTCGCTGCCCTGAACCTTCGACTGGGGACATGCTTTCATGAAGATCTTCAGACAACCGTTTTTCACACGCAGGACACAGTTGGCCGCTTCGAGTTGGTTTTCCACAAAAGTGACATGGCCAATTGAATCCAGGTAAGTCTGTTAGTTGAATTCGTCCGGTGCGCACATAATCCAAGATCTCGCTTTCTGTTACATCCGTATGGTCTGAGGTCTCTTGTATGGTCGCTTTACGGTTTTCTTTCTTCTTTACAAATTGGTAGACACGTTCAAATCGCTTTTCTGCCTCACCCCAGCATGAATCACAAACATCTCGAATCGTCTTTACGTACAGATTGCCACACGATTTGCAATTCATCAACTCTGCCATGCTCGGCACCTCCAAAAGCACTCTTCTACTATTACTATCGGTCAACTTCGGGTTGCGGTTTAGTAACTCATGCAATAATAGGACAAAAGAAACAGAAATCAACTACGCACTAATGTTAATGAAGAAACACTTATCGCTCCTTTTTCAAGCAATGGCTTTGCGGCTTTTCTAACGGTGCTTCCCGTCGTATATACGTCATCGATGAGTAGAACATGTTGATTCAGAATTGGGTTAGCATTTACGACAACGAAAGGTCGGGCACTCCCTGAAAGCCTACCCTTACGGCCTTGTTTACTCATCTTATCTTCATGGACGGTTCGTACTAATACATCCGCTATTTTCTCAGGGGAAAAATTTGCTAGAGCCTCACTCTGATTGAACCCTCTTTCGCTCATTCGTTGTTCACTTAACGGGATCGGGACGAGTAAACATCGGTCGAATTGTTGACAGTAAATACGTTGCAGGTTACGGGCAAACACATTAGCAAGTGCAGCATCTCCCCGATATTTGAGCTGCGCCAAATATCCTTGCATCCACTCATTATACTGAAAAACCGACCGATTCCTTTGGATTAACCCAGCCCACTTCGCACTCGATTCCCAACGGTTGCAATCACTACAAATGCCGTTTTCTTTCATCGGTCTACTACACACTTCACACCACGGTGATCCGAGCTTTTCTAGATGCTCGGCACATCGACCGCAAAGGTTGTGGTCGTTTACGACAAAAAATGTCGCCCAACTTGGATGACGAGTTTCTTCTATACCACAATAGACGCAAGTATTCATGAGCGATTCATCTCCTTAATCATTCTCACAGCACTCGCCATTGCCTTCGTTTTTCCGTAATGAAAAAACACGACATCCCCAGTTGGGTCAGCGGCGCTTCTGCCTGCTCTTCCTGCAATTTGCACAAGTGCTGCTGTTGTAAAGATATCATCTTCTGCACCGAACACAGCGACGTCAATCGACGGAAACGTAACACCTCGCTCTAAAATCGTCGTCGTAAATAAATGTTGATACTCACCTCTTCGAAACTGTTCAACAATCTCTTTACGGCTGGGATCTTCACTATGCACGGATGTAATGTCCGAACGACCAATGAACTCAGCTAGTTTCTCTGCCATCGACCGATTAGGGACAAAAATTAATGTTCTCCTCCGTGCCTCGTCTTTTTTTGAAATCCAATTTAATAAATACCGACTTGTCTTCGTCTTTTCATATTCTCGTTTCCAATTTCCGATCCAGCAAAATCTCGGAGTCGGTAATGGATAGCCGTGAAACCTACGTTTCACTTTCACAATTTGCCCTGTCGATCCGAGGCGCTTCGCTAACTTTTTGTCTGGTGTTGCACTTAAATAAAATGTATGTGCTGTGCGCGTGGAGGATTTTTGGACAGCGAAGGCAAGTGTAGAGTCATAACTATAAGGAAAGGCATCGACTTCATCGACAATAACAACGTCAAAATAATTATGAAATCGTCGTGTTTGATGGGTAGTGGAAATAAAGAGCTGTGCACTGTGGAAACGTTGATCACTGCCGCCATAAAGACCAGCAATCTGGAGAGTGGGGAAAGCTTTCTTCAAACGAGGGATTAACTCTAAAACGACGTCCGTTCTCGGTGTTGCAATTAGAATGATTTTTTGTTGGCGAACCGCTTCGATTAAGGCAGGGAATAACATTTCTGTTTTCCCAGCACCACAAACTGCCCAGATGAGCTGTTCTTGATGTGCTTCGCCTTTTAAAGACTGGACCATCCGTTCTGACGCTTTTATTTGCATGGCGGTTAATGCGCCAGACCAATGAAGTTGTTGTTCAGGGAACGCCGGTCGGGCGGTTTCTGCCACGAGCGGGGTGCAACGAGTCACTTTGCCCATTCCAATACACTCACGACAATACAGACAATCATTTGATTTACACCAACTACATCGATTCGTAGCAAAACGTTTTCGGTTATGGTTGCCACACCGACGACATTCCGGGCGTTTCCCTTTTTGGACGGAGATTCCTTGGACAAGCATATATTCTCTAGATCGGACACGTCCTCTAATTTCAGTTTGCGTCTGTTCTAATTCATTCATGAGCAGAACGCGTCCCGTATATGTATACTTGTCTGGTTCTTCAAGTTCAGCAATCCACCCTTCTGCTGATTGTCGTTCATCATCCGCTTCTATCCAATCTACAGGCACAATAAACGGTTGATTATGTAAGCTAGAGCGAACCCAAGCACAAATCATTCGACACCTCCAATTAAAGAATATTCTGATTTATACACAGAGACAGCTTACACTGCCTTTATTCATAATCATACCACGTAAGGCCAATGGACTTCTCGCCAAGATGCGTGCCTATGACCGGGCCGAAGTAAGAAATAGACACTTCAATTTCATCGTACTTCGACGCTAACGTCGCTTTTATTCTTTCTGCTTCTTCAGGAGCATTTGCATGAATGACACATGCTTTCATTTTCCGCCCTTTTTTCGCAGTTTCATCTAACATCTCAAGCACACGATTTAACGCTTTCTTGTATGTCCTTACCTTCTCGTATGGAACGATAACTTTATTCTCAAAAGCTAAGATTGGTTTGATCTTCAGTGCACTACCAATCAAGCGCTGGGCACTGCTTAGCCGGCCTCCGCGATGAAGATGATTAAGGTCGTCAACGATAAAGTACGCACGTATTGCTTGTTTTAACTCTGTCAGACTCGCAAAAATCCGGTCAATATCGTCACCACGCTCAGCCATTTCCGCGGCTCGTTTCACGTAAAAAGCTTGCGGCTCACAACTGATTTCACTATCAAATGGATACACTTTCGCAGACTCAATGGAACGCGCAGCGCTTACTGCCGTCTGGTACGTGCCACTAATCCCACTTGATAGATGAAAAGAAAGAATCGCATCATGATCTTTTGACAGTTGCTCAAACTTCTCAATGAAATGACCCAATGCAGGTTGGGACGTTGTTGGTAGATCCGGAGCGTTGCGCATTTTGTCATAAAATGCTTCCGGTGTTAACTCCGTCTCTTCAATTGTTTCCTCACCAAAATTCACACTTAGAGGCAAAACCGTAATATTGTAACGTTCAATGGTATCTTCGTCTAGGTACGCTGTGCTGTCGGTAACAATCGCTATTTTAGACATGCTGGACCTCACTTCTCAGTTTTGTTCCTATATTAACTATAAGGCCTTTTGAAATGAATTGAAAGTTATTACATAAAAAAATGTCGAAGCAGATCGTTATGCTTCGACATTTTTATTTACCTAACCTTTACCCAACCTTTTTTAATCGATTCAACAACTGCTTGAGTACGGTCGTTCACGTTCATCTTCTGTAAAATATTACTTACGTGGTTCTTTACGGTCTTCTCACTAATATACAGATCCTCACCGATCATCCGGTTGCTAAAGCCATCTGTCATTAATTGCAACACTTCACATTCACGCCTCGTTAAGATATGAAGAGGTTTCCTGTATTCGACCTCTCGAAACCCTACTTCATGGCTGTCATGGTCCGCATTTGCACCGTTTCCAGACGCTAACCTTCTGTACTCTTTAATTAAGTTATGCGTCACTTTAGGGTGAATGTACGCCCCACCAGAGCCGACAACTTTGACGGCTTCAATTAAAGCATCTGCATCCATTTCTTTTAACAAGTAGCCAGCAGCTCCTGTCTTAAGAACATGCGTCACGTACGTTTCATCATCGTGAATGGACAAAATAAGCACTTTGATTTCTGGAAAACGTTCAATTAGTTGCTTTGTCGCTTCAACCCCATTAACTCCTGGCATATTAATGTCCATGAGCACAACGTCAGGACGGTGTCTCGCAACAAGGTCAGCAGCTTCACCACCGTCGTCCCCTTCGGCTACAACATCAAAGTCGTGCTCCATGGTTAATATCCGCTTAACCCCTTCACGGAATAACTTATGATCATCAATTAATAGTAGTTTAATTTGATCTTGTTGTTGTTCTATCATTACTCAACTCACCTCTCCGCATTTCAGGTAAATTCACTTCACCCGTTTATCGCGTTAAACTATAACCCAAACTTCTCTCCTAATCATCGCTCGTTGGCACTGTGATGACGAGTTTGGTTCCTCGACCCATCGCTGATTCGATCGCAAATTCACCTTTAAGCATGTTTACACGTTCTTTCATGCCCATAATTCCAAAACTGTCATCTTTCTTTTCTGTATGATCAAATCCTTTGCCGTCATCCGAAATGATTAGCATGATTCGGTCTGTTGTTACTTGAACCTTTACTAAGATTTGATTGGCTTCTGCATGTTTCAAACCATTCTGGACCGCTTCTTGTACGAGGCGAAAAAGAGCAACTTCTAAATTCGGTTCCATACGTGTTTCATTACCGATCACAATAAAGCGCACTTCTGTCTTATCCTCGACACGCTCAGATACAGAACTTAAATATTTCTTTAATGTGGGAATGAGCCCAAGGTCATCAAGCGCCATCGGTCTTAAATCATATATGATTCTTCGGACATCAGCGAGACTTGCCTTAATCGCATGTCGAACATCTTTCACTTCTTTCAGTGCGCTTTCAATTCCTTTATCATTATATGCCCGTTCGATGAGCTCGGCGCGAAGTAAAACATTCGCAAGTAATTGGGCAGGGCCGTCATGAATATCTCTAGCGACCCGTTTTCGTTCCGCTTCTTGAGCTTCAATAATCTTCAATCCAAACTCTTGCTTTTCTTTCGCATCCTCAACGATTTCTCCTACTTCTCGCAAATCACCGATGAGAAAGTTATGAACGACTGAAACTTGTCCAACAAGCAGCTCAGCTCGTGAAATTGTATCTTCTAATTCAAGCAACCTTCGCTCAATATGGTCCCTTCGTTCTCGATGTTGCTTTTCTTCTTGGTTCAGTACTGCGAGTTGTATTTGATGTTCGTTAGCATGCTCGTAAGCTTTGCGAACTTCCTCATTACTATACTTACCGAATTCCTTACTTACTTCTGCAAGACGATTGCGGGCTAATCGTGCATGCATTTCCTTATAGTCTGTTTGTCGAATAATCTCGGCTACTTTGAGTCGGAGATCCTTTAATTCGACTTCCAGCCCCGCATATTCCCTACGTGTTTTCTCGCAAATCTCAAAGATTTGCTCTTTACTATCTCTAACAGTTTCCATCATTTGCTCGATGATTTGGTCGAGCGATTTCTTTGAACTCAATCCAAACCCACCAGTCTTTCGAATCGATAAAATTGACAGCTTGCTGCGATTCGATATGATTATTTTAGCACATTCTTCAGGGTCTAAACGGCTAATAAGAAGAAAAGTTCAAGAAATACCATATTCTGCGACAGTTCTAATACAAACTGCTGACATGTCTGACAGTATCATTTTTATCGCTTTTCGTGTGTTACAAAAAGATTATAATGCAGTTACAGTCTCGAAAGGGGAATTTCCACTTTATGCTCAATTCGTACTATACGATCAAAAAAACAGGCTCAGCCGAACAGACTATCCAAAAATCACGTTTCATTACACATATGAAGCGTGTGTCAACAGAAGATGCAGCGAAAGAATTTATTGATACGATCAAAAAAGACCATTGGAACGCAGCTCATAATTGCTCTGCGTATGTAATTGGTGAGAACGACGACATTCAAAAAGCAAATGATGATGGTGAGCCATCTGGCACCGCCGGTGTCCCTATGCTTAACGTCCTCCTAAAGCAGAATTTAAAAGATACTGTCGTCGTTGTTACCCGCTACTTTGGCGGCATCAAACTTGGTGCCGGAGGGCTCATTCGCGCTTATGGAAGTTCAGTGTCACTCGGAACAGAAGAAATTGGTGTCGTTAATCGTCGATTGATGCAAAAATATGATGTACACTGTACGTATGAATTGCTCGGTAAATTAGAAAATGAAATTCGACAATCGAGCTATTTACTGACAGACATTGAATATAATGAACAAGTCACGTTTCACATCGCTGTTCCTTTCGAGGAAAGGTCCACCTTTGAAAGCTGGATGGTAGAAGTTTCAAATGATCGCGTAACGTTTCAGGCAGAAGGAACGTCTTATTTAGAAGAAGATCGATAACTGCTCGACGCAATCTGACAAATTTCCCGGGAAATAAATGATGTAATATCGGTCTTGAAGGAGGAGAAGCATGGAAGAGCGTTCCCATAAATCTAGAATAAGGATGCGTAAGAAGCGGAGGAGGAAGCGACTCGCCATCTTCCTCCTCCTGAGCGCATTTATGATCTTTGCGACCGCAGGTCTCGGGTTGTTATGGATGTGGCAGCAAGCAACCGGCCTCATGGGTGATACATTTGAAGAAATTGACCGATTCAATAACCCGAATGGTCAAGAAGTAGGAAACATCGCCGACGACAACGTTTCGGTTTTATTTCTCGGTGTAGATAATCGAGACGGAGAAGTTTCTGGAATTAGTGATGCGATGATTTTGACGACATTTAATCAAGAAGAACAGTCAGTGAAAATGTTAAGCATCCCACGCGACTCCTATGTTGACATCCCAGGACGACCTGGCCATGAAAAGATCAACCATGCCCATGCGTACGGCGGTCACAATCTTGCCATTGAAACGGTTGAGAACTTTCTGGATGTTCCCATTGATTATTATGTAACGGTAAACTTTCAAGCATTTATAGATATTGTTGATACTTTCGGAGGCATCAATATTGATTCTGATATTTCCTTTAGTGAACAAGACGCCGACGGTAACCACGATCAAATATACATCGAGCAAGGAGAACAAACCCTTTCCGGAGAAGAGGCGCTCGCATATGCGAGACATCGTCAAACCGACGGAGTCCTTGCACGAGGAGAGCGCCATACGGAAGTGATGGTCGCTTTAATTCAAGAAGCCGCATCCATCTCAAACATCGGAAGTTACAATCAAGTGTTTGATAACCTCCAAAACAATATGCGCCATAATTTCGAGTCGTTTCAACAACTCACAGCGTTCCATTCGTACGCGTCATCACTTGATGAGTTGGAACGTTTTCAATTAGAAGGAGAACCAACAAGAATCGAAGGTTCCGAATACATCGTTGTTGATGATCAGTCACTCACACACGCTTCAAACTTGCTAAGGCGTCATTTAGACCTGGATTATGATCCATCCGCCATTCAAAATAATGCAGAACCATCGGAAGACGAACAAACATAATCTGACATTTCCTGCAAATGGATATTTACTTTTATTCTTTGAATCATGTAAAATAGACATTATGTGTATTTACGGAATGAAGTAAGCTCGGAAGGGGCCCACTGTATGGCAAGAGCAACGACGCGATCATTACGTTTACAAAAAAAGAGACGCCGAAGAAAAAGAGTGATCGCTACACTAATCACCCTTGCTTCTGTGGCACTTATAGCAATCGGCGCCGGGCTGGGCTATGCGACTTGGAAAACAGATCAGTTTGTGAGTGATACCGATATACAGCTGGAGCGCGGAAGCGTGTCGAAACAGCGTGAAGCTGCGGTTGATCCTGCCGAAGATAACATCTCTGTCCTGTTTTTAGGTGTGGATGACCGTAGTGGTGAAGTCGCAGGCATCTCTGACGCAATGATACTCGCTACATTTAATCACAGCGAGGAGTCTGTGAAGATGCTTAGCATTCCACGTGACTCTTACGTTAGTATCCCTGGCAGAGCCTCCAACGATAAGATTAACCACGCCCATTCATTTGGCGGAACCGATTTGGCTGTTGAAACTGTGGAGAACTTTTTGGACATACCTGTTGACTACTATGTGACATTAAATTTCCAAGCGTTCATCGACATTGTGAATACGTTTGATGGTGTTGATGTGGAAGCTAGCCACGCCTTCACTGAGCAAGATGCCGATGGCAACCACGATGTTCACCAGATTCAAGCCGGTGAGCAAACGTTGTCTGGTGAAGAAGCTCTTGCATACGTACGCCACCGCAAAAGCGACGGTGACTTAGCAAGAGGCGAACGCCAAACGGAAGTGATTGAGGCGTTAATCGAGGAAGCGACGTCCATTTCAAACATCTCAAACTACAACCAAGTATTTCTAGACTTACAAAACAACATGAACCACAACTTCGAATCCTTTGAGAATATCATGTCATTTCATAATTATGCGTCTGCGGTCAGTGATATTGAGCGGCACCAACTTGAAGGCGAAGGTACGTATGTAAACGGCGTATTTTATTTTGATGTGGACGACACATCCCTTGCTAATTCAAGGAACATGTTAAGAGATCACCTCGAACTCGACGATGAAAATCCGATGAACCGAACAGAAACCGCAGGTGAAAATCAAGGAAACGACTAGTGCTCTATAGGAGCACATGAACAAAACGACGATGGCAAAATCCTTCGTCGTTTTGTTGCGAAAAAAGGAATGTTCATAACAGCTGGTCAACACATGTATATATGTAATAAACTTAAAAGAACATTGTAAGCATGGAGGACAAGATGAAAATCAAACAATCGTTGATTCTTGTTATTCTTCTTCTTATAGCTGGCACCGCTTGGGGCGGGGCATACATCATTGCCCAAACTCAAAACATAACATTTGATGACCCTAATTTAGAGCATGCTGTACGAGAAGAACTACAACTGCCAGATGGCGAACCGATTACACACGATCATGTACAAGCAACAACAACATTGGACCTTTCCAATCAACAAATTAGTAATGTTACGGGTTTAGGAGTATTTAACCGCCTAACTGCACTCGATTTGTCAGAGAACAACATTGAAAACCTTTCTCCGCTAGGTGATTTAGAGCGATTGGACACCCTCACCCTCACAGGGAATCGCATAACAGACCTTGAGCCTATTGCTGGACTTTCAACATTGACTTCTCTAAACGTGCGAGAAAATCATATTGAAACTTTGGAACCTATTTCAGAGCTAATTCACCTGACCGAATTGAACATCAGAGAGAATCGTATCGAGTCACTTAACCCACTTTTGGCGATGGAACAACTGGAAGATTTGAATGCACGGTACAATAACATTATTGATATTGAGCCAGTCTTGAATTTACCTATGTTAAGGGAACGACTCTACATTGAGGGGAATCCAATAGAAAACATTACGGTGTTGACAGATTTATACGATGAGGTTCAAGACATTGATATCAGCAGACCGGAATATCACATCGATTTTTCTGCCGATGGCGCAGTTTATCAACAAGCACAAACTGTAGAACTTGACACATTGGGTGACGCTGAAGGAGTCATCCATTACACTGTGGACGGCACTACTGTTGACGAGGATTCCCCTGTCTATGAAGGGCCCATTGAAGTTACAGAAAGCCAAACCATTCGTGCGCAGTTTTTCTCAGAAAACGGGGACACTAGCCCCGAAGTTGGAAATGCGTATATTATTGACGAGGACACCGATTTACCTGTTCTAGCACTCGCTACAGAGGAAGGTAACTTATTTAACGATGAATATGGTATTTATACACCAGGCGTTTATTACAACGCCGATGCCGAAAACCCTAGTCGAACAGGGAATTACTTTCAAAGTGGTCAACATTGGGAAAGACCCGTTTTTATGCAAATGTTTGAAGAAGATAATGAAATTGCTCTATCCCAGCACGCTGGAATAAGAATTCACGGTGGGTCATCTCGAGCATTAGATCGAAAATCATTGCGCTTTTATGCCCGATCTGATTATGGTGAAAATCGATTCAGACACGATCTTTTCGGAGAAGAAGAACGAGATGTTTTTAATCGTTTTATCGTTAGAAATTCAGGCCAAGATTGGAATCGAACACTCTTTCGTGATGCATTGATGCAATCACTCGTTGAAGACTTGAATATGGAAACCCAATTATCTCGGCCCTTAAAACTCTATATGAATGGTGAAAACTGGGGTGTATTTAACATCCGTGAACGTTATGACCATCATTATTTTAGATTTGCTCATGATGTGAATCAAGAAGATCTTGATCTACTTGAGAACAATGCAGAGATTGTTGAAGGTTCAAACCAAGACTATTCAGAACTATTGTATGTGTTAGCTTCTATGGACCTTAACACATCAGAAGCATTAAAACATTTTACAAGCGAAGTCGACATTGATAACTTTTTAGACTACCATATTTCACAAATTTACTTCGCGAATGTCGATTGGCCAAACAATAATGTAAACATTTGGCGAGAAAGGCCGAATGGGCAATGGCGATGGGCAATGTTTGATACTGATTTCGGCTTTGCACTACCAACTACGAGATCATCTGCACAACACAACACGATGGACCACGCAACAAATAAAGCAGTTGGTTGGTCAACTTTTATGCTTAGAAAAGTTCTTGAAAACGAAGATATGCAAATAGAGTTTGTAAACCGTTTTGCACACTATTTAAATACACGTTTTGAGGAAGAGCATGTTGTTCAGCGTATAGATGATATGCAAGCGGACATTGCACCTGAACTACCAGGACATATCGATAAATGGAGTGAACCAGAATCCATGGAAGAATGGGAGTATCAGGTTGAAATTCTGAGAGAATTTGCAGTCGATCGTCCAGCATATAACCGTGCACATATCGCAAACCATTTCGCCCTTGACGGAACTGGCAAGATGACGATAGATAATGTAAACACAGATTATTGGTCAATTGCTAACCAGGATGCGTCTGCACTTCAAGAAGGATGGACGGGTGAATATTTCACAAATACCCCAATTTCTTTTGATTTTGACGAAGATGTAGTTGAAGTGACTTCCACAAATGAAGATGTAGCCTTCATCAATGAAGACACTTCAATTGAACTGCAAGATGCTGGCGAGGCAAGTGTGACGTTCAGTAGTGGTGATCAGGAACTATTGACCGTCACCTTTAATACAAGCCACTTACAACAAGAGGAACATTTCATTGAGCCAGGAAGCAGTGGTGAACTACCACAATCTGATGCTGTTGAACATTGGGTAAGCAGCAATGAGCGGTATGTAGCTATTCATGATGATGGGACATACTCTTCAGACCAACTCGGAACAGCTACACTTTTTGGCTTAAGCGATACCAATGAAATTCTTGAAATTCATCATACACACGTTGTAGAGATTGCTGAGAAGGGATCTACAATTAATGCTGATCAAGAGGATATTATTAATTACATTGGTGGTTGGTCAACAGATGAATTAAGTAACGGTAACTTAAGCAGAAATTCTAGAGAAGTCAATGCATCTGCAGAGTTCACATTTAACGGTACAGGATTTAAATGGCTTGGTGTTTCTGACGATTTTTATGGGGCTGCAAACATCTATTTGAATGGAGAACTAATTGAAACAATCACACAGGGTGAACCAACTAACAATTTCATCTATGAAATTTCAGATCTTGAAGACGAGCAACACACTGTTAAGATAGAAGTAGCTAAATCCGATGATAATGAGCACGTAAACATTACTCAATTAGACATTTTAGAGTAAAAAACAGAGTACCCTTTAATGGGTACTCTCAGGCTGTTGAGAAAGTAAAACTTCTCGGCAGCTTTTTTTGTCTTATCACCATCGGAACAATCGGAAATGGTAAAATTGAGAAAAGAGGGATGTACGGAGGGAATGCGATGTTACGCCGCAATCAAGAAAAGCAAATCGAATTAGAAATGGTGTCGATTGATCAGTTAATACCGGACGATCACTTGTTGCGCACGATTGATGAGCAGATTGATTTTTCCTTTATCTATGACAAGGTCGAAGGCTACTATAGTAAGGATAACGGTCGGCCCCCGATTGATCCGGTGATGCTTTTTAAAATGATGTTTGTGGGATACCTCTATGGCATTCGATCGGAGCGTCAATTGGAACGTGAGATTCAAATCAATGTGGCGTACCGATGGTTTTTAGGGTTAGGCTTGACGGAAAAAGTCCCCCATCACTCCACGATTAGCTTCAACCGACATAAGCGATTCAAAGGCACCGATGTGTTTCAAAAGATTTTTGACGATGTGGTGTTCATGGCGATGGAGCAGAACATGGTTGGAGGGCGTGTGCTCTTTACCGATTCCACCCACCTTAAGGCAAATGCAAACCGGCACAGATTTACGCGTGAGACCGTCGGCGTGGAAACGAAAGCTTATCTGGAGGACTTGGACGAAGCGGTGAATGAGGATCGCGCCGCGCATGGAAAAAAGCCCTTAGCCAAGAAAGAAAAGGAGGAGACGAAAACCATTCGTCAAAGTACAACGGATCCTGAAAGTGGCTACTTGTACCGCGAAGGGAAGCCGGAAGGGTTCTATTATCTTGACCATCGCACGACAGACATGAAGATGAACATCATTACCGATGTTCACGTGACCCCTGGGAATGTCCATGATTCCCAACCTTATCTCGAGCGATTGAAGCACCCGCTGAACACGTTCTCGTTTCCCGTCGAAGCGGTTGCTTTAGTTCCGGATATCTCACGACACCCATCTGTAAAGGCATTGAAACCCTGGGGATTATGGCGGTCATTGGCCATCGCCGCTATGCACCGGTCAAAGGACGGATGCCCAAATGGAAATACCACTATGATCCCGAAGCCAATACCTACACCTGTCCGAATGGCAAAACGTTGACGTACAGCACGACGAATCGTGAAGGGTACCGCCAGTATCATTCCAATCCAGAGGATTGCCAAGCTTGCCCATTACTCAGCCAATGCACGACGGCTAAAAATCATAAAAAAGTGATCAGCCGCCATGTTTGGGAAGCGAGTAAAGAACGGGTGCGGGAAAATCGGTTATCTCATGCCGGAAAACAGGTGTATCGCATGCGAAAATATAAGATTGAGCGAAGCTTTGCGGATTCGAAAGAACTCCATGGGCTTCGCTATTGCCGGTTGCGGAGGCTGGAAGGAGCGACGGAACAAGCGCTCATGACCGCCGTCGTACAGAACATCAAGAAGATCGCGATGCACCTTTCCTCACCCTCAGGAAAGCTTTTTTTAGGTTTGCGGCTTTATTTCCCATCAAAAATCGTAATCAATTTAAAAAGAGGAACCCTCTGTTTTCAAAAACAGGGGGTTCCTCGACAAGCTGAGAGTACCCTTTAATGGGTACTCTGTTTTTTATTTTAAACTATTTTTTGGTTACCGTGAAATTTTAAGGACGGACAACAGATTTTTACGCTGATCATGGATATGCTCCCTACGCACATGAAAGCGGTAAAAAAGTGTTGGGACAGTGGTTAATTGTGGCTAACTGCTATCACTTCTCACATCATGTGTATTGGTCTTTGTATGAGGGTTCGATGTGAAAAACAGCATGATTCTAACGATTATGATCTAAGAAGCGTAAACGCATGAAAACCATGCTTAATAGAAAATCTAACAAACAACTTTGGCACTCACAACAGCACATTGAGTCATCCGACCGTCGGAACGTAGGTTACATATTAAATGTTAAAAGGGGATGAATAGTACTACATATGACTATAAAAAATACCTGGGTATTCATCAACGTATTTTAATTAATCATCAATTCAAAGGGGGTCACCTCTCATATTAAACAGAGGCAACCCCAAAAACATACAATAAAACCCTTTTCTAATTTGGTTTTGTAAAATATAGCTGAGTGAAATACGGACGGTTCGCATTTCGTTCATCAAAAGCGATACCAATGCCTTTATGCGTATAATGACCAAGCAAAGCCTCTCGATGGCCGTGCTGAGAGTTCATCCACCCTTCAACGACATCAATTGGTAAAACTTGGCCTCTGGCTAAGTTCTCCGCTGCCGATCGAAATTCTATATTATTATTTTCCATTCGATCAAACGGCCCAACACCGTTAGGATCATAGTGACTAAAATATTGATTACTTGCCATATCTCTACTATGCGCCAAAGCCGTTTCACTTGCTCCTGCATGATTTTCAAGTGTACCTAAGTCATGCCCTACTCTCATCGCGTTCACAAGTGTGGACAACTCCTCTTCAAAGAGGTCCCGTACATGCCTTGTTGCATCTGGATAATATTGGTCATACGCATCTTCTACTACTTGGTCAATGGCAAATACGCTAGAAACGGTGTTTTCTGTATGACTGTCATAATAAAATGTCACATAGTTTCCATTGATGTTATAGAGACCTTTATTTTCGTTTGTAATTCGATAACGCGTATTCCCTTTTAAGATTGATGTTTCGGGTTGACCGTATTCGCTTTCCACAACGGATTGATCTGTGCCTTTTGTAATATCGTTGTCCGCTCGCCAATTTCCTTGTGGTGTCAGCGCAGCAACCACTTCTCCATTACTCACGCCGTATTGCATGTAGTTGGAATAATCGTCATGGTAAACGTGCCAATCAAAACCATAAACACTTTGTAATGTTTTCTCGGGATTACCGTGTAAATTTACGAGCCTTTGTTCTGAATCTCCTAGCTGAACTCCCGCAAACGAACCTTCAACTCCATAAAACGTTTCATTCGTATGTACTGGGCGATACTCTTCATTTATTGCCCTTGCCATAAACACACTGAATTGGGCACGGCTGACGTGTTCCTGAGGCGCATAACTCCCATCACTTTTACCCGTTGAAATGAAATTCGTGACTACAGGTTCAATTTCATCGTATGCATAATGCAAGGGACTCAAGTCTCTAAACTGTACGGAACGGTCTGCTTCAAGTTCAAAAGCTCTCGTTAGTACAGCACTCATCTGCGCACGATTTAGCGGCTCACCAGGGTTAAAGTCACCATTACTTCTCCCTGTCATAATTCCCGCTTCATTTACTTGCTGAATGGCGTCATAGTTCGCATGGGATTCATCCACATCATTAAAACTAGCTGATCCAGAGCCTTCAAGATTAAGCGCTCTAGACAACATGACAGCTGTCTGTGATCGGGTAATCTCTTGACCTGGACGGAAATTCCCATCACTGAAACCACGAATAATTCCTTCATCACTTATGTAATGTATTTCTTCTTCTGCCCAGTAACTCTCTGTAACGTCATGAAACGTTTGTGCATCAGCAACCGAAATTGACACAAACAAAAGCGAAATAGATAATAGAGCAACAAATGGCTTCTTCACAAATAGTCCTCCTATGCAATTGTTAGTTTTATAATAACAAAGATTGCTAGAAATTAGGTATGATTCCCTTATATTAATGTACGTTTTCATTTAATTAATGTTTCATATTACTTAAAAAAACCACACCGAGTTGGTGTGGTTTAATTCTAGCGATAAAAGTCTAATGTGCCTTGATAGAGTGCTTCACCTGCTCTAGCAGGGTAGCCTGGTTGACGCATGATCGCTGCATCTCCACTATTCGTAAGGAACCCTAACTCTACCAATGTTGCCGTCATATTCGTATTACGCAATACCGCAAAGTTCGCACTATCAACACGGCGATGGTGCATACCGGTGTCGCGAACGAGACGATTTTGCATGACTGTTGCTAATCTTCGGCTATCTGGACCAGCATTAGTGTGATAGAACGTTTCCGCTCCTCTAGCACTTGAGTGAAATGCATTCGCATGCACACTAACGAATAAGTCTGCATCCGCACGGTTTGCAATTCTCGCACGATCGATTAATTCAATAAATGTATCATTGGTTCTCGTCATAATGACGTTTGCGCCGCCATTTTCTAGACGTTGTGCATACTCACGAGATACTTGAAGATTGATCGTCTTCTCTACAAGCCCGTTACCTACAGCACCAGGATCTCTACCACCATGACCGGCGTCAACGACGATCGTACGGCCGGCAAGTGGACCTGTACCGTTAGATGCTAGGTTTAAATGATCCATGTGAGTAAATGCAGTACCTCCACGATAACGAATTTCCACCCATGGACCCCCATTTACAAAGTCGTAAATGTCAACCTGTGTTCCTCTAGCAAGACGGCCAATGTTGGATGATGAACCACTTGGACGCTCCCTTACGACTAGACCATCAAAGGTTACTGTACCTGTATCCAAAACCTCACCTTGCCTAATGATGTCTAAATAATCTGCATGTGTATAGGCAACGTCCCCGTTGTGTATTATCTTCACCCATGGGCCACCGTTTACGAACTCATAGATATCGACCCTGTCTCCATTAGACAATCGGGTAATCATTTCACTAGATCCACTTGGTAGCGAACGAACAGCAAGTCTAGTTGATGCATTCACTATACCTGTTGCAATCTTTTCACCAATAGCCTCTTCGTCAGGAGGCGTTGGATTAGGCTCACTTGTGACAGATCTAAGATAATCAGAGTGCGTATATGCAACGACACCATTATAGTTGAACTTGACCCACGGTCCACCGTTTACATATTCATAAATCTCAATCTGGTCACCTTCAGTAAGAACACCAAGCCTTGTTGCTGTTCCATTCGCTGCATCGCGAACAGATAGCGTATGGTGGCTAACAACAGCCCTCTCTACCACTTCGTATTCTTCGTCATCCTCTGGCGGGAGAACATTTAAATGGTCGAGGTGTGTATAACCTATAGATCCATTAAAGTCAAACTTCACCCACGGCCCACCGTTTACATATTCATAAATTTCAATTATATCACCTTCATGAACACTACCTAGGCGATTGGCAACCCCACTTGCTGAATCTCGAACCGTTAGATTGCGATGAGTAACGACTGCTCTTTCAATAACTTCAAGTGGTTCTTCAGTCGATGGGGGAGAAGTAATCTCATCGTCATCATCTAGCACTTGAAGATAGTCCAAACTAGTGTAAGCATATTGACCATTAAACAAAATTTTAACCCATTGACTACCCTCGGTATATTCATAGATATTCACTTCATCTCCTAGGCTCAATACTCCAAGCCTCTCTGAAGTTCCACTCGCAGAACTTCTTACTGAAAGCGAATGGTGATCAACAAGAGCGCGATCAATTACTTCACCTTCATCAATGGTATTGTCTTGTTCCTCATCTATTTCTTCATCTTCTGGTTCATTGTTTGCTTGAACAATATAAGAACTATGTACATATCCCGTACTAGATTGATATTCTATTTCATACCATGTACCATCTTCATGAATATCAACGACAGTTACAACTTGACCGTTTCTTAACTGGCCAATTGCCGCATTTGATGTACCAGGACCTGATCTAACATTGAGAGTTGAAGAAACGACAACCGTTCCCTCAAAAGGCACTTCTTCAACAGCTGCTTCTGCAATTGATGCCTCCCCAAAAACTCCTCCATTGATATCAGTGAACCATGATGCACATACAAATACTGCCAACAGAGCCAGCATGGAAGCTTTACGACGCATTTGTGCCAAAACTCCTTTATTCAATTTAGTCGTTTTCCAATTACACTCCTTCCTTATTACTATATTATTTTACCCTGAAATATAGCATATCATGGTAAAACATGTCATAACATAACAATTATATTACAATTATGTCGAAAGTTTGCGCAATCACTAGTCATATATTCCCTTGTCTTCTAATCAATCGTTATACATAACAGTCTTCTTAATTGTACACTCTTTTCTTTTTCCTCCTATTCTTTTAAAATGGATAAGATGAACTTACTAAAAGTATCTTTCTTAAACATACAAAGGAGTCCGACATGAAAAAGCATGTTTCAGCACTTTCACTTACTGCCCTTCTATTAACAGGCTGCTCCACCCTAGGGATGGATCGTTATATTGCGACGGAACAAGAAATTGATACTGAGAAATACGGTTATGAAGAAGATGAGGACTTTATACTCAATGAATCTGTTATGAACCATATTGCTGCATTAAGTCGAGAGGACCAATTATCTACAAGAAATTTGCAAAGTATTTTTAGTGATGAGATCGAGGCAGGTAATTACAATGAGTTTATTGTATTTTTCCGTGATTGGAGCAATGAAGAACCGGAAGAGGCTGCTCCGTTCACGTCGGATTATTACAATGCTCTATTGTCGCATATAGAAAGCCCTTCTCCATCCTCTCAGCAATTAATTCCTGATGCCATTGCAACATTTGAATCACAATATTCAGCTGATCCAGAGGACGACACTCGGCTACTCCGATATGCTCGCTCATTAATGGAGTCTGGGTATGATGTAGAGCAAGGAGCCGATTTAGTTTTCAGATGGCGTGACAACGTCCCTGATGAGGAGAGAGGAATTGAAGGACTATTTACCATTGCTCGTGCCCATCAATTAATAGGCGACTTCGAAGAAAGTGTACAAACCTATGACCAAATTGCTGAATTATCTCCAGATGATGCCAGAATATATTACCTTCAAAGCCAAGCATATCGCGAAATGGGGGATGAAGAAAATGCACAGGAAGCTATGGATCTCGCTTTCTCCCCAAGCCGTAGCCTTCTAAACAATTATGGCGACAACACTTATGACTTCTATCTACAATTTCTAGATGAAAGTTCGGAATGAGAGGGGCTTCAAAATGTTTAAGACCGTCAAGAAATTCATGCCAGACCATCAACAAAAACAATTAAAGAAATACGAACGGATTACTGAAGATGTTAATGCACGGGAAGAGGGTCTTCAAACGTTAACCGACGATGAACTCAAGGAAAAGAGTCATGACCTTAGATATAGAGTTCAAGAAGGGGCATCGATTGAAGATGTGACAGCTGAAGCATTTGCACTCGTAAGGGAAGCTGCCCACCGCGTTCTCGGCATGCGCCCTTTTGACGTACAACTTTTCGGAGGCATTGCCATTAGTCAAGGCGATATCGCGGAGATGGGCACAGGTGAGGGGAAGACGCTCGTCGCGGCACTTCCTAGCTACTTACGTGCACTTGAAGGCAAAGGCGTACACGTCATTACCGTAAATGACTATTTAGCCAAACGTGATTTTGAAACAATTGGTCAAGTTCATGAATTTCTCGGACTGACCGTCGGTCTAAATTATGCTCAACTTGCACCAGAAGGCAAACAAGAGGCGTACAATGCTGACATTACGTATGGTGTAGGAAGCGAATTCGGTTTTGATTACTTAAGAGATAATATGGCGACTTCAGCGAGTGAGCGCGTACAACGTCCGTTCCACTATGCCATTATTGACGAGATTGACTCGGTATTGATAGATGAAGCGAAGACACCCCTCGTCATAGCCGGAAAAACGATCGTCCATCCGAACCTTTACTATGTGTGCGCCAGGATGGCACGCTCTTTCAAAGAAGATAAAGACTATTCCTATGATCGGATCGCTCGCTCAGTAAACCTTACGGATCAAGGCATTACGAAAGTCGAACGCGCTTTTGGTATTGATAATCTGTATGACCTTGATCACCACGTGCTTTACCATTTCGTCCTTCAAGCACTGCGTGCAAAAGTCATGTTCCATAAAGATGTTGACTACATTATTGACGAGGGCGCAATCAAGCTCGTTGATATGTTTACAGGAAGAATCATGGAAGGTAGAAGCCTCGGTGAAGGACTTCACCAAGCCATTGAAGCTAAAGAAGATTTGGAAATTACGCAAGAGAATAAAACTCAAGCGACGATTACCGTTCAAAACTACTTCCGGATGTACCCTACCTTGTCAGGAATGACCGGGACCGCGAAAACGGAAGAGGAAGAAATGCAACAATTGTACGGTATGGATGTGATCCAAATACCACCAAATCGTCTGCGTATTCGGGAAGATCACGAAGACGTTGTGTTTTCAACCGTTGATCAAAAATACCGAGCAGTCGCTGAAAAAGTGAAAACCCTTCATAAGAAGGGTCAACCTGTTATTGTAGGCACAGCTTCCATCATTCAATCAGAGACGGTGGCTACTTATCTAGATGGAGCAGAAATACCATATGAACTTCTCAACGCGAAAAGCGTGGAAAATGAAGTACAACTCATTTCTCTTGCTGGCCAAAAAGAACAAGTGACCATCGCAACAAACATGGCAGGAAGGGGCACCGACATTATGCTCGGTGAGGGCGTGGCAGAGCTCGGAGGCCTTTTTATTCTTGGAACGGAGCGTCACGACAGCCGACGTATTGACAATCAACTTAAAGGCCGTTCTGGCAGGCAAGGTGACCCTGGAGAAACGCAACTATACATTTCACTAGAAGATGATATGGTGCAACGCTTTTCTCGCGAAGACATTGAAGACTTATATCCATCGCTCGAGATGGACGACGACGGCGTTGTTAAAAACAAAGAAGCAAAAATCATTATTGATAAAGCACAAGAAATGAGCGAACAAGGAAACTTCTCGATTCGTGAATACAACTTGAAATTGGATAACGTCATTTATGATCAACGAAAAGTTATTTACGAGTGGCGCGATAAAGTGATGGCGTCTGACGACCCTCTTTCTCTATGGATTGAAAGCTTAACATCAGCCACTGATAAACTGATTACTGAACATACCCCAGAGGATGACGTTCCTGAAAACTGGCACCTTGATCAACTAAAAGAAACGCTATCGGTTATGGTACCCGTCATGTCTGAGTACACATTCGCAGGTGTAGAAGAGGCGAAAGACATTCACCGGACGACACATGAAGCGCTCGATCGTTATCTAGAAATCTTAGACCCTTTGAAAGAAAAAAGTGGCGTTCAAGCACAAGCGCGGAAAGTACTGCTAAGTGTCATCGACGCTTATTGGTTAAAACAGCTAGAAGACATGGCCAAGCTAAAAGAAGGCATTAACTTACGCTCTTACGGTCAAGAAGACCCTTTGCGCACGTATAACAAAGAAGGCTTTGAATTGTTTACTCGAATGTATGACCAAATTGAGCGCGATGCTTCGATGTATCTGGCACGCATTTTACGACCGTTAACATCCGTAACTAAAGGAGTGAAGAACCATGCGTAATTTTTTTTCTAAGAAAAATGCAGATGTAAAAATGGAAGGCAGTGAAACACCTGTAGCTTCTGGTGATTATTTTTCTGGAGACGCGGCTGGTGAAGACACAACAACTGCGCACGTTGACACAGAGTTATCCATTCACCCAGATTGGAAACTCCCCCAAGAAGACGTCTATTCATTCCGGTTTTTAAACATAGAATGTGATTCGCTACTTCCAAATCAACTATCTATTGCTGGCATTAAACTGGACGATAAAGATAGTGAAGATTGGGGGCTTGATGCGACTGTTTTCTTTCGTCATAGCATGAATAAAACGATTGAGCTTGGAGAAACTACCCTCGCCCTACTGGATCAGAACGACCAAGTACTGGGTCGAAAAACACTGAGCCTAAAAGAAGTCGGTAAACTCCCACCAAAAAGCAGCCGCCCGTGGGTCATTCCGTTTACAAAAGATGAACTAAACATCGAGGAAAAACCCGAAGAAGGATGGAAAGTCGTCTTTCAGTTAAAGCCATCTGCACGCAAACACTCTTTAGACCTCGACGAAAAGTGGCAAAAAACATTGCCGAGTAAGGATATTCAAGATCTAGAATCACTTGTCGAGCGACTAGACAAACCAAAAGCGACAGAGGTTAACTTACTCGGGTTAAAGGCAGCCAAACGTGACAATGGAGACATTCAACTCATCATTCTCATCCGGAATGGTTCGGAAAAAACCGTCAACTTAGAAAAGGTACCTCTCGTGTTAGAAGATGCTGAAGGTGATGAATTAGCGAAAGCTGTTTTTTCTCCAAAAGACTTGAAAGTAAAGGCGAACACAAGCAAGCCATGGGTCTTTATTTTTCCTGAGAAGATGATAAAGAAAGAAGAATATTCAATTGATCAGTGGAAAGTTTACATGCCTAAATCTTCTTAAACAGCCACCCGATCTATGATCCAACACAAGGCTGATATGAATCATCAGCCTTGTGTTCTATCAGGAGGAAAAATGCGCGTAAAATCTATATTTTTTATTATGTTGTTATTTGTCTTTTCACTTGGGTTATGGATGTTTGCTTACTTTCTAGCAGAAAGCCAAAACACCGCAATTAAAGATCCAAACTTATTGCATGCTGTTCAGCAAGAACTACAGTTAGAGGAACATGAAACCCCGACTGTTGATAGGATTCAGACGTTAACGAGCCTAGATGCTTCTGGAATGCAAATTGAGAGCATCGAAGGAATTGAGCAGTTAGACCGTCTCACCACAATTGATTTATCAGATAATAAGATTAGTGATTTAGAATCTATTCGTTCCATAGACACGCTAGAACAAGTGAATATACGGAACAACCAAGTGCATGACCTCTCACCCCTTGAAGAGTTATCACAACTGCACACTATTAACTTGAGAGAAAACAACATACAAACACTTGAACCATTAGCTGAGCTAGAAAATTTAGTAAACATAAACATTCGCGAAAATCAAATTGTAGACTTGAGCCCTCTTTCAGACATGGAGTTATTAGAAGACCTCAATGCTCGCTATAACGAAATAACTTCTATTGAACCCATAATCCATCTTCCGGAGTTGCGACAACGTTTGTATGTGAATGGCAACCCGCTTGAAGATGCGATGCTATTATCAGAGGTGTATGATCTTATTCTAGATATTGACATCCCTCGACCTGAATATGGCATCGTTTTTTCAGAAGCGGGTGGCGTTTATGAGGATCGTCAAGATATTGAGCTGTCCACTCGAGGAGAGGCCGACGGAACAATCCGCTACACAACTGACGGTAGCGAAGTAACGGCAGAAGATCAAGAGTATAGCTCACCAATACCTGTAGCAAATAGTACAACGATTCGTGCCCAGTTGTTCACGAACAATGAGGATGCAACACGTGAGTACGGACAATCGTACATCATTTCTGAGTCACCTTCATTGCCGATCATCTCCATCTCAACTGATCGAGCCAATTTGTTTGATGAAGAATACGGAATCTACACACCAGGGGTTTATTACAATCCGGACTCACTTGAGCCGACCGGCAATTATATGCAAAGCGGCCGGGAGTGGGAACGACCGGTATTTATGCAAATGTTTGAAGACGATAAAACCGTTTTGTCTCAACACGCCGGCATCCGGATTCACGGTGGCCATTCACGTACGGTAGATCGCAAATCGCTGCGCTTTTATGCCCGAGAAGATTACGGCAATGCACGATTTAACCACGAACTGTTCGGTGAAGGTGAACGTGGCGTTTTTAATCGATTCATTCTACGCAATTCAGGACAAGATTGGAATCGTACACTTTTCCGTGATGCAATGATGCAAGAGCTTGTAAGCGATCTAAACATGGAAACCCAGCTCTCTCAGCCTACCAACCTATACGTGAATGGTGAAAACTGGGGTGTGTTCAACATACGCGAACGTTTCGATAATCACTACTTCCGCTTCGCTCACGATGTCGAAGAAGAAGACCTCGACCTATTGGAAGGAAATGGGGAAGTTGTTGAAGGGGATAACCGAGATTATCGGGCTCTCATTGATTACGTTGATACGAACGATATGGAAAACGATGAACACTTTACCGTCGTCTCTAATCAAATGGACATGGATAACTTTTTGGATTACTATATCGCCCAAATCTATTTTGGAAATATGGATTGGCCACAAAATAATGTGAACATGTGGCGCGAACGCCCTGAAGGGAAATGGCGTTGGGCATTGTATGACACAGATTCTGGTTTTGGTTTACCCGCTACCGGACATACATTCGCTCATAATACACTGCACTGGGCAACCGAAGGAGCACCTGAATGGTCGACTTCCTTGTTCAGCTCATTGCTTGACAACCCATCTTTTAGAGATGAATTCATCCAGCGTTTTGCACATTATACGAACACGGTTTTCTCTGATAACAGAGTTCTTTCTACCATTGACGAGATGAAAACTGAGCTTGAACCAGAAATGCAAGCACACATTGACCGTTGGGGCGAGCCGGCATCGATGGAAGAATGGGAGCTGCATGTTGAACGTTTGAGAAACTTCCAAGACGTACGCCCCGAGTATGTACGCTCGCATCTCATTAGCTATTTTGAATTGCAAGGCGATGCACAAATGACCGTAGAAAGTAGCAACATTGATCACTGGTCAATTGCCGGACAATACGGTGGAGAACTGCAAGAAGGCTGGACAGGTCAATACTTTACAAACACAAAACTTCCTGTTCATTTTCCTGACGCTACCGCATATGCAAGCTCAAGTGATGAAGATATTGCGTCTGTGACAGACGACCATGAGATCATTTTGATAGATGAAGGAACGGCTGAGGTTTCCTTCTTTGATGAAAACGACAATGAGCTCCTCGTATTATCATTTACCGTGAGTCATTATGAAACCTATGACAACGAAACGATTGATACAGAAACAAGTGGAACGATTGAACAACCGAACGCAAGCACATGGATGAGTTCATCACCTGACATCATTGAAGTCGATGATGAAGGTTCATTCAATGCTTTAGAACCAGGAGATACAACACTTACTGCTTACGATGAAAACGAACAACTCTTAGCCATTTATGAGTATTCGGTTACAGGCATTGCCCAACCTGGAGACGAACTACCGGCAACGAGCAGCTACTTGCAGTTTAGTTCTCAATGGGAGAGGGCGGACCGTGACGATATTACCGATCATGTTGCGTTCACCTCCAGACAACCTGGTGAATCTGTTAGTTTCCAATTTCAAGGGACTGGCTTTCAATGGTACGGTGTGCGTGATCAACACGCCGGAACAGCTACCATCTCTGTGAATGGCGAGGAAATCGATACCGTTAACACGTACGGTTCTACCGATACAAATGTACAACTGTTTGAACTGTCGGATCTCGAATTCGACACCTACACTGTCACCATAGAGATTAATGAAGAGAACAACCCAGCTTCTCACGATCGGAATATCTATTTAAGCCAAATTACAATTGACGAATAGCAAAAAAGCTGCACATCCAAATGGATTGTGCAGCTTTTTTGCTAGCGTTATATCATTATTTATTCGGCTTGATAATCAAGCAACCTCTTCATAAACTCAGCGAAGTGACCTCGAGAGATTGGCTCTCCTGGACGGAATGTGCCGTCGCTATAGCCCGTAGTAATACCTGCTGATGACAAGGCGCGAACGGCTTCCAGTTGCTCAGGATCTCGGCTTGATACGTCTGTAAAATCTTGCGCAGTATCATCTGCCTCTAGACCATATGCACGCGTTAAAATCAACGCCATTTGACCACGAGTCAAATTGTTGCCAGGATTAAATTCATTTGTCGAAGACCGGCCTTGTATCCATCCTTGCTCTGTAGCGATAGCAATCACACCAAAAGATGGGTGACTTTCACGTACATCCACGTACCCAGGGTTTGGCGCTGTTTCACCGACTAAGCCAAACTCTCTTACAAGAACAGCAGCTATTTGTTGTCTGGCTACATCATTGCTCGGACGGAATGTGCCATCTGAATGCCCTTGGAAGAAGCCTCTATCTACGCCGAAATATATGGCTTCTCTATTCGGGTGACTTGAGCTTACATCTGTGAATTCAAAAGCTGGGGGCTCTTCAACAACGACCGGAATCGTCGTTGAAACTTCTCCAATCGTAATGGTGACCTCTCCTTCTCCAGGTCTCGTTGCAGCAAATCTACCTCGGCTATCAATTCTCCCGACATTCCCTACAACTTCTTTTTCAACGTCCAGACCATCATGACGTATTCTTGTGCCTTCACCATCTTTTGGAGATACATCTAATGCGACACGCTCGTCCACTCCGACAGTGATTTCTGTTGGGACTCCCCAATCATGAATAGTACCCGTTGAACGTACGGTTCTTCCCGATAATTCCTCGCCGCCATGTTCAACAAATATTCGCGCACTGCTAGCTACAGAATTGACATGCACTGTACCACCTTCTACTGTTCCAATTGATGAGCTTACATTTAAGTCTGCTCGGGTGGACACTGCTTCACCAAGCGCATTAAGAAGAGATACGTCTGGTGTAAATGATGAACCGATCAAAAACTGATTCCCACTACCAAAGTCAATTGTTCCTTGAATAGGGGTATTGCGGTCACCGGTAAACCCAACTTGCAATGTAGACGGAACCGAGCGCTGACTACCAGGCAATGAATTAAGCACACGTAAATCCCCTTGCTTAAGACCTACGAGCGTCGTTGAACCTCCACCATCAAAATTAAGGGCTGTGTGAGCACCAAGATCTCTCATATGCCGCGCTAGATCCATAAGATTCATATTGTCAACAGTAACCATAAATACTTCATCACCGTCACGACTCACACCGACAGCTGAGCGTTGCGTCGCATTTCTTGCCCGCCATGAATTAGTATCCATACTAATGTCAACTTGACCGTTTCGCACGAGTTGCGGACCACTACCAAGTAACAGTTCGGCATTTCTCCATGTAGAGTTAACAGATGCTTCAACAGAGACTGTATCCCCTGGCTCCAAATGGCGAAGCTGATCTGCAGCATTTCCATGGCCAGACAAAATAAAGCCTGAGCTTGGAATCCGTTGATTTCCAGGTTCTCCATACCGATGAACGCTTTCTACTGTTCCTTCTACTCGATCTCCGAATCCAAATGTATTCAGCGCGTCTCGGTCGACTCCTCGGATGACTACATCTACTCCGTACTCGTTTGTTCCACTTCGTTCGGTAACAAACTGAGGAGTGTATAACGTTATCGTATTCGCAGCTCGCTGAGCATTCATATTATGTATTTTGAGAGTCTTCCCGGCTACCTCTCCTGATATACTACTATTAAAGCGGTCAATTCTTGCTCGTCCATCTTCAGTGACACCAAATGCAATGGGATGCTGACGATAATGGCTACTATCAGGTGAATTTATACCATAGTTGATAATATGATTATTATCTGTAATCAAGCTAAAAGGCAAACGATGCGTGTGTTGCATATCAAAAAAAGAGGCATTGACTCCACCAATGACTGCAAACCCTTCCCTAGATGAATCTTTTGCGTGCTGCAACGTTGTTTTCAAGCTGCTTAAAGGATCCGAATATGATACACCCATCTGTGTATCAGGATCTTTTAAATCCACTTTAAGATGATGATTATTTCCATTAGAGTGATGGTTTACTCCAGGCGAGAGAGATTGTGCATTCGCTTCAGTAACAAGAAGCGGGGCAGCGAGTGCAAACACCCCTAAAGCACGAAACAATTTTGACCTCACGCAGGTCCACCTTCCTTTTTCATAGATTTATAGATGTAGCGTAAGTGAAATGTCACAAACTGTCAATACTTGGAGAATAATCAGAAAAAAATTCCTGCATATAATACTGTAACGCTTTTCTTATAACAGCGTACTACTATAATAAGGATATCATTACATTTGAAAAATCATCTATCGATTTTGTGTGTAGCAGTGTATAATAAAAGCATTGTGCTTGTCGCACTTTAAGACTCTTTTAGAGATTACTATTTGTGAGGTGAACAGCTGTCTTCTACTATGGAAACAGCTTTATATATGAAAGTAGGTATCATAGGGAATTACGGTCATAGCAACAATGGAGATGAGGCAATTTTAATTGGTGTATTAGCACAACTAGAAGCCTTAGGTATACAAAAACATAATATTGTAATCTTTAGCAATAACCCAACTCAAACTACACAACAATACAAAGTCCATGCAGTTCCATTACTCATAAAAAAGGGGAATGCGTTATTTTCTGCGAGAGCTACCCTTAATCAAGCAAAGACTATTATGAAAGGTCTTGACCTTGTAATAATTGGTGGTGGCGGACTGCTAATGGACATGTATCGAAGAGACGCTCCTCTATATAGCTCTCTTGGTAGGATGGCTAAACGGTCTGGTTGTCGTGTAATTATTCATGCAGTCGGTGCCGGGCCGATAAAAACAAAAGCTGGTCACTTTTTCATACGACGTCTAGTAAAGATTGCTGATTCTGTAAGTGTTCGTGACGACTCCTCTAAACAACTCATAGAACAAGTAACAGACCGTGAAGATATTACTGTTGTTACAGATCCAGCTTTTGCGATTCAAGACGGTGCAAAGCGTAAGTTCTCTAAAGAACTTAAGAAAATCGGCATTACTGCCGCTCCATATTTCAGTAGTCAATATTGGCCAGTACATGATGAAGGTAAGTACCAAAACTACATAAAAGGGATGGCAGAGGCTGCAGATCAGCTAATTGATCAATATGATGCAGAAGTATCCTTTTTTTCCACTAAGCACCCCCAAGATACGGACGTGAGTAGTGATATACGGTCATATATGAAACATAAGGAAAATTCTTCGATTATCGATGAAGAACTATTACCACATGATATTTTACGAGTAGCTTCACAACAAGATGTAGTCATTGGGACACGACTTCATTCCTTAATACTTTCTGTAACTGCCGGTACTCCTGTCATCGGGGTCGAATACCACCATAAAGTAAAACATTTTATGCAAACCATTGGTGAGGACACTTTCTCATGCGAGATCGGTAACCATCCGAGCTCAATTGTTCAATCAGTCGCATCTTTCTATAATAACTGGGAAGACACACAAAAACGATTTGAAGAAAAATCAATAGAACTTCGCCGCCGATCTTATAGTAGTTTAGAGAATATTGATCAACAACTTCTATCAGGCAAACAGCATCGAACGGAACATAAAAAAAGTGGTGGTGGAAAACCTTAATGAACATTTTTGCCTACTCTAAAGAAAAAGCTAATCGACTTGCTCTGAATGGTGTACTATTACTTGTTCTATGGACAACCGTCAACCTTTTATTTACAAGGGTTTGGTCTATTTTCCCTGGAATTATTGGCTTTTTAGGAGAGGGACTTCTTGTTCTTATTCTCGGATATGTACTTTTACATCCTGAAATTGGTCAGAAGCATATATGGAGTAAACTTAAAAATCCGATTAACTTCAGCTTCTTGTTATTTGTTGGCTTTGCTTTAATCAGCATGTTTTTAAACAATGTGCCTTTTGCTCAAGGCGTCTTTGGTGTACGAGCCCTATTTCAATTTGTCCTACTTACCATTATTATCTTAATGCTAGATGTTCCTTTTAAGTGGGTAATGACATTGTTCTACTCTATTGTTGGGATGGCTCTTATCCAATCCATAGTCGGCATAGGGCAAGTAGTTGCGGGCATTCCTTTGCCGTTAAGCAATATGGAAGAACGCAGAAGTATAGCCATTGGAGAAGAAATTCGCGCATTTGGTTTTATGGATTCTAGTAATACGCTTGCAGGATTCCTCCTAGTCGCGATTTTATTAGTTGCACTATATGTTTTTATGTATAGATCAGAGATTCCAAATAAACATAAGTTCATTTTTGCTGGAATTCTAGCTGTTATGCTAATTGCATTAACGCTAACTTTCTCTAGACAAGCCTTTCTTGCACTCATAGGCTGCCTCGGGCTCATCGGCCTACTTTTTCGCCACAACAAGATGTTTCGAATTATGCTCTTTGTATCCCTTGGTCTGGGTGTATTATTCGTTATAGGCTATAGCCTTTCGCTCATATTCTTAGAAGGTTTTGCTCAAAGGAATTTCTATACGTTTGACTTCACCAGAAACTATCGAGTATTAATGATGATTGCTGGCCTTCAAGTATTTATGTTTAGTCCACTAATTGGTGCTGGACCAGGGATGTTTGGAAGCAACGCCGCGTTCGTATTTGACTCTCCATTCCACCAATTTATTCACGACATGCTTCCAATCATAATGACTACGGTTGATAATAACGCTTTAGCAGTTCTCGTTGAGTATGGCATCGTTGGTACTGCTTTGTTTGTATTTATGTTTTGGAAGATTTTCCGCTTAATGTTTTCGTTGTCCGATAGCACAAACGCATCGGTTCGTTGGCTCTCGGTTTTTGTTATCACATTCGGTATCGCCTTCTTAGTCATGGGCACACTATCCACAGCTTGGGAGAATCACCCAATATCCATCTTCTTCTGGCTATTTTTAGGGATTGTACTAAATTGGTATCAAAATGACAAACATGAAAAAACCGGGGAGGTGTAAGGGATGCGTGTGCTTCTCATTAGCAATATGTATCCTAGTCATCGTGCACCCACATTTGGGATTTTTGTTCGCAATCAAGTGGAACAATTACAAGAATCCAATATTGATTTTACTATTGCTGCCATTCGTGATCCTAGAACAGGCAAAAAGAATGTATTTAAGAAATATTTACGTTGGGGATTAGGCACCGTGACTCGTTTCAGCACTCGTTATGATTTAGTTCATGCCCACTATGCCTTTCCCTCTGGCTGGCTGGCCCGATTATATTTTCGAATTCGAAAAGTCCCATATATTGTAACTGTTCATGGTGGCGACCTAAACAAAATGGCTAAAAAGAGCTCTTTTTTCAAGAAAGAAACGAAAAAAATCCTCCAAGATGCCAGTCATGTTATCGCAGTGGGTCCAGCCCTGTACGAGGAAATTGTTACTGATTATGAAGTTGATGAATTAAATGTTTCAATAATTAACATGGGTGTCAACCGCCATACTTTCTTTCCTCGAATGCAAGAGTCTTCGCCTTTTAATTTGGACCATAAAAACATTCTATTCGCTGGAAATCTAATAAAACAAAAAGGGGTAGAGGAGTTACTTCAAAGTTTTGAACTGCTATACAAAAACGATTCGTCTTTAAGGCTTCACTTTGTTGGTGCATTTGGCACTGATGACTATAAAAACCGTCTGCTCTCATTATTAAGTTCTTGTGCATTTTCCGATGATACAGTAATATTTCATGGAACAAAATCACAAGATGAGCTTGCCAATTTCATGACACACGCTGATATATTTGTTCTGCCATCACACATTGAGGGGTTTGGTCTCGTTGCTCTAGAAGCAATGGCTACGGGAACTCCTGTTGTTGCTAGCCGAGTCGGTGGCCTACCGTCACTATTATCTCATGGAGCTGGAGTACTTGTGGAACCCCAAAACCCAAACAGCTTAGCTGAGGGCATTTCTTCGTTATTAAACAACGACTCTGAATTCCAGGAGATAATTACTGCTGGATATAAAAAAGCAGATCAGTATGACTCAGAAAAAATTATTGAACAAGTTGTCAACATTTATTATGATACTGCTCCGAGGGGAATAAGATGAAAAAACTACTCTTAATATCTTCTGTTGGTGGTCATTTAACACAGCTTATGCAATTAAAACCGCTGATGAAAGAATACGACTACCACTTGATAACAGAAAAAACAGAGGTGACTAAACCTTTACGAGAAGAGCATGATAACATTTCGTATCTTGTATATGGCGCTAGGAATTACCCAATTCGATATGTATTTAAGTTTTCATTTAATATCCTTAAATCCATTGTGCTCTTCTTAAAAATTCGTCCCGATGTAGTTATTACAACAGGTACGCATACAGCCGTGCCGATGTGCTACATTGCTAAGTTATTCAGAAAAAAAGTGATCTATATAGAAAGCTTTGCAAAAACAACTTCCCCAACACTCTCGGGTAGAATGGTCTATCCTATTTCTGATCTATTCATTGTTCAGTGGGAAGCTATGCTGAAACATTATCCAAAGGCTGTTTACGGGGGGTCGATCTATTGATACTTGTAGTACTAGGCACCCAAGAACTTCCATTTAAACGACTTTTGATAAATGTAAACCAAATGGCACTAGATGGAGATATCACCGAAGATATTATCGTCCAATCAGGTCACACAACCACTCATGAATTCGAATGTATAGAATCAAGGCCCTTTTTTAGTTATGACGAGATGGACAACCTCTACAATAGAGCAAGGTTTATAATTTCCCATGGTGGTACAGGATCTATAATTACTGGAGTCAAAAAGCAAAAGCCTGTCATTGCTGTTCCGCGTCTTTCAAAATATGGTGAGCACAATGATGACCACCAGCTCGAAATAGTTAAACAATTCTCCTCTACAGGCCATATATTAGGAAGCGGTAATTTAAAATTAGATATAGATAAAGTTAATGAAGGTTTTTCTCCTGCACCTTTCGTAAGCGGGCGCGACCATATTGTAAATATGATTCGAAATTTCGTGCATAACCAAGCATAAGTTTACTCAGAAAGGCTGAGAATAATGAAAGGCAAGCATTTTATTGCAATCATCGGGGCAGTTACGGTTATTAACCTTTTATCGCGTCTAATTGGTTACTTCCGAGAGATGCTCGTCGGTTTTCAATTCGGCTTTAGCTTTCAAGCAGACAGCATCGTAACCGCTTATACCATCCCTAATTTTTTATACATTGTTCTCGGGGGTGCACTAACAAGTGCATTTGTTTCTGTTTACAGTAAAATTGAAGATCATGAACAAAAAAAGCAGTATCTAAAAAATATCTTCGGATGGTTAACTGTCGTTTTGGTTGTTCTCTCACTTTTCTTTGTGTTTTTCTCTGACAATATAATTCCGTTTATTTTTCGAGACGCACCTGAGACAATCGACTTGTCAATACAACTGTTCACAATTATGGCTCCAGCTACATTATTTTTGATCCTGTCTATGTGGCTACAAGGATTATTAAATGTTAATGACCGGTTTTCAATTGCTGCATTTTCTACACTTATTATGAATGGGTCCTTTGTGTTGATAGCCTTTGTGTTTTATCCTATGATTGGTTCTTATTCTCATGCTTATGGGGCATTAATTAGTTCTTTTTTTATGTTCCTATTTCTTGTTATCTATAACTTAAGAAAGGGCTTTTTTGATTTCAAGCCATCGCTCGGTCGTTCACCTGAAGTATTTCGTACTTTTCGTTTGACGTTTCACATTATGCTGGGTGGTGCAGCTTTACAACTTTACTTTCTAATTTATAGGATCTTTGGAGCCCATCTATATGAAGGAACGATTATGGCTTTGAACCTCACATCCAAGTTTGTTCAATTGCCTCAGACCGTTTTAATGATGGCCGTAACAGCTGTGATATTCCCAATGCTGGCGAGGAGAGTCGCTGCCAATAAGCATGATAGTGTAGCGCAAATCCATGGAAAGGGTCTGCGCCTACTTGCACTGGCGATTTTACCTGCTTCAGTATACATTGTACTTTATGCTGAAGAAATTCTTATTACATTCTTTGAGTACCAAGATTTTACTAGAGAGAATACGATAACCGCCACTCCTTTACTACAAATCTTCGTAATTGGTATGTTTTTTCATGCAGCAAACTTTTACATTACAAGGTTTTATTATGCATATGAACGCTCTATCTACCCTCTTATCGTTAGTCTAATGTGTGTTTTAGGTCTTAACATAACGCTAAGTGTGTTACTGATAGGACCCTTTGGTGCAGAAGGATTGGCTTGGGCAATGACAATAAGTGCTTCAATTAATTTTCTTCTTCTTTTGGCTGGTATTGGCCATGTGCTAAAATGGCAGAAGAAAACCCTAGAACAATGGAAAAGTATATTACTTACTGTCATAAAGCTTTTCTTATTAATTTTTATTATGACTTTAACGATTTATGGTTTTAAGAGTTTGTACACGTTTGACCTTCCACTAGTATCATTGATTGTTGGAGGATTACTATCTGTATTTCTATATATATTAATTCTCTACTTATTACGTTTTAATGAGCGTAAGGAATTAAAGCAGTTATTGCAAAGGAAAGTAGGAGATGACCGATGAAGTTAACAATAATCGGCACTGGTTATGTAGGACTAGTATCAGGCGTTTGTTTTGCTGAACTTGGAAACACTGTCGTGTGTGTTGACAAAGTTTCATCAAAAGTTAAAGAGCTTCAAAAGGGTGTAAGTCCCATTTACGAACCTGGTTTAGAAGAGCTACTTCAAAAGAATATAAATAAAGGAAATATATCTTTTACAACAGACCTTCGACAAGAAGTCTTAGATAGTGATGTGATATTGATAGCTGTAGGAACTCCTCAGGCAGCAGATGGATCAGCAGACCTATCATATGTTCGTCAAGTAGCTAAAGAAATTGGAGAATCTATACCATCAAGCTCTAGATATGTCATAGTAAATAAATCTACTGTTCCTGTTGGTACTACACAAACTGTCCGTAATATTATTTTAGATGAACGCCCTGATGCAAATATAGCTGTCTGCTCAGTGCCTGAATTTCTGCGAGAAGGCTCAGCTATATATGATACAATGAATCCAGATCGAATTGTCATTGGATCTTCATCAGATTGGGCTACAGAATTATTGATCAAGCTTCATTCACCTCTTGCATCTGGAGAGAAGGTTGTTTTAACAGATGAACCTAGTGCTGAAATGATTAAATACGCAGCTAACTCGTTTTTGGCAACAAAGATATCTTTCATTAATGAAATTGCTAACATTAGTGATTACCTAGGTGCAAATATTGACGACGTAGTTCGTGGTATTGGTTCTGATAGAAGGATAAGTCCCCACTTCTTAAATGCTGGCCTTGGATATGGAGGCTCATGCTTTCCAAAAGATGTTCGAGCCCTTATGAATATGGCAAATAACAAAGAATATGACCCTGCCATGCTACAGGTTGTTGACGAGGTGAACAATAGGCAAAGGCAGCGACCTATAGAGCAGTTAGATGTTCACTTTAAGAGCAGTCTTAATGGTAAAACTATAGCAATATTAGGCCTTGCCTTTAAACCAAATACTAATGATATGCGCGATGCACCGAGCATTGATATTATCCATGAACTTAACAAGCGAGGTGCCATAGTACGTGCGCATGACCCTATTGCTATTCATGCTGCAGAGCCATTACTTCCACGATCGGTTGCATTATTAAACACAGCTGAAGATGCATTAAAAGAAGCAGATGCAATTATATTAGTAACTGAGTGGAATGAATATAAACAGCTAGATCCTAAAGAAATTTCAAAGCACATGCATCAGCTAGTTATGGTTGATGGAAGAAACGCTTTGGATGATGTTGCGTATAAACAAGCAGGATTTGACTACTACGGCATTGGCCGTAGCTAGTCAGGTCTTATACATACTAGGAGGGAAATCATGAGATCATACCGTGGAATATTTCTTATAATTGGTACGCTCTTGCTTCTTACCGCATGCTCTGGAGATAGCGCCACAGCCGATGAAATACCTCAAGCAGCAGGTGATGACTGGGTGGATACTGAATTAAATGAATTGAATGATAAAATATCTAATACTGAAGATCGAGCAGAAAAGCTTGCAATCGACATCCAGTTATTGCAAGAAGGGCGTTCTTTTAGTGATGTTCGTACCAATTTTTATGCTTTCGAAGAAATTGAGTATCTGACCAGCTTATCAGTTATTAATGGCTATTCCGATGGCACTTTTAAACCTAACAATTCAATAACAAGAGGTCAAACTGCAACAATGCTAGTGAGAGAATTAGGGTTAACGGCACCAAGTGATTATGAACTTCAAGCAGTTGATGTGAGTCCAAATCACGCAAACATTGAAGCATTACGTATTGCTGAATATAATAAGATTATGACTGGCAATAACGGAAAATTAACTCCAGGCAATCCCCTTACCCGCTCACAAATGGCAAGAGTTTTAGTAAGAGCCTACCCGAATAAGATTCCAGAAACAGACAATCATTATACATTTACTGATATACAAGAAGGCGATTCTGGTTACACAGAAGTAAATCGCATTGCTGATAGTAGAATTACAACCCAAGTAAATACAGCATATCGACCTAATGAATCAACAAGTCGTGCTCAATTTTCAATTTTCATTTCGAGAACTATTAACGAAGACTTTAGATAGTAAATTAAAAGCAGAACTTTTAGAGCGCTGATCGCGCTAAAAGTTCTGCTTTTTTAATTCTCTATCTTCGTTCGATTCTTATATTCGTGTAGTAATGATGCAAAATATCCTCGTACGAATAACCTTGTTGCGCCATCGTTAATGCTCCCCACTGACTCATTCCAAGCCCATGGCCCCAACCGCCACCTTCAAATGTAATCGTCCCTCCACTCGGTTGGATCGTTTGACTGCCATTTGCTGTCCGGACAGACAGGTGGTTCGTATGCAAGTTAATCTGCTCATTGTTAGGCAATGCCATACTTGCGCCATTTAGATCAATGGACGTCGTGCCGCCACCTGGCAGTCTAACTTGGGCATCTTGGTCAGGAAAACGAATGTCAAACTTCGTGCTGTTTAATGATTGGCCGAGAGCACTTCTAATCGAGTCTGGTCCCCCACGTTCAGGAAACGTTTTTGTACGGGTTTGACCATTGTTGTTGACTCCAACGACCGTAAGTTTCTGAACTCTGCCTGCTTCACTTCTCTCATTAACTTCTAAGTTACTTACCGTCCAGCCATTGCCGAACACATGGGCACCGATATCTGAACGGGTCATCGTCGTCGTCCACGTATGTCTGCTATTCCCAGGATTATTATCGTATGGGTCTTCAACGGCGCGAATGTACGGAACTGTAGTTAACCATACGTTTTCACTGTCGTCTGTATAACCACCTGAACTTGAATGATAAAATGCGGTGATCAATGAACCGTTATGGGTGGCATAGATCCCTCTCGTTTCGTCAACCGCACGATTGCTATTCGGGTGTTCACCAGTTTTCCCTACATACACTTGATGAACCGTTGTATCGACGAGGAAATCATTACTGTTCATATTTGACTTCGCATAATTACGAGCAGCGACAGATTGGGCCTTAAGTGCTTCAAGAGGCCAACCTCCGCTCATTTCACGTGGAACAACTCCCTTTAAATAGTCATCAATCCCTAAGATATTGTGTAACCGCAAACCACGATGACTTCCAGGAGAAGTAACCTCCATTGTTCCTCTGTATGTATTCTGCGTATAAGAGGAGCTACCTGCAGCGCGCACACGATTTACGGTGACATCATTACTGCTAGACCCTGGTGAGCGTTCTTCTA
This sequence comes from Geomicrobium sp. JSM 1781026, assembly GCF_041949955.1. NCBI lineage: Bacteria > Bacillati > Bacillota > Bacilli > Caryophanales > Geomicrobium > Geomicrobium sp. JSM 1781026. The sequence continues at coordinate 17,254 of NZ_JBHFQF010000011.1, read as the reverse complement.
GACGAAACCCTCTACTCGAGTATATGTAACTGTCACTTCTTGCATCACGTACCCCAACCTGCCCAGAGGAATTGGCATAGCGAAACTGCAGTGGACCGCTATAAGAGACCGATTGACCATTTCCCAAATTCACGAGTCGGTAGGAACCTGCCGGTGTCAAAGTGAACGTATCATCAGGGACGAGTCGGACATTAATCGGGTCACGATACTCCGCTGCATCTGCGCCATTCGTCTCAAACAGAATGAATCCAGAGACAATGAATAAAACCGCGAACAATGATTGATATATGGCTTTCATTTTCATCGATTCCTTTCACTCATTTCTAGCGATTTTTCAATTCATTCACTTCAGCTTCAAGGCGATCAATCTCATCTTCAAGGCTTGAAATGCGATCACTGTAAGGTGCCAATTGCTCGAGTACCCAGTCCACACTTGCGACTACAGGTTGCGCTTGTGCGATCGACTCGTTCTTTAATAGCATTCCTGAAGAAGCGATCACAGCGACAAAGATGCCAGAGATGATAACTAATTTCTTAAACATGTCACAAACCTCCAACTTAAATGATATGAAAATTATACCAAATTTCCTATCTGTTAGATAGTTTCATATTTTCATAGTGTAATTTGATATTGTGTCTGTAATGTGTAAATTGGTGAAAACAGCCGTGTGAAATTACAATCTATGCTATAATTTCGAAAGGGTCTGTCAGTTGTAACCAAACGAAACAAATACCGTTTTTTACTATATATGTTGCCTTGTGGTTTGGGAAAAGGTAATAAGGGAGGGTCAAACCATGATCACAGCTATTTCTTTGGTCGTCTGTTTTATTATTGCACTTGTAATGACACCCATCATAAAAAAGTTTGCCATTAAAATCGGCGCAACTGATCAGCCAAATGACCGAAAAGTACACCAAAAGGTGATGGCTAGAATCGGTGGTTTGGCAATCTTTATCGCCTTTATTGCCGGAATTTTTATACCTCAAGCACATACACATGAATTTTTCTATCCGATATTAATTGGTGCGTTTATTATTACGCTTACTGGATTTTTGGATGACCTGTTTGAACTATCTGCTAAATGGAAATTGCTCGGACAAATTGCTGCCGCTTCTGCAGTTGTTATTGGCGGCATTCATGTTGAATTTATTAACTTGCCGTTTGATATGCAATGGCATCTCGGTTGGCTGAGCATCCCGCTTACAATGCTTTGGATTATCGGGGTAACAAACGCCATTAATCTTATCGACGGGCTTGATGGACTGGCAGCCGGTGTATCCTCGATCGTACTCGCGACCATTACAATTGTTGCCATCATTGACTCTAACGTTTTTGTAATGGCACTCGGAGCGGTAATGCTCGGAAGTACGCTCGGGTTTTTAGTGCATAACTTTAACCCTGCCAAGATTTTTATGGGTGACACTGGCGCCTTATTTCTTGGCTTTATGATTTCAGTAATTTCACTGCTTGGCTTTAAAAACATAACGGTGTTCTCTTTGCTCATTCCAGCAATTTTACTAGCAGTGCCGATTTCGGACACGCTTTTTGCGATCATACGCCGAATTGTTAACAAGAAGCCGTTGTCAATTGCCGATAAGTCTCACCTGCATCATTGCTTATTAAACTTAGGCTACAGCCATAAACATACCGTATTAATTATTTACGCGATGAGTGCATTGTTCGGCATTGCAGCCATCGTGTTAACACTCTCTGAGCTTTGGGTGACGGTACTCGTCGTATTAGCCTTACTCACCTGCATTGAAATATTCGCCGAGAAAGTCGGTCTCGTGAGTAAAGAATATCGTCCATTTATGAAGTTCTTCACGAAGATTGGAGATAATATAACACGAAGGTAAGCGATTCTCATTCGTATAACAAAGGTATGCCCCTTTGCTATTTGTTGACGAGTGAAGGGGCTATTGATTGCAACTTAATTTCATCATTTTTAAGACACAGTATATGAGAAATGATATAATATTAAAATGCTTATGGTTATACACGTATGCGTAGCAAGGTGGTGTAAAGAACGATGGAAGCTTTAGAAATCTTTCAACGCTATGAGCTTAAATATTTAATTCCTTACGATGTTTACGAGCAGGTTACCGGACAACTTCAGAAGCGAATGAAGTTCGACCCTTATGGAGATGAAAACGGGTGTTACAATATTGTCAGTCTGTATTTTGATTCAAAAGACGATAAGATATACAATGAAACCCGCAACAACTTAAACTTCAGGCAGAAACTGCGACTGCGAGTATACGGTGAGTCTGACTTGAACAGTACATCTTTTCTAGAGATTAAGCAGAAATACAACCGAGTTGTGAATAAGCGGCGAACGTTAATTACGTTAAGTGATGCGTACGATTTCTTTTATAACAACGCCAAAAATGAAGCCAATTACAACGTTTCTAACCGCCAAATTCTTGGAGAGGTGAATGCGTTTAGCTCGTTGTATGAATTAGAACCCTCTGTCGTTGTCAGTTACGACCGTCAAGCTCTCGCCGGAATCGATGAGCCGGACTTACGCGTCACATTTGATTTCAATCTCATGACGAGAAATGATAACTTGAGTATTGAAGACGGTCCAAACGGTAATTTGTTTGTTGATCAAAACATGGTCATCATGGAAGTCAAAGTCTCGAACAGCGTTCCATACTGGCTCTCACGAATGCTCAGTGATTATGAATGCGAGCGCAAATCTGTGTCCAAGTTTTGCACATGCATTGATATGGCGAACGGACTCATAAAACCTTATCAACCAATAAACCCACAAGTTGCAAGCGCTGCTGGCTCTGGCTTCTAGTCATCCAGCTATTTGCATGTAATGGTAATCCTACTAATCAAGGAGAATGACGATGGAAGGCTTTTTAGATGAACTACGTAACTTCACCGATATGACGACGCAATCGTCGATTGTTGACGGCTTTTTAGCTATATCATTGACGTTTGTTCTTTCAATGATTATTACATTCCTTTACCAAAAAACACATAAAGGCGCACGGTACGCACAATCATTTATACATACGATCGTAATTATGTCGATGGTTGTTTCTGTCATTATGATCGTGATTGGCAATAACATAGCTGTCGCATTTGGTCTTGTCGGCGCGTTCTCCATTATTCGCTTCCGTTCTGCGATGAATGATCCAAAAGACATTGCCTTCATATTCTTCGGCATGGCAGCTGGTATCGCTTCAGGGCTCGGCTTTTATTTACTAGCCATATTGTTTACGATTACAGTGAGTGTTATTATTTACTTCCTTTACGTCATCGACTACGGTGGTGGCCAATCCGTTCAAAAGCGCATGAGGATTACGATCCCCGAAAACATGCATTACGAAAATGTATTCGAAGAAACCTTTAATGAATACTTGCACGATTATAAGCTGACAAATGTTGAAACGACGAACCTCGGTACGATGTACCAATTGACGTACATGATTACGACAAACGACAATGTATCCGATAAAGACTTAATTGACGCAATCCGTCAATTGAACGCCAACTTAAAAGTATCAATCGGCATGGCAAATCCCGATTGATGGCAAAACGCGAAGTCTGTATAGACTTCGCGTTTTTTGTACGTGCAATGCGCAGTTGCTGTTTCTCGATAAAACCGACCCCAAAACTTTTTAGGTTAGTCTGCTTCATTTAGAAAAAATTTTTTGCAATATCATTCCACATAACGGTCTAATAGGGGGTGCTTGGGCAGGCACACATCCTCCCATAACCGTAATGGCATATCGACATTCATCCCTCCACTTCTTATCGTGAAAACAAATTAATATCACCCTTAGCCATCCCATAGTAGGAGTTCTCTCGAATCATCACAATACACCGTAAGCAAAAAGCAGGCTGAGGATATAGATTCCCTCACCTGCTTCTTTGTTATAGATTCAATTCACGTATATACGACGTTAAGTCGGACCGATAGTCTTCTCTTTCAAGGGCGAAGTCAATGGTCGCTTGTAGAAATCCGAATTTATCACCCACATCATAGCGCGTTCCTTCAAAGTGATAAGCAAGTACGTCTTGGTCATTAATGAGCTTGCGAATGCCGTCGGTTAATTGAATTTCATTACCCGCACCAGGTGGCAATGTCTTAAGAATTGGCATGATCTCAGGCGTAAGGACGTAACGACCCATGATTGCTAAATTAGAAGGTGCTTCTTCTAGTCCCGGCTTTTCAACGAGATCACGAACAGGCACTGTGCCTGATTCATCGATATCGGACTGTGGAGATACAATGCCGTAGCTAGAAACGCGGTGCTCGGGAACTTGTTGAACACCGAGCACAGAACGCTCTTCTTCTTCGTAGATGTTCATTAACTGCTTAAGGCATGGCACATCGGAGCGAACGATATCATCGCCGAGCATGACAGCAAATGGCTCGTTGCCAATAAACGTACTTGCACAGGCAATGGCGTGTCCTAAGCCTCTCGGTTCTTTCTGACGTACGTAATGAATGGATGCCATGTTAGATATTTTCTTGACTTCTTCCAAACGATCCCATTTCTCTGTTCGCTCTAGCGTCTGTTCTAGTTCGTATGAAACATCAAAGTGGTCTTCAATTGCACGTTTGCCACGGCCACTGATGATTAATATGTCTTCAATTCCAGAAGCAATTGCTTCTTCTACAATGTATTGGATGGTCGGTTTATCAACGACGGGTAGCATTTCTTTCGGAAGTGCTTTCGTTGCAGGTAAAAACCTCGTTCCTAGACCTGCTGCAGGAATGACTGCCTTTTTTACTTTCAAGATTATTCTCCTTCCAAAAAACAAACATCGAATATCTCCAGTATATCATATGCCTCACTTGTGCAACATCCGCAGATTACCAATTCAGCCTGTGATTGTCGAATTATATTTTATATTATTTTAATATTTAGATAGATAATACTTAGGACTTATGATACAGTACTATTATACAGAAAGGAGGATTCACATGCCGGATATCTAGTGAATTAATTATGATTCGGTGGTACACTTCACAGTCTGATTCCTTGCTTCTCACTTACAACTCACTTCCATGAAAGGAGGTGCAGCCAAGATGCTAAATCAAGTCTCTCTCATTGGGAGGATTACAAAAGATCCTCAACTACGCTTCACAAACTCTGGAGTTGCTTACGTAAAACTTCACCTCGCCATTCAACGCCGCTATCGAAATGCGCAAGGAGAATTTGATGCAGACTTTGTTCCATGTATCATCTGGCGAAAACAAGCTGAGTCAACCGCAAATTACTGTCACAAAGGGGCGTTGGTGTCAATCACCGGAAGAATTCAAACACGCTACTATCTCAATGACCAAAACGAGCGGACGTATGTGACTGAAATTATTGGAGATGATGTTCGATTCCTCAAATTACAGGCCGCTACGACGAGCTCGAGCACTGAACACTCCACGAACGATACAACCAGTACACCAACACCTTCATAAAGACCACACTGCACACTATCGTATTACCACGACCGATACTAGAAACCCACATTGACTCTCTCAAACAGCAAGACCTTCCATCAAGATTTATCCCCCAAATACTCGTACGACATGTGAATAACGATAACGGAAAGCGCTTACAATGAATCTAGGTGGGCATATTTTCACAACTGCTCGTACACCGTCCCTGAACGTAAAACTGCCAATTCAGGGACGGACTTCTTTATATTCATCACGGTATGCACGAGGAGATAAACCAGTCTTATCTTTAAACTGACGACTGAAATAGTTCGGATCACGATAGCCGACATCAAAGGCTAAGTGTTTTACAGATTGGCGAGTCATGGATAGCTTCTTCATAGCAGCGATTAACCGCATATCTCGTAACACTTGCCGAAACGTTCCACCTTCATGCTGAACGAACAACTGGCCCAGATATGAAGGGTTTCGATCGACGACGAGGGCAACATCTCTTAGCGTAAGATAAGGATTGTCATATTGGCTCTTCATATAATTCATTGCTGTCTTCACAATTTCTACCGAGACGGTAGACTTTTCACTTTCTTGAAGTTCCAACATGAGTGAAAATCCCGTTTGCAATATGTCCAGTACTTCCTCAGCATGGTCAGCATAGTGCACACGTCTAAGTAAAGTGCTAAGGCGTTGCATCGTTTCCTCTTCTTTATCAATTGAATGATCAAGCTCATGATAGAGACTCTCAATGACGGAAGTTGAACGATTTCTCGTATATACTAACCCACGGTACGATGATTCACACTCATACAACCAACCTTTCACCCATTCTAAGAATCCTCCATCGTCGGTATATTGCAGAAAGTCCAATAACCGTTTTTTCTCTAAATGCGTTAAATATGGGAAATCAATGGCGTTCGAATTACTTACCCGATTGGCAATGAGTACTTTACCTAGGCCACTGAAGTATGTGTTAGAAAATGCTTGGCGACAAGCCAGGTATGCTTGACGATAGGTACTTTTACCTGTAGATACAAAGTAAGCAACAACGAGTGGGTTCTCTTCTTTATGTTGCCATTGGTTTAAACATTCACTTGGAACGTTGTATGTCTTCGTCGAATGATGATGAATAACAACGACTACACAGTCATCCATCATCGTTAACGTATATTCAAAATTATGTAATGACTCCAGTTCTTGAAGATACTGGAATAACGCAATTGGATCCCGGTTTCTTGGCCGAAACATGAGCATGCTAAATTCTTGCTCATGTTGTGTTTCTAGTGAAAGAAGTTGTTTGGATAACTGTTCGCTTTCAGACATATGAATCGCGTCTTGATAAGACGTGTGCTTACGTCCTTCATTTTGCATAACGTACTCTATGCATTCTTTCAAATCTTCTGTATCGACAGGCTTTCTTATGACGCCATTCGCTTGGAGCTCAACGGTACGTTGCATCGTTTTAAAGGTCTCATCATTAACAAAAACAATCAATTTCCCAGAAAAGTGCTGTAGCGTTCTACTCAAATCAGAAAATTGCTCATCATCAAATAAATCAATCTCTAGGATTAATATGTGAGGAAACGGGTGCCTAAGGGCGTCTTGTAGTTCCCCGCTCGTAGCCACGAAACTTTGAACTTGGTAATGGGTGTCCATAGCTTCAATGGCCCACTTTAATCCGATATGGTTATTTTGGTCCTGGTCTGCGACGATAAATTGGACTGCCACTATTTCCACCTCTTCTAATCACGATCATTATTACTAATTTACCATTAATTTGTTACTACCTCAAGAGTTTTGACATGCGACTATTATACAAAATGAATAAACTATTCAATATAAACCCTTAAAAACTATAGAATTTTGGATCTTATGGTCGATGAATATATCTTCACATTGATAAAAATTAGTATCTTATACCTACTCGAGTGGATGGAGCAACGCTCTTTGCTTCTTTTTTTATTTTGTTTTTATACAACCTTCTCTATAATGAATACGTAGCTGTTTGTTAGGAACTAAAAAGTGCATGATATTCCTTCTGGAATGCATCTTACGCACGATAAACTCTACATAACGACGTGTATCGTATACTTATAAACGAGGAGGCTGCTGGTAATGAGAATTCATATCGACATTAATGAAAATCATCCGGAAACGTCGATCACGATCCACGCAGCAGAATGGAGTCAAGAATTAGAGCAATTAATGCGGTCATTAAATGAACACAGCCAACCATCAAGTAGTCCATTTCGTTTACTTGCAGAAGATGGGGATACTTCGTTTGTAGTCACGCCTGGCGACGTTGATTATTTGTATGCCGAAGACCGGAAAGTGTTTGCTGCCATTGGAGAAAAGCGTTATGAAATGAAACACAAATTGTACGAACTTGAAGAACTTCTCACTGACTTTACGTTTGTGCGGTTTTCTAAGTCCGTAATCGGAAACATCGACCAGATTGACCGATTTGAAGTTTCTTTTAACGGAAATCTTTGTGTATTTTTCAAATCAGGAAATAAAGAATACGTATCGCGCAAATATGTGAAAACATTGCGCAATATTTTGACAGGAGGGTAATGTTCATGGCAAAAGAAATTATTTACCGCTTTTTTGCTGGAATTGGGGCTGGCGGCATTGTCACGTTTGTGTTTTTGACGTATCTTATGATCATTGATCTCAACCCTCCGGTCGCGGAAATATGGAGAAATATGCTCGGAGGCATGCTTGTTGGTGTATACTTCTCCCTGTCATCTTTCGTCTTTGATTTTGAGAAATGGAGCACGTTAAAAGCGACGATTGTTCATTATGCGACTTCCATCATCGTTTATTTTTCCATTGCTTTGATTGTAAGTTGGGTTCCGCTTCGACCATTACCGCTACTGCTAGCTGTTGCGCTCTTCACCCTCTTTTATGCCCTTCATTGGATGGGTTTTTATGTATATTATCGTCGACTAGCGAAGAACTTTAATGAATCTTTAAATCGAGACTCTCTGTAATCTAAATAGAAATAAACAATTTACTCTATGTGCCGAAATAACAGATAGAGGTGGTTTGATGACGACGAGTACACAAACATTCACGTATTCCGATTATTATCAAGAATTGATTCAGGGCAACGAGCGCGACTTGATTGGATTTACAGGGTTTACAGCTGAAGATATAGAACGCTTGCACAGCATTCAATCGTTCGTTAATCAGCATGTAGAGTCACTCGTTGATCGGTTTTATGAACCCATTGTTAAAGACCCCCATCTTCGTTCAATCATTGACAATCACTCATCTGTTGATCGTCTAAAACGCACGTTTTCAAGTTACCTTTTGGATATGTTTTCTGGAAAGATTGGCGCTGAATATTTGAAACACCGTCACGTCGTCGGTGCGATTCATTACCGAATTGGGCTTAGTGAACAATGGTATATCGCTGCCTACACACGGATTCAAAATGAAATGCTATCGCTCGTAATAAATGAGTTTCCAAAAAAGGATGCCTTGTCGATCCTTCAATCTTTCCAGCGGCTCTGTTCTCTAGATATGCAAATCGCAATTGGCACATACATCGGGACGTACGCAGACTCGCTTACACAATACAACGAAGCTCGTCTTTCTCAGAATGAACAACTCACAAAAGCAGCGAAAGATCTTGCTGACCATTCTAGTGACATGAAAGCCCACGTAAGCAATCAAAGGTCCGATACTGAACGCGTGACGACCGGGTTGCAATCGTTGTATCAAGATTCTCAGCACATGCAAAACAACATGCTAGAAGCGCAATCTGATATTAGCGAATCAATGACCAATCTTGAAGCAATGGTATCCGATGTGGAAAGGTCCCGAGATAAGCTCTCTTTGTTGAACGAAAGCTCGATGAATATTGGTAAAGTGACTCAAACCATTTGGGAGATTGCAAAGAAGACGAAAGTGCTCTCATTAAATGCGAGTATTGAGGCTTCTCGAGCTGGAGAATACGGACGTGGCTTCGCGGTCGTCGCTAATGAAGTTGGAACACTTGCTGCCAACACACAACATGCACTAGAATCGATTCGAAGTCAGATCGAAGAGACACAAAACCATGTAAGTGAATTCCACGAAAGCATCGAAGCTTTGAGTAACAAAGCGAATCACATGAACGATGTAACGAATACGATTAAAAAGCGTTTAGCTGACTCTACCGAAGCAGCCGGAGAGAACTTTGCTGCGATTGAAGGATTTACGACGACCGTTGAACAGTTCCAATCCAGTTTTCATGAACTGATGGCTTCTTTTGATAAACTGGGTAGTTTCTCAGAAGAGCTTACCGATTTGCGCTTAGAAGTTCATGAACAATAAAACAAGAAAAAACGGGCGAGCACACGTATTGTTACGTGCGTTCGTCCGTTTTTTCTTGGTCCTCAAACCTTTCTTTTCGCTCCATCTGCTCTTCCTCAATTTCTTGCAAGCGCTCGTCAGCTCCGTAAATGTTCTCTACCGGTTTATCTTCTCTCAGTGGCGGCTTTCTAACGAGCAACATAATGCCCGCTGCTACGTATAAACCACCGTAAAAGAATCCCAATCCCACTGTGATGATAATGCTTAAAGCACCGACAACAATAAATATAATGCCCGCTCGTTTTGCTTTGCTTCGATACCAATAGAGTGCCATTGCTGCGGGAACGATGGCTATAAATTGCAAAATCGTAACGAACCACGTAAAAGGGACAAGTATACCGAGGACGAGGTCAAACGCATACAAGTCTTCAGGAGTTACGAATGGATCTGCTTCAGCAAAGTTTCTTCCTACTCCGAAAAGAAAGTGAATTTGTAACGCGAAGACTAAAGCGATGAAACTCATAAACCCGTGTAGAGTTAGCCCAATAATGCTTAACACCAATTCCCCAGTTCTTTTCAACATTTCTCACCCCAAAATTAAGCTTGCAACAGATGTACGTTGCAAGCGTCAACAAAGTTACAAAAACATGCCTAAAAAAGCAATACCTAGCACTAATAGCAACACATTTAGCAAAATAGAAATACCGTTAATAATAATACCTGAAATCGCTACTCCGGCCCCTTCGCCTCCGGAACCAATTTCTCTTCGGGCCATCATGCCGAGAACGATACCGACCACGGCGGTTAAAAAGCCAAACCAAGAAATAAAGAAAGATGCGATACCTAATACGAATGACGCAATCGCTTTTCCGTTCATAGAAGCCTCCTCTACTGGATGAGTTTCATAAACTCTCTCATGAAGCCAGGTAAGTCATCCCACGCATGACCAGATACGAGGTTGCCGTCGACATACACTTTCTCTGATCGAAACGTCGCACCGACAGCCTCAACTTCAGGTTTACACGCAGCGTACGCGGTCAGCTCCCGGCCTTTCAGACGTTCTCCAGCAACCGCTGCAAACACTTGTACCGCGTGACAAATTGCGCCGACCGGTTTGTTCTCATCTAGAAAGTGATTCACAATCGCCGGGGTATGTTCATGCATGCGAATGTACTCAGGGGCGCGTCCTCCCGGCAAAATCAATCCATCATAATCTTCGGGGCGAACGTCCGCAAATGCAATATGACTTTGGAGTTCATACGAAGGCTTTTCCACAAATGTCTCGTATCCTTCGATGAAATCATGGTTGACGGTGTACAACGATTTCACAGACGGAGACGCAATGTCCGCTTCCATGCCTGCTTCGAGAAAACGATAGTACGGATAAAATACTTCCAACGCTTCTACTGCGTCACCTGTAAGAATAAGTATCTTTGCCATGCTCAATCCTCTCCTTTACCCTTTACTTCGGAACGTGAACAGGTTTTACATCTTCTTTTCCCGTTAAATTTAAAATGAAACGTGTTAACAGTGTGATTTCTTGCTCAATGTCTTGTAGAGAAATCATTTCTCGGGGTGCATGCATATACCGAAGTGGCAATGACAAAACAGCAACCGGCACGCCAGAACCGGTCAAACGCAACTGGTCAGCATCCGTCCCTGTTGTTTTGGGTGTCAATTCATACTGAAGAGAAATCCCTTCATCTTTGGCCGCACGTTCAAGCAATTCATTCATCTTTCGGTTAATCGGCGCTCCTTTTGCTAATACAGGACCCTTTTGTAAGCGGACATCCCCATTTTTCTGGGGATTAGCAGTTGGGAAATCCGTCGCAAACGTCACATCCAGCGCGATCGCGATCGTCGGCTTCGTCATCGCACCTGCAAAAAACGCACCCCCCATATTCGTTTCTTCATTGACCGTACTTACACCATACACGCCTACAGAAAGCGTTTCATCCTTTAATCTGCGGATAACTTCTGCAACGATATACGATCCCGTACGATTATCAAGCCCTCTTCCACTTAAACTTTCGTTCAATAACCGTTGCGGTTCAATCTCATATACAGCAGGATCGCCAATTTGTACGTAACGCTCGATTTCTGCTTTCGTCGTAACGCCACAGTCGATGTACAAATCATCGGTCGTCATTTTCTCTTTTGCCCCGCCATGATGTTCAGCATTTGTGCCAATAATCCCAGTAATTGTCCCGTTAGTTCCGAGTATGGTTACACGCATGCCGAGCGCGGGCAACGGACTAATGCCGCCAAGAGGTTCCACACGCAAAAAGCCAGACTCATCAATATGCTTAATCATAAATCCAATCTCATCACTATGCCCAGCAAGCAATACGCGAAACGGCGCCTCTGGCTGTAAAATCGCATACGCATTTCCTGCCCCGTCAGTTCGTAGCTCATCTGCGGAAGACTTCACGTATTCCAACCATTTCTCTTGCAGTTGCTCTTCTCTTCCTGATGGCGAGGGCGTACGTAACATTTCATACAAAAAATCATGCGGGTTTGTTTCCAAACCGTCCACCTCCTAAGCTTCTCGTATTAGTGTACCTTAGATCGCAAAATTCTTTCCACAACCAAATAAATTAAATGGTATGATTATTCAAACAATATAACAAAAGAGGTGTCTAGCTCATGTTTACGCACGTAACACGTTTTTGCGATCAAATTGTCCAACGCTATTTGCCCGATGCCTTTCTTTTCGCCCTTATTTTAACTTTTATCGTCTTTTTGCTCGGCATTTTCATCACCGACAGCTCACCCATTGCCATGGTGCAGTTTTGGGGAGAAGGGTTTTGGGACTTACTAGAGTTTGCTATGCAAATGTCTTTGATCGTCGTGACCGGCTACATACTCGCAAATAGTTCTGTCGTAAAAAGCATCCTTGCCCGCTTAGCATTGTTCGCCAATACACCTGGACAAGCAATCATGCTCGTCACCCTCGTCGCAACCCTTGCCTGCCTCATTAACTATGGGTTTGGCTTAGTCATCGGGGCACTGTTCGCACGCCACGTCGTCCAACAAGTGCCCAAAGTGAACTTCCGCTTGCTCGTCGCCTCCGCTTACAGTGGGATGCTCGTCTGGCACGGCGGACTATCTGGCTCCATCCCACTCACCATCGCCACACCCGGTCACTTTCTCGAAGATATGATGGGGACAATCCCCATCGGGGAGACATTGTTTTCACCATTTAACTTGTTCATCGTCATTACAATGGTCATCTTACTGCCCATTATGAACCGACTGCTCATGAGAGCTGCAGACTCATCACAAAAAATTGAGCCTGTCTTTACCGAGCAAGCCGCGGCTAAGGAAGAAACGATCGATGACAAGCCAAAAACAGCAGCTGATCGATTAGAAAACAGTCAGATCATCTCGCTCGTTATCGGGGGCCTTGGACTCATATTCGTCGTCATGCATTTCGTACAAAACGGTTTGGATCTTAATTTAAACATCGTTAATTTCACGTTTCTTTTCCTAGGTATATTGTTGCACAAAACGCCACGAAGATTTCTAAAAACAGTGAGTGATGCGGTACGTAACGCCGGTGGCATCATTATTCAGTTCCCGTTTTACGCAGGGATCATGGGCATGATGGTCGAATCAGGTTTATCGGATATGATGTCGGAAATGTTTATCCTCATTTCCAATGAAGCGACGTTCCCACTTTTCACATTTATTAGCGCCGCCATTGTGAACTTCTTCGTCCCTTCTGGTGGTGGTCAGTGGGCTGTTCAAGGACCGATTATGATGAGTGCTGCCTATGAAATCGGTGCAGAGCCGGCAAGAATTGCGATGGCGGTTGCTTGGGGGGACGCGTGGACGAACATGATTCAGCCGTTTTGGACGTTGCCACTTCTCGCGATTGCTGGACTTAAGGTCCGTGACATTATGGGCTTTTGCGTCATTATTCTCATCTGGTCATTCATTCCGATAGCGATCGGTTTACTGTTTATATAGACCAACTGCGGGGACAAATGTCCCCGCAGTTCTCTAGTTCTTCACCGCGTGCAAAAGGATGGACTCCCCAGCAAACGAATGTAGTTCATCTCTTTTTGTGATGATGTTGAATTTCTGTTTATGGTCGTCTGATGATGCTAACAACAAATCGGTCAATTCTTTTCTCGTTTCGTTCGGTACGTCCAAACGATCGCACCAATCTGTAAAGAGAAACGTTTTCGTAAAGCGTTGGACACGCTCTACAGTAAAGCCTGCACGTTCAACCATCTGAACCCACTCGCTTTTCTTCCACGCACGGAAATGACTCGGGTCACGCTTCTTTTCAACCGTATTATAAAACTCGTCCCAATCATCATTTTCAGGTGCGGTGTTGTCCAAGATGTATAAGCTACCTCCAGTTTGGATGACACGGTGCGCCCCTTCAAGGAATTGATCTGGGCGTTCAAAGTGGTGAGCCGCAATGCGGCATACAGCAACATCGTACGATGAATTGGGAAAATCTAGCTTTTCTGCGTCCCCTTCAACGTAGGATACATTCTCAAAACCGTTCTTTGTGATGAACGCCTCGGCCGTCCCAAGCATTTCTTTCGTTAAGTCCATCGCCGTTACTTCATTCACGTGGGGAGCTGCGGCTAAACTCACGTGACCCGCCCCGGTCGCAATGTCTAACAAACGTTCATACTTGTTATGCTCCAACTCGGCCACGAGCAGACGCAAGTCCTCACCTTTGGCATGCAGTTGACTCGTGACATAATTGGCAGAGGCAGAGGAAAACGTTTGTTGAACGGTTTTCTTAAAGTCACTCATTTTCATCACTCCTTCTATAAATAGTTTACGGTAGCTTGAAGGAAAACACGACTAACGATGTCGAATAGGTAGGGATAAGAAAAAATGATAGGAGTTTTTTGTATGTTCGTGAGAGAGGTCACTCGAGAGGACGCAGCACCACTCGCTCGTCTATTAAAGGACGTTGACGCATCGAATGTGATGCTGTATCACCCTGGTGAGCGAAAAGCACGCCCGGATGGATTAGAAAAGCACATTCAAAACATTCAACATACCCCGCATAGCCGCTGGTTTGTTGCTGTAAATAATAACCAAGCACTCTGTGGCTATGTATTTATGATGGGAAATGACTTACGAAGAACCAAGCACCGAGCGTTTGTTGTGATCGGTGTTGACGAGCGGGCAAGAGGACAAGGTGTAGGGTCACTGCTCATGCAACATGCAGAGACGTGGGCAGAAAACGCCGGCGTGCACCGATTAGAACTGACCACACTTGTCCACAATCACGCCGCCATATCCCTTTATTCATCACTCGGTTATGAACAGGAAGGCATTCGCTACGCTTCCCTTTGCATAGACGATGTCTACCATGATGAACTCTATTTCTATAAACTGCTTACATAACAATCAATGAGGTGAACAGACCATGAAGATTACACATGCCATCGTGAAAGAAGTTAGTGAAAATTTTAGCTCAGGTCTCACCGACGCCACCCTTGGAAAACCTGATCTTACCCGCGCCCGTGAGCAACATGCCAACTACGTTCAAGCGCTTAAAGACTGCGGAGTTCAAATAACCGTTCTTCCTGCTGATGATCGTTTTCCTGATTCGACTTTTGTGGAAGACCCTGCTGTCGTGTTGCCGGATTGCGCGATTTTGACTCGACCGGGCACACCTGAGCGAATCGAAGAAACGGCACTTATGAGAGACACGCTCACGCCGTTATTTAACACAACTGAAACGATCGTCTCCCCTGGCACACTTGAAGGCGGCGACGTGCTTCGGGTGGATAACCATGTTTACATCGGCATATCAGCTCGTACGAATGAAAAAGGCGCCACGCAGTTAATGGAGATCCTAACACGCTTTAATGTGAGTAGTTCGACCGTTCCGGTGCAGCACATTCTTCACCTTAAAACAGGTTGTACGTATATGGGAGACAATTACATGCTCGTCGCAGGCGAATTCGTACAAGACCCAGCGTTTACAACGTTTGATCGAATCGTTGTGCCGGATGAAGAAGCGTATGCGGCCAACTGCCTACGGATCAACGATCATTTAATCATGCCAAAAGGTTATCCACAAACTCGTGCACAATTGCAAAAACTCGGTCTGCCCATTATTGAGCTAGACATGTCTGAGTTTGAAAAGCAAGACGGTAGCCTCACTTGTTTATCACTTCGTTTCTAAGAAGCGCTCAATCCGATCCCAATACGTTGGGTCTGTATGAATCGTGTTGTGCCCGTGCTCGCCAATGACGATCCATTCAGCTGTGTCTTGTGATTCATACAAGGCACGGCTACGCTCGAAGGGGACTACTTCATCATCACCGGCAACGATCATGAGCATCGGTGCGCTCACGTCTTGCAAATGTTCCTTCGTATCAAACGGATGGCGCAACAACAAATCAACCGGTAAAAACGGGAATTGCGCGGCACCTACGCTTGCTAGCCGATCAAAAGGGGTCACGAAAATCGCACGGTCAACGTCGCGGTTGTCCGCCACATACGCGGCAACAGCCGTTCCTAAGCTTCGGCCCATCACCGTGATTTGTTCAGCGTTCTCGGCCACTTCATCATACACGTACAGCGCATCCGAAAATAATTCTTCTTCACCTGGCGTACCTTCGCTTGCACCGTATCCCCGGTAATTCATGAGTACGACATTTCTTTCTGGCCAGCGCTCGTTCACTTCGGCCGCTTTGTTCGACACATTTTCGGCATTGCCACCGTAATAAAGGATCATGTCCTGTTTTGAATCTCCAACGAACCACCCGTGTAACAGCGTGCCGTCCGGTGTTTGTACAATCATCTCTTCCACACCGTCCGCAGCCTCTAACCGGGCCGTTTGTGCCTCATCTACAGCGGTTGGGTGAAAAATGATTTGCTCTTGAAAAAAATAGATCAGACCGACAATGGCTAGAAAAACACTACCAATCATAGTTAGAATCTTTGCGAATCGCACGTGTCCACACCCCTTAACATAATGCCAACATACCATGAATACATTGAATAATCACGTTTTATCGGGAGTGGTTTTCAATGGATGCTTCAACAGAACGAACGTATGGGTTGTTTCTGCATTTAAGTGCATTTTCTGGCTTCATCATTCCGTTAGCTACATTTCTCGCCCCTCTCATTCTTTGGCTCATCAAACGTAATGAATCTGAATATGTGGATGCGCACGGAAAAGCCGCTGTCAATTTTCAGATCTCATATTTCATTTATGCGATCGTGTCTTCCATCCTAATATTCGTATTCATTGGCTTCGTGCTCGTATTTATCGTTGGCATTGCCTGGATCGTATTCGTTATCATTGCGACCGTCAAAGCATCGAACGGTGAGTTATACAAATACCCGCTGTCGATTCCATTTATAAGGTAGAGCATCGGTTTGAAAAACGTCCCGATCAAAAAGATCGGGACGTTTTTCTATATGAATCAATTTCATAAGTCTTCCTCTTAAAAAAGCACAGATAAATCCTATCAGAATAAGGTTGCTCTCAAAAATTTAAGCGTGATGTTCGTTCATACGTTCCGTCAGGCGATCACAAGCAAGTTTTG
>NZ_JBHFQF010000010.1:0-159632 GCF_041949955.1 Geomicrobium sp. JSM 1781026 | reverse complement strand
CGAAAAAGTTCAGATGAGAAATGATTTTTCAAGGGGCCTGCAGGCCCCTTGAACGCAACACCTCAAACCTAAATGAATGACTTGGCTACTCGTTGTAACACTTTTACACATAAATCTGGACTTGACTTTTTCGTTCCGCACAGCGCCCTTCTCCGGCACAAAATCCGGGGCTTACACTTTTTCGTTCCGCACAGCGCCCTTCTCCGGCACAAAATCCGGGGCTTCCCTTTTTTCGTTCCGCACAGCTCCCGTCTCCGGTACAAGTTCACGGCGGGGTTTCCGTTCGTTCCGTCTAAGGATGCCCCGCTGTCGAGCTGGATTCACATAGATGATGTCGAAACTAAAGGAGATCGTCATTTGAGATATTACTCTTGGAAAAGTTACACGTCGTTATTTTTAAGCATTGGGATGGTGGTTACACTTGTTACTCTTCCCTACGTAGCTGTGATCAGTTTTGAAGACTTCATTTTCATTTCCGCAATCCCTTTGATTTTTGTTTTTATCTTTTCAAGTATCCTTAACGCCATATTAACAACACTCGTTTTCACGAACAAAAAAGAAAAAAATCACGTTGCCTTCATATCGATTACGATCACGGTCACATGTGTGGTTATTGCTGTAATCGCTCTAACTCAGTATAATTGATTGAACATTCTCTCTAATATGCTGTAATAACGAGGAGGACTCATGTTTGAAGATATTTCCCATTTTGTTTACATTGCATCATTTATCATTTCGTTCATTGTGCTTTTGCTAGTTTTCCTAACGGATAACCCTACTTTGCTTATCATTTCCGGGATTCTTTTATTGCTCTTTGGCGTCGCGACATTTTTTAGCTTTATCCTGTTTTCAGAACCTGAAAATTCTTTCGGGCTAGGGATCGCAGGGGTAGTAGTTTTATGCGTAACCTCCGTAGTATCGATCATTGTTATCGTTGTCGGTGCTATAAAAATAATCAAATGAAGGTATGCCTATAACCAACAAGAAAAAAGCCGAGCACTTCTCATTAAGAAGTACTCGGCTTTTATTTGGGCTACATCCTTAACTCTTGGTAAGACTCAGGAATTTCATCGGACCGGTAACGAATGACGGTCGGTCGGCAAATGAGGACGACGAAGTTCTCGTCTTCAGGTCCGGAATATTTTTTGGCAATTTTTTCTGACCAAACTTTTTGTTTGTCTGTTGGATCTGTGGCGACTTCGGCGGTTGCTTCAATTTCGACGAAGCGGTTGCCGTCTTCGTGTTCTTCATACCCCATTAAAATGTGGACGTGGGGGTTTTCTTCAATATCTTCAATTTTGTGTGCATGGGCATTGGTCGGGGTGTACAATGTGAGTCCTTCATGGTAAAACGTCATATAGCGGGCGTAAGGGTGGTTCTCTTTGATTGTAGACAATACGCCGACGCGATTTTCAGTGAGTACTTCATCAATCCGTTCTTTTAACTCTGTAAGCTCAGTCATCTATTGGCCTCCTCAGATGGTTGTCCTATTCGTACATTTCCCGATTTTTTACTGTTTTACTCGTCACAATCATCATATAATGGTAAAAAATTGGAGGGATGGATATGAAAAAGAAACGAAAAGCAAAAGGGATCGGCACAAATAGCACGCTCGGCCTCGCCATGCCGTCAGGACCTGCCAAGCGCCACCAATTCGAAGAAGCGACGAGAACGCTTGAAGGTTATGGTTTCAAGACCGTTACTTCACGGCCGTTTAAAGAATATCCAGGTTATCTTGCCGGTTCAATTGGTGAAAGGGTTGAAGAGTTGCACACATTATTCGTTGATCCTGATGTCGATGCAATTCTCTGTTTGCGTGGCGGATACGGGAGTGCCTCACTTTTGCCGTTTCTCGATTATGACCTGATCGCAAAGCACCAGAAACTCTTTCTTGGTTACAGCGACATTACCGCTCTGCACATCGCCTTCACGCAACGGGCGAACATGGTCACTATGCATAGCCCGATGGCAACATCTGACCTGTTAGATGCAGACCGCTTTACAACCGATCGACTGTTACAAGCGATGAAAGCAGACGGGTTTCCGAGCACACTCTTTAATCCGAGCAACTACCCGCTGAAAACCCTCTCCCATGGGACGGTTGAAGGGGAGCTCGTCGGTGGCAACCTCTCTGTCATTGCAAGCCTCATGGGCACACCATTTGAGCTTGACACGAAAGGAAAAATACTTTTTTTAGAAGATGTGGATGAAGAACCGTATGCGATTGATCGGATGCTCACACAACTGTCGCTCGCCGGCAAGCTTGATGAGGCCGTCGGCTTTGTGCTCGGCACGTGTAAAGATTGCGATTCCAAAGATTACCCTAACGGTGACACCGTCATAGACGTGTGTGATCGCATTCTTAGTTTTTACCAAAAGCCGATTCTTTATAATTTACAAGCGGGGCACGGCTCTCCTCAAATTACTCTGCCTCTTGGCGTTCGAGCAAGGTTGAATGCGACGAACAAAACGTTGCATATTATTGAATCTGCTGTCGTTTAACGAAACGAATGAATGGGTAAATGTAGCCCATACTTTAAAAAGAAAGGAATGATCAGATGTTTGATGAAGGATTTGCTTTAGAGCTTCCTTTTTTAGAAGGCATTGTCGGCTCTGTGAATGATGTGCTTTGGACGTATGTACTTATCGCTTTGCTCATCATTGCCGGTCTTTATTTTACAATTCGTACGAATTTTGTCCAGATTCGCATGTTTCCGGAGATGTTTCGTGTCATTACTGAAAAACGAAAAAACGATACGGGTGTTTCTGCGTTCCAAGCGTTTACAATTAGTGCTGCCGCACGGGTAGGAACAGGGAATATCACAGGGGTGGCTCTAGCCATTACCGTCGGAGGGCCTGGTGCTGTCTTTTGGATGTGGGCCATTGCAACGGTCGGGATGGCGACCGGGTTTATCGAGAGTACACTTGGCCAGTTGTATAAAGAAAAGGACGGAGATCGTTACCGTGGGGGGCCAGCTTATTACATACACAAAGCATTAGGATTACGCTGGCTCAGCATTTTGTTTGTCGTTCTTATTGTCCTTTGTTTCGGTATGATTTTTAATGCGTTGCAAGTAAATACGATTACCGATTCGTTCCAAACCGCTTTTGATACGAACCGTCTCATGTTGGCGCTCATCCTTGCCGCGCTAACGGCACTCATTATTTTTGGTGGGGTCAAACGAATTGTAAAAGTGACACAGCTAATCGTTCCATTTATGGCGGTCGCTTACATCGCGGTTGCACTTTATATTATTGTAACGAACATCGAGCAGATTCCCGGTGTAATTTCACTAATTTTTAGTGAAGCGTTTGGTCTATCTCAAGCGATTGGCGGCGGGTTTGGTGCTGCAATTATGGAAGGTGCAAGACGTGGATTATTCTCAAACGAAGCCGGTATGGGGAGTGTGCCAAATGCTGCCGCTGCCGCAAACGTATCGCACCCGGCAAAACAAGGTCTCTTTCAATCCCTTGGCGTCTTTTTTGATACGATGATTATTTGTTCTAGTACCGCATTTATCATTCTTCTTTCTACCGGTTATATGGACGTTGAAGGGGAAGGTGCAACGATTACGCAGTTTGCGATGAGTCAACACATCGGCGAATGGGCCAGTGCATTTGTAGCGATTGCCATTCTCTTCTTCGCATACAGTTCGGTTCTCGGAAACTACTATTTCGGTGAAACGAATATCGAATTCCTTAAAAATGGTGCACGTTGGTTGCCGATCTATCGAGTCGCTTTCCTCATAATGGGTATTCTTGGTGGTATTGCGACCGTAGAACTTGTCTGGACAATGGCTGACCTGTTTATGGCACTGATGGCGATCGTAAACATTACCGTCATTCTGCTGCTTACGAAAAAAGCGGTCACATTACTGCAAGACTATACGAAGCAAAGAAAAGCCGGCAAAGACCCTGTCTTCTACGCATCCCAATACCCCGAGATTAAAAACACTGAATGCTGGGGTGACAACGAAGACGAACGTTAAACATGGCACGAGCCGTTCACCAATTGGTGAGCGGCTTTCTTGTTTCCCCTTTCTCACAATTCGTGTACAATAAACGATGATTAATTCTAAATAATAGAACGATTTAACATAAAAAAATTCAAGGAGAACATTGATGCTAAAAAAACTTTTCTCAGGAATTCTGATTCTTATAATCGTAACTGGTTGTAGTGACAATGAAGTAACCGAAGAACCCCAGCCTGATGAAGAGCCAGAAACAACACATGAAGAAGAGCCTGATACAGAAGATCATACAGAGCCTTTAGAGTGGGAAGGGGTCACGTTTAGCCATGATTTGTGGCATTTGAGGGATGACGTCACCTTTAACATTCAAGGGGAAGTTGGACCGATCATTCGTGATGGTGACTACGCCATTCTCCCGGTCACGCTTGACAGTGAAGATGATGTACGTTCGACGATTACCGGTCTTTTTGACCCTGGTGTATTCACTGGAGAGGGGACTTCCTCTCAGCAAGGATTAGATATTCGAATCATTGATCCTGAGCAGATGACCACATCTCTTTCTGCTGCTTTATTGCTCGAAGAAGATGACTACATCGCGATGCATACGTTTTTTGGTGAAGGCAGTCGCAACACTCAGATTACCTTTGGGGATAACTCAGAACCTGCGAGGTATTACGGAGTATTTACTGCTCCAGATACCGATTCTGTCCATGTGTTGTTTCGAAGACTAGGCGTTATTGAACATATACCTGTTGTGGATCGCGAAGACGTTGGTGCCTTGACCATTGATGAGCGACTTGGTGAATTGTCTGAAGAAGAAAGAGAAGAGCTTAGCGAAGACGATGAATCATTCTTTTCCCACGTCATACCATCCGTTGAGGAAATCATTGAAAGAGAACTCGACCGAGCGCATATAAGCGCAGAGTACGACGGAGATCTAGCCCGTGTTCAAGCTTCAGTATTTCCAATCGAAAGTTATCAAGAAAGTATTGTAAGTTCTGTAAGTCGAATTGATGAAATCCAACATTCAACGCTCATGATTTCAAGCGATGTGTTGTTCGATTTTGACTCGGCTCAGTTGATGGAAGAAGCAGATGAAGAACTAGCTGCCGCGGCTGACGTACTCGTGTCAGCTGAAGGTGGGGAGTTGGTCATTGTCGGTCATACCGATAATGACGGTACAGAAGAGTACAACCAACAATTGTCAGAAGATCGTGCCGAGTCTGTTCAAGTATACTTGGAAAACAGCATTGATCTTGATGCATTTGACGTTGAGTTTCGCGGAGAATCTCTCCGTGAACCGATTGCTGACAACGAATCTGAAGAAGGAAGAGCTCTAAATCGTCGCGTTGACATTCACTTTACACCGCCTGCAGAAACGATTGAGGTAGAGACTGAAACTGATATGCCTGAAGTTCTAGGGGACGAAGTTGAATACCCAAGCACTATTCAGAATGAAGACGGCGAAATTGAGATTGAATCAATAAAGCGCGTCGATGATTTATTCGTAGGAAGAATTACCGTTAGATACTTGGAAGATGTAGGTTCTAGCTATAACGCCCTTAACTTTGGGTTTGGCAGGCCATATGGGGCAAGAGGTTGGCATGTAGATGATTCCGTTGGTCAAAGTCAATTCACTGCCTATGCCCCAACCATCATACACGGCGATCAGCGCTATTTTCCACTAGACTATTACTTAGCGCCACTGGAAGGAACAGCCGCTGAAGATTGGGTCGAACAAGCTGAAGAAGATGAACAGTTCATCGTCCCACTTGCAGAACGATACACAGGTGATATTGGGAGACTCGATGAAGGAGGTTACTACACATCAACAATCGTTTGGCCAGCTGTAGAGAGTGACACGGTAACCGTCGACTTGACCGTCCCCTATCGCTTCCTAGATGATTTGTCCGACAGACAAATTGAACAAACCCGTTCATGGCGAATCACTGACGTACCCGTGGATGAATAAATGAGTTTGATAGACAGCACCCAACCGTAATTGGTTGGGTGCTGTTTTTTCAATTTGACTCTCCCCTAAGAGGAGCCTATAGACTACGGAGGTTCCACTAAAAAAGGGGGAGTTCAAATGGAAGAAGTAATTCGAGTGAACGGCTTGACGAAGCGATTTGGTCAAAAGATCGCTATCCAAGACCTTCATATATCTGTGCGAGCGGGATCAATTTTTGGTTTGCTTGGCTCCAACGGAGCAGGTAAATCGACAACGATTGACTGTATGCTCGGCACAGAGCGAGCGGATGCTGGAGAAATCCGCATCTTAGGCACCGATCCACGTACGAATCGGCGTTCGCTCTTTCAGCACGTCGGTGTTCAATTTCAAGAAAGTGCATTCCAAAGTGGACTAAAAGTGCGAGAGATTTGCGAGATTACGCACTCATTATATGAAAATCCGATTGACTGGCAGCAAACCGCTGCTGAGTTTGGATTGAGCGACAAGCTAAAAACGACCATTTCCGACTTGTCTGGTGGGGAGCGGCAAAAGCTTTGCATTTTGCTTGCAATGATGGGCCAACCGAAGGTGATTTTCCTCGACGAATTAACGACGGGCCTCGATCCTGTCGCGAGAAGGGACATTTGGCAAACACTGCTTCGCCTGAAACAGACCGGCGTTACGTTGTTTCTAACTTCTCACTACATGGATGAGGTGGAGAAATTATGCGATGAAATTCTCGTCATTAAGGATGGCAAAGAGCTCATTAGAGGTACGGTAACAGATGTTGTGAGCCGAACAGAATCAGAAAATATGGATGAAGCGTTTGTAAAGCTCGTAGAGGAGGGTATACGATGAAAACATTGCGGCTACTTTATATGGCAGAAGTGAAATTATCCGTTCGTGAAATGTCGTCTGTTATTTTTGGTATTCTTTTGCCAGTTGGGCTCATGGGCTTGATGGGGATGTTTGCTGACACCCAGCTGGAATTAATCCGTGCATTTGCGGCAATTGCCACGATTGGGCTCGTTTCTACGGGAATTATGAGTTTACCGCTCTCGCTCTCTTCCTACCGGGAGAAGAAAGTTCTCAAACGTTACAAAGTGACTCCGATTAGTCCAACCCACCTGCTCGCGGCTCACGTGTTGCATTGTTTCTCTTTAAGCATCCTTTCAATGGTGCTCGTCTTTCTCGTCGCTTGGCTAGGGTTTGGTCTTGAAATTATTGGTTCAGTGTGGCTATTTTTAGGAGGATATGTATTCGTTATGATTGCGATTCATAGCATTGGAATGCTCGTTGCTAGCTTATCTCCTCGAGAGAAAACGACAGGGGCGATTAGCAGCGCTCTATTCTTCCCAATGTTTCTATTGTCTGGAGCGACAATCCCGCTTACGATCCTACCGGAATTCATGCAAACGTTGGCACAAATCTTCCCGCTTACTCACGGCATTACAATTCTGACAGAGATTGCTACGATAAATGAGTTCAATACCGTAAGCTTCCTTATTCTATTTGTACTCACCGGCATCTGTTTAATTATTTCTGTAAAAACGTTCAAATGGGAGTGAGTTCATGTACAGCATCGGATTATTTTCGAAAATGAACCGCGTAACCGTAAAGGCGCTGCGTTATTACGACAAAGTCGGCATCTTAAAGCCGGCTCATGTCGACGCGGCAACCGGGTATCGCTACTACAAATCGACGCAAATTGGGGATCTTCATCACATTATGGCACTTCGACAAATTGGTTTTACGATCGCAGAGATTGAAGAGACATTGGCACATCAATCTGCGACAGAGTTAATCGAAGAGAAACGCGGGCAATTGCTCGGTGAGATGGAAGCTCTTAAAGCACAGCTTGCACAAACAGAATATTATCTTTCGAAAGCGCAAACCCCTGACATTTTCATTAAAAGCTTACCCGCTGTAACCGTTGCCTCGATGAGACTTCGGATTGCTAACTATGACGCTTTGTTTCAAGTTGTCCCTGAAATGGGGGAGCGTATGCGCGCCGCTGGCTGTCGTTTGGACCCGTTACTGTATTGTTTCCAGATGTACCACGACCCTGAACATCGGGTAGAAAACATTGATGTTGAGATTTGTGAAGCGGTAACGGAAAAGAAGCCCGATGCGAACGGCCTCGTTTTTAAACAGGTGCCGGAAGTGGGCACCGCTGCTTGTCTTTTGCACCGTGGGCCTTATTCAACAATTGGCGAAACACATGTGGCTTTATATGACTGGCTTGAACACAACCGTTACGAGCTCGCCGGACCACCGAGGGAAGCGGTAATCGACGGCATTTGGAACCAAGAATACGAACGGCATTGGTTAACGGAAGTACAGTTCCCTTTAAAAGCTACACACTCGCACTAGTTTTCCCCTCAAAAAACTTCACACCGGTCAGCTCTTCTGAGCACACCCATAACCGATCTGCCGTTGCTTCATCGTAAATGTCCTTCACTGATGGGTCGACCTTCGGGTACCCTTTACGTCGATTTTTATGATCAGGCCCTACGTATTCTCCCCCTCGTAAAGTCGGCTCTGTTGCGGCATATAATGTCGGGAGCGCACCCATCTGAACCGATTGCGCTAAATGATTTTGTAAAAATGGCAAGAACCCTTTTCCACTCGCGCCGCCTCCTCTTGATAGAAGATTGGACTGAGATAATCCTGGGTGACAGACGAAGCTTTTCACGTGAGCCGCCTCGTTTTTTAGTTTATTTTGTAGTTTTACCGCAAATAAAAGATTCGCCAATTTACTTTGTGCATAAAACGTGTACGCTCGGTATCCTGTTACACCGTCTAAGTTATCAAAATCAATGGAAGCTTTGTGAGCGGCCAAACTGCTGAGCGTCACGATTCGTGGGTTTTCGGCAGCCTGAATAATCGGCATTAGCTGCCCTGTTAACGCAAAGTGGCCGAGATGGTTCACCCCGAATTGAAGTTCAAAACCGTCGGTCGTCTTTTTGTAAGGGGGCATCATCACTCCAGCATTGTTAATTAACAAATCCACCGATCCATAAGCATCGCACATAGATTCAGCGAAGACGTTCACACTTTGCAAATCAGAAAGGTCCAATTCTTTTATTTTCACATTCGCATTCGGTACGTCTGTCTTAATTTGTTCGAGGGCTTCGCCACCTTTTTTCATGCTGCGTACAGCTAAAATGACATCCGCTCCCTTAAGTGCAAGTGCCCGGGCTGTTTCCAAACCAAGCCCATCACTAGCCCCTGTAATAACCGCTGTTTTCCCTGTCAAATCAGGCATATCCGCTGTTGTCCATCCAGCCATTGTCTCAACCCTTTCTAATTGAACTCTTTCGCAACCCTTTTTTAATTCTTATTGGTTCCAAATAGATTTATCTAATAACCTCTTTTGGAATCTCTAAGGAATACATACCTTCATTCTCTCGAATGACAACCGAAGTCTCGCAAAATGCTGACAATGTTTCCGAAGTCATTTGTTCCTCTGTTTTTCCTTTCGAGAACACTTTTCCTTCTTTTAGTAGTAATGTATGTGTGAATTGAGGTAAGATTTCATCTATTTGATGTGTCACATACAAAATCGTCGTCTTCTCTCGATCAGCAATCTTCTCAATGAGCGTTAACAACTGCGCTTTAGCGAGAAAATCAAGACCGTTGCACGGTTCATCAAGGATGAGAATGTCGGGTTCTGCCATGAGCGCCCGCGCAATCAACACCCGCTGTTTCTCCCCTTGTGACATCTGTTCGTACGGCTGACGCTCCACATGTTCGACGCCGAGCATCTGTAATAACTTCTCGGCTTTTTGCATCTCTTTCTCGCTCGGATGGATATGCAAGCCAATGGAAGCGTGCATGCCACTCAACACGACTTCAATGCCGAAATTTTGTTGCTGGTGTTGCATTTTTTCTGAAAACGAAAAACTTACCCAGCCGATCCGTTTTCGAACGTCTTGCCAGGGGGATTCCCCGAACGTCTGACCAAGCACTTGCACCTTGCCTTTTGTCGGAAACTGATAGCCACATATGACATTTAACATCGCTGTCTTCCCAGCCCCGTTCATTCCTAAAATCGCCCAGTGCTCTCCTTGATGAACGTCCCAATCAATCTGGTCAAGAATTGTTTTCTCACGGACAAAACTCACACCCTTGAGTGAAATCATAAGCGCTTCTCCCCTTTTCCTTCATTGTACATGCAATCCCAGCGGTTTCCCAAGCTTTCATCTTTTCAATTCTTTCGACCTGGACTAAAATAAATAGAGGAGTTGATCGTATGAAAAAATCCCCACCACATTCTTACGACTATTTGTTACACGTTCAACGAGAGATTTCTGAGACGTTAAATGAAAGCACCGACATATTTGAAACGTTACAAAGTTGCTTAGAAAAACTTCTGAAAATGATGAATTTATCAACAGGTTGGATTTTCTTACTGTATCATCACGACGATTACGAACTTGCCTCCTACCACCAACTCCCGCCAGCGTTAAACAAAAACGACCAGGCGATTATGAAACAACAAGATGGTTGTTCGGATTGTTACTGTTTAAATCGCTATCGTGAAGGCCGACTTGCACAAGCGGTTCAATCCATTCGGTGTGCGCGACTTAGCGACGCTTTGTCGCTCGACAAACATGCAGATACGAACGGTCTCACGCATCATGCGAGTGTTCCACTAACGGTTCGAGGTAGCAAAGTCGGTTTGTTAAATTTGGCCACACCAGGAATGAGAGACTTTGAAAAAGAAGAGTTGCTTTTATTGGAGTCCATTGCCTACCAAATTGGCGCTACCGTTGAACGAATTCGTCTTTATCATAAACAAAGCGATCTGCTTATTACGAATGAGCGGACCCGGCTCGCTAGAGACTTGCACGACTCGGTTAAACAGAAACTTTTTGCCTTATCGTTAACATCTAAAGGCATTGAAGCTCTATGTAAAGACCTTCCTGCGATTACTGATGCTGCTAAAGACGTTGGCACTCTCTCACAAGAAGCTTTGCAAGAGATGCAAAGTCTTATATGGCAACTCCGCCCAGAACATCGTGAAGATGCGCTTGCCGATACGCTGGAAAAACATGCGTTGCGACTCGGTCTACGCCCTTTCATACAATGCCGAACGTTATCTTTAACAGAAACAGTGAACGAGTCATTCATAAAAATCGGCCAGGAAGCGATCTACAATGTATTTAAGCATGCAGAAACGGATCAGTTAACCATTGTTCTTGACACCGTTGATGAGGATGTTGTTTTTGAGATTACGGATCTTGGTGTTGGCGGCGCAGCCTCATTACCAGGCCGTCTCGGCATGAAGAGCATGCAGGAAAGAGCTGAGCAAATCGGTGCTGACTTCTCGGTTACGAGCCCGCACAGAGCAGGGACAAAAATTACGATTTGCTTAAGAAAGGAGGCAGCTTGCGTTGCCAACGACGGTACTACTTGTAGATGACCATAATGTCGTCTTAAAAGGACTGCGGTTTTTCCTTGAAACGAAAGCAGATATTCATGTTGTAGGTATGGCGAATGACGGCAAAGAGGCGTATGCACTTGCGATGGACGTAAGGCCCGACGTGATTGTTATGGATGTGATCATGCCAGGACAAAATGGCATCGTTACGACTGAACAATTAAAGAAAGACTTGCCGGACACGAAGATCATCATGTTGACGAGCTCAGGAGAGAAGGAACACGTAATTCCTGCAATCCGTGCAGGGGCAGACGGCTATCAATTGAAGGATATCGACCCTGACTATTTGTACGAGACGATTGTGCACGTGGCGAGCGGCGAGCGTGAACATGCGTTGCACCCTCAAGTTGCAAGCCAACTTATGACACACGTCGCGACGGATGATGGACCCAGTGCATTTGCTCTTCTCACGGCAAGAGAAGCGGAAACGCTTCGACAAGTGACATTAGGAAAAAGCAATAAAGAGATTGCTACTGCCCTTTTTATTAGCGAAAAAACGGTGAAAACTCACCTTACGAACATCTTTTCAAAACTTCATGTCAACGACCGTACGCAAGCGGCGATTCTCGCACTGAAAAATCAGTGGTTCAACGATATTCAGGCGTAGACTCAACTACGACGAATGTCTGATTACTCGCTCAACCCTTTTTCGTATCGATAATCTAGCCTTATGCTCGGTGAGTGTAACTGCGATTCCCCGGATAATGGAATTACACAACCGAGGAGGGGATCGACGATGAGCTGGCAAAAAGCTTGTTCGATGGAAGAGTTAAAAAAGGAAAAAGTGAAACTGATAAAAGGTGGCATTGTTGTTCTTCTTCATGAAGGGCATGTATACGCAATAGATAACCGCTGCCCGCATATGGGCTTTCCGCTCCATATGGGTAGCCTTAAAAATGGCATATTGACGTGTCAATGGCATCACGCACGGTTTGATCTTTCTAGCGGGGGAACGCTCGACCCTTGGGCAGATGATCTCATCAAATATGAAACCGACATTCAAGATGAGCAAATTTATGTAAATATGGCTCGAGCAACAGGAGACAGAGCTACCTATCATATGAACCAACTACAAAAAGGTTTGGAACAAAACCTTAGCCTACTCATTGGCAAAGGCGTTGTCGGTTTACTCACGATCGACACAAAACATGTTCGTGACATTTTGCACGCCGGCATTCGCTTTGGTACCACTTCAAAAAACGCCGGTTTTGATCGCGGCGTAACGACACTCGTGGCGATGGTCAATGTTCTCCCTAAACTCCAGTTGCGTGTACAAGTTCAAGCGCTCTACCAAGCGCTCGTTATGGTTGCAAGTGACGGGGCAAATCGGGCCCCGAAACGAAAGTTGACACCACTCACGACACGGGCAGATAGGGAAGAACGATGGGTTGACTGGTATACCGATTGCACGAATGTTCGAGACGCACAAGGGGCAGAGCGAATTCTACTTTCGGCAATGCACACGTACTCCAAAGAAGCGTTGTCACAGCTCGTCATGCGCGCTGTCACCGAACATTATTATATGAATGATGGGCATGTACTTGATTTTACGAACAAAGCGTTTGAGGCGATTGAGCTATGTGATGACGCGTATCATTCCGATATTTTAGCGTCATTGCCGATGATCGTCACGACCGCTGAACGGAGCGAAGAGAAATCTCGCTGGCGCGCGCCCGTAGATTACTACACGCTCGTGGAAGAAGCGCTGAAGGACATTGAAACCGCTGGTGTCGACCCGTCCACTGCACATGATGACGGAGCGCTCCTTACCGCTTTATTGGAATCTCAAGATGGCAGTTCAATCCAAGCCGTAAAGCAGGTAATCATGCAAGGTGTGCCCCTTGAGAATATCGCACGCGTCATTACCCTCGCAGCAGCTACAAGAATTGTCCATTTTAGTACGCAGAATGATTTTGACGACTGGAATACGGTATTGCATACGTTCTCGCACGCCCACGCCGTCCATGCATCACTACAAAGGTCACATGATCCGAGCCTCATTCGTGCTATGATGCATACCGTCGTGAGCTTATCACTGGATTCTTTCTTGAACATCCCTGCTGCCAAACGTCCCGTTGCAGCCGAACTTGACGATGACGAGTTGCATCATTTCTTAGCTCTTTTTGATACGCAACAGCCGGTAGAAGTCGCCGCACAGTGGGCGCTTAGTTATTCCGACAAACATGCCGATACCGGACCATTATTCGCCACAATTGGCGAAGCAATGTTGCGTGAGGACGCTGGATTTCATACGTTGCAAATGTATGAGGCCGCTACTGCTGAATACGACAACTGGAATTCCTTTGACAATGACTTTGCGAAACGGGCAAAGGACACGTTGCTCGTCGCGCTCGTCCGTTACGTGGCTGCCCATTCCCCGACGCCGAGGGAGCTGCCGCGCTTTGCGGATATCGCTTGGCGATTGCACCGGGGTGAGAAGATATTCGAAGATGCGTAACTTACGTTTCGCTCCCTAACTTTACTGCTGCACCAAATTGCTGAGAGGCGTTTGCAAATGTGATCCACGCAATCAGTTCCACGACCTCTTCATTTGTAAACGTCTCTTGTAACCGTGCGAAAACAGCATCAGGGATTTCCCCATTCAATTGTTGAAAAACAACTGCGAAGCCTGTTGCCACAACTTGTCGTTCATTGATATGCAACTCATCTGGCTTGCCTTTTCTTTTACAGTATTCACAGGAATTGACTTCGGCGAGGGTGCGGCGAACTTGTTCTTTCAGTGATACGGACAACCGCCCATAATGAATAAGATCTTCTTCTAAGTCGACCCATTTCCACATCACACGTTCACACGTACCAAGAACTTGTTGAAATGGGGTGTCACCTTTTGTTGCGTACGGTATTCTAGTCATATGATCGCCTCCTACATAACATCATGAACGAATGTTCGGGACGAATCTTTCGATAATAAAATAATTCAACAGAAAAACTTTTGATTTTAAAGATTATATAGGAGAAAACGTTCATTATGAAAATCGATCAACACGACGCTGAAATCATCAAACAATTGCGTATAAACAGTCGAATATCCTTGAAAGAATTGAGTGAATGCGTGTCACTTTCTGCACCTTCTGTTCGAGAGCGTATGAAACAGCTCGAATCGTTTGGTGTAATTAAAAATTATACCGTCAACGTGGATTTCGAAGCGCTCGGTAAGCCCGTTCAATGCATTGTGGAAGCCACACTATTGAACCGTAATTACGACGCGTTTCAAGAAATGATTAAAAAACAAGCGAACGTTGAATTTTGTTACCGAATTGCTGGTCGTGCGTGCTACATGCTAAAACTTCACTTTCCAAGCTTTAAAGATGCAGAAGCTTGGATCAACCGCATGTCCACGTGGGCAACAACGGTCACGCATTTTATTTTTTCTGAAGTACACATGGATCATTCACGGATTGTTCATGAGGAATGACCTTAATACAGCGTTGAACTCTTTTGACCTTCTCGTCGGCACTTGATGCCCAACCCCGTCAATATAAACGGTGTCAATTCTCGCCTTTTTCACCTGTTCATAGAAAGTGGATTGATATCCTTGTACGTAGCGGTCGTGAATGCCGTACACGAGCAACGTTGGCGCCGTCAATTGCCCGAGTGCGTTCGTATAATCTGCTTCAACGCCAGCCCGATACCAACTCGCCAAAACGTCAGACTGTACGCTTTGCACGGTTCTTCTCATGCGTTCACGAGCTTCTTTATGCTTCGTATGAGAACGTGAAAGCACTTTAGACATAAGAGATTGCCAAGTGTGTTCAGCCGCATAAACGCCTAGCCTAAACTCTCGCTCCAATAAAAGCGTATCAACGACAGGGAACCCACCGATCAACACGAGGCCCCTAACACGCTTTGGAAATCTTAATGCGAATTCCAATGCCGCCAGCCCCCCGCAAGAATAACCAACGAGCACGACCCGCTCGTCTTGTTCATAATCTGCGAGCGCTCGGGCGTCTTCTGCCCACAGTTTGAGCGAGAGCGGTTCTCTCCCACTCTCGCTCAAGGCGTGCCCTCGCGCATTTAATGCGACAAGCTTATACCACTCGGCTAACGGTGTTTGCTCTGTAAACACCGCGGCCCCAAGTGCCGGGGGATGAAAGAAATAGACCGGTTCACCCTCCCCTATTCGATCATAGTGCAGCATCGTTCCATCTTCAGTCGAAAATAAATACATTACAAGCACCTCACTTACGTGTTACGGTGCCCGAATTCAGCCGATAAAATCCATAATTGCTGTCACTAAACTATATACGCCAAGCCCTGTACAAATGAGCACGATAAGCCCGCCAATAATGTTTAACTTCACCGAGTTGACGTACTCTCCGAGCAGCTTTTTGTTGTTTAGAACGACGAGCAAGAAGATCGCAATGACCGGTAAAATAATGCCATTTAATGCTTGTGCGAACAACAGAATTGATAGAGGCTCAAAGCCGGTCGCTGATGTAATAATACCAATCCCGATCACAACTCCAAACACGATCTTGAACGCTTTCTTATCAAATCCCGAGCCCCATTTCATTACCCCGCTGATCGTGTATGCGGCGCCAATTGGGGCGGCGACCGCTGATGAAAACCCTGCGGCAAGCATGCCGATACTAATGAATATGACGGCCCACGGCCCTAACAAAGGCTCTAGCGCCATCCCTAATTCATTTACACTCTCCACTTCTACCCCACGAATAACAGCCCCTGCAGTAATAAGTATTGCTGACGTAATTAAACCGCCTAAACCGATGGAAAGTATGATATCTAAACGGGCGGATTTTAAATCTCTCGCATCTCGCCAACGTTCTTGTACACTTGAAGCGTGCAAAAACAAATTGTACGGAACGACTGTTGTTCCGATTAATGCAACAACGATAATGATTGACCCTGACGGTACAGTAGGTATGAAGGCTCCTTGGAACAATTCACCGAGCGGAGTGTCGACGACAATCATCGTCGTAATAAACGTCACACTCATCACCGCAACCAATACGATAAGTAGTTTTTCGACTATTTTGTATGAGCCAAAAAGACCGATCAGCAAAATGATGATTCCAAGGATCGGTGCGATCACATTTGCATCAACGCCGGTGAGCATGCTAACCCCCAATGCGCCACCGGTTAAGTCTCCAGCCATATAAGCGGCACAACCGACGCCAATAGAGATTGAGACGAGGCCAATCGTTCCATACTTCAAGAGCGGTCGCTGAAACTGGTCATGCAATGCTTCCCCAAGACCTTTCTTTGAAACAATTCCTAATCTTGCCGCCATTTCTTGTAAAAACATCGTGGCGACAATGGAGAAAAGAACGGTCCAAAGTAATGTAAACCCAAACGATGCCCCAGCTCGTGTCGCTGTCGTCACCGTACCAGGTCCAATAAATGACGCAGTGATAATGGCTCCTGGACCGATGACTTTCAATTTTGAGACGATGCGGTCTTTCATTGATTGTTGGCGTGTTTCTAGTTCCAATTTATCCACCTCTATTCGTCTGTCTCATAGGAATATTCTGATTAATGATGGTACAAAAAACAGCGACCAAGGTTCCTTGCCCGCTGCATCGTTGTTACATCTTTTCTGGTGCATGTACTCCGATGAGTGTCATGCCATTTCTTAATACAATTTGTGCTGCCTTGACGAGTGCAAGGCGAACGTGTGTCAACTCCGGATGATCCGCATCAACAATTCTCTCTGCATTGTAGTAGCTATGGAATGTAGACGCAAGCTCATGCAAGTAGTTCGGAATTCGGTGCTGTGCATAATTGTCCGCTGCGCCTGCAACAACACCCGGAAATTCACCGATTTTCTTTAACAACTCATACGCCTTATCCGAATCGATGAGCTGTAGCTGAACACCCTCGTCTCCAACATAAGCCACACCTTTGTCTTCTGCTTGTTTAAACAAACTGCTAATTCTCGCATGCGCGTATTGTACGTAATAGACCGGGTTCTCATTGGATTCTTGCTCAGCTAAATCCATATCAAAATCCAAATGCGTATCACCGCTTCGCATCGCAAAGAAGTAACGGGTCGCATCCAAGCCTACTTCCTCCCAAAGTTCACGCATCGTAACCGCATTGCCCGTACGCTTGCTCATCTTGACACGCTCACCACTTCGCATGAGGTTTACGTTCTGACCAATTTGGAAGGTCAGCTTTTCTTTCGGATAGCCAAGCGCTTGAATTGCCGCTTCCATTCTCGGAATATATCCGTGATGGTCGGCCCCAAATAAGTCGACGAGCTGATCAAACCCGCGATCGAGCTTATCTTTATGATAAGCAATGTCTGGAAGCAAATACGTGTACGAGCCGTCTTGCTTTACGAGTACACGGTCCTTATCATCTCCGTATGCAGAAGACCGAAACCACGTCGCACCGTCTTGCTCATACACTTCATCGTTCTCTCTGAGCGTTTCTAGCGTCTCAACGACTTTACCAGACGTATACAATGACGTTTCTGAAAACCACGTATTAAATTGAACCCGGAAGTCAGCAAGGTCCGCTTTTAGTTTCTCAAGAAGTTGTGAGAGTCCTAGCTCACGGAACGTTCGTAGACGCTCAGCTTCTTCCATGTCCACAAACCGGTTCCCATGTTCATCTTTAATGCGCTCGCCAATGTGAACAATATCTGCGCCTTGATAACCGTCTTCTGGAATTTCTGCATCCAAACCATTTGCTTGTAAATACCGAACTTCAACGGATTTTGCAAGGTTGTCAATTTGATTCCCGGCATCGTTAATGTAGTACTCTCGCTCCACGTTGTATCCTGCCATTGCCAAGATATTGCTCAACGAGTCGCCGATTGCCGCCCCTCTCGCATGCCCGAGATGTAGCGTGCCTGTCGGGTTAGCAGAGACGAACTCGAGTAACACGGACCGACCATTCCCCGTATTTGACTGCCCATATTTCGAGCCTGCTTGAAGCACATCAGGGAGCACGTCGCGCAGGAAGCGAAGATCTAAAAACAAGTTAATAAACCCCGGTCCAGCGATTTGACACTCTTTTACGAATGCCTTTTCTCGGTCCAAGTTCTCAACAATTGCCGTTGCGATTTCACGCGGGTTCCGCTTCGCAATTTTTGTTAGCTGCATCGCCAAGTTCGTCGCAAAATCACCATGGCTCTTGTCTTTCGGTGTTTCAAGTATGACGGTAGGCATCTGTTCCGGACTAACGAGGCCTGCTGTCACGGCCGCTTCTTGCAATGCCTCTTTCATTTGTTCCTTTGCTTGGTCCAATCTATTCATCGTTTACTGCTTTTCCTCCTTGATCTTGATCTCCACTTCGTAGTGGCCGGCAAGCTGGCCTTGCAGCTCCAAGTCATACACAAATGTTAACTTGCCTAGCAGATCGCTATTCTCATACCATTGTACCTTTACGTCCTCTGTTTTCGCTAGTGTCTGGAATTTGGCGTATGGAGTTTCATAAGAACCTTCCGTCTCTTCGCCTTTTGTGTACACTTGCCGCATGGATACGGCACCGTTTCGTAACACTGTCAAACCGCCTGATTGAATCTTTATAATGGTTTTCACGTCACCAATGTCTTCGAGTTCTTCTGTAAATGTAACGTATGTGCTTTCCGTTTTTTGCACCACTTCTCCGTAACCACTCACAGCAATTCGTTTCTGCTCTCCTGCTTGTTCTACTTGTGTTTGCATTGAAACATGAACCGGAATGCTCTCCTCACTCATTAGGAGCTCCCCTTTCCTATAGTAAAGTGTATCCAAACTCAAACACAGGTGCAATCTCCGTAGAGTTACATTCTCGTTTCACTTTAAAATCCCCGCCTCTAATAACAGCGAGTTTTGTCTAGTATTGGAGGAGCTTTTTGTTTCTTAATAGTTTACCCGGTCTGTTTTTGTTTCCCACTGCTGGAATGGGCGTTTATCGTCGGCCACTAACCGGTGAAAAGGGATGGTCCGTTCTGTGTATGATTTAGAAATCTCATCATAAATAAACGCATCGTCAAATCCAATGGTGGCAGCGTCGTCTTTATTCATCGCATAGAATACCGCTTCTGGACGGGCCCAATAGATCGCTCCCAAACACATCGGGCACGGCTCGCAACTTGTATAAAGCACACAACCTTCAAGTTGAAATGTCCCTAATGTGTTACACGCATCCCGAATGGCTGTAATTTCTGCATGAGCGGTAGGGTCATTGTTCGGCGTTACGCGGTTCCCACCACGACCGATGATTTGTCCGTCTTTTACGACAATCGCGCCAAATGGACCGCCTCCGCTTTCTACGTTCTCACATGCTAAAGCTATGGCTGTCTCTAAATGTTGTTGATGATCCATAATTAAACACTCCTCTATCTATGTATATCCCTATTCTACTGCTTATATTAAAATCGCACCAATTGTCGGTCTCACATCTGACGAATGGTCAGAAGCGTTTATCTTTCCCTTCTTACCCATCTGTTGTAAAATAAATCTCAACTCGTTTAGCGCGGTGACATACATACAGGAGGAAACACAATGAAGCGATGGGTTTGGGCATTGGCGGCAACACTTCTCTTAACAGGTTGCAACAGCTCCGATGAAACGCAAGAAGAATTGCTCTCCTATTTAAACGGACCTTACGATGAATTTTTAGTCATGTACGAGGAAGTAGAACTTATCTATGATGAGTACGATGAGCGTGGTGCAAATGGCGAGGATGAAGAAGTGCTTGAGATTATTCGAGAAGATCTCATCCCCCAGTTTGAATTGATGCAAGACCACCTCACTGACCAACAGTTCGATTCGGATGAAATCGAACAGCTAAATGACTTGCTCATTGAGGAAACCTCTTACAATTTGCAAGCGGTCGAAGTAGACGAGGACGCGTTTAGTTCTGTTGTAGAGAGTGGCGAAGATGCCGAACAACTCTTTGATGAACGCGACGAGCTTTATATGCAAGCCGATGAAGTGCTCGCTGAGTTTGAACAATATCTCGACGAGTTGCTTGACACATACGAGATTGAAGCATAATCATCCTATTGAAGCGCTAGCTATAGGCGGAGAGACCAAAAAATTCTCTCCGTCTTTGCTTTTGTTTTCCATCAATTACAGCTCAAGTTATTTTAAAAAAATGCACGGTAGCACCCAAACGCAACAGCTGTACGTATTGGGCCGTTTTTTGAAGTATCTGTCGTTATTTTTTCATAAAATCTCCTCTTACAATCCACACGCTCTTCGCTTATAATAACGGTCGGAGGTTGATGGCGAATGATTGATGTCGAATTTTCTTTTTTTATGCCAAATCTTATTTTTAGATAACGACTCGTCATTACATCTGCCAACATTGTATGGAGAACGTATGTTTGGTAAACTAGGTTTACATACGAATACCACCGTTTTAATCAACTGAACAAGAACGTTGGAATGTTATTTTCAAATATCGACAAACCACAATTTATAGTGGTAAGCATCTATCACTAACACAACAGATTGTGGTAAAATAAAAGAACGAACACAAGAAGATTGGAAGTGGCCACAGTGACGACGATTACAAAACATGACGGCGCTCGCAAAATGCCCTTTGATAAAGAGCGCTTGTTTGCATTTATTGATGAAGTAACGACCGACATTCGGATCCAAAAATACGTGGACCAATATAAAGAGAAAGTCGCAAAATCCATCGAAGCAAAGCCAGAGTATTCAGCAGCAGACATCACTCAACTTTTGCTTTTAACCGCTGCCGAGAACAATGATATCGATGTTCCAGAATGGACGTATTCCGCTACGAAGATTTTCCTACGCGATTTATACAAGAAAGCGGCATACAATCGTAGCTATGACGCTAAACAACGATACGGAAGTTTTTACGGCCTACAAAAACGTCTCGGTCAGCTCGGCATTTATGACGTAACGATTTTGCGTGATTACACGCAAGAAGAGATCGAAGAAGCGGCTAAGTTTATCGAACCTGATCGTGACCACTTCTTTACTTATGCTGGGTTACGCACGTTGAGTGATCGCTACTTGGCGAAAGGTTACGACGGCAAAGAAGTGTACGAGCTTCCTCAAGAACGCTGGCTTACGATTGCAATGACGCTCATGTCTCAAGAAGACCGCGCGAATCGTCTTTCGCTTGTCAAAGAAGCGTACTGGGCACTTTCTAACCTATACATGACTGTCGCCACACCAACACTTGCAAACGCCGGCAAAAAAGCAGGACAACTATCGAGCTGCTTTATTGATACGATCGACGACAGCTTACAAGGCATCTACGACAGCAACACCGATATTGCAAACGTGAGCAAATACGGAGGCGGAGTGGGCGTCTACATCGGTAAAGTACGTGCTGCAAACTCCGATATCCGTGGCTATAAAAATACATCCTCTGGCGTTGTGCCTTGGATTCGTCAAATTAACAATACTGCTGTGAGTGTCGACCAGCTCGGGACACGCGCAGGGGCTGTTGCAGTCTATCTAGATGTGTGGCATGCCGATATTTTTGAATTTCTTGATCTGCGTTTGAACAACGGAGATGAGCGCAAACGTGCCCATGATATTTTCACAGGCGTGAACTTGCCAGATATTTTCATGGAGACGGTAGAAGCACGTGGTGACTGGTACTTGTTCGATCCTCATGAAGTACGCAAAGTGTTTGGCTGGTCGTTAGAAGACAGCTACGATGAGGAAAAAGGCCGCGGTACATTCCGCGAGCGTTATGAAATGTGTGTCCAATCGACAGAATTAACGAGCCGTCGAAAAGTAAAAGCAATCGACGTGATGAAACGAATTATGCAATCCCAGCTTGAAACAGGTACTCCGTACATGTTTTACCGAGACGAAGTAAACCGTATGAACGCAAACAAGCACGAAGGCATTGTATACAGTTCAAATCTATGTACAGAAATTATGCAGAACATGTCTGAGACCGTTGTTGTTGAACAAATTGAAGACAACGGCGAGATCGTCATCAGAAAGAAACCAGGCGATTTTGTCGTCTGCAACCTTTCTTCAATCAACCTTGGACGTGCGGTTCGCTCAGAAGTGTTGCCACGTTTAATTCCAATCCAAGTTCGGATGCTTGATAACGTGATTGACATTAACAATCTGCCGGTCCTTCAAGCTCAAATTACGAACAAGAAGTATCGTGCGATTGGACTTGGTACTTTCGGGTGGCACCACCTGCTCGTACAAAATGAAATGGATTGGGAAAGCCCGGAAGCCGCTAAGCTTGCCGACGAACTATACGAAGAGATCGCATTTAGAACGATTCAAGCAAGTGCAGACCTCGCTGAAGAAAAAGGCAGTTATCCTGCTTATGCCGGTTCGGAATGGTCAAACGGTCGTTACTTCGAGCGCCACGGCTACCTTGAGCAAAATGACGACCAAGCGTATTCGAGCATCGAGCGCTGGCAAAAGCTCGCCAATCAAGTGCAACAAACAGGAATCCGTAACGGTTATCTAATGGCGGTTGCGCCAAACAGTAGTACCGCAACCATTGCCGGAAGTACCGCAGGCATTGACCCTACGTTTGGTCCAAGTTATGTGGAAGAGAAGAAAAACTATAGAATTACCGTCACTGCTCCTGATATTACTGGCGAGAATTATAAATACTATGAGAAAACAGCCTTTCAACAAGATCAATTCGCCAGCATCAAACACAATGCAGCACGACAAAAACACGTCGATCAATCGCAATCATTTAACCTTTACGTACCGGCTTCCATTAAGGCAAAAACACTGCTTGAGCTTCACTTAGCGGCGTGGAATGCAGGACTTAAAACGACGTATTATGTGCGAAGCAGTAAAATTGATATTCAAGAATGCGAATGGTGTGCAAGCTAGCATGCGCACACTCGTGCTGTATGAATCACTGAGTGGCAACACGAGCCGACTGGCTGCCATCATCGCGGAAATGTTAGAAGACAAAGGAGCGGCTGTTACAATTCAGCCGCTCCGAACCTTCTTAAACCTCAAAAAAGAGGAAGGTCTCGCACTCATTCAAGACAAACAAAAGATCTTGATTGGCACGTACACAGACGACACACATGAGCCTCCTGAACTGGTTGAGGAATTGCTCGAGGAATATGATTTGGCTCATGCTGACGTTGCTGCGTTCGGTACCGGAGACACACAATGGGGAGACAGGTATTGTTTCGCTGCACGTGAGATCGCGCGTGTATACGAGAGTGCTTACCCTGTCCTTAAAATTGAACAGATGCCGGCAAGAAATGATCTTGTGACTATTGAGAAATGGCTGGAGGCGATGGGTAGTGAATAATATGATGCAGAAAGTAGCAATAATGGAACCGGCAAACCCGGTGAAATCAACAGGGATTATCAATGGTCTCTCTAGCGGAATCTTAAATTGGAATGACATTGCGTACCCATCTTTTTATCGGACGTACCGTGAGCTCATGTCGAACTTCTGGATTCCTCAAGAAGTGAACATGAGTCCAGACAGTAAATCAATTGTTGAATTGTCTGATGAGGAGCTTCGGGCATATAAGCTGACGATCGGGCTATTGGCAACATTAGATACACCACAAGCGCGACTCATTCACAGCGTAAGTGAGTATGTAAGTGATGATAGCGTTCATGCAATTGCTGCCGTCATTGCTCAGCAAGAGGTCGTCCATAACGAAAGTTATTCGTATGCACTTTCTTCCCTCTTTAGCTACGAAGAGCAAAAGCAGATCTTTGATGATGCGCGTGTAAACCCGACGATCATTGCACGTAACGAACGGGTAATGGCCGCATATGATGATTTCTTGCAAGAGCCTACAGAGGACAAACTCGTTCGAGTCATTATCTATTCCATCATTCTGGAAGGCATCTTCTTCTATACGGGTTTTGCTTACTTCTACAACTTAGCTCGCCAACAGAAGATGAACGCAACCGCACAAATCATCAGTTTTATTAACCGTGATGAGCTTGTTCACGGTAAGTTCATGTCTGAACTTCTTCGTGCAGTGCTTGGGGAGAACCCACACTTAAACACCGAAGAATTGACTTCATTCATTGAGCAAGAGTTCAAGTATGCGGTTGAATCTGAAATTGAATGGTCGAATGAAGTGTTAGATGGGCTTGTTGGCATCGATATCGATGAAATGCACACGTACATTAAATATCGTGCAAACAAAATGCTTAAAACCCTTGGTATTGATCCAATTTATGAAGATGCTTTAGAAAACGGCATGCCGTGGATCAAAGCATTCGTTGACAACTTTGATGAAACAAAAACCGATTTCTTTGAAGCGAGAAACCGTAGCTACGAGAAAGTCGACGCCGATAACGGCTTCGATGAACTCTAAATATAAGGCCACCTAACGACTGACATGAGGCTGTCTCAAAAGCCTCTAAAATAAAAAGAGAGTACAGATCAAAACCGATCTGTACTCCCTTTTTTGTATGAATGTTTATTCCTGTGTAGTGTTTTTGGCGGGCAGGTCAGGCGACTCAATCTTCATGGCGTTGTGAGGACGAATGTGAACATAACTTTGGAACTGTATGGAATGAACGTAACATTTTCTTCATTTGCACTGTTGGAGGGGTAACGCGGTGCTGCGTGCCATTTTGCGCTTTTGACCGATTTTAGCGCCTATTTCATCAAACGTGCGCGCAGATTCCAGGTTGAAGTGCCAACGACACGTCGGCCCCTCCGGGGCCGAAACGAAACCGCACTCGGTTCGGCGCGGCTCGCGTCGACGTCTTGTGGGTACTTCAGGGCGGGGATGTACAAGTGACCCAGTAATCTGTGACCCAGTAATCTGTTACCGA
Organism: Geomicrobium sp. JSM 1781026; assembly: GCF_041949955.1. Classification (NCBI taxonomy): domain Bacteria; kingdom Bacillati; phylum Bacillota; class Bacilli; order Caryophanales; genus Geomicrobium; species Geomicrobium sp. JSM 1781026. The sequence goes on along the minus strand of NZ_JBHFQF010000010.1, from coordinate 134,546 downwards.
GTTCACTCATTCTGTTCCCTAATTTATGAGAATACACCGCTTTTCCTACGACTTTCTCCAACTTGAGAACAAGGTCGGTCCCAACTCGAACACAGCTCACACTTTACCAAGCTTCCCATTGGTTCTTAAAGAAATTCTTTAGTTCAACTTATATAGACTGCCGTCCATTCTCTTTAAAGTGCTGAATCTGATTCCATTAACGGATGTTTGGAATCAGATGCCCAGCGATTGGAATCAGAACGACGCAAGACGATCATATATGAGTAAATCTGATTCCAATCAGTGAACTTTGGAACTAGTTCTCCCGTTCTACGCGGGGGTTCAAGCAACTTGGCCGTTATGAACGTACCCAATCGCATCATAAAACCGTTGATAAGAGATTTTAACTTTTCAACAAGCAAAAGTACGAATATACGCCTTCCAATTTCTCCATGCTGGGCACCAAGCAAGGTGTAGGGCTAAAATCTTACCATATAGGCTCCTATGGTAAGATTTCTCTTCTTTTCCGCACCCGGGTGTTGCAAATCCTACCATAGAAATTGAATATCTCACCATAGAACAAACAATGGTATGATTTTAGTTAAATCGACTTCCTAAATGGAAAAAATCCTCCCATAAGCAGGAGCCACTCCGAGGTTTCCTACGTAGAGGCGTCAAGTCAGCGAAAAATTGTAGCACGTTCTGCACCACTCGTTCAGACTAGTCAGCCCAACCATTTCCAAATTCTCATCGCTTTCGTCGTTAGACCGAGGAGGCCCGCCCATCCGGTCCTCAGTAGTCAAGAAAACACGGTGGGCGTCTTTTGGCCACCGATGTTGCCCTTATAGTCTGGACTGCATAGTAGACACGGTGGCAGGGGTTCGCCACCGATGTCGCCCTTGTGCTCTGGAGTGCAAGCATCCGCCTGCAGTGGACAGCAACGACCAACGGTGAAAATAAAGAAGATTTAGAACTCAACATAGGTAGATTCATTCATCGCCACGCATAAAAACCGGTCAATGACCGGTTCTTTTTTCGTATCTATTTTATGAAGGAATTGTTGTGATGATGATCATGCGGCTGCACCAGCAGAAATATCTTTTGTAAACGATTATAGACCTTGACCTCGGTTTACAACTCCAGGTCCGTTAATCAAGTTGTTGTTGATCACGATTCTTCCACAACATTGCTTTTGCTGTGGACGTTGAGGTTTTGGACAGCGGCGTCTCGAGCACCCACAATAATTTTTAACCATTCATCTCACCTCCAGTACTCTTCTATTCTATCCAGAACCCTTGAAGTCTGTAACGACGCTTACCTACGCCCTGTCCTCCGCTTTTGCGTATGTTTACAAAAAAGTACGTGACAGGTTGTCGAAACAGTGCTACAATTCTTTTAATCATTAGTTCCATTCTACACTATTAAATTCCATCAAGTGGAACTTTCCACGTTTTGTAAGCGCTTTTACACATAAAGGGGGACTTATTCATGAAGAAATTTGGACTACTGGCGGGAATGATGACAATTGTCGTTCTCGGTGCATGTGAATCATCAGAAACATCAGGGGAAAGCAATTATCCTACGCGAGATATTAATGGGATCATTCAATGGGGTGAAGGTGGCGCAACAGATAATGTCGCTCGTAGCTTGGCCATTCAAGCAGAAGATGCACTAGATGCTTCATTTGTAATGCAAAACCGAGAAGGCGCAACAGGAGCCATTGCGACACAGTATGTGTATGATCAACCCGCAGACGGCTATAACGTTTTGTTTGGTGCAGAAAATCCGTTAATTTACAATGTGCTCGGTATTTCTGAAAGGGATTACATTGAAGACTTCTATCCAGTGAATATCATTGGGCAAGGTCTTGCGGGAGTTGTCGTGAAGGATGACTCTCCATTTGAAACGTTGGAAGACCTCGTAGAACACGCCCAAGACAACCCTGGCGATCTCACCCTAGGGACAAGCGGTGAAGGTGGGTTGCCACATGTCGTTGCTTCGATGCTTTCTGCAGAGCTTGGTACTGAATTTAACCAAGTTCCTTACGACGGGGATGGTCCACTGTTTACAGCAATGCTAGGGGATCAAATTGATGCAACTGTTGTTGGTGTTGCAGGGGCACAGGAGTATGTTGAAGCTGGTGATATTCGGATGTTATCGATTGTTCATAACGAAGAAGTTGAGGCTTGGGACGCTCCTGCTCTGAGTGATATTTATCCGGAATTCGATAAGTATTTACCGTGGGGTCCATTTTACGGGGCGTTTGTTCACCCAGAGACGCCAGATGATGTAAAGGAGACGCTTGTTTCCGCCTTTAATGAAGCCGTTGAAGAAGAGTCTTTCCAAGAGCTGCTCGCTTCACTCGGAGCGGAGCCGATTAACATTAGTGGTGATGAAGCGGTCGATTGGATGCGCCAAACTCAGGCGGTCTCTGCTTGGTTATTGTATGACGCAGGCGCCACCGAGAATTCACCAGAAGAATTTGATATTCCAAGGGTAGAAGACATTGATTAAGTAAAAACGGTGAGGGTGCAAAGATGTGCACCCTCACTTTCGATTCACTCTACACCTATCTCAAAGTGAGGACGCGAGTACACATGCTTACATTAAAACGAACCCTTCCCGGCGCGATCATGCTGATGGTAAGTTTTGTTATCTTATATCAATCGCTTTTAGTTCAAGGAGAAGAAATGCTAAACCCCGCCGGAGGAGGTTTTCTCCCTGGGGTTATCGCAATCATTCTAGCGCTCTGTGGAGCCTGGACAATAATCAGTGATTTACGCAAAAACAAACAAGAACAAGCAACTGCAGAGGCGTCTGATAATGCCTTTTCAAAAGGGGATTATCTCCTCATCTTCTCTTATTTTATCTTTATCGTTCTTTACGTATTGTCTTTATCGTTAATACCGTTCTTCATTAGTACGACTTTGTTTTTAATCATAAGCATTTATCTATTAAAAGGGATTAAATGGTATACGAACATCATTGTTTCTGTAGTCACAGTGACGATTATCTATTTCTTGTTTTCGCAACTATTTAACATTGTCTTCCCTTAAGGAGCTAGCATTATGGAAATTATCCAACAATTTCTCATTCCTTTTCTTGATTGGGAACTTCTCCTCCTCGTTGCCGCTGGTACGCTAGCAGGGATTTTTATCGGTGCAATTCCTGGGCTTTCGGTGACGATGGCGGTTGCTTTACTTCTTTCTCTTACTTATTCTTGGGACTTGCTTCCCGCACTTGCGCTTATGCTTGGGGTATATTACGGGGGGGTTTATGGAGGTTCAAGAGCAGCGATTCTCGTTAATATTCCAGGGTCCCCTGCTTCAGTTGCAACCGCATTAGACGGCTATCCAATGTCGCAGAAAGGGGAAGCGGGCCTTGCCTTATTCCTAACGACCATTTTCTCTTTCGTAGGTGGGCTTGTCGGTGTCATCGTGCTCGCAACCGCGGCACCGATTGTTGCATCATTTGCGGTTCAATTTGCGAATCGTGATTATTTCTTACTCGCATTACTCGGTCTTTTGCTCGTTGGTAATTTGAGTAACGGCACTTTAGCAAAAGGGTTGTTCTCTGCAGGTGCTGGTATTGTCATCGGCCTGATCGGAATGGATCCGATCGGTGGCGGCTCCCGGTTTACGTTCGGTTCATTACAGCTCATGAACGGAGTCGATTTTATTATCGCGCTCCTAGGACTATTCGGGATGTCTGAGATCCTCTACCAGATGAGAGAGTTGAAGCGTCAAGGAAAACCACTTGAAATTAAGAAAATGGTTATTCCACCTTTACGGTTTATCTTTAAGTTTCTCCCTTTATCTATGCGTGTCTCGATTCTCGGTGTTCTCACCGGCGCCCTTCCAGGTGCTGGCGGTGAGATTGCAGCTTTATTATCTTATGACCACGCGAAACGCTCGACAAAGAACCCGAATCGACCGTTTGGTGAAGGTGCTCACGCTGGTGTCATTGCACCTGAAGCTGGAAATAGCTCCGCGATTGGGGGCGCAATGATCCCCATGCTCACCCTCGGTATCCCTGGGGACGCGGTGACGGCAATCTTCATTGGTGCATTGTTTATTCATGGACTGCAACCTGGCCCGATGCTCATGACACAAAGTGGTGATTTATTCTGGGTAATGGTCGGTTCATCTGTTCTAGCAAACGTGTTCTTGCTCGTGTTTGGCCTCATGGTCGTATCAATTTTCATACGCATCGTGACGGTTCCACGTCAAATACTACTGCCCATTATTGCCGTCATTACCGTCATTGGGTCGTATGCAATGAACTACAGCTTAACCGACGTGTATTGGATGCTAGGGTTTGGTGTGATCGGCTTCTTTATGAAAGTAAACAACTTCTCTGTAGCACCTCTTGTGCTTGGCATCATACTCGGGCCGTTACTCGATACTTCGTTCCGCCGGGCGTATATGTCCGCGAACGGCACGATGTCTGACTTTATTGCCGGTTTTTTTACAAATCCAATTAGTCTTGTACTCACCTTGTTCATTTTGTTTACGTTATTCGCGCAAACTCCTTACTACAAATTGCTGAAGCGAAAGATTTTCAGAAAAAACGAAACAGCTTAACAAAAACACGCATTCAAATACGAATAAAAGCGTATCCACACACCAGAATGTGGATACGCTTTCTAATTCTTTTCTGCCCACTTCTTTAAAGCACTTATGCTTAGAAAGCTTATGATGAATCCGGCAATAAACACGACGGCGAGCAATAAACTCCACGATGAGAGCCCGTCATTTTCTGTCCAGATCTGAATAAGTATAAGCGTCAGTACAGCAGCACTCATCAATGATATGCCTGCTATTTTCAATATAATCCCCTCTTACGAAAGGCTAGGTTCGAAAGATTGATCACGAACGACAACGGTTTCGGGCACAAAATGAAGGAGACGATTTGCACTGTCTAAGTTCTGAAACCTCGGGTCCCACTCTTCTTCGTTGTCCCCAAGATAGCGCTTAAGAATTTGTCTTGCAACCGCTCGGTCAAACGGTTCTACCGTCGCATGTCCGCGGAAACCTGCATGCCATACTTTTCCTGTTCGTTTTTCCATTTCGACAAACCCTATTGCACATCGCGGTTCATCTGTGATACGCGCCAAAAAACTGTCCGAAGCTGGATTTCCAATCACCCAAATAGCCGCCCCGTCCCAATAAAACCAAACCGGTGATTCTCTCGGGGCTCCATTTTGTGTGACCGTTGCTAAATGGGCAAACTGTGGCTTTTGTAGAAATGCATCCAAATCAAATGATTTTTTCCGATCGCGAATGACTTTCAAAACATTACCCCCATCATTTTCATAACATTCTACTATTCATCCTTCTGCTTTTCAAAAGTTACGTATGATGCAGCCTTTCTACCGCATCAAGATGATACCCTCGAAATGCTAGTTTGATGATGTCTGGCTTAGACGTGTGGACCCAATAGCGATAACCAAAAGCAACTGGATCGAAGTAGTTCATAATCGAAGTCATGATGTTTCCGTGAGTTCCTACGGCCACGTTTGACCAGTCCTTCTGTGCTATCATGTTGAAAATGACGGGCAAAGCTCGAACCTGTGCCTCTCTCACCGTTTCTCCGCCCTCTAAGCAAAAATCTATATCTTTGAACGATCGTTCTAGAGCGATCAATCGTTCATCGGTTGCCAACTTGTAATTCCCTTTAATCGGCCTTTCTTTTAACGATTCGTGTATTGAAATACTCGCATGAGGAAGGGCGTATTCGATCGTTTGTATCGCTCGTTTGTATGGACTTGAAAAAACGTGATCAAAACGAATCTGGCTAAGCACCGGTCTTAACCGCTTTGCTTCTGCAATGCCTTGATCGGATAGGGGCCGCTCACGCTCCCCGCCAAAAACGAACGGCGAGTGGGCGTGGCGAATGAAATAAATGGTTGTCTTCATTCGTTCATCTCCTCAACTACTCCTCGTTTCGATCGTTAAAAATAAGTGGGCCGATAGACTACAAAATTAGACTAAATACGAATGCGGTCAAAACGATAAACAACAAGTAACCGAATGCAAATGCTAAGTTTTTTCGGATAATGTTGTACGGATTCGCTTGTAATTGCATGGCAAGGACGGTTGGCGTCACATTAAACGGTCCAATCATGACGGTACTTAAACCAACCCCGATGAGCAACACGCTCACACCGTAAGGATGCGCTGCGATCGCTTCGGTTAAAAACGGCGAAATAATGGCGATGGAGATGAGGGGATGGAAGCCGACGAGCGCCAGGCCAAATATACATAATGCCGTCAGTAAATAAAAGAACAATAACGAACCTTGCGAATACACATAATCAAACCCTACATTCATGTAATCAAATAGGACGGTATACGGAAACACTTCGACGAAAAACCCTGCTGATAAAAACAAGAAAAACAGACCGTGAAGCTGTGTTGTGTTTCCGCGTAAATATCGCCAACTCATCACTCGGAATCGCTTCGGTTTTTTTATGAAGGCAGACCAGATGAACGTAAACGGGATAATAAGTATCGTAACGGTGAATAAAAATGTTTGCGGTATGAGGCTATTCAATGTGAGCAGTGTAATGATAAAGCACGTAATCGCAACTCCGAGATGAAGCAGTTTCTTATATAACGAGCGACTATCTTCTGGAGTTTCGATGGTTGTTTGTAATTCAACGCCTCTAAGCTTTCGATTATGAATCCACCAATCAATCGCAACAAAAATAAGGCTAATCGTAAACAGCGTCGGCAACAGCGTTAAATAACTTTGCCCTGTCATATCTACGGTTGAGGCAACGAGTATTTCGGTTGGACTCCACAAGAGAAGCAGCGCATATGCCCGCAATATACTATGTGCAAAAAACCGTTCGACGACGACATTGCTCAATTTTTCCAGCTTACTTTTCACCGTCGCAACGACGACAGGAACGGTCGCTACGTTAAGAAACAGCGTGAGTAGATACGACATTAACGATGTTCTGCGGTAGAGGCGAACGGTATCTGGTTTTGGGGGCATGGAGATCATTTGACTGAGTGCTCGGTCGTATTTCCCTACAGAAATGATCGTACTCATAAACGGCAAAATGAACAGGAGCGCCAATAAACTAACCATCGATCCGAACAAATCAAAAAACTGAACATCGCTAGGAACATACACCCAATAGAAAATAATGCCTAACAAAAAGAAAGAAAGACCAGCCCATTTGTAAAGTCGGCTGGCTTTTTGAATATTAAGAACAATAATAAGTAAGGCGAGTATGCCAATCACCGTCTGAATGCCAGGCACGGTGTACACTTCTTGAATCAGATACAAGATGACGATGATTCCGTATAAGTAAAAGATCGCTCCCACCTACTTTGATTCAAATTAACCGACAAAAGAGAGCCTTTGAAGACCCTCTTTTATTCATTATATCACGTTTTTTGATTTCAACTGCACAATCTCATCTTCTGAAAAACCGATACCTGATAGAATTTCACTATTGTTTTCGCCTAAATCTGGGGCGACAGTTCGAATACTGCCCGGTGTTTTTTCAAACTTCGGAACAATACCTGGCACTTTGATTTGCCCAAGGCGTGGATGTTTCACTTCCACAATGTTTTCACGGGCTCGATATTGCTCATCATTGAAGATGTCTTCGATACTCATCACCGGGCTTACCGGTACACCGTATTCATCGAGGTGGTCGAGCAGCTCCTTACGGTCTTTCGTTTTGATCCAGTCTTCAACAATCTGGTTCGTGTCGTCGTTGTTTTCCAGTCGTTTGGCGTTTGTATAGTAACGTGGATCTTCAAGCATATCTTCTCGTCCCATTGCATTAGCCAACCGATTGAACGTCGTGTCCGTACTCGTTACGAGTACGACCCAATGACCGTCCTTCGTCTTAAACGTTCCAGATGGTGATGAATGTCCATGAAGTCCTGGCGCACGCTCACGTACTTTTTGCAATTGATCATATTCTGCGACGAGAAACTCCATCATACGAAAGACCGTTTCATACAGGGCAATGTCAACCATTTGCCCACTGCCTTCTTCCGATGTATCCCGGTTGTAAAGCGCCGTTACAGCTGCAAATGCCACATAGATCCCGCAAATATAATCCGTTAATGAGAACGGCGGACTGACCGGATGACGGTCCGTAAACCCTTGCAAATACGTATAGCCACTAAACGCGGTTGCAGGAGTACCAAATCCTGCTTTCTCTTTATACGGACCGGTCTGTCCATAACCAGATACACGGATCATAATGAGGTTCGGGTTTTCTTCCTTTAGAACATCATATCCGACGCCCCATTTCTCAAGGGTTCCTGGACGAAAATTCTCAACAAGAATATCCGATTTTCGAGCGAGTTTCTTTAGAATTTCAACGCCCTCTTCTTGATGAAGGTCTAACGTAAGCGAGCGTTTATTTCTAGAAAGACCTGGCCACCGAAGCGGCTCTCCGTCTTCGGAGAACGGTCCAACGCTTCTTGACGTGTCCCCACGTCCGGGAATCTCTACTTTAATTACATCTGCACCAAAATCTCCAAGAAGTACTGTTCCGTAAGGTGCTGCGATCATTGTCGAAACATCTAAGATGGTAACGCCTTCTAAAGGTGTTTTTGCCATGTCTAAACTGCCCCTTTCGTTTGGACTCACAACCGTTACGGTATGCTAACGTGAGATTTCGTGCTGTTTGGTGAATAGATGTCGTTTATGTTCCACTGACCGTCTGTCGGGACAGGCTCATTACGCATCGCTACATCAATGACAACCGGCTCATTCGCGTCGATCGCTTCTTTCACAGCCCCTTTGAATTCCTCTGCACTTTGTACTTTAATCCCTTTCACACCAAAACCTTCGGCGATGGCTGCGAAGTTCGGCGTATACGTTTCTCCACCCTTTTTGAAAAGTGTTCCGTACGTCGTATCGTAGTGAGCCATCTCAAGACCTGCGATCGTTCCGTATGCACTGTTGTTCATTACGATCCAAACGACAGGGATATTCTCTTCAACCGCTGTGGCTAACACTGCTGGATTCTGACCAAAGCCACCATCACCAATAAGAGATACGACTGTCTTTTCCGGCTGTGCAAGCTTCGCACCAAGAGCCGCGCTCGATCCAAATCCCATCGTCGCATACCCTCCAGGGGTAAGAATTGATCCTGGCGTGTAGATTGGGAACTGCTGCCCAACACCGTTTTTATTCCAACCAACATCTGTCGTAATGTACGCATCTCGTGGGAGAACTTCACGAACATCAGCTAGAATTCGCTCCGGCTTCATCGGGAACGCATCGCTGTTCACGTTTTCACTAATGCTGCTTCTGAGCTCTTTGCGGTACGTTTGAATGTCTTCTTTGAGTTTTTCATTTCGGTCGATGCCGTTCGGGTAGAGACGTTTAGCCACGCGAATCAAGGCGATGAGTGCGCGTTTCAAGTCTGCGGTTGCACCGATTTCCACTGGGTAGTTTCGTCCGATTTCATTTGGATCAATGTCAATTTGAATGAGTTTTGTTGCTGGGATATCAAACGTGACACCTGGATACCAAGAACTGCTATCTGCTTCTTTGAAACTCGTTCCTAATCCGAAGAGATAGTCGGCATTCTTCGTCTGATCATTAATGAATTTCGTCCCCCAAAATCCAGTCATCCCAAGCGTTAGCGGATGATCATCAGGCAGTACGCCTTTGCCCATTAAAGAATGTGCGACCGGAATGTTCATGTGGTCAACAAACGTTTGCAGTTCTTCGGTAGCATCCGCAAGGACGACGCCTCCACCTGCATAAATGACGGGACGTTTTGCGTCTGCAAGAGCATGAACCATACGCTCGGCAGTCTCCTCATCTAATGATGGTTTATCAATCACACGTGTATGGTGCTTTAACTTTTCAAATAGACTCGTGTCTACTTCTTTAGAGAAAATGTCCATTGGAACAGAGACGAGTACAGGTCCTGGACGACCACTTTCTGCAAGTTGAAACGCTTTTTGCAGAATCTCTGGGAACAAGTCCGGGCGATCTACGCGCCATGCACGTTTCACGAATGGACGATAGATTTCAAATTGAGCGCCATCTGCGTGAAGGTTCACTTCTTGGTGGGGGTGCTTGCCGTAATAATGACTCGGAACGTCTCCGGCAATGACAACCATTGGAATCGAGTCGAGTGCAGCATTGGCTACACCTGTTGCTGCATTCGTTAAACCAGGTCCGAGGTGACTAAGGACAACAGCGGTTTCTTTCTTCGCACGGGCATACCCGTCTGCTGCATGAGACGCAATTTGTTCATGACGCACATTAATAAATTTAATGGAACTCTTATCAAGCTCGGATAAAACGGCAATATTCGTATGGCCACATAAACCAAAGATATGATCAACATTCCGGTTTTCTAAATAGTTGACCAACTGGGTTGAAATGAGTTTCTTCATGATTGTTCCTCCTTGTTTTGAAAATCAATAAGGATCTTCGCAAAACTCCCTGAAAGGGCAAGTTCATAGGCTTTTTCAAAATCTGCTAACGGTAGAATCTTTGAGATAAAGACTGTCGGATCAAACCGCTCATCTGACAAGTATTCAATGCTCTCGGCAAAGTCTTTTGGAAAACGGTAAATAATGCTTCCATAAATGGTCTGTTCTTTTCGAACGATCTGTCCAATCGGCAACTCTGATTCGTTCGTAATGCCGATTAAAAGCACAGAACCCCCTGGTTTTAACCAACGAAAACAAGATTGTACCGACTGTGGTGTACCTGCAGCTTCTACTACGTAATCAAATGCGTCTTCTTCAATCGCATCTGGGTGTGTCGCTCGAATGTGTGGAAAAGGCTTTAGCATGTCTAGTTTTTCATGATTAATGTCGACTGCTGTTACATCAGCCCCTAAGTAATCAGCGAGAGCAACCGTTAACAAGCCTTCCGTTCCACAACCGACGACAAGCACACGGTCGCCCTTCTTTATGTTCAGCTTCTTTAATCCGTGAACGATCACCGCTAACGGCTCAATGAGGACGGCTCGCTCATTTGAAACGTCGTCAGGAATCGGAATCACATACCTCGAATCTATAATAAATTCATGAGCAAAACCGCCACTTGCGTTAATGCCAATTGATTTTTTGTGCGGGCAAATGTTTTCCTGTTCGTTTAAGCAATACTCACATTGTCCACAAAACGTATTAGGCGTAACGACGACACGTGTTCCTTCGGATATCGACACATGACTGCCTGCTTGCTCAACAATACCGACAAGCTCATGACCCGGTCGAACTGGATACGTGGCGTGCTGAATCTTTCCACGATACACAGAGAGATCAGACCCACAAATCCCTCCATAGATGACTCGAATTTTCAATTCATTTGCCTCTACCGCGTGCAGAGGCGCCGATTCCCTAAGCTCTAAAGAATTCGGTTCAGCTATATACAATTCACTCACGTCGTCACTCCCCCATTACATCATCAATCACTTCAAGCACGGTTTCCAACTGTTCGATTGGCATTTGACCCGGCGCAGAGCTTTCACTTCCGACGGCAAACGTCATCGCCGATCCACACGCACCGCCCATCATACGTGACAAAGCACCAAGGCGACCCATCGACATCGTCACAACTGGAATGGATAAGTGTTCTGACGCTTTGTTTGTTGCTTGTAGTAACGTGAGCACATCGGCAACCGATTGCGGCATAACCGCGACTTTTCCAACATCTGCCCCTTGCTCGTCTGCTTGTTGCAATTTCTCATAGATGAAATGCTCGCTCGGAGTTTCATCAAAATTGTGGTACGACATGAGCAGTTGCACGCCCTGTTCTTGTGCGAGTGCCTTTACTCGGTCAATATGTTGTTGTTCTGAACTTAATTCAACATCAATGAGGTCAATGGTTCCGCTCTTAATGATCGCTTCGTACATATCAAAGACCTCATCTTCTGTCATCGTGATGGACTCGCCGCCTTCTCTCATTGATCGGCGGGTAAATAGGATTGGAATGTGGGCTGATCGATTGCGAATTTCTTCAGCTGTTGATCGAAGCGCCTCAACGTCATCAAGCTTTTCGAAGAAGTCAACGCGCCATTCGATAATGTCAGGGTTCTTTTTCACAATCACTTCAAGCTGCGTCATAAGCGCATTGCGATCCGCCCCCGTAAGCGGTGTGCAAATGAGCGGTCGTTGCTGATCAATATTGCGAAAATCTTGGAGCTGTACTTGTTTTTTCATTACACATTCATCTCCTTTTTACATGAAGTCTTGTAAAACGATCATTTTCATTTCAGACATCTCTTCAACGGCGAAACGTGCACCTTCACGACCTAATCCACTGTTTTTGATTCCACCGTATGGCCAATGGTCTAGACGGTAGTTTGATGTTCCGTTCACGACAACGCCGCCCATTTCTAACTCGATTGCAGCTTTTCGGATGACATCCATTGAATTTGAAAAGATCCCTGCTTGTAGACCAAACTCCGAATCGTTCACTTCATCAATGACGTCATCCATGTCTGTATAAGGCAAAATGCTAATGAGTGGACCAAACACTTCATGACAAACGACACGACTGGTCGATTTCGGGCGATATAACACAGACGGCTGGACAGCTGCGCCTTCGACGCCACCTCCTGCAATTAATTCCGCACCTTCAGAAACCGCTTCTTCGATCCATGAAGCAATTCTCTCTCCTGTTTTCGCATCCACAACACAACCTACGTCTGTTGATTCGTCAAGTGGGTCTCCTTGCTTTAGCTCGCTTACGTTATCCTTCACCTGTTCAACAAAGCGTTCGATCACATCTTCATGTACATACACGCGCTGAACGGAAATACAACTTTGACCGGAGTTGCTAAATCCTGTTTTTACAGCAAGGGATGCAGCACGATTTATATCTGCATCGTGATGAACAATCGTTGCTGAGTTTCCACCGAGTTCAAGCAATACTTTCTTCATCCCTGAAATTTTTGATATTTGACGTCCTGCGGGTACGCCTCCTGTAAAAGAAATAATGTTCGTTCGTTCATCCTCAACGATCTGCTCACCCACTTCACGACCACCAAGCACCATATGAAGCGCTTCTTTCGGCATCCCTGCATCCATCATCAGTTCAACAAAAGCCGCTGCAATCAACGGTGTTTGCGGAGCTGGTTTTAATAGTGTGACGTTCCCAGCTGCAAATGCAGGACCGACTTTGTGACAAACGAGGTTGAGCGGTGCATTAAACGGTGTAATCGCAGCAATGACACCTGCTGGTACCCGGAACGTTAGTGCCATGGAGTGTTTCCCACGCTCTGATGCGCTTCCCGGAATGGTTTCCCCGATTAAACGCTTCGCTTCTTCAGCTGATTGTTCTAGCGTTTCAATTGAGCGGGACACTTCATCACGCGTATTTTTTAATGCTTTACCTACTTCTAAGGAAATAAGCTTTGCATATTCTTCTTTTCGCTCAGTTAAAAGCTCTGCTGATCGTTTAAGGATACGGGCACGTTCTGCAGCAGATAAACCGGCAACGACCTTTTTGCCTGCAAACGCTTGTGAGAGCGCTCTCTCAACGTCTTTTGGATCTGCTTCCCACTGTTGTCCAATCACTTCTCCACTGTATGGGCTTACGACGTTTATTCCGTCTTGTTCTTTATCAATCCATTGTCCGGCAATGAATGGTCTTGACTTTCTCATGCGCGTTCTCCCCCATCCTGCTTTTGAATTCCTGTATAACGAACAAGGTGCTCTTCATTCGGGCAAGGCCCTTTAATGCGTACTCCGCTCATCATCTCTTCGTACGCATGCGCCACAATCCCCATGCCACGAGAGAGCGCAAAAATCCCTTTTGCGGCTTCTGCTGGAACACCGAGTTCACATTGAATGGCGGCTGAAATGCCATCCACATTGATTGTCATCTTTCGATTTTTACGTTCAGAGAGACGGTCCCGATAGTTTGCGAGAATGTGTAAATACGTTCCTGTAATTTCACCTGTCTCAATGAGCTCTCCGGCTAGCTCGTAAAGGCGACTCACGCGTGGATCATCGTCGTGCAACTGATGACCAAACCCAGGCAACTTTCCTTTGCGTGAGAAGATTTCCGTCAATTCATCATCTACAGCCGTTTCAGTATGTTTGAGGTTGTCTTCAGTTTTATAAAGAATGGCCATCGCCTCTTCCACTGCGCCCCCATGTACATCTCCAAGCATATTCATACCCGTTGCAACCGCAGAATTAAACGAAACGCCACACGTCGCTGCCATTCGGGCCGCTGCAATCGACGGGGCGCGGGGTCCATGATCTGAACCTGCAACGAGCACACTTTCAAACAGCTTGGCTTGTGCATCACTTAAATGACGGCCGCAAAGTAAGAAATACAGCATCTGCGTATACGATACATTTCCGATGAGGTCTTCCACTCGTTCGCCACGAATGATAATTTCATTTTTTTTAATATCACTAATCTCTGTTTCCCACCATGCGCCACCGTTTCGATAGGCTTCTAATGCGCTACGACTCATCCAAATCCCCACTTTCTTAGCTTAGCAATTGATCTACAAGTTCTTTTAAGCTTGATAAGTATTTCGTTACATTTTCATCGGTGAAGCGTTGCGATAGACCACTGATGGAGATGCAATAATGCACTTCACCTGCCTGATTAAAGATCGGCGCAGATATTGCCGATAGCCCTTGCTCCCGTTCTTCATGCGTCACGGCGTATCCTTGTTCTTTAATCTGAGCGAGGTCTGCACGCAACCCTGGAATTCGGTCTGGATCGTTCATCTGCTTAAAAATGCGTGCTTGGAACGACTCACTTTGGTGCGCAAGCAGCACCTTTCCCCCAGCACCTGCAAAAAGAGGCAATGGCTGGCCTAATGATACGAGATGGCGCAGCGGGCGAAGTCCTTCGAACTGCTCAATACAAATTCGCTTATCGTTCACAATCGTATAGAGGTTTACCGTTTCTGACGTTTCTTCACGTAGTTTCGACATGACCGGTTTAGCAACTTCTTTAATATCAAATGATTTCGCAGCAACCGAGCCCATGTAATACAATTTATGACCCAACTTGTATTTCATCGTGCTTTCGTTTTTAACGATGAGACCGTTCGCTTCAAGCGTGGATAACATCCGTGTCGTCGTTGATTTAGCCAAATCAATCATTTTAGAAATTTCAGTGAGCGTAAGTTCTTGTTTTTGCATTGAAAAACAATCAAGTATATCCAGCGCACGTTGCACTGTACGTAACGAATCTTTCTTTTCCAATTGAGAACCGCCCCTTTACAATAGTTCCGTTTGATAGAACACAATTTCATTTGATGGTACTTTTATTGTAAAACGGGACGGTCGGCGTGTCAATTTGAAAACGCTTTATTTATGATGAGCTGTTGCCGCTTCAATTGACGCCATGAATGTTTTTGCTGACTGCAAACATCTTCGAACGAACTCCTCATGCCCGAGCTCTTCGGTTCGTTTACGGTGTGGCATTTCTAGTGACATTGGAATCTTTGGAATCCGTTCAAGAACTTGCCCGACGTTCGTGCCACCCTCACCAATATACAGTCGCTCTTCACGTACAATTCTCGTCATCTCATCCCGATCTGTTGGGATGTCACCAATCGCATCGCATAGATGAAAATATCGGAACCATTCTTTTGGCACCCGGTCTAGGTCTTCAACTCGGTCTTTGGATCGATGGAAATGATGGGCATCGATCATAAGCCCTGCATTCTCTCGCTCTGTCGCTTCGAGTACATCGACAGCTCCTTGTAACGTTGATACAGAAGCAATCGGTACGAACTCAAGCTCCACCGTCAACCCGTAAGGTTTTGCTAAATCACACAGCTGTGCAAAACTCTCCTTCGCAAAAGCCGAATCATCTGTCCAAATGCTACTCAATACATGCTTGGCTCCAAGTTCAGCCGCCACATGAAAAGCGGGTTCATAATCTTTTGGATTTGTACCGTCGCTAATTTTGGCAAGTTCGATATCAAGAAGCCCAAGACCTGTCTCCTGCAAAGCTTTTCTCGTATCTCTAAACATTTCCTTTTTATTTGCTAGATCATAATTCGGTTCATTTGGCAGCCCCATATAAATCGGACGAATACTAACGAAGTCGTAACCTGCCCGTGCCGCTGTATACGTCAACTCAGGTGGTGCTAAATCCAATGCAGTAAGATGTGCAAGTGAATATTGATAGCTCATTTGAGCCACTCCCCTCTTATGATAAAAAATCTACGGCCGCCTCGACCGCCTCTCTGCTGTCATGACCTACGGCGTAAACTGTGACAACGTCATCGTTTTTCAACTGCAAGTTAATTAGCCCAAGCACACTTTTCAGGTTTACATCGTAAAGGGCGCCACCGACGCGTTTCTTAACAAACACTTCGGATTTGTACCGTGACAAACAATGACTCAATTCAAAGATTGTCTGGTTTTCATCAAGTTGGATCGTGATGATTTGTGCTTCTCTCATTCCATCGACCTCCTTTAGTCACTTCCGAGTAAGAAGAGTGATATTTCCGGAACGAAAATTACGATAAATAACGTGAGTAATATGACGCCGATAAACGGCAGAACTGCTTTAGACAGTGAGACGATCGACACACCCGAAATGCCTGAAGCTACGAAGAGGTTCACGCCAATTGGCGGCGTAATAAATCCGATAGCTAAGTTTAAAATGATAATCATTCCGAAGTGAATCGGATCATAACCAAGTTCCATTCCAACCGGTAACAACAATGGTGTAAAAATGATAATTGCAGCGGTCGTATCCATAAAACAGCCAACAATTAAGAGCAAAACCGTAATAATGAGAATGAGTAGGATTGGGTTTTCTGTTATCGACAGCATCGCGTTAGCAATCTGACTCGGAATATGTTCGATCGTCATAATCGTTCCAAATACTGTAGCTGCACCGATAATGAATAAGATTGACGCCGTCGTAAGCGCTGAATTTCGCAAAATGGCATACAAATCTTTTATTTTTAGTTCTCTGTAGAGAACGACCCCTGCAATCAGCCCGTAAATGACCGCGACAGCCGCCGCCTCTGTCGGTGTGAAATAACCGCTATAAATCCCTCCGAGTATAATAATCGGGACGAGTAATGCCCACTTCGCATCCCATAAAGCAGCTCCAAATTTTTTAAATGAAAATGGCTCACCATTTCCTTTGTATCCTTTACGCTTGGCATAAATGTAGGCATACAGCATGAGTGAGATGGTGACGAGAATTCCAGGAATAATACCGGCAATAAACAAGTCACCGACCGAAGCACCTGCAGTGACCCCATAAACAATCATTGGAATACTCGGCGGTAAGATGACACCGAGTGCACCTGCCGCTGCAACGAGTGCGGTCGTAAAGCGTTTGTCATATCCCATCTGAACCATGGCGGGGATCATCATCCCCCCGATCGCGGCGACTGTCGCCGGTCCAGAGCCAGAAATTGCAGAAAAGAGCAAACATGTAATAATCGTTGCCATGGCAAACCCACCGGTACGATTTCCGACAACGGATTCTGCAACTGCAAATAATCGTTTTGATAAACCTCCCTTGCCCATAATTTCACCAGCAAGAATAAAGAAGGGCACAGCCATAATCGGAAAGGAGTCTACCGATGTGACCATATTCTGAGCTAAAAAGTCGAGCGGCATCGTTCCTGCGAACAGGAGAGCAAATAGCGAAGACACACCGAGCGCTACCCCAATCGGTACACTAAGTAAAATAAGCACGAAAAAGCTAACAAATAAGACAACAGCGGTCATGAATGGCTGCCTCCTTTCATCGCATCCTCTTCATTCGCTGAGAATGAGCCGTTGGAATCGGCATCTTGCTCACCTTTACCAAGGAGGTACTTAATTTGAGCGGTAAGCTGTTGCACGATGCGAACTGCGGTCAAAGCCATTCCAACAGGAACAGCTAAATACACCCAACCCATTTCTACCTCTAAAGCCGGAGACAACTGTCCAAAATCAAAAATTATTGAAACAATTCTTCCTCCATATACGAGAAGAAAGAGAGCAAATCCTAAAAAGATGACATTCGTAAATATGTTCAAATACACACCCGTTCGTTCTTTTAAGACGAGGAGAAGGGCATCTACCCGAATGTGCCGTTGCTTTTTCACGGCATAACTTACTCCGAGAAAGATCATCCAAATAAAACAATAACGAGCCAATTCTTCTGACCAACCAAACGAGGACTCAAACACGAAACGCATGAACACTTGTGCAGATATAGAAGCGACCATCACTGTAAATATGATGACCATTAGGATTTCTTCAAAATAGCGGTCGAGCCAACGAATCACATTCACTTTATGCGCCCTCCTCTAGTTGCTCAGCTGCGTCCATTATGGCGTCTAGTACTTCGCCTCCATAAGTTTCACGAAAACGTTCATACACTGGATCGACAGCATCTCTTAACCGTTCAAATTCGTCATCACTTAATTCCGTAACCGTCATTCCTTGATCTTTAACAAACGCTATACCGTCCGCTGCTTCTTGCCGATTTGCCTCTCGCTGCTCATGCATGATTTCTTCAGAAGCATTGGCGATAATATTTCGTTCCTCACCTGTTAGCGAATCCCAAAACGGCTTGCTCACCATAAACGGGCTTGCGTTATAGATGTGATTCGTTTCCGTTAAAAAATTCTGCACTTCATAGAAGTGGCTATTTACGACGTTTCCAACCGGATTTTCCTGTCCGTTTACCGTCCCTTGTTCCATAGCAATATACAGTTCACCATAATTAATCGGTACCGGGTTGGCCCCGAGCTCCGTCCATATTTGCATATGAATGCGGTTTTCTAACGTCCGGATATCTAACCCGCGAATGTCTTCAAGCGTCTCAACTTCTCGAACGTTGTTACTAAGCATCCGAAACCCGTTCTCCCAAAAATTGAGGCCAATAATGTTCTCTTGTTCTAATTCAGCGAGTACATTTTCACCGATTTCACTATCCAACACTCGGTAAGCGCTTTCTTCCTCTGCAAACAAAAATGGCAAATCAAAAACATGAAATGACTCGGAGAATTGGGCAATTGGACCGGTTGATATGGTCGCCCCTTGGACCGTATTTAATTGCATGCCTTCAAGCAACTCCCGGTCTCCACCAAGCTGACTGTTCGTGAACACATCCACTTTTATCGATCCGTTCGTTTCTTCTTCTACTTGATCTGCAAAAGCAAACATCGCTTGACTCAAGGAACGATCATCCGGCGTTGCATTCCCAATTCTCATTAATTTTGGTTCATCGTCTGACTCGGCAACAGACGCACAGCCAGAGACAAGAAACAATAGCATCACGCTCATAACCTTTGTTGCAACCTTCATATCAGTCACTCCCTCATGCCCATTCCATAGATGATTAGATGACCACTCTGCGCTTTTCCTTTACACTCGTTTGAATGGCTTCGAGCACCTTCAACGTTTGCATGCCTTCTTCACCGGTAACGAGCGGTTCTTCCTCACCTTCAATGACACGAATAAAATGTGCTAATTCTGCTTGCATTGGATCATTATCCATCGGCTTTTCACCCGCTTCGCTTAAAGGGTATTCCCAGCCATAGGTGTCTTCCTCATACGTAAACACGCGCATACTCGGGAAAGCAATGCTCCCACGAGTGCCAAAAAAGTGATAACAATCTTCCTCATAAAAGGTATACTTGGGATTTTCCTTTGCCGTAAATTCATACGACCAAGGAGCCGGTGTTCCGTCAGAAATAAAGTAATTAAACGTTGCTCCATTTGAAGCCTCTAATATCATTGAAGCCGTATCTTCAACTTGATTACCTCGACCGAGATTACGTGTCACCGCGTAGACCGCTTCAATCGTAAGACCGGTGGCGTATCTTAAATTATCAATATCATGTATGCCGTTTATGAGTAGGGGACCGCCTCCTGTAGTGACACGCCACTCCTCTTCGAAATACGGACGGTCTTTGGCTAGTACAAAAAGTAAATTGCCGCCAACGAGCTCACCAATGACTCCAGACTGAATGATCGTTTTTAACTGTTGCATCTTTGCAGAATGACGACGGTGATGACCGATGAGTAACGGCACTTTTTTAGCCGCACAATACGTTATCATTTCCATCGCTTCTTCAGCATTCGTTGCGATCGGCTTCTCAACAAGGGGCACAATGCCTTTGTCAGCAGCTCGTTGAACCGCTTGTTTGTGTAAACGGTTTGGCAATGCAATGATGACACCGTCGACCTCTTCTGAATCCATAAGCTCTTCGTAATTTTCATACAGTGGAACATCTAATTCTTTTGCTCTTCGTTTATCCGTTTCTCCCCTACCTGCCACAGCAACGAGCAGGCCATTGTCCATTTTCTGCAAATCTTTTGCAAAGGTATACCCATGATTCATCCCTAAAACGGCAATTCTTTTCATCTCGTTCGCTCCTTTGTGATACTAGTATACAAGTTGAGGCGTCGTTGCAAACGACGATAAAATATACCCGTTATCGTCGCCCTGCAAAGTACTCCGGATATTTCTCGAAAATGTAATCATAGTAAGACCAAATGTTATCAAGATGATCGGTCAGCTTTTTATCTAACGATTCAACTTGATTCTCTTCAATAAACTGAAACATCTTTTCATGATCTTCAATAATACGGTCCGTTTCTTGTGTCTCATAAAACTCAAGGTAACGCATACGATTCACATGCCCACGAACTTGTCTTACGTACGCACTTAATGTTTCATTTCCAGAGATTTCTAGAATCTTGTCATGATACACTTCATCATAATGATAAAATTGCTCAAGATCGCCAGTAGCAGCGGATTCACGTTGCTTTTCAATCACTTCAAGTACCGCTTGTTTATGGCGTTTCGCCTCGTCTGTATTCGGATTCCAAGTTTCCGCGACTTTCCGAAATGCGGTCCGCTCCAAACTTTCCCGCACTTGATAAGCTTCTTTAACTTTCGCAAAAGAAATGTATTCCACCTGGATCCCTTTTTGAGGGATGACGCGTAAAAACCCTTCAGATGAAAGCAAACGAATGGCTTCGCGTATCGGTGTCCGACTCACACCGAGTATTTGCGCAAGTTCATTTTCTGAAATCATTTGCCCAGGTTTATACTTCAACGTAATGACTTCGTTATACAAATAACGGTAAATTTCTGTACCTAGCGTTTTCCTTGGAAAGGTTAGATCTGTCATAATTCACCTTCTTGCGTTTGAATTAAGAAAATTGTAAGCGCATACTAGTATACATGTCAATCAATATTATGAAATGATTCCGAAAAAAGCACCAGTGGAGAGCTGTCATTTGGTACAATAAACAATAGCGAATTTCTAAGAAGGGTAGCGAAAAGCGATGAGTCAAAAACCACGGTCATATCGAGAAAAAAGCATCGTTTTTATTGGCTTTATGGGGTCAGGAAAAACGACGATTGGAGAACGGGTTGCAAAGAAGCTATACCGCGACTTTATTGATATTGACGAAGAAATTGAAAAAGAATACGGAATGCCAGTCACCGAAATCTTCCGCGTGCACGGAGAAGAGACGTTTCGAGAAAAAGAGAAAGAAATGATTACTCGTTTGAGCACACAGCCGTTAAAGATCATTTCCGTTGGTGGCGGTGCGTTTATGAACCCAGACATTCGGGACCATTGTCTTGAGAACTGCATCGTTTTATTCTTAGATCTTTCGTGGGATGCGTGGAAAGAGCGACTCAGTTTATTGGTCGCAAGCCGTCCCGTCCTCCAAGGACGATCGATTGAAGAAATTGAAGAGCTATTTCATAAACGTCAAGGCATTTATGCCGATCATAATTCCAAGTTTCGCACCGACCATCTTGATATTGAAGAAGTGAGTGATTATCTCATCTCTTCACTTAAGACATCATGGGAGCTCTACGACTAGAGAGCTTCCCATTTTTGTTTGGCAAGCATAAGCGCAAGGACGGAAAACATTTGTGTGAGGCCGAGCTGCTCTACTTCTTCCCACGACAACACGTGCACATCCAATACTTCGCCTTCGTCCAATTGCCTCTCGCCTTCTGTCGCATCCGTCATTAAGTAGGAGTGGACTTGGTTTGTCGCCACAGCAGGATTTGTATAATAACTGCCAAGGTAAACCGGCGCTTTCGTAGACGTATATCCTGTTTCCTCTTTCACTTCCCGAGCGACCGCCTCTTCATTCGTTTCTCCCGCTTCTTTCATCCCTGCAGGCACCTCAAAAAACGCTCGTCGTCCTGCATGACGGTACTGGTTGACGAGTACGACGCGGTTATCCTTTGTGATCACAACTGCATTTACCCAGTCAGGGTATTCATTCATGATGTATTCTTTTATTTCGAAACCATTCGACATTTTAACGTGCTCTTTCACAACATTACCAAATCGTGGTGCAATATGGAGATTCTCTCGTGAAATGGTCGTCCATTTTTCCAAAAAAATCCTCTCCTAATGTTTAATATTCGCTTCAAATACCGACACTGATTAGCATCTATTATTATATCAAAAGAGGTGCTGGTCGTGCAGATTGCAACAAGACGCAGTCAGAGAAAGAGACGACGCCGTTTTCTATTCAAATTGTTCTTTCGTACTGCAATGATCTCTGCAATTGTTGGGGCATCAGGACTTTTATTAGTTTTCTTGTACACCTTCTTTTTAGGGCCCCCGCCCCTACAAGTGTCGCAGTCAACGTTCATTTATGATGCCAATGATGAGGTCATTAATGAGACGAGACAAGGTCATCAAAGAAATTGGGCAGACATCGAAGACGTATCACCCTATGTGTTGGATGCCTTTGTAGCCGTTGAAGACCGCAAGTTTTATGACCATCACGGATTCGATTATATGCGAATTGGCGCGGCCGTTTTAAAAAATGTGCAAACGATGTCCCGCTCGCAAGGAGCAAGTACAATTACGCAACAATATGCCCGTAACCTTTTTCTAAACCACGACAAAACGTGGGATCGAAAAGCACGCGAAGCGTTATACGCCTTACGCTTAGAGTGGCATGTCTCAAAAGAAGACATTTTGGAAGGCTATGTGAACACGATCAACTTCGGTCACGGCGCTTATGGCATTGAAAGGGCGGCCGAGCAGTATTTTGACGTACCTGCTGCAGAGTTGACCTTGGAACAAGCAGCGCTTCTTGCTGGCTTGCCACGTGGCCCTTCGTACTATTCGCCATACAATCACCCAGAACGTGCAAAAGACCGTCAAGAATTGATTCTCGGCGCGATGAAAGATGAAGGGTACATTTCTGTAGAAGCGTACGAACAAGCAATCAATACTCCGATTGAATATGCAGAAGCGACACAAGAACAAGATACAGTCGCCCCTTACTTTCAAGATGTAGTGGAGCGGGAGTTAATCGAACGTTATGATTTGGATCCAGGGATTGTTGAAGCTGGTGGACTGAACATTTATACGACGCTCGACACAACCATTCAAAACGCCGCTGAAACTTACGTGGACTTAGAAATGCCTGACGATGAGCCCTTGCAAACCGCAGTCGTGAGCATTGACCCTGAAACCGGTGATGTAAAAGCGATGGTTGGCGGTACAGATTACGAAACGAGCCCGTACAATCGTGCATATGATGCAAGACGCGCACCAGGATCCACCTTTAAGCCATTCTTATATTATGCAGCGTTGTCCAACGGTTTCACACCAGCGACGATGTTGCGAAGTGAACCGACGTCGTTTCCTCATCCCGATGGCGAAGAACGTTACGAGCCGGGGAACTATGGTGAAATCTATGCGAATGACTTTATTACACTCGCGCAAGCACTTGCATACTCCGACAACATATACGCTGTAAAAACGCACGTTCTACAAGAACCTGAGTCGCTCATTGAAGCTGCCGAGACAGCAGGCATACAAAGCCCGCTCGCTCCGAATATGTCCCTTGCGCTCGGTGCCTCAGATGTCGGAATCATGGAGATCACCAATGCTTATAGTCCATTCGCGAACGGCGGCGCACGCGTAACTCCTCGCCTCATTGAACGTGTAGAAGATGCAAATGGAAATGTGTTGCTAGAGACCGAACCCGAGCGCGAACAAGTTTATGACGAACGGTACGCTTACATGATGACGAGCATGATGAAGCAAATCTTTAACCCGCAAATGAACGATTATACTTCCGTAACAGGGCATTCTATTTCTCACTTGCTACAGCGCCCTGCAGCAGGAAAAAGCGGCAGTACACCGAACGATAATTGGATGATCGGCTACACGCCGAATCTCGTCACCGGCGTCTGGGTCGGCTTTGATGACAATACGCCGCTCGACCATAAACGTTACGGGCAAATCGCTAAACGCATTTGGGTCCAATCATTAGAAGCAAGTCTCGATGGCGAACTAAAGCAAGACTTTCAATTGCCCCGAGGCGTCGAAAACGTCGACATTGACCTCGAAACCGGTCTGCTCGGCGACGAAGCTTGCGGTCCATCCTATACCGTAGCCTTCATGAACAAAACTGCACCAGATCAGTCTTGCACAGAGTACATTGAAGACGATGTGTTGGATGCGGAAGAAGCAAAAGAAGAAGTCCGAAAAGAAAAAGATAAACTCATGGACAAACTCAAACGTTGGTTTACAAGTGACGAGCTAGAAATGGAGTAACGACCAGGTGAAATCAAGAAATCGAAAGAGTAGAGAGATTGTTAGACAAAATCATTCGGGTTCACTCAGATTCTGTTCGGCAAGCGTTGTTGGATACAATCGGCGTTTGGTGATTGATAGACGTTGCAATAGATCTTGATGGTATAGCTTCACGAGACGTCGGCATGGTTCATGCTGACGCCTCTTTTAATTTGTCTTCGGCACCAAAGGTGCCGATCGTTGCTAGCTCTTAAAGGTTATAAGAATAAAATAGCTTAAAAGCTCGGTCTAGAGAAGCGAACGTTCATACGGTTAGCTAATGTCAGGTGAACGGCGGTGTGATCGAGTGATCTAGACTATTTCGTTCATGGTCTAGATCACCATCCCCCTAAAAATTACCAATATTAAACATCCATCAGCACCCCTGGTGCCGAAGACAGTGAAAAATGATCTAGATAAGTTGAAGTTAAGAATTTCACTAATCGTATGATGGAGGTCGGTCTTTACCGGCAAACGTCTACCTATTGTCTGTTGAAGTTCATCGCCTCTTACTTCAACAACTTCGTTCCCGAACGTTGTTCGTCACTGCAGGGGTTGCGGGCAACACGAGAAACGTTTGCCGAAGGGTAAAAAGTCGTGACCGAGGCTCACCACCTGGCACAAGCATGTGACGGCCGGTCACGTATGTGACAATCCAGCCTTCAAACCGGGCACTTTCGGCACGCAACTGTCACAAATCGCTCGATTTGTGACAGTTGACACCGTTTATGTGCGCATTCACATTTAAAATCATGATTTTTCTTTCTCAAGTGTCACAAATATGAATATATGGGGCATTTGGACTTTTCCCACACACCGTAGCCAGGGAAAGAGCTGAAAAATTAACGTGTCTCTTCTTAAGTGACTCGTTAACTCGACGTATTCTATTGTTTAGATCTATGTGGGAATATCGCTTTTCTATGTGGGGATTTCTGCTGAAAATTGTTCTTAAATGAAGAAAATTCCATCATAGACCCTCTCTATGATGGAATTTTCTTCTTTATATCAAACGAAACACTTTTATATGATTTTTAAATTCCCTTTTTCAGTGACCTCTAGCCAGGAGGCAGGAGTTCGCCGCCGATGTTGCCCTTGTGCTCTGGAGTACAAGCATCCGTCTGCAGTGGAAAGCAACCAATGTGCATATTAGATAATGCTAAGTTCTTTCCACCTAGCCCGTTCTCAACCCCTACCCCCGCCCTCCAGCACCCCCTGACTCGCTTTGAAAGCGCTATCCTTTTAAGCAGGAACATAGCGCTTGAGGAGCGAATATATGTACAGATCTTCTTATAGAGAACAGGGGGCTTTTTTTATGCCATCAACAGCAGACACACCCGTACATACAAGCAAGTCGAAACGAAAAAGAAGACGATGGACGATTTTTTTCGGCATCATTGCTGCGCTGTTCGTGCTCGTTATTGGCGCATTCACTTGGGGGTGGGTGCAACTCGGAGCCGGGCTTCCGCAAACCGAAGGCGTCTATGAAGCTGCAGGGCTCGAGAGCGAGGTGGACGTGTATCGTGATGATTTCGGGGTGCCCCATATTGAGGCGACAAGTGACTATGATCTCTATTATGCTCAAGGGTTTGTCACAGCCCAAGATCGTATGTTCCAAATGGACTTGAGTCGCCGTCAGGCATCCGGAGAATTAAGCGAAGTCATTGGGGTAAGCGCGCTCGATACAGACAAGTATTTTCGCACGTTCGGTTTACGTAGAGCAGCTCACGACTCCTACGAACTGTACTCTGATGAAGCGCTCGTTGCCTTACACGCCTATGCTGATGGGGTGAACGATTATGTCGCCCATATGACAGACTCCGGCGACATTCCGATTG
Source organism: Geomicrobium sp. JSM 1781026 (assembly GCF_041949955.1). Classification (NCBI taxonomy): domain Bacteria; kingdom Bacillati; phylum Bacillota; class Bacilli; order Caryophanales; genus Geomicrobium; species Geomicrobium sp. JSM 1781026. Next base: position 108,203 of record NZ_JBHFQF010000010.1, on the reverse strand, counting down.
AATTTCGCCTACTCGGCTATACACCGACGGCTTGGACCGCCATCGACTCCCTCACGATCGGCAAGTTCATGGCCTATGACCTTGGCGGTACGTGGCAAGGTCAAGCCTTTCGTTATTGGCTTGCAAACAATGTGACCGACGAGGAAGCGCTAGACTTGATGCCCGTCTACCCTGAAGATGGGCCTGTCATTTTAGACATAGCAAAAGAAACCGACATTGATATTGAGCGCGCGTTTGCAAACGTCGGGGCGTACCAGCCCGAACCATTTAACGGCAGTAACAACTGGGTCGTCTCAGGTGATCACACCGAAAGCGGCATGCCACTGCTCGCCGACGACCCGCACTTAGGCCTTGCCACACCTTCCATCTGGTATGAGACCCACCTCTCCTCCCCAGATGTGAACGTTACCGGCGTCATTTTCGCAGGCGTACCCGGCATAATATTAGGACACAACGACGAGATTGCTTGGGGCGTAACCAACGTCGGACCAGACGTACAAGAGCTGTACATCGAGCAACGACACCCAGAAGACCCAACACAATTCCTTTATGAAGACGAATGGTACAATGCCGACATTATTGAAGAAACCATTCTCGTAGACGGTTATGATGAGCCGGTGTCTCACGAAGTCGTCGTCACGCGCCACGGTCCGTTAATCTCTGAGTATACGGGTGAACAAACCGACGACATGGCGTTGGCGCTTCGCTGGACAGCGCTTGATGCCTCGACAGAACTCGAAGCGGTGATGGACCTTAACCGCGCAGGAAATTGGGAAGAGTTTACCGATGCGTTGGAAGAGTTCCATGCTCCTGCACAAAACTTTGTGTATGCTGATAAAGATGGAAATATCGGCTACCGAGCGAACGGACGCATTCCGATTCGCGAAAACAGCGACGCCCTTCTTCCTGTTGAAGGTTGGACAGGTGAACATGATTGGGATTCATTTATACCGTGGGACGAGCTGCCAACGCTATACAACCCAGAGTCTGGAATGATATCCACAGCGAATAATCAAATTGATGATGCCGACTACCCGTACCACATCTCTCACACGTGGGCGCAACCGTATCGCCATGAGCAGATCCTTGCGATGCTAGAAGAGGGGAACGATTTCACATCCGAAGACATGCAACAAATGCAGATGAACGTGACGAATTTGCACGCTAAAGAGTTTCTACCCATCTTTTTTGAGCATATCGATGAAAGCTCGCTTCGAAACATCGATATAGAAGCGTTAGATGTTTTGCGTGAATGGAACTTGGAAGATGCTCGAGAAGAAGGTGGTGCGCTCGTGTTTCACTTATGGTTCCAAGAAATCCCTGATCGCCTATTTGCAGATCGGATTCCAGAGGAAATGCTCGATTTGTTTGAGGGACGGGCCAACATTGTTGATGAATTACTTAGAAATGCCGCTTCTGGCGATGCCGGGCCGTGGGTAACGAACAGTGGTGGACTGGAGGGGCTGTTAACAGGTGCGTTGCAAGACGCTGTTGATCGCGCCGAAGACATGCAAGGAGGCGACCCTGACGAGTGGCAGTGGGGCGACTACCACCAAGTGACGTTCGGTCACCCGCTTGGGGCCATGCAACCGCTAGACCTTTTGTTTAACCCGACACCAGAACCGGTGGATGGAAGTCGGATTACGGTCATGGCAGCGGGATACAATGATGAGACTGGGAACACAAATCACGGAGCCGGTTGGCGAGGAGTGATGGATATTCAAGACTTGAGCGAAAGCTATCATATCGTTGGACCTGGACAATCGGGGCACGTTCGAAGTGACCATTACGATGATCAGCTCCATGATTGGGTGGAAGGAACTTACCATGCCACCACGACGGACGCCGCCATTTATCAAGAAACGAGTCAACATTTGCAAATGGTACCCGCCGAATAAAAAAAGACACGAAAATGCGCAAGGAATCGCTTCCCTGCGCAATTTCGCGTCTTAGCCTTATAACAAGGTCTATACATTAGCGTACACATGATCTTGCAAAATCTCAACCAGTTCGAATTCTTGTTCACAAATCAGTCAAAACTATGCACCGTTTAAAGCTTCGTGCAGTTTTTCATCTGAGTTGTTCCAATACTGTTCGCTGAAGCCTTTCAAGTATTCCCTCAGCATGTACAAACTCTTTTCGTCCATTTGGTCAACGATGATTCGGCCTTTTAATGCTTTGTCCATGTTGTTCACATGTTCTGGCATGCTTTTATAGGCTCGTTTAAATCGGCTTCCTGCTGGGGCTTCTTCTTCACGGTAATAGTGACATGCGCCAATCCCGCTGTACTTCGGCTCTCCGGCTTCGGTAAGAGCGGTTGTCACCCAAATCATCCAGTACAGTTTCGGGTCATTTAGCTCCTCGAGGCTTTCGACAAGCTTTACTTTCTTTTCAATTTCTGAACGGGCGTGAATGGCGCCCATATCAATAAAAACACGCTCATCGATCGGATCAAGAATGACCGGAGTTAAATTATCGAGGCTAAGCGCGCCTACTCCGTAGCCACCATGACCATCCGTCGAATCGCCGCTGAGTATATTAAAACCAGATCCTTGTTTCTTGTTCATGTTTTTATTAAAAAGGTCCATGTACGTTCACTCCTTATTCTACCCAGTGTATCACAAGCAGACGCTGTCTAAACAGTCGTGCGACTTAGGTGCGTTTAAGAAGTGTGCGCCAGCGTTCAATGCAAAGGAAGGCTTCTCTCATATCCTCTTCGCTGTAGTTTTGCGTTTTCTTAAGCTTATGTACACGGGCAATGACACTGTCTCGCTCTGCAGGTTGTAAATAGAGAATCGTCGCCGTCAACTCTAGGAATTTCGACGAACAAGCATTCATCTCGTCAATGACAGACTTCTCCTGTTTTCCTTTGAAAGACGAAGACGTGCGTACGAAGGATGTTCCCGGCTCTGCCAGCTTGTACCGATATTGGCTATAGCCCGCCTTCTCTTCCTTTACTTCCGACACGAAACCGAACTGCTTGAGCTCATCCAATCGCACGCTCAATTCTTCAGAATAAGGTCCGTACATATGAAACCCATACTTCTCTTGAAAAGGCATGCCTAGCTGTTTCCCGATATAGACAACTTTCTGGAACTTCTTTCTCCCCACAATTTCCTCTGCCATATCCAACAGTTTCATAATATTGACATGTTCTGTCAACACGATGAATCCCTCCTCAAACACGCAACATTGTTAGAATCTCGCGCTTTTCCTCTTCAAATTCAGGCTGGTCCAACAAATCAGCCGGATAATATAGCTTATGATCCGTTCTTTTCTTACCCGATATAGCCTCAACCACATCTGATTCACGTGATAGCTCACGTAATTTCTTATCCCCCATTAACAAGTGAATCGGCATCCGCTCTTCCTCTTCTCCAGGTCGATAAAAATCGTAAGGCAAGTCCGATGAAAAATCTATCACCAAATAATAGTCAGGGTCAATGCCAATTTGTCGAAACTTCTCTTGGAGTTTGGGCCAATCATGAAGGATAAACGATTGATCGAACTCGACATATTGAAACAGGCGACGGTGTAAAAAACGACCGCACAAATCAGAAAGAATATGATCTGATTCGTTTTCCCACATCTGAAAGTAGTAATAGATGACAGACTCGTCCAATTGCAAATAGTCGTGAATTTGGACGTCATTTAAGAAGAACGGTATAAAATGATAAGGTTGTTGTTTAAAATCATACCCATCATCATAAAGCACTTTCACCCTGCGCAATATCTTGTTCAAAATCACTTCAGCCGAACGGGTGACGGGATGAAAGTAGACTTGCCAATACATCTGATAGCGACTCATAATATAGTCTTCTACAGCGTGCATACCTGTACTTTTGATCACAACTTGATCTTCTGTAGGCCGCATCACCCTCAGAATTCGCTCCATATCAAAATGGCCGTAGCTAACCCCCGTATAAAATGCGTCTCTTTGCAAATAATCCATCCGATCGGCGTCAATCTGACTGGATATCATGCTCACAACGAGTTTGTTTGGATGCGTCTTCTCAATCACATCGGCTACTTCTTTTGGGAAGTCTTCTCCCATGCGTTGTAAAACGCGATTTACTTCTGTTTCTCCGAGAATGATCGCTCTTGTCCATTCTTCATGATCGGTCTTAAATACCTTTTCGAACGAGTGAGAGAAGGGTCCATGCCCGATGTCATGCAACAGTGCCGCGGATAGGCAAAGTAAGCGGTTTTCTTCATCCCAGTGCTTGCGTCCGTGAAACACATCAATCATCCGGCGCATAATTTCGTAGACACCGAGCGAATGGTTAAACCTCGTATGTTCCGCGCCATGAAAAGTTAAAAATGTCGTACCGAGCTGTCGAATCCGGCGCAGTCGTTGAAACTCCTTTGTGCCAATGAGATCCCAAACGAGTTGGTCACGAACGTGTATGTATCGATGAACAGGATCTTTAAACACTTTCTCTTCTTTTAATCTTTCATTTCCAGTCATCGGATTTTCAGCCTTCCTGCTGTTTTTCCTTAGTATACCAAATGTGGGGTTATCCTTCCCATACTTGATTTAAACGATGACGATAAAACTCAAGCGCGCCTTTATACATATGTATGTGTGGATCGGTTGACGTGTTTAATAAACTGCCAATCAGTTGCTCCACCGCTTTTTCACTGTCTCCAAGATTGTATAAACAAATAGCGTGGAACGTTCTTAACGCTTCGTCGTCAGGAAATTCATCCATTCCTTTTTCAAGCACCGCTTTCGCTTTTTCGTATTCCCCTAACGTTCGGTATGTACTTCCAAGACCTGTATAGGCGCCCCGACGATCCGTCTCATTCAACTGCCCTTCTAATGAACGCTCATAAAATGGCGCAGCGGCTCGCTCCTCGCCGAGTTGGTCGTACCCTGAGGCGCACTCGTAAAGAACCTTCGCATCGGTCGAGTACTCTTTTGCTAAACGTTCCAGTTGTTTCATAGAAGCTTGTAACTCATTGTTATTGCGCAAATCGATTGCGGTTGCTAAACGTTTGTCTTTCTCCATAGAATTACTCATATCCTTTCACATGTATCCCGAAGGCACGAATAAATGCAATCGCTTGTGTCTCTGATACAGTACAGCCCGCTAGCTGACCTTCGGAGACAGTTAATCGTTCAAATTGACAATCACTGAAGTCAACTCCCCCGAGGTTCGTGTTTGAAAACTGAACGTCTTCGATCGTGCTGTCCCCTAGCTCTACTGACTGAAACGTAGCTTCAACAATATCCGCACTCGAGAGAGCACAACCTTCTTCAAACCGCACCCGCTTGCATGTACTAAAACTTAGCGATACATACGGCATATGCGTATTAACAAAACGTGTATCCTGAATGCCCATATCTGAAAGCGTTGCACCAGACATTTTGCAATTCATAAATTCTGTTCGATGGAAGATCGCGTTCGCGAAATCGACGTTGGATAAATCACACTTCTCAAACACACAATCGACCCATTCAGAATGCGTAAACTGCGAGGAAAAAAAAGATACGCCTTTGAAATAAGCGTTAGAAAATCGCACATGCTTCGCATCACATTCATCATAACTTTGTTCCACAATTTCTATGTTCTCATAGAGCTCTTCAGGGGAAATGGCTTGCTGAAACAACTCCCGTCGTCCCCTCATCTTAGGTGCTTGCAAAGCTTTCTTCATCGTCTACTTCACTCACTTTTCAATCGTCGGTGGGTTAGAGCTGTCGTTCCGACAAGTGCTAACATAATGAGTGTCATTACAGATAAAAACACCCAATTCACTTGTTCTGCGAACAGCGCTTGATATCCTGCTAAAAAGAAGAATTGAAAGAAAACCACAACTAACGCAATCGTGAGTATTCGTTTCATTCCGGATTTCATAATTATCCTCCTCTACGTATTACTGTTCTATACCCGTTCTCGAGGCGTCTAAACGGTGATCTATGCTATAATAGAGTAAAGAATTTCAATGATAATACAGGAGATTACAGATGATTGAACACCCTACTCATTGGCGCTGGATGCGGCGCGAAACCGAAGGTAAAAAAGAAAATCCGTTACAATCTTTCGCATATGACGATGTGTTTTGTCAATCTGTCGGGATATGGGATTCACCGCCGATCTTGCATACGTGGGTTCATGATCCGACGATTGTGCTCGGCACTCAAGACAGCAGATTACACACGATTCAAAGAGCGAAAGCCCGATTTGAAGATAAAGGATATACCGTAATCGTTCGCAACTCAGGCGGCCTAGCCGTCTACCTCGATCCAGGTGTACTCAATGTGTCCCTCATTATAAAAGATGAAAAAGGTCAAACGATCGACGCCACATATGACAAAATGTGGAAATTCGTCGAAGCGATGTATGATGACGCGCCCGGCAAGATTGAAGCAAAGGAAATCGTCGGCTCTTATTGCCCGGGAAATTATGACTTGAGCATCCACGACAAAAAATTCGCTGGCATCTCTCAACGGCGTCTACGAAGCGGTATCGCTGTACAAGTTTACATTGCGGTTACAGGCAGTGGCTCTCTCCGAGCCGAGCAAATTAAACACTTTTACGATGAAGCCGAACAGTATACCGACCAAAAAGTGATGACGATCCGTCCGGAAACGATGGCTTCGCTTTCTGATTTATATGGAAAGCCGATGACAGTGAACGATAGCATTAGCCGCATCGAACGCGTATTTGAACAGCGAGGGATTACTTTAGAAAATGGGCAATTAACCGAGTCAGAACGACATCTGTTCAACGATCGCTTAGAACTCGTAGAAAAGCGTAATCGCAAGATATTAGAGCCTTGACCTATGTTAAGGTTTTTTTGTTTTAACGATGCGTCTTTGTCGTCACAAAACGAATGAGTATTCATTCACTTTGTGGTAGACTACAGAAGACAATGAAAATTCTGGAGGTTTTACTAGTGACTCTTGCACAAAACACGATTCGTTATGAAGTAGCTGAAAAAATCGCCACCATTACGCTTCACCGCCCTCACGTGAAAAACGCATTGAACAATGAAATGCACACAGAGTTGTTTGCTGCTTTTAAGGAAGCTGACCGAGACCCTCAGGTAGCCGTCATTGTCCTTCAAGGAAGTGAAGGCGCGTTTTCTGCAGGTGCAGACCTAAAAAGCGTACCTTTAGAAAACCATGATGATTTTAACTACGGACATAGCTTGCGTGATACGTATAACCGCCTCATTCTAACGATTGCAGGAATGAACAAACCAACAATCGCTTATCTTAATGGCATCGCAGTAGGCGCAGGTCTCAGCATCGCGCTAGCCTGTGATTTTAGGGTGGCAGCACCAGAAGCCAAACTTGCACTTAGCTTCATTCGGATTGGCCTCGTTCCAGATGCCGGAGCCTCCTATTTCTTACCTCGACTTGTCGGTCAAGCAAAGGCAATGGAACTTGCTCTTGGCGGGACGATTTCCGCTGAAGAAGCCTATCGCATCAACCTTGTGAACCAGATGGGTACCCCTGATGACTTTGCTCGTCAGCTTACCGAAGTCCCCATTACCGCATACGGAATGATGAAACGGAACATGAAAGAAAGTTTTGAATCATCGTTACCTCACGTGCTTGAACAAGAAGTAACCGCACAAACGGTCGCTGGCAAAACACGAGAACACATGGCTGCAATCCAACAATTTATAAAAAAATAATCTAAAAACACCGGTGCCTGTCTTCTTGCACCGGTGTTTTTTCTACTTGAGCTTGCTTCTACCTAGCCATCTGGTCGAGGCGTTTTTGACGGCTTTGTGAAAGGAATGCTTACATTTTAAAACGCTCGGTTGCTTATGCTATGATTGGATAGAACATGTATGGTAACAGAAAGGAGCATTCAACTATGGGCGAACCAGCAGAAACGATTGATGGTTGGTATAGCTTGCACGATTTTAGAACCATTGATTGGGCAGCACTAAAACGGCTCCCAGAGGATGAACGTCAACAGATCATTACCGAGTTTAAAGACATGGTCGAAGACTGGATTGACAATGAACAACGCGAAGAGGGCAGTTACGCCGTCTACTCGATTGTCGGTCAGAAAGCAGACTTGATGTTTATGCTCCTTCGTCCGACGATGAAAGAGCTAAACGAAATTGAAAATGCCTTTAATCAAACTCGCTTCTCGGAGTTTACGATACCCGCGTACTCTTATGTTTCGGTAGTAGAGCTAGGGAAATATATGTACCGTGGAGACGGTGATCCCCTAGAGGATCCTAGTATTCGTGAACGAGTCTTCCCAATTCTACCTAAATGGGAGCACATTTGCTTTTATCCAATGGATAAAAAGCGCGACGGCGATGATAATTGGTACATGCTCCCCGCAAAAGAGCGCGGACAAATGATGTACTCCCACGGAATGATTGGCCGTCAATATTCTGGCATTGTCAAACAAGTCATTACAGGTTCTGTCGGCTTTGATGATTGGGAATGGGGAGTTACACTCTTTGCTCATGACGTCCTTCAGTTTAAGAAGCTCGTTTATGAAATGAGATTTGACGAAGTTTCTGCACGATTTGCTGAGTTCGGATCGTTTTATGTTGGAAACGTTTTACCCCTTGAGGAGATTGACTTCTTCTTCACACCGAAAAACTAAACAACCATAAAAAGGATATTTTTGTTAGGAAATTGAACAAAAATATCCTTTCATTCTTTTTAATAGTGCAGTACGCTAAAGATAGAAGGAAAATTTCAATTTGTTTGTACTGTTATTTTCTTTACAAGGATAGGAGGCAGATCTTGTGACAACTTCAACATTAGGTTATCCAAGAATTGGAGAGCAACGAGAGTGGAAAAAAGCGCTAGAAGCTTATTGGGCAAAACAGACAACAGAAGATGAGCTTCACAAAGAAATGAAGGACATTCGTCTGAACCATTTGAAAAAGCAACAAGCAAGTGGCATCGACGTCATTCCTGTCGGTGACTTTACTTATTATGACCATATGCTGGACATGGCGGTCATGTTTGGGCTTATTCCTGAACGTTACGGCAAGATCTCTGGTCAAGTTCCTCTTGATACGTATTTCTCAATGGCAAGAGGTAGCCAAGATGTACCTGCTTGTGAAATGACAAAATGGTACAACACAAACTATCACTATATCGTTCCTGAACTTGAAGGCTTAACTCCTTCATTAACCGATAATCGCCCACTGGCTTTATACAAGGAAGCAAAGAAAGAGCTTGGCATTGAAGGAAAGCCTGTGCTTGTGGGTCCTTATTCTTTCCTTAAATTGGCGAAACATTACGAAACTGCACAATTTGGTGACTGGCTACAACAACTTACTCCTCTTTACAGTCAAGTTCTGAAAGAACTTGCTGACGTTGGGGTACTATGGGTTCAAATTGATGAGCCTTCCCTCACGGGTGACGTATCTGAAGAGGAGTTGGCACTCATTCAACAAGCATACGAAACACTTAGAAGCGACGTGCCACAGCTAAATATTTTGTTGCAAACGTATTTCGACGCGGTTGATGCTTATGAGACGATTGTCGAATTACCTGTTGCCGGCATTGGCCTCGACTTTGTCCATGATGGAGGCAAAAACCTACACGCTGTTGAGACGAAAGGGTTCCCTGGCGACAAGGTGCTTGCCGCCGGCGTGATCGATGGTCGCAACATTTGGAAGGCAAAAGTCATTGATAAGCTCACCTTGCTTCAACAATTGGAACGCTCCGTCGCTGATCATTCCAAGCTTTGGGTTCAACCTTCAGCCAGTTTACTTCACACACCTGTTACGGTGAAAAACGAAACAGAATTGGACCCAACACTTAAACGCGCCCTTTCTTTTGCTGATGAGAAATTGCTCGAAGTTGTTACGCTCAAAAAGCTGTTGGAAAGCAAAGAAGATGGAGACCGTACCGCCATCCAAGAAAACGAACAGTTGTTCAAAGATTTAGAAGCAACAGGCTGGAGAAAAGAACAACCTGATACCGCACCTTTTGAAGAAGTGAAGCGACCACTCTCTTATGAAGAGCGTCGCCAAAAACAATTGGAGAAATGGGATTTACCGATCTTACCGACAACAACCATCGGCTCGTTCCCACAAACAAAAGAAGTACGTCGCCTGCGCGCGCAGTTAAAGAAGGGAAATTTATCACAAGAAGCGTATACTGAACAAATTGAAGCGCACATCCGTACATGGATTCAACACCAAGAAGACATTGGTCTCGATGTGCTCGTTCACGGAGAATTTGAAAGAAACGACATGGTTGAATTTTTCGGTGAGCGTTTAGACGGTTTTGCCTTTACGAAGCACGCATGGGTTCAATCATACGGGTCGAGAGGCGTAAAACCTCCAATCATTTATGGAGATGTTGCTTTTAAGTCGCCAATGACGGTCGAAGAAACGGTCTATGCGCAATCGCTAACGAAATTACCGGTAAAAGGCATGCTCACAGGGCCAGTTACCATTTTAAATTGGTCTTTTGAACGAGACGACTTACCGAAGCGCCAAGTCGCCTTCCAAATTGCTGAAGCGATTCGCGCAGAAGTTGCGGCATTGGAAGAGGCGGGTATTGAAATGATCCAAATTGATGAGCCTGCTCTTCGTGAAGGGTTGCCGCTTAAACGAGACGATTGGCAGTCCTACCTTGACTGGGCGGTACACGCCTTTAGACTGAGCTCTTCTTATGTAAAAGATACGACGCAAGTGCATACGCACATGTGCTATAGTGAATTCCAAGACATCATTGATGCGATTTCAGCCTTGGATGCAGACGTGATCTCCATTGAAACGTCTAGAAGCCAAGGTGACATTCTTAGCACGTTTGAAGACAACGTGTATGATAAAGGCATCGGGCTTGGTGTTTATGATATCCATAGCCCACGCGTTCCTGCAAAAGAGGAGATGCTCCATGTCATTCACCGCGCCCTCAGCGTGTTACCGGCTGACCTATTCTGGGTAAATCCAGATTGTGGGTTGAAGACCCGTAGCGAAGAAGAAACGATTGCTGCACTAAAAGAAATGGTAAGCGCCGCTGTCGTTGCACGTGAAGAAGTAAGTAGTAAATCTTAACGCAAGAACAGAAGCACTCTCCTAACTACTATAGGGAGAGTGCTTTTTTGCTTTGAATACGCATAATTCGAACATCGGTTCATAGACTGTATAAGTATGTTTGGGAGGTGCGCTTATGGCGGTTGTTGCTGCAACAGAAGAGGACATTCAGACACTTGCTCGTCTCATACGCGCAGAGGCGGAAGGCGAAGGGAAGCTCGGCATGCTCAATGCCGGCAATGTGATGGTAAACCGGACGCGGTATGACTGTTCCGATTTCACAAACATCCGTAACATTCAACAGATGGTCTATCAGTCTCCTGGAGGTTTTGAAGCAGTACAAAAACCATATTTTTATCAACGGGCCAGAGACCAAGACGTTGAACTCGCTCGTCGTCTCATACGCGGTGAACAATTCCATCCTGGTGAACGTGCGCTTTGGTTTTTTAGGCCTGACGCTCCTTGCCCAGGTGAGTGGTTTGGGCAGCCGTTGTCAGGGCAATTTAAAGCACACTGCTTTTACAACCCTACTTATTCTGAATGTCCACAAGTGTACTAACCATCCAATTTGAAAGGGGTCGACGACATGTACATGAATCCTTGGTATGGGCACTACCCGCAATATCCTCAACAACCAGCATCATCACAACAGAGGCAACAGCCTCAATTGAATGTTCCGAGCCCTGAAGGCTCCATGCTACCGATTGAACAATCGTATATTGAAAATATTTTGCGATTGAACTTTGGTAAAGAAGTGACTATCTACATGACATTTGGCAGCGGTGGCAATCAGCAAACGCAAGTATTTGTTGGCCAACTAGAAGAAGCAGGTCGCGATCACATCATTATAAGTGACAGTGAAACTGGCCAATATTATTTACTTCTTATGGTTTATCTAGACTATATTGTGTTTAATGAACAGCCAGAATACGCCTATCCATATAGCGGTGGTCAAATTGCTTCACAAAGCCCAAGATAACCGGACGACTAGGCGACTACACCCCAAAAGTTAGTAGCATAAACAAACTTTTGGGGTTTTTATTTTCCAAATTATGGTAAGTCGTTACATTATCATGCAAAAACAGAAGCTGCCAGAGATAATCAACAACGGGATGGGCATCTATATTATATGTTCGTCTCCAGAAAGTGGTTTGCTTACATACTGGGGGTCAGAAAAAAGAACATTCGACGTAGACGGTGCTCGCTTTCGACATAGAAGTTGGTATTGTACCTAGGAGATAGACACATACTGGTTGAATATTTGACACACTTCGATGTGGGGGTGCGCAAACGATAAGTGCACGTTTTCGACACGGAAGTGCTCACTTTCGACAAAGAAGTGCTCACTTTCGACACCCATGTGCACATATTCGACATAAATGTGCTCGCTTTCGACAACGATATGCACTCTTTCGACACCGATGTGCTCACTTTCGACAATGATATGCACTCTTTCGACAGCGATGTGCTCACTTTCGACAAAAAGCTACACTTTAGCACCATCGTCTCCCTTCACCGACGATGGTGCTAAAGTGTTTGGAGTGGAAATAAATGAACAACACTCTTATAGAACACAATTTTTGACAGCTAAAAATCAATCCGATAGTCTTTATTTCATAAACGTAACGTAAATACTAATGCTTGGGAGGTGTACTATGGGCACAAGTTCATCACAGCGACACTCGCAAAGTGAAGAGCCACCAAAACAGCAGATCAAACATATGCTCAAAGATTTAATTCGTAGAATTAGGCCCCATTGGAAGCTCGTCTCCGTTGCGATCGTAGCCGTTTTTCTCGTCGCGATGATTGAATTTTTCATTCCCCAAGCAGTTCAATATACGATCGACGTCGTCATACCCGAGGCATCCATTTCTTTACTCGTTTCGGTTTTTTTCGCTGTCGTCGCAGGTGCGGCCTTCTTAATTTTATTTCAATTTATCGGCAGTTTTTTTATGGCAAGGGTCGGACAATCTGCGCTTTATGACTTGCGAAATGATTTGTATGAACACCTTCAACAATCAGACGTCGCTTACTTTGACCGGACACGAACAGGTGACCTAATGTCGCGCATGACGAACGACGTCAATATGCTGCAACAATTATTATCTTCTGGCTTACTAAGTTTAATTACTGACATCTTCATTTTCTTTGCAATCAGCATTTATATGTTTTATGTAAACTGGCAGCTAGCGTTGTTCGTATTGCTCACCTTCCCCCTACTCTTTTATGTGACGAGAAAATTCTCAAAGCGTATGCGCAAGGCGTACGGGCAAGTACAGGCGAGTATCGGAGAGATGAACAACCATCTACAAGACACCTTTTCTGGCATCCGACTTGTGAAGTCCTTTGCTGCGGAACGGTTTGAGATGAATAAATTTCTAAAACGCAATGAGCAAAACCGGTCTGCAAATGTACAAGCGGCCAAAAACTTTTCTCTGTTCGGACCTCTTGTGAATGCGATCAACTATTTAGGTTTGGCGATCGTTATTGCGGTCGGGGCCTGGCAGACGATGGCAGGTGAGATGACCGTCGGGATGATCGCGACATTTTTACTTTACTTGCGATTGCTACAAAACCCGATTCGTCGGGTAAGTCGGCTTATGAACACGATTCAGCAAGCCGCAGCGGCTTACGACCGCATCCAAGCAGTGCTCAGCACAAAACCAGCGATCGTTTCCAAAGAAAATGCCCCTGCCCTTGAAATTACCGACGGAGAAGTTACATTTCGACAAGTGTCTTTTTCATACACAAATGAGAAGCGTGCCGTTCACGATGTGAATTTCACACTCGAAGGCGGAAAAACAACAGCGCTCGTAGGTGCTTCAGGATCAGGCAAGACGACGGTCACTCAGCTCATTAGCCGATTTTACTCACCTGACCACGGAGATATTATCATTGATGGAACAAACATTAAAGATGTGGATATTTCCTCTTTGCGGTCACAAATTGCTGTTGTCTCCCAAGACATTTTTCTTTTTAATGGAACGATCGCCGAAAACATCGCTTACGGACAACCCGATCGATCATTCAAAGATATTCAACAAGCAGCGATGATCGCTAATGCTGACGGGTTTATCTCCGAGTTTAAAGATGGGTATGAAGCAGAGATTGGGGAACGCGGGGTGAAGCTATCAGGTGGACAGAAACAAAGGATCAGTATTGCCCGGGCAATATTGAAAGACCCGAAGATCATTCTGCTTGATGAGGCAACTTCAGCTTTAGACACAGCTTCTGAGAAAGCGATCCAATCTGGGCTTTCAAGATTGCTCAATCACCGGACAGCGCTCGTCATTGCGCACCGGTTATCAACCATTCAACATGCGGACCATATTGTTGTCATGGAAGACGGAGAAGTCGTTGAATCAGGTACACACGAACAACTGCTTCTTGAAAAAGGCGTATATGAACATTTGCATGCTTTGCAATTTCAACATGAAGAAGTACGCACATAAAAAAGACCGAAAGCAGTTCGCCTCGGTCTTCATAGTCAAAGATGCTCGACAGTGCTTGCAATTGTCCCGTTCTAATCATATACGCCAGCTGTTGGGCGCGCTTTGCTCTTTTCGTGCCAACAGGAACATGAATGCCGTGCTCATCTTGCTCTTGAAACGTCCCCGTATGTGCTCTAGCCCGCTGTAGCAACGCTTTTATAGTCGTTTCAGGGACATTCAAGTGGTCAGCAATTTCTTTTATTTTTAAGCAAAAGCCAAAGCGCAGTACAAATACGACTAACTGCTTGTTTGTCAGGTGTTGCACAAGCCACTCAGTGACGAGAATGAGTGTATGATCGTCTCGTTGGTCGGTGATTTTCTCATTTGAAATATTCGCTATTTCTCTTGGGGCTTTGCGCCATTGATCGACCCACACAGAGCGAGCGGCTTTTTTCATATACGTTTTGTTTACTTCTCGTTTCGAGGAAGTGGCGGCTTTTAAAAACGCATCGTGAGCAAGATCGTACCCATCCTCCTTGCTCAAATAGCGACAATAACGAATGAGCGCATCGTATGTTTCGTTCCAGTCGTCCAACTCGTCTCCTCCTTACGTTAAAATTTCGTCAATGATTCCGTAATTCAACGCTTCCTTTGCACTCATAAAATAATCACGGTCAATATCTTTTCCAATTTGCTCTTCTGATTGACCGGTTTTTTCAGCGAGTTGTTTCTTGATCACTTCTCTTTGTTTTTGAATCCGGTCTGCGTAAATCAACATATCAGCTGCAGGTCCTTTAGAACCTCCAGAAGGCTGATGAATCATCACTTCCGCATTGGGTAAGGCTCTCCTTTTGCCCTTTGCCCCCATAGCTAAGATGTGTGCACCCATTGATGCCGCCATACCTGTGCAAAGCGTGTTTACCTCTGGTTTAATTACATTCATTGTATCAATAATCGCAAACCCTGCCGAGATCGAACCTCCAGGAGATTGAATATACAAGTGAATGTCTTTGTTCTCATCTTCTGACGCTAAAAATAACAATTGAGCGACTACGGAATTGGCGAGTTGGTCGTGAATTTCCGTACCGATAAAAATAATTCGGTCTTTCAACAACCGTGAATAAATATCATAGGAGCGCTCTCCCCTAGCCGTCTGTTCAATTACATAAGGAACATGCTGCATCTTTTTTCCTCCTTCAACAACTTCTTTTTCATCTACGTAAACGAAAAGAGTATGAAGAAGGATATGGGGGTGAAAAATATAATTCATGAAGTTCCCCTGTGTGCTGTTCATGGAGGAATATGATACAATCATGTGAGTAACTGATCAACGTCGGGTCTGGCTCATTAATTTTTGGACAGCCCTTTAAACGATATATCATCGTTCGTTATCATGATTCTAATAGGGAGGTGAGAGACGACATGCCATTTGTTATTACGTCTGCTTGCAAAGAGGAAAAAAATGGTTCTTGTGTAGAAGTGTGCCCTGTCGATTGTATCGAAGAAGGGAAAGACATGTTCTACATTGATCCTGATATTTGCATAGATTGTGGAGCGTGCGAACCAGTCTGCCCGGTTGAAGCCATCTACCCAGATGATGAAGTACCAGAAGAGGAAGCTCAATACATCGAATTAAACGCACAGTATTTTAATCAATAATGCTCTTGTTAATCGTAACGGGACAGCGGCTTTTAGCTGCTGTCTTTTTCTCGTCTCAAATCGATAGATTTTTTAAATTTCACATGGTATAACTGAGAAGCAAGATACAGTTTGTACATTGTAGGGGGCTTTTATGGGCAAGCTTGATTATCATAACTTATGGCGAGGCTTCATTATGGGAACAACCGAAGTTGTGCCCGGAGTGAGCAGTGGAACAATCGCCGTCGTTCTCGGCATCTACGAGCAATTAATTGCTTCAATTAACGGATTATCTACGCGAAAGTGGAAACAGTCCATTCTGTTCCTTGCACCACTTGTCATCGGTATTTTTATTGCCGTATTTTCCATAGCAAACCTCATTGATTTTCTCTTTGAGCATTATACAGCACAGCTGTTTTACTTATTTTTAGGGTTAATTCTTGGCGTGCTACCCTTTTTAGTAAAGCGCGTTCGAATGAAACAAACATTTAGCTCAAAACATTACGTGATTCTCGCTTTATCCTTCGCCATCATTATTGCGTTTGGTTTGTGGCAAGGCGTCCATAGCGAGGAAGCAGAAAGCCTGTTACCGAGCATTACGACCGGCGATTATGTTGCCATCTTTTTTGCCGGTTGGGTTGCGAGTTCCGCAATGCTGCTCCCAGGCATTAGTGGTTCATTTATTCTTTTAATTACAGGCTACTATCGCACGATCATTGACGCACTTTCGAACTTGCATTTCCCTGTACTAATCACACTTATTGCCGGGATTGGGGTTGGGGTGCTTATTACGAGTAAAATCGTGCACTTTTTCCTCCAACGCTTTCCAGTTGGAACGTACGCAGTTGTAATCGGAATGGTTGCAGGTTCAGGGATTATTATCTTCCCAGGCATCCCACTTGATTTCGCGGCTGCATTCACATCAATTGTCGCCTTTTTCGTCGGTGTTATTATCGCACTACTGCTCGGAAGAGTGGAACATAAGTAAGAAAGCAGGGTTGTCGTTTTGGATACCATCATTTATTTTCTCATCGTGCTTATTATCGCCGCCGTTCCGTTTTTGGAATATATGACGGCGATTCCCGTAGGCATTGTCTTCTTTTCTGACATTAGTTCGACATTGACGATTACAGCTGCCATCATCGGAAATTGGCTTACCGTCTTTTTGCTCATTTTGCTCATCGACAAGATTCGAGCAAAGATCAAAAATCGCGAAAAACCAAAACCAGAAGTCGTTGAAGACGCAGCTGAAGAAATTGTAGATGCCGAGCCTAGTGTTGAAGACGCGCCGGAAGAATACGCAGTTGAAGAAGAGCAATCAAACATGTTCTCTAAGCAATCGCAGCGAGCAAGAAAATATTGGGATCGCTTTGGCTTACCAGGATTAGCCATCATTGGTACAGGGTTGCTGAGCAGTCATTTAACCGCCGCACTTGCGTGCTCGTTTGGGGCAAATCGTGCATATTTAACACTTTGGATGACCATTAGCCTCATTCTTTGGTCGATTGTTTACGGAGCATTGATTCATTTTGGTGTCATTGCTATATTTGGTTAATAGTAAAGGCAGGAGGGCTCGATGCCCCCTGCCTTTTTTATCTTTTCAACGCTGCGACGAGTAGAAAGACCCAACCGGCAATAAAAGAAACGCCACCAATTGGCGTAATGGCTCCGAGCCACGTCATGTTTGTAAGCGCCATGACGTACAAACTGCCAGAGAAGATCACAATCCCTACGCTCATGAAAAGAGCCGCCGCTTGAAGTCTACCATTCACCCCTTGATGTGTTGCAAACAGACCGATGGCGATAATGCCTAACGCATGGAACATATGATATTGCACGCCTGTCTCGTAGTTCTCAAGCATACTGCTACTTACGATCCCTTCCAAGCCGTGAGCGCCAAATGCGCCAATTGCAACAGCGAGTGCAGCAAACAGCGCCCCGACAGCAACCCATGTATGTTTCACGTAGAACAATCCTTCCTTCTAAAAGTCGAGTAGACTTCCTTCTTCTTGTTTTTGTGGTGTTGATTGTACGGTTGGCATTGGTGCTCTTTGTACCTCAGTTGTTTCCTTAACAACGGGTGCAGAGACCTTTTTGTCCCGATCATCTATACCTTCAATCAGTTCACAATAACCCCGAATTGTATGTGCATGCTTTTCTAGGTTCCGATGATTACCAGCTTGTTCGGCCTGCGCTAGACGTTCAGTCTCTTTTTGAATTTGCTCAATCACCGTTTTCATCGGTATACTCAACAATCATCGTCCTTTCATTTAATCTACCGCTAGTTTACCACAATCTTCTCATCTGCTAATCGTTTTTAAACGTTTCTTCCATCAAAAAAACACCCTAAGCAATCGCTTTAGGGTGCAGATCGTCCGTCATTATGCTTCTGTCAATTTCAAAAACTGTTCGATGTCTTCTACGATCGGTTGCGCTGCATCGAGCCAAAATTGTTTATCGGTCAAGTCTTTGCTTAAATGCTTTCTCGACAAATCTTCAACAGACATGCTGGCTGTGTCTTTTAATAAGTCAATATACGCGCGCTCGAATTCTGAACCGGCTGATTTTGCATGTTCAAGGATACCGAGGCTAAACAAATAGCCAAACGTGTACGGGAAGTTATAAAATGGCACACGTGTAATAAAGAAGTGCATTTTTGAAGCCCAGAAATACGGATCATACTCAGAAAGCTGATCATGATATGCTTCTTTTTGCGCCTCCACCATGAGTTCTTTCAGTGCACCTGCTGACAACCACTCGGTTTTTCTACGTTCATAGAAGCGCTTTTCAAAGAGGAAGCGAGCATGAATATTCATGAAAAATGCGGCAGAGCGATTGATCTTCGTGTCCAACAAAGCGATCCGCTCTTCTTCGGAGGCAGCTTCTTGAACGGCTGCGTCTGCGACGAGCTGTTCGGCCAATGTGGAAGCTGTTTCAGCAACGCTCATGCTATATCTCGTCGAGAAGTAAGGCATGTCTCCCATCGCCCGTTGATGATACGCATGACCGAGTTCATGAGCGAGTGTTTGTACAGAACTTGGGGTGCCGTTATACGTCATGAACACACGGCTTTGATTGGAGATCGGGAAACTCGTACAAAACCCTCCAGCTCCTTTGAAATCACGATCCTCAGCCTCGATCCAGCGCTTCTCTGCCGATTCTCTTGCAAAGTCGGCCATAATCGGGCTTAGCTTTCTGAAATGACGCTCAATTTGATCAATGGCTGTGCTAAACGGTGTCTCGCTAGACACCGTTGTACCCATCGGCGCCGACACGTCATGCATCTTCATTTCTTCTATGCCAAGCATTTGTTTCTTGCGCTCCAAAAACTTTACGAGCGCTGGTTTCACGTCTTCAATTGCACTCCACATACGATCCAGTGTCTCTTCGCTCATACGATTAATTAATAACGGTTCATGCAATGGATCGGACCAGCCTCTGCCTTCATAAAGCGATAAGCGGAAGCCACCTAGGTGGTTTAACGTTTCTGCAAATACATCTTCATACTTTTCCCACTCTTTTCGGAGTGCTTGTGACCATTTTTCCCGCTCTTCTCGATCACTGCTTCCAAGTTTCGTATTGGCTTGGCCAACAGATAGCGTCTCACCATCAACGGTCACGCGAATATGACCAATCAGCGTTGAATACATATCATTCCATCCGTGGTAACCATCTTTACTTAGTGATTCAGCTAGCTGCTCGAGCTGCTTGTCCATCTTCCCTTTCGCACGTTCACGACGCTCTTCCATAGGAAACGTTAAGCCGTCTAGTTCTGGCTTTTGTACGAGCTCTCGCCACTCTTCATCTTCTAAAGACGCAAGAAAATGCTCAAAGTCGGCTTCCATTGCTTTAAGTCTAGAGCCGAGCTGGACAGTCACCATCTTCCATTTCTTCGCTTCTTGATCTCTCGTATCATCGCTAAGTAAACAAGAAATAAACGCACTTGCTTCTTGCACTTCAGCCGTTAATCGCTGAAATGTTAGAAAATAATCGCTAAAAGACATCGATGTTAATACACCATCGTTCACATCTGAACTAAGGTCGTTAATTGACTTTTCCAATTTGTTGACATGTTCTTGAAATTGTCCTGATGTTGCATCTCCACCTGAAAATATCGTTGTAAGATCCCATTGTAATGAAGTTGTTGAAGACATACCACCAGCTCCTTTTTTTCATTAAGTGTTAGCATACCATATTATAGGCGGTTTGTATGGTTGAATGACGTTTCAGATCGTTAAAAAGGGCGGTGCTCTCAAAAGAACACCGCCCTCATTTTGTTATTTCTTCTCGTCAATTTTCTCGTACCCGTAGGCTTCAATCTTCTCGAAGTTCTCGGAATCTATGATCCAATAATTATCTTCTGTGTCACGTACGATGACTTCGTCCTGTTTAAAATCCTTTCGCGCCTCTTCTACGTCTGTATAGCGCTGTGCCATTATCTGCAAATCACCGATAATAATCATCGGCCTTCACCTCCAAGTAGTAAAGGTTTTCCCCATCCCTCATTCAGATAAACCCTTCTTACATGACAGTTTTGTTACGACTTCTTTAAAATCAGTCGCAAGAACAGAGGTAAAACGAGAAAAATACTGACCATCCGAATGATATGCAGGCTCGCAACTAAAGAAGGCTCTAGCTTCAAAGCAAAGGCGGTAGAAGACATTTCCGGTGCACCGGCTGGGACGGTACTTAACAGACTTGTTACGTAATTTAGCGGGGTCATCATAAAAAATAGCAACGCGACGAAAAGAGCCATCCCTACATACATCGCTAGAATCTTCAAACTGGGCACGCCAATGGAGGATAGCCGCTTCACCGTTGATCGCTCAAAACGTATGCCTACCATCGCTCCGATCAATACTTGTCCGACTCCTGCAACATAGTTCGGTAAAGTGCCTAAATCAAACACAAATTGACTGAGCAAAAAACCGACTACGATTGAATAAATGAGCATTGCGCCTGGGAATGTAAACAGTCGATGCAGCAGAAAGGCAATACTAATCACTACCGCAAAGAAGAATAGTTGATTCGGCTGCAGTTGCGTGGACGCTTCTGTAAATGTCTCTTGACTTCCTTGCCCATAAAACATACCGACCCCAAACGGGATAAGAAGCACAAACATCGTAATCCGCGCTGTATGAAAAGCAGCGACGACTCGCTCATCTGCTCCGTAATGCGCGGAAAGGGCAATCACTTCCGATGCACCTCCGGGAACGGTGCAAAAAAACGCCGTCGTTCGGTCTAATCCCGTCCATTTGTTAAGCAACAGACCAAAACCAAGACCACCAAAAAGTGTAATCATAAGCGTCACGAGTAGCGGAAAAAAATACTGGTGCAAATGCACAAAAAGCTCGGCTTCCATAATGATTCCGATGTTTGCCCCAACAAGCGCGAGGGCAAGGGCAAACGGCCATCCTTTAAAATTATACGTCTCAATGAATAGCCCATAAAAAATGCCCGTTAGTAAAGCCCCTAACAACCAACCAGCAGGCACACCCATCGTTTGAAACACAATACCTACGATAAATGCAACGAGCAGAAACCCAACCTTCTTTATCCACAACTTATCCACAGGCATCGTTATTGGTCAGCTTTCTGCAGACACCATCGAACTTCTTTGATTCCATTGGAACGGAGAAATTCGTTTGCCTGTGAAAATGGCCGACTACCAAAGAAACCTCGATGTGCCGCAAACGGACTAGGGTGTGACGTTGTAATGATGCAATGTTTTTCGTCAACCATCTGTGCTTTGGCAGCTGCATGCTTTCCCCAAAGCAAGAAGACGACCGGGTCTTCCTTTTGATTTAGACTACGTATAACCTGATCGGTAAACCGCTCCCAACCTTTGTTTTGATGAGAAGCAGGGGTCCCTTCCTGTACCGATAGAACCGTATTCAATAACAGCACACCTTGTTCCGCCCAAGACGTTAGATTACCATTCTCAGGTGCGGGGCAACCAAGATCACTTTCTAATTCCTTAAAGATATTTCGTAGAGACGGTGGAATGGAAACACCCGGTTGGACAGAGAAGCTCAACCCATGAGCTTGCCCCGGGCCGTGATACGGATCTTGCCCGAGAATGACTACTTTCGTATTCGCAAATGACGTTATATGTAGTGCATTAAACAAGTCATACATCGATGGATAGATCTTCTTTGTTTCATATTCTTCTTTCAAAAATGTCCGGAGTTGTTGATAATAAGGTTCCTCAAATTCATCGCCAACAACATCGCACCAATCGTTCTCTAACGGTAGTCCCATTCCTTATTCCTCCTATACATTCAACGTCTACCTCTTAATATGTAAAAATAAAAATGTGAGCACACCGAGCAATCGCCGGTGATCCGTTTCCTCCAGCGAATCGGACAATTCGACAATATGATTTTCCATATCACGAAAAATGTGCGTATACTCATGCGGAAAACGACCTTGATAGAAGCTCGCCCACTGTCTTTTGTGATCATCTGTGAGAGTGAAACTCGTAGTAAAATCCGCATGAATAGGCAATAACAGCTGGTCAGTTGCATCCTTTAATTTTCCTTGAATACTAAAGATTCGGTAGTCTTCTTGCTCATAAGACCCTATGTGGTGTCCATCTTCATTCATAATTGTCACATATGATTTAAGAAACCATCCTCGCTTTTGAAGATGCATGACCTCCCGTTCGGATTCGTCATACATCGTATAAGTGAACGGAAGAATTGTAATCAAGTCCGATTTGAA
Source organism: Geomicrobium sp. JSM 1781026 (assembly GCF_041949955.1). NCBI lineage: Bacteria > Bacillati > Bacillota > Bacilli > Caryophanales > Geomicrobium > Geomicrobium sp. JSM 1781026. Next base: position 85,428 of record NZ_JBHFQF010000010.1, on the reverse strand, counting down.
AAACGGAGATAATAAATAGCCGTACCACGGGAGGGTTTGAAGCTTCGCTGTACCCACATAACTTCCGTCTTTCTGGAAAAACAACAACTGTGGAAAATAGGCCACATTTCTCTGAATCACAAGATGGTCAAGTTGCAACATCGGGATTTCAGATTGAGGGACGACCAAATCTTTCACTTGATTGTATTTATAATGACTGACTGGAATGATTGCTATCGAACCGATCATCAATACGAACAGGGGTAACGATCCTAACCAATCATTCGTAAAGAAGATTAAGACTAAGAGAATAATAGCTACGATCACGCTAAGAATATAGGACGCATAAATTCTCCGTAAATACATCGTTTTTATCATATTCAAAACCTTTCACACACTCACCGATGCTTGTTTCATGTGAAACATTGTGCTTCTTATTTATGATAAGGGGTGCCTTTATTAATTTGAACCGCACGATAGATCTGTTCTGTTACCATTAGCCGCATCAATTGGTGAGGGAATGTCAACGGTGAAAACGACCACTCATAGTCTGCCCGGCTTCTTACGTCTTCACTAAGCCCGAGAGAACCGCCAATTATAAATGTAAAATCACTCGTACCATATGTTGTAAGTTGCTGAATTTTGTTAGCAAGTGCAGTAGAATCAATCATTTTTCCTTGCCGTTCCAAAGCAACAACGTATGATTGTGGCTTGATTTTATGTAGAAGTCGCTCCCCTTCTTTTTGTTTCACGTGGTTCATTTCTTTGTCGCTAAGTCGCTCTGGCGCTTTCTCATCTGCCACTTCAATAATTTCAAACTTCACATCGGTTTGCAACCGCTTTTCAAACTCAGCAATTCCCGTTAGTATGTATTTTTCCTTGCATTTTCCTACAGTAAGTAATTGAATCTTCACGTTATCCACCTCTTTATCCACAATAGTTATCCACATATTCACAGCTAGGACAAGCACTCCTCTATGTAACAGACTTTTTGTATCGTCCGGGTGTGGACAACTTAAATGTTCCGCACAATTGTATAGCTCCCCAAGAAAGCATCTCGAGGAGCTACACCCATTAATTCTATAGCATATCTTGCTGTTCACTTAGCGTTACTGTCGTTTCCATTTGTTCGCCATTTCGGTAGAACGTCACACTCATATCATCGCCCACATCAACATCTGTATACAAATGTCTTCGTAAATCATGGGCAGCTTCAATCGGCTCTCCATCAAGTTCAACGATGACATCATATTGTTCTAGACCCGCTGCGTCTGCTGGAGAATTCGGCACGATCTCATGAATAAATACCCCTGCACCAACATCCTCTGGCAAATTCAACGTTTCCTGCCAATGATAGCTCGGAATCTCATCTAGTGAGCCAATCATAACGCCCATTTCAGGACGGTGAACTTCACCATATTGCTCAATATCTTGAATGACAGGCAGCACAATCGTCGTTGGAATCGAGAAGCCAATTCCTTCAACTTGGGCTAGCTTCATTGAATTAATGCCAATCACTTCTCCTTGGATGTTGAGAAGCGCTCCCCCACTGTTTCCAGGGTTAATCGCAGCATCTGTCTGTAACACTTCTGCGTTCCAATCAATTTGTCCATCCCCTGTCAAATCAACAGGCACACTGCGTTCCGTTGCGCTAATGATCCCTTGTGTGACGGTGCGGGCAAACCGTGGTCCGAGCGGATTCCCTATAGCAATCGCAGGCTCCCCAACACGCAGTTGATCGGAGTCTCCAAAGTCAGCGACGGTATCCACATTCTCAGCGTCAATCGTAAGCACGGCGAGGTCGGTCCAAATATCTGAGCCGACGAGCTCTGCAGGGACGCGCTGTCCTTCGCTTAGGCTCACTTCTAATTCATCTGAACCTTGAATCACGTGCTCGTTCGTGACAACGTAAGCAAGATCTCCTTCTACTTTATAAATAACACCAGACCCTGTTCCAGCTTCGACACCTTCTTCGTTTTCAACACCGCCAGCGCCACCCCAAAAGCTTGTATTTTGGAGGTTAAACACACCAACGACAGAATCTGATACGTTGTCAACGACATCTGTTACATCCGTCGTCACATCGAGGTGGACCGTTTCTGAGTCTTCGGCAAAGAAGTCTTCTTCTTGATCATTTTGTTCTTCATCTTGAGCTGCACTTGACCCACCGATGTTCATCATCTGACCAATACTTACGATGCCGATGACAAGGGCTGCACCTAAAATAATGCCTAAAAAAATCGAACCTTTACTTTTCCTTTTTCTTGATGGGTAGTGATCATCATAATAACCCATGGCTGCTCCACCTTTCTTTCTTTGATTACTATTGTCTGACATGCCCCCCATGTCGATTTACTGATACCGTAACGAGAAAGAAATTGTGAATTGCACAGGATGTACCATTAGTGTAACGAATCACTCAGCGAGCCGTCCAACAATTCATCCGCAATTCATTCACCATTAAACTACCCTTTTTTGTTTCATTTCAATCAAATTATACAGAGGTTCTTTCCCTATTATGACAATAAACGAAGCGGCGTCGGTGAGAAAGGGTCCGTATCAACGAGTTGAACACCCGCATGTCCCAACGTAACCTCTTGTTCTGCCAACGTTTGCTCGACAGTCATTCTCGCCAAATCCTTCATATTGTTATCGAGACTCAAATGAGCAAGGTACACATGTTTCGTTCGCTCGGTAATAATTTCAGACAACGCTAACGCACTATCTTCATTTGATACGTGGCCACGATCGCCAAGAATTCTCCGTTTCACATTCCAAGGATATTTTCCCATTCGCAGCATGTTTGTATCATGGTTTGACTCAAAAACTAAGGCATCGGCTTCTTTTAATGTGCCTTTAATGCGCTCGCTCACATACCCCATATCTGTGGCAATCGCTAGTTTCTTTTTTTCATGGTGGAACACAAAAAACATTGGATCAGCTGCATCATGGGAGACGCCGAATGTTTCAATGTCCACATCTTCAAACGTTGCGATACGTCCCGTTTCTAAATGGAAACGCTGCTCAGCATTCACGGGCCCGATGGAAGACTCCATCGCTTTCCACGTCTTCTCGTTCGCGTACACGGGCGCGTTATACTTTCTCGCAACGATGCCGACCCCTTTAATATGATCAGTATGCTCATGACTGACAAGAATGGCATCAATATCAGAAAGAGACCGATCAATACTACGAAAAAGCTCTTCAATTTTCTTTCCGCTTAGGCCAGCATCAATCAAAATTTTGGATTTATCTGTTTCAACGTACATAGCATTGCCCGTACTGCCACTTGCGAGAACGCTGAATTGCATACTCATATATTCCCCACCCTATTATTCATCACTGAGCGACTCATCTGACGTGACCCGTCCACTATCGGCATTCACAATATAAAAATCACCAAATGGAGGATCCTCTTCATATACATCATCACTCGCTCGAATGCGGTAGACCGGAATGTATACGGCCCTTTCACCATCTGTATTGGCACTATAATAGGCAAGCTCTACATCATGAATCGTCGCATTTCTCGTCACGACCTGTTCGTCGATTAACGCCTCAATTGCATCTGCCGCTGTAATTAATTCCAGCTCCTCAAATTCTTCTCTCACATCAATGTTAAGAAACTGTTGTTCTGCAACTGTAATTTCTCGACTCTCATTCACGGTAATGACGAGGTGAGCATTGCCTCCACTCCCATAGAGTGTATACCCTTCATGGTCACGGTAGAAATTCATTTCGACGTTGTCTGTGTTCTCCGCATTTGCCATTCCACCAAAGCTGTAATACTCACCTTCTAATATTTGCTCTTCAACAAACGCGTTCACGCTACTAAATAAGCCGTCATCGACAGAAAAGTTAGAGCTAAGAATTAATGTTAATTCAAGAGACCCATCTACAATATCTTCATCCAAGTCTTCAAACCAAGAATTACTGCCATAAAACTCTTCCACAATATCATAGGAAACAGGTGCTGTTTCTACAATTAGTTGCGGCAAGTTCTCGTGTTCGGGTAACTCTGCATCGATGACGATATTCTCCGTCTCTACGAGCTCTTCAAAAGTTTGTTCATTCTCGTTTTGCTCACTTAAAATATTTTCATACGATTGCTTATCAACGAGTTGGTAAGCGAGGAAAGTATTCAAGAATAAGAATGTCACAATAAAAATCGTTTTTGTTCTACTCCAATCCATATGAATCCTCCTCCGAACCAAAGTCGATCGGCTGCCAAACATTGTTTAACAACACATACCATTCAGGCTCGAAACTGATCGTCTCGGTAATGCCTTGCTCTCGATGAATTGTATACCCGACACGAACGTCCGTAATTTCTTCTCGGTCTTCGCCTATACTCTCCCAAACTCTTTCACCGTGTGGCAATTGCTCAGACGAAGCAAGCTCACTTTGAAACCTTCCAAGTGTATACAAAGGCCTCGTATAATTGGATATGACTTCATTGTAGCTTCTCATTACATTGATATAGCCGTCATTTGAAGAATCCAATACCGGCACTCCGTCTTCGACGAGTCGGAAACGAGCATACTCATCTTCCTCTACATTTGCGCGGTCAGACCCATACCCGTAAAGCTGATATTTCTCAGTGAATCCTCCGTGCAAGTTTACGTAATTAATCGCATCCTGGACAATTTGGTCAGGGTTTTCCGATTGGGTGACAGGTACCGTCACATCTGTAAACTCCAAAAAGTCGTTGTTGCTGCTCACCGTCATTTGTTGAGAACTGCCAATGTAAATACTCTGTTCTGACACTGGAATCGGCTCTTCATCGAACAATAACGGCTCAAATGCAGCTGGTGAAATGTAGTCTGACGTCTCAATTTCATAACTTCTGTTCGTATAATATACAGGTTCGATCGGTAAATAAAGAGGCTTATCTAAGCGCTCCCCCGTGCCTCCAGCCAGTTCACTGTACACCGGGTACACATTATCCACCTCATAGTTGTATAAATAGTTACTTCGAAATACTGATGGGTTAATGTTCACCCGAGCTTCTACAGATTCTTCGCCATCAAAGGAAAGATAACGAATGACCGTATCTTCTTGATTTTCATAGAGAATAATTCGTTCAAAAGAGGTATCGGTATCCATTAACAAATCCGCATCTTCATTGAGGAGTTGTTGGACCAACTCAGGTGGAATGCCAGTTGGAAAGCTCAGTTCAATAAAATCTGTGTCCGGATACAAATCCAAAGAAGAATTCGGATTCTCAATAACTTCAAAATCTGATTGACCATGACTGTTCAAGTCATCGAGAAGCCTCTCCGTTTCTATACTGTTATTTCCATACGTCATAAATCGTTCGTCTTCGACATGGTAAATAATGTTTGCTGGCTTAATGATGTCATCGGTTGCAGCTGTTTCACCGATACTCTCTGTTGTGTATCCCCCTTCATCAAGAACTTCTAGGTTCGGTTGATACGTCCATAGTTGCCATGTAAGCAATAAACTGGAGAGGATGAGAACAATCAGCACCCCTGACTTGATTCGTTCTGTCACGAGCTCCACCCGCCTTCACTGAACGTTGTATATGGTAAACGAATGGTAATCGTCGTTCCTTTTTTCCATTCACTACTCACAGCAATCGTTCCACCGTGAGCTTCTACCATTTCCTTGGCAATCGCAAGCCCAAGACCTGTTCCACCCAAGTTACGAGCACGGGCTTTGTCGACTCGATAAAAACGCTGAAAAATCTTGTGTAAATTCTCTCTTGGTATGCCCATTCCTTCGTCTTGTACGTAGATAACGGCCCCTTCTTCTTGCAAGTCTGTACCAACCGTAATCGTCCCACCATCAGGGGAATATTTAATCGCATTGGAAATAATGTTATCAATCACTTGTGTCATTTTGTCACGATCGATTTGAATGCGCACTGGATAAGGTGGGAGTTGACGCTCGAACCCAATGTTTTTGTCTTTAACCATCATGTCAAATCGGTCCAACACTTCATGGAGCCAAGCGATAAGGTTATAGTCGTATTTATTAAGGTGTATATCATCACGATCCATTTTCGAAAGCTGCAACAAGTCATTTACGAGACGGATCATCCGCTCCGTTTCCGTTTGGGCAACACCTAAAAAGCGTGGCGCAAGCTCAGGATCTTCCAGCGCACCGTCTTCTAAAGCTTCCATATAACTCTTTAGTGTCGTGAGTGGTGTTCTTAACTCATGGGACACATTGGAGACAAACTCACGACGCTCACTAGCAATCTTCTCTTGTTCAGTCACATCATGAAGAACGGTAATAAGCCCGGTTATCGGCCCGTCTTCATGGCGAATCACACTGAAGTTCGCTTCCAACAAATACGTGCTTTTTTCATCACTAAAATCAAGTATCATTGAATCCGAATAGTCATAGAGCTTACTCGGGGTTACTTGATCCGATAGTTGTAACAAGTCCGGTAGCAGTTGACCCATTGCTTCGTCACTCGACATAGACAGAAGAATTTCAGCTTGGCGATTCAAAAGAATGATTCTCCCTAACTCATCTGTAGCAATAACCCCGTCCGTCATGTGCGAAAGTACAGAGCTTAACTTACGACGTTCACCTTCAGTTGTTGCATTCGCTTCTTTCAAACTAAGCGTTAGCGTATTAAACGACGTTGCCAACTGTCCAATTTCATCACTACCGTACACACGAACTTGTCGGCTAAAATCGCCGTCACTCATTCGTTTCGCTTGCTTTTGCATATCCAATACCGGTCGCGTAATCGTTCGCGAAAGAACGATACCGATAATCGCTGTAATCACAAGGGCAATGACCGCACTCCACGTAAAAATCGCATTAATTTCAGTCACCTGTTCATACGAGTCTTCTAGCGACGCACGAATTTGGACAACCCCGATAATTTGATCGTTGTTGCCTTCTATTTTTTCTATAATGACGCGCGTACGATCCCCGGTATCAGGATTCATGTATGTTTCAGCTTGTTGCTCATGCCCAAACAAAGCTCTTGAGATTTGTATGTCTGTATTCCGTTGCCCGACTAACGATTGTGCTGCTGAAGTAATGATCGTCGCATTGCTATCCACCACTTCTACATGCTCATTCGGATCCCCAAACAATAGATCAACTTGTTCATTCATTTCTTGACGCACTTGGGTTTGAGGGTCGACTTCATCATCATCGGAACGATTTTCCATCATAATCTCCGCCGCGTTATTCGCAAGCAGACTACCCCGATCGTCGAGGTAGTCGTTATAGTTTTGGATCGTTTGGCTTTCTAGAGAGGTCATAAACGTCGCACCGATAATTTGCGTCGCAATGAGCAGCAAAAGCACATAAATCGCAATTAACTTAAATTGGAAAGACTTAAAGAAGTTAAGGATTTTCTCCATGCAGCATTACTCCTGTTCAGGATGACGCAAATAATAACCTACACCCCGGCGTGTAATAATCCAAATTGGGTAGCTCGGGTTGTCTTCAACCTTTTCACGTAACCTCCGCACGGTCACATCGACGGTACGTACATCCCCAAAGTAGTCATATCCCCACACCGACTGAAGTAAATGTTCGCGGGTCATCACTTGTCCAATATGACGAGCCAAGTAATGAATGAGTTCAAACTCTCGGTGCGTAAGCTCGATTGGCTCACCGCGCTTTCGAACGAGATACGCTTCTGGGTCAATCGTAAGTCCGCCAATTTCCATTTCCCCGCTCTTTTGCTTATCTTGCGCAGGCGCAACTTGCAATCGGCGAATGTTCGCTTTCACACGGGCCAACAGCTCCCTCGTGCTAAATGGCTTCGTTACATAATCATCGGCGCCTAGCTCTAAACCTAACACCTTATCTATTTCTGAGTCCTTCGCTGTCAGCATAATGATTGGCATGTCATAGTTCTTCCGTACTTCTCGACACACTTCCATGCCATCGCGATTCGGCAACATAATGTCCAGGAGAATAAGATCTGGCTGGAAAGACTCTACTTTATTTACAGCCTCATCGCCATCATACGCAACCTCTACTTCAAATCCTTCTTTCTTTAAGGAAAACTCTAGTATATCTGCAATTGGTTTTTCATCATCAACCACGAGTATTTTTTCGTTCATGTCACAATCTCCCCGATTCTCGTAGATTTGTTTATTGGAGCCCCATTTATATGAACGCTTGTCTACTTATTTGTCCGTCTCTATTGTAACACAGCCATCCAAATCCCCGATAAAAAAACCCTGAATCATAAGATTCAGGGTCTAGCTTAACGCTGTTTCATAAATGTCGTAAGTGATTTGATTGAATATACGAATGACAGACAATCAAATGGTGGCTCGAGACGGAATCGAACCGCCGACACGTAGATTTTCAGTCTACTGCTCTACCGACTGAGCTATCGAGCCAATTATAAATGGCGGGCCTGACGGGAATCGAACCCGCGATCTCCTGCGTGACAGGCAGGCATGTTAACCGCTACACCACAGGCCCCTATTATTTAAAATAAGCGGCGGATTTCTTTGTCAGCTTCCTTCCCTCACTCGAGTCGTGTACGTTGTACACTCACTCGTTCAGTCAGTCGCTTCCGCGAACTCCTTGCTTCTTTTAAATACTATTTGTTTTAAAGAATAAGCGGCGAATCTCTTCGTCAATTTCTTTCGTTCGTTCGAGTCACGTACGGTGTACGCTCACTCACTCGCTCAATCATTTCCTCGACCTTCTTGCTTCCTTTTCAAAATCGAGTATAAAGCGGCGGATTTTTCAACCACTTCGTTCTTACTTCGAGTTACGTACATAGTACGCTTACTCTATTGTAAGATGAAGTTGGCAATATGTAAATGGTGAGCCATGGAGGACTCGAACCTCCGACCCTCTGATTAAAAGTCAGATGCTCTACCAGCTGAGCTAATGGCTCTCGTTTCTTAATGAAAGACAAGATTTATCTTAGCATGTCTATTTCTGTTTTGCAACGGTTTTTTTAAGTTTATGCAGGAAATCAATGATCGACCTCGAAGGTGCGAGAAACAACCTCTTTATTCTACCATAAATTCGCGTTTCACTCCCCCTTCGGACACTTCTTATTTGAATGGGCGGTGAACATTATCATTATGCCCACCGCATCGGTTTCTATCCGAGTTGAAATGTTTCTGGAGTTAAGTCTTTCACTGCAGGGATTTTTTTCATGGTGCGATTAAACGTCCAAATAACCGCTACAATTAACATGATGATTCCACTAAATAGAATGACTGCATCGCTTGTGAGAATCGCTCCGACAGAACCACCGAGCAATGCCCCGACTGGAGCTATTCCCGCAGATATTCCCATGACAGCAGCCATTACGCGACCAAGCAAATGACTCGGTATCGCGGATTGGATAATGACTTGTGAACTGACATTAATAATGCCAGCAGGCAACCAAGCCAAGCCGAAGAGAAGAATCGATACCCATGGGTTTGGAATCATTGTGAGCACGACCATGCAAACGCCATTAATCGCAATCACTCCGGCATACAACCGCCCTACTTTAATGCGGTCAAGCTTTAACACCGATACGAGTGCGGCTCCGACAATGACGCCAATTCCCGCAGCTGATAAAAATAACCCGTAATATTCTGGTCCACCATGTGCGGCACTGAAAGCAGGGAGAACGGCAAACATGCCCGCACCTGCTAGATTGACGAAAACAACGCCGCCGAGTAAATTCCTGAAAAATGGGTGCATTAAAACGGTGATGCCTTCTTTTAATTGGCCGATGTAGTCGGTAACCATCGATCGTGCCGATGGTTTTTCTGAATGTTGCTCTACTATTTTTGTGAAAGGGATGCGAAGCAACATAAGTAACGCGGCCGATAACAGAAATGTGAGACTGTTTATGTAGAAAATCGCTATCGCTCCAACAACTGTAAGCAACAGGCCAGCAATCGCATTAAAGAGGGCATCTGTACCTTGATAAGCAACCGCAAATAATGAATTCCCTTTCGTTAACTGCTCTTTTTTCAAAATTTTCGGCAATAATGAGAGCTGCGTAGGATACAAAAATTGATTGCAAAGTGAAACAACAGGCATGACCGTTAGAACAACAGCGATCGTAAGAATGCCAAAAGCATGTGCCACGGGAACGATGAGCAGTAATACGACTTGAAGCATTTGTGTGCCTACGAGCAGGCGTTTCACGTGAAATCGATCAATCATCGGTCCGAGCAGAATTTGCAATATCGCAGGCATTTGCGTCAAGAAAAGCGCCAATCCTGTATAGAAGGTTGATCCGCCAAGTTCGTAAACGAGCCACATCGCCGCGACCGAGTACAAACTGCTTCCGACGTTTGATAAACTTCGACCAAGTAACAAAATGACAAAGTTAAAATTTTTCAGAATTTGTTTCATATAAAAAAACCTCCTGAGTGATTGAATTTATTCAGTCAAAATAAATTGACCGTTCGGGTAAAATGAACGTCTATGGCTGAAAAGACATAGACGGTTTAGCTTTTCGGTGTCCAGCTCATGCTAATCGTAAACGTTTCCCCTTCATCTTTGGCGTATCGCTTTCGGCCTTCGTCGATCGCGTCTGATACGTGAGTAAGAAACTTCTGACGGGCTTCATCATCCCCACGAAATGATGCGCTTTTATACCCGGTCTTTTCACCACCCGAGCCTTCAACAAAGTTAAGCAATTGTTCATCAACAAGAAAGGATAGGGCGACAGGCTGATAGAACTTTTGTAAAATTCCGTTTTTCTCTTCCCGTTTCACAATATGGATAATGCCATTTTTCTCAAGTTCGTTCAGATGATAGTGAATCTTTGAACGAGACAGATCCAATTTTTCTGCAAGCTGTTGTCCGGTAATCGGTTCGGTGCCAAAGTGCGTGAGTAGATTCCCTCGAAACGGATCGCTCACAGCTTTTAATTGTGCGTACTTCGTCATTATGAACACATCTTTCATTTACTCATCATGCCTTTCTCACTCCGTCAACTTTATTTGACTGTATTATATACGATCGCAAAATACGTTGTCAATATGTTTTCAGAAAATTCTTCTACACTGCTCGCGTTATAATGATACGTGCAGAACAGGAGGACAACTGATGATTCGCTTAGCACAAATGGAAGACCTTTCTGGCATTGTATCGATTGCCAAACGAGCCGTTACACAGATGAACGACGAGGGTAGTGACCAGTGGAACGATCAATACCCAACACTCAAACACTTTGCCACTGATATTACCAATCAAGAACTGTATGTATTTGTTGAAGAACGTATTGAAGGATTTATCGTCATAAATCAAGCATTTGCCACTGAGTACGATGAGCTCACATGGACCGATCTTCATAAAGATGCCATCACGCTACACCGACTCGCAGTGAATCCAGATACGAGAAATCGCGGGGTGGCTGCTGCACTATTTACGTATGCTGAACACGTCGCGCTCGAGCGAGGGCACACTTCGATAAAAGTCGATACGTACTCCTTAAACACGAAAGCTATGCGACTATTTCATAAGCTCGGCTATACAAAAGTCGGCGAACTGCTCACGGAAGCTCGGAGCGAACCGTTTGTGTACTACGAGAAAACGCTCGGACAAGCAGACGCTGTTGGATTGTAAGGCGTTGGGGGAGGCTCACACAGGCTCCCCTATACGCCTTCATAGCGGTTCAAACGATTGTATGAACGTTCGATACAAATCCGCTTCTTTTGATGGACACAACAAGGATGGCCGGTTTAGGCAACGCAACTTCGCTCTGACATGATAAAACGGATGCCGAAGCAGCTTGTCGGCATCCGTGTCGAAGTCTCTACTACCTTTCTATAAAGAAGCACTACTTATAGCTTTAAAGAGATATACTTTGTTTCAAGATACTCTTCAATCCCGTGGTGGCCGCCTTCTCGGCCAATACCGCTTTGCTTCCAACCACCAAATGGCGCTTGCGCAGTTGAAGGGCCACCGTCGTTCAATCCAACAATACCGTACTCTAGCTCTTCGGTCAGTCGCACGGCTTTAGCGATGTCACTTGTGAACAAGTAAGCAGCGAGACCATAGATCGTATCATTCGCACGTTGTATGGCTTCTTCATCGGTCTTAAATGTGGAAATCGGTGCGAGAGGCCCAAATGTTTCTTCATTCATACACGCCATCTCTTCGGTCACACCTGAAACCACGGTAGGCATCAAATAGAGCCCGTCCTTCTTCGTTCCACCCGTAACGACCTTTGCCCCTTTTTGTTTCGCATCTTCAATATGCTCAATCACTTTATCGACCGCTTCTTCATTGATCATCGGTCCGATATCAACTCCGTCGTCCAATCCGTAGCCGACTTTCAACTTCTCTACGCCAGCTTTCATTTTTTCCACAAATTCTTCTTCAATGGCTTCCGCGACATAAATGCGGTTTGCGCACACACACGTTTGTCCAGCATTACGGAACTTTGAAGCAATGGCCTGCTCTACAGCGTTATCAACATCAGCATCTTCGAGCACGACAATCGGCGCGTGACCGCCAAGCTCAAGTGAAATCTTTTTAATGTTCTTTGCTGCACCTTCCATTAACGTTCGTCCGACTTCTGTAGAACCGGTAAACGTCAATTTGCGCACGCGATCATCATTTTGCCATACGTTTGATATGTCGCTCGCTTTTCCTGTAATCACATTGACGACACCTTTAGGAATGCCTGCTTCTTCTGCTAAAGCCGCAAGTTTCAACGCCGTCAGCGGCGTTTCTGTTGCAGGCTTAATAATCACCGTACAGCCGACGGCAAGTGCTGGAGCAATCTTACGCGTAATCATCGCTGCTGGGAAATTCCACGGTGTAATAACGGCAACAACACCAACAGGCTGTTTTGACACGAAAATTCGTTTATTCGGTGCAGAGGCGGGAATCGTTTCCCCGTACACTCTTTTGCCTTCTTCTGCATACCACTTAATAAACGAATTGGCGTACGTAATCTCACCTCTAGATTCTTTTAGCGGCTTGCCTTGTTCTTTCGTCATCGTTCTTGCCAATTCTTCGTGATTGTCTCCAATGAGCGCATGCCATTTCTCAAGCTTTGCTGACCGCTCCTCTGCAGTGAGTGACTTCCACGGTTGTAACGCTTTTGCTGCCGCATCCACGACTGCTTCCGCTTCTTTTTGCCCGCCTTTTGGAACGGTGTCGACAACTTCATTATTTGCTGGATTGATGACCTCGATTTGTTCGAGTTGGTCACCTGTCCATTCACCATTAATTAGAAATTTCATACCGTTGCCCTCGCTTTCTTGTTGTTTGTAACGCTTTACCCTCTATCACCCTACTAAGAAACTTCAAAAAAGTAGACCAACCACTCTTACTTTTAGTATAAACCAAACAGAACATTCTGACACAAGACAACTCTAAAAAAATACACCCCATAGACTCATCTATGAGATGTATGTAAATTCTTATAATCCCCAAACACCGCGAACTTCGTTCGTTTGCGTGCGGTCAGGACCGACTGAAAATACACTGAGCGGAATGTTTGTCAGTTGCGACACACGCTCCGCATAGTGACGGGCGTTTGCTGGTAAGTCACCTAACGTCTTCGCACCGGTAATGTCTTCGTGCCAACCGGGCATTTCTTCATAGATTGGCTTACATTTTGCCAAAATGTTCAAGCTAGCTGGGAATTCTTCAAGACGTTCCCCTTCGTACTCATACGCTGTGCAAATCTTAACTGTATCAAGACCACTCAACACATCAAGACAGTTCAAGGACAAGTCTGTAATCCCACTCACGCGTCTCGCATGGCGAACAACGACTGAGTCAAACCAGCCAACGCGGCGAGGGCGGCCGGTTGTCGTCCCGTATTCGTTGCCGATGTCGCGAATGCGATCCCCAATTTCATTCGTCAATTCTGTCGGGAACGGACCATCCCCTACGCGTGTCGTATACGCTTTTGAAACGCCAACGACTTTATGGATCTTTGAAGGCCCTACACCCGAACCAATCGTCACCCCTCCAGCAATCGGATTCGACGACGTCACAAACGGATATGTGCCTTGATCAATATCGAGCATGACTCCTTGCGCGCCTTCAAACAAGACACGCTTTCCTTGATCAATGCGATCGTTCAACACGACAGACGTGTCACAAACGTACTTTGCAAGCTGCTGACCATACGCATAATACGTATCTAGAATTTCTTCTACCGTAAACCCTTCTGTTTCATAAATCTTCTCAAGTAGACGGTTTTTTTCGATGAGATTTCTAGAAAGCTTCTTCTCAAATTCTTCTTTTTCTAATAGATCAGCGATTCGAATCCCAACGCGCGCGGCTTTATCCATGTACGCGGGACCAATGCCTTTCTTCGTCGTACCAATCTTGCTCGCACCTTTGCTTTCTTCTTCCACAATGTCTTGCTTAATATGATACGGAAGGATCACATGCGCGCGGTTGCTAATTCGAAGGTTGCTCGTATCCACACCCCGGTCTTCAAGGCCTTTCAACTCTTCCACGAGCGCTTTAGGATCAATAACCATGCCGTTTCCAATCACACACGTTTTATTTTTATAAAAAATCCCGGAAGGTACCAAGTGCAATTTATAAGTCTCTCCGCCAAACTTAATCGTATGACCGGCGTTGTTTCCCCCTTGATATCGGGCAACGACTTCCGCATTCTCCGATAAATAGTCTGTAATCTTCCCCTTGCCTTCGTCTCCCCATTGCGTGCCTACGATAACGATGGATGACAAAAGACTCACCTCTTCCAGTAGGATAATTGTTCATTATTTATACGTTTACCGAAGTTCATTTTAGCAAAATAACCCGAATAGGTCAAAGTAAATCCGAACATTAATTTATAAATATCTATATTCATTCGTATTACAGAACTCCAGACCCGTCATCAATATAAAAAAAACGAAGAGCTGAACTCTTCGCTAAGCCCCAGGGGGCGCCATATTTTCGTCGTGCCTTCGGTCAAGGTTGACGAATTTATTGTATTCTTTAATAAACGCAAGCTCCACACTGCCTACCGGACCGTTACGTTGTTTCGCGATAATGATTTCGATCATATTCTGATTTTCGGCGTCGTGATCGTAATAGTCTTCTCGAAATAAAAAAGAAACGATATCAGCATCTTGCTCAATACTTCCTGATTCTCTCAAGTCACTCATCATCGGTCGTTTATCCTGTCTTGATTCCACACCTCTGGATAGCTGAGATAGCGCGATAACAGGTACGTCTAGTTCTCTCGCGATTGCTTTTAAGTTCCTTGAGATCTCAGAAACTTCTTGTTGGCGGCTTTCTGTGCCACGGCCTTGGATGAGCTGTAAATAATCGATTAAGATCATCCCGAGTCCGCGCTCTTGTTTGAGTCGGCGGCATTTTGCGCGAATATCAGCGACGGTAATCCCTGGGGAATCATCGATATAAATGCCTGCTCGAGAAAGGGAGCCCATCGCCATCGCCAACTTCTCCCAATCTTCTTCGATGAGCTGACCGGTACGCAGACGAGTTCCGTCAATGTTCCCTTCGGCGCAGAGCATCCGTTGTACGAGCTGGGATGCCCCCATCTCCAAACTAAAGATCGCAACATTTTCATCGCTTTTCGTTGCAATGTTTTGGGCAATGTTCAAAGCAAATGCCGTTTTCCCCATTGAAGGTCTTGCGGCAACGATAATGAGGTCACTTCTTTGAAAGCCTGCTGTCATCCGGTCCAAATCTTGAAAACCGCTGGAGACCCCGGTGAGGGCGTCCCCACGTCCTTGTAACATTTCAATGTTGTCATACGTCTCCATCAGCACATCTTTAATGGACACAAACGCCCCTGACGTTCTTCGGTTGGAGACTTCCAAAATCATGCGCTCCGCATCACTTAACACATCATCAACTTCGTGGTCGGATTCATAACCATCCGATGCAATAGAAGTCGCTGTACGAATGAGGCGGCGAAGTAACGACTTTTCTTCAACAACCCGCGAATAATGAGACACGTTGGAAGCTGTCGGGACCGCATTGGCAAGGTCGGTCAAATAAGAGACGCCACCTGCTTCTTCAAGCCAATGACGATCTTGAAGCTCTGATGTTACCGTAACGAGGTCAACAGGCTCCCCTTTATCAGACAACTCAACCATAGCTTCAAAAATTCGCTGATGTGACGCCCGGTAAAAATCTTCCGGGCGCAACCGTTCTGAGGCGGCTACGAGTGACTCTTCTTCCAGAAATATTGCGCCGAGAACCGCTTGCTCAGCTTCAATATTTTGTGGTGGCAATCGGTCTTCCTGCCATTGTTCGGACACTGTAACCCCTCCTTCCTCGATTTCTCACTTCACTTTTGTTCTTTGACGTGGATATTAACTGTAGCAATGACTTCCGGGTGAATCTTAATCGGCACTTTCGTGACACCGAGCGTGCGAATCGGATCATTGAGCTCAATTTTTCTTTTGTCGACTTTAAAACCTTTATTTTTCAAGGCTTCATTGATTTGCTTCGTCGAAACCGCTCCAAATAGCCGTCCACCTTCACCAGCTTTTGCGGTCATCTCAATGTCTGTCGCTTCCATTTTCTGCTTCATTTCCTCAGCAGCTTGCCGTTCTTCCTCAACCTTTTTGTCATCGCTTTGTTTCTTTGCTTTAAGATCTTTAAGGTTGCCTGAAGAGGCTTCTACAGCCAAATTATTCTTTAAGAGGAAGTTACGAGCATACCCTTCGGATACGTCTTTAACCTCGCCTTTCTTCCCTTGTCCTTTTACGTCTTGATTAAGAATGACTTTCACTTTGATGTCCCTCCTAAATATTGATCAATGGCTTCTTTAAGCATGCTTTCAGCTTCAAGAAGTGTGGTGTCGTCCATTTGTGTCGCGGCATTTGTAAGATGACCTCCACCGCCCAGCTTCTCCATAATAACCTGTACGTTCACATCTCCTAATGACCGGGCACTTACGCTTAACCGCCCATCCGAACGATAAGAGATGACAAACGATGCCCTCACATCATTCATTGTGAGAAGTGTGTCGGCCGCTTGGGCAATGAGCACTTGATGATAGCTCTGATTCTCCTCACCACGCGCAATCGCCATGCCATTTCCATAAATCACGGAACGGGAAATGAGCTTAGACCTTTCATTATAGTTCTCTAAGTCCTCTTTTAAGAGCAATTGAACGGCTGTTGTGTCGGCACCGTTCGCTTTTAGGTAAGATGCCGCTTCAAACGTACGTGAACCTGTGCGAATACTGAAATGCTTCGTGTCGACCATCATTCCGGCTAGCATAGCAGTTGCTTCAAGGGCGTCCATCTTCACTTTGTTCGGCTGGTATTCAAGAAGCTCCGTAACAAGTTCTGAAGCTGATGAAGCATAGGGCTCCATGTATACAAGAGCAGGATTTTCAATAAATTCCTCACCTCGACGGTGATGATCCAGCACAACGACTCGGTGCACTCGTTCCAACAACTTCGGCTCAATAACGAGCGACGGTTTGTGCGTATCCACGACAACGAGCAATGTTTGCTTTGTAAGTTGTTCTAACGCTTCAGCTGGAGAGATGAATCGCGACCATAAATATTCGTGATTTTCCACTTCATCCATGAGCTTTTGCACATCAGGGCTTACATTTTCATTGTCAACGACGATATAAGCGTCTTTATCATTCACTTCAGCAACTTTCAATACACCAATACTCGCACCAATCGCATCCATATCTGGCGTTTTATGGCCCATGACAATCACTTGATTACTTTCCCGAACAAAATCACGTAACGCATGAGAAATTACACGTGCACGCACACGCGTTCGTTTTTCAACGGCATTTGATTTGCCTCCGTAGAAACGAACTTGACCACTCTTTTCCTTGATCGCCACTTGATCGCCACCACGGCCTAACGCTAGGTCAAGCGACGATTGGGCGAGAGAGCCGAGTTCACGCATCGTCCGCTCTCCTGTTCCAATACCGATGCTTAGTGTGAGAGACACTTGATCTTTAGACGTTTCTTCGCGAATTTGATCAATGATTTGAAATTGATTTGTTTCAATCTCTGATAATGCACGCTGATTAAAAACAGCGACAAACCGGTCATCATCCGTACTTCGGAGCAAAATATCATGTTCATTCGCCCATTGATTCAATAAGCCTACAACTTTGTTTCGTAGAGAGCTCGTCACTTGATCTTCAAGGCTTTGCGTGACTTCATCATAATTATCGAGAAATATAATGCCAATAACCGTTTTCTCTTCGTTGTAACGCTCTTTCGTTTCAACCGTCTCGGTCATATCAAAGAAATAGAGAAGCCGTTCATTCGGTCGCTCGTATACGTAATGCTCAAGATCCCCTAGTTTTAGTCGATGTTCCTGACTTTTATCTTCTAAAAGAATGGGCAACTCTGACGAAATAATAGACAACGGATGTCCGAGGTACTCTTCTGGCAGCAAGTCGTGGATATACGGATTCACCCATTGAATGTTGTAGTTTTGATCATAAAGAATAATTCCTACTGGTAGGTTCGTCACTGCCTCTTCACCGGCTCGATTGACACGGTGAGTCAACGTGGAGATGTACTGTCCGAGCTCTTTTTGATAATTGGATTGGATATAATAGTACAAGACCCCAAGAAGAACAATGACGACATATCCAATAACAGCTAGAATCCATTGGTAAAATAACAAAGCGGTAACACTGACCGTCAGTGCCACAAATAAAAGGATGGTCGGATACAAGTACCATTTATAATGTGTGACTTTGGGCAAACTGATCAACCCCTACTTCTTATCAGACTTAATGCGACTCCGCAAATCAAAACCGAGATCGATAATCCCTAGCATTCTGACAAGGAAACCAACAAATGGTACCAATAGAATCGACACTAAAATGAGAATCGGAAACGCTCTAGAAATATTTTTCACATGAGCAAAATAAAACATGACGGCCGCACCTTGAATAATCATGGCAACTTCAAGGATAGGAGATACATTTGCCATAAAGATGTATAGCCCCGATCCTGGATCACTATAGCTAATCAAGCTAAATACAATCCCGATCAAATATACCCAAATGAAAAATGTCGGCAATGACCACGTACGAAGCGGTGGAAATCCAAAATTCCCTTTAACAAAACGGCGTAAAATCGGATGAGCGACAACTTGAGTTAAAAATGCAAACACAACCCCCGTAAAGATCATAATGAGCGCTGAGTATTGTGGAATCATTTGTGCCATTTCACGATATAGCGTGAGCGCTTCTTCATTCACATCAGCGCCAACAGCCGTAATCAACTGCTCCGCCGAATTCGTCGATTCAATCATAATGTCGACCATCGCTTCAAATGGATGCACTTGAAGAACGAGGTTCGAGAAAACAAAAAATACGATGATTGATAGTACATAACTTACACTACCTGCAAACAGCGTTTGAAATGGTCCTTTGCCTCGTGCATAACTCAATCCGGTCACATACCCACCGATACCAAAAATAAGGATGGCTGGAAGTGCCAACACCGAACCGATCAGGAAACTGACGAGCGCTGCAACAACGAGCACAATCGCACCCGGTTTTGCACCGTGTCGAACCGTATAAATCATAACAGGTAATGGCAAAAACCATATGGTAAAGAGGGCAATAAGCGGTATGTATAATAGCGCGATAAGAACTGCAAACACAGCAACCATCACTGCGCCTTCAGTTAATCTGCGTGACTGATTCATTTCTTTTCGTAACCACCCATCTGCCTAACGAAGTCTTTTCTATTCGATAGCTTTCACTGATCTATTGTAGCCCATTCACCCATAAAATGAAAGGCGTGCACCTTCCAACGAAAAAGAGCCACCCTCTCCATACGATTGGAGGTGATGGCCCTTCTAGTCATCTGCTTATACTTCTTTCGCGTAAGGAAGAAGTGCTGCTTGACGGGAACGCTTAATTGCGATTGTCAATTTACGTTGGTATTTCGCAGAAGTACCTGTTACACGGCGTGGAAGAATCTTCCCACGCTCAGATACAAACTTACGAAGCAGATCCACATCTTTGTAATCGATGCGCTTGATCTTATTTACCGTGAAATAACATACCTTTCTACGCTTGCCTCTACGACGTGCCATGTGGTCTCGCTCCTTTCATATTAGAATGGTAAATCGTCATCAGAGATATCAATCGGTTTTCCGTCATTGGAAAACGGATCGTCATTTAGGTTAGATGATTGTCGTTGCGGTTCTTGGTTGTAGCCACCTTGATTGTACTGGTTTCCACCTTGGTAGCCGCCGCCTTGATCATAACGACCGCCGCCTCCAGAGTTTTGTGAGCCACGTGGCTCCAGAAACTGTACGCTCTCAGCTTGCACTTCCACAACTTTCACGCGCTTGCCTTCTTGATTTTCAAAGCTACGACTTTGAAGACGTCCGTCAATGCCTGCTAAGCTGCCTTTTTTCAAGTAGTTCGCAACATTTTCAGCCTGTTTTCTCCAAACGACGCAACTAAAAAAATCAGCCTCACGCTCGCCTTGTTGGTTCGTAAACGGTCGGTTAACAGCAATGCTGAAATTCGCAACCGCTACACCGTTCGGCGTATAACGAAGTTCCGGGTCGTGCGTGAGTCTGCCGACAAGTACAACGCGATTAATCATGCATAACCCTCCCTTTTATTTTGTTCTATTCAATTAGTCGTCATCTCGAACGACAAGTGTACGGATTACATCATCAGTAAGCTTCACACGACGGTCAAATTCATTAACCGCTACAGTTTCAGCTTGTACTTTCAAGATCACATAATAGCCTTCAGTGAAATCGTTGATTTCATAAGCAAGACGACGTCTTCCTTTATCATCAACAGATGTGATTTCAGCACCATTGTCAGTAAGGACTTTTTGAAAACGCTCGTTCGCCGCTTTCACAGCCTCTTCATCCAATTGTGGGCTAAGAATGTAAAGAATCTCGTAGTTACGCATTCTAGTCACCTCCCTTTGGTCTAAACGGCCCTTACATGTGTAAGAGCAAGGAGCTATAAAAAAGGGACAATCCCATTTCTTAACTCGCAATATCCTATTTTAGCAGGAAAAGGTGGAATACACAAGAGGGAATTAGACTGGCGTTACGGGGTTGTGTCGGGGTTGACGAATCAGGGATGTTTTTTATTTCGAGGGGGTGGTTGGGGTTGATCGTTGTGGAGGGCGGGGGCTAAGTGGGGATTTTTACTAGATGGACGATTGTTTTGGTTAAAAATCCCAACACACAACTGGCTATGATGGAATTTACTAGCTTTATGTTGGGATTTTTAATTTATAAGTGACGAATTCAACCTATAAACCCCACATAGACACGTTTATGAGGGAATTCTCACGTTTGTGGCATCCTTAATTTGTATCTCATATGCTTAGACTTGCCTATTCGGTTAACAGAAGCACTTAATAATAACTCTCTTACATAAAATCGATCCGCCACCTCTAAAAATTCTCGCGCTTCATGATTCGTAATTATCCGTTTATGCAGCATTCCATAATCATGCAATCCCCTCAAGTAGGGTTCGCGCTCAAGATTACCGCATTCTGAACAAATCCAATACGTATGCCATTTTTCTTTTTGAAGTGTGTAACCGAAACAGTGCAAACAATACATTCCTTTTTGAAGATCTTCGAAAGTAAGCCCAAAAGACTTTAGCGGTGACAACCATGCCGGTGTATGGTGCTGCATCATCACATGGGCAAGCCGGTACATTTCTTTTACTGAGATCTGGTCATGACTGTCGTGAAAATTCAACTCTTTCATTTTGGACACAACGGCGTCGCCGCGCCAAACGCGTTCGCGAATAGTTGTTTTGCACACCTCAGATACACTTAAAATTGTCTTGTTTGATGTGAAAACGACGCGGCTGAATACTGGGAAATGAGCGGGTAAGTTGTGGAATTCAAGAAAGGTTTTAAGAGGCGTTCTTGACGTAGACACTGCTCAAGGGGGTTCGAGAAAATCTCAACATTTGTGTCTTCGCGCGTGAATTGGTCATGGTCGCCAAAGTGAACGAGTCCATGAATGTGTTTGACTTCGAGGATGAGCACATAGCGAGTGGTGAGCACGACGACATCCATTTGATATGCAGATTCGTCTACGAGGCGTACGTTATGGAGCAACAAATGAGTCTCAGCACTACCTGCCAAACTTTGCAGGTAAAAAAACAGCTGCTTTTCTCCGGCAAAACCTGCCTGCGCGCGCCGAAGTTTTCCTTCTACCTCCCGAACAGTGCGGGCGTCACCTGGCGGCACCCTGCGAGTTAATGCTTCTAAAATCCAAACTTGTTCAGGCTTACGCAGTTCTTTCACAATATCAATCATAAATCCCCTCCTTTATACCTTTATACCTAATTTAGTTCGCCAATGTGAGACATTTTCCTGCAACGATAAAAAATTATTCGTTACGCTCACATAAACGATGCAATCTATTACTGAGATCCTTCATATTTCCGCCATTTAATGCTGGAAACGCAATCGATTGCGTGAGCAAGTTGAGTACGTGGCTGTTTTAGAAGAATCGATCGTTGGTTGCTGTTCTTTTAAACGAAAGGCAATGACACTGAGGAAGATGGGCAAAACAAGACCCAAGGCGGCCTATAGCACGGAAATCTCCCCCATTGAATCTGATATGGTGGGATTTTCATCGTCTTACGAGGTATATCGTTGAAAATCTTACCTTTGAAACTAGAAATCTTCCCATAGCCAGTACTTATCCGATTGCCCCTATATAATTAATCATTTCCTCCTTCAAAAATCTCATAGCCGCTTTCCCCACCTACGCCACTCTATAAAAATGATTTCTTAGTCTCCACCGAAAAATATTTGACTTTTTCGAAACCTCCATATATCTTTAAGATACATATCACAAAGATATATGGAGGTTGCTAGTGAAAACGGAAACGAAATGGATCATTCTTGGCATTTTGACGACCGGCTGTCAAACCGGTTACGAGATCAAAAATTTGATGGATGCGAGCTTTCAACATTTTTGGAAAATGAGTTATGGGCAAATTTATCCTGCATTAAAAGTACTCGTCGAGGAGGGGTATGCGACACAATCGGTTGTGAGAACTGAAGGCGCCCCGGAAAAGAAGCAATACACGATCACACTTACAGGCAGGCGCATGCTTCATCGGTGGCTCGAGACGCCGATCCATGATACAAGTGTCGTGAAAAACGAATTGCTCGTAAAGTTGTTCTTCGGAACCGAAATGACGAGGCATCAGGCAGTCGCTCATCTAGAGGAACAAGCGGAGCTTCTACAAGCAAAACTTGACGTTTATGAACAAATTGAAGCGAATATTTGCAACAACGACGAATCAGAATTTTGGATGTACACCTTAAATTACGGCAAAGAAATCGCACAAGCTGAACTACTCTGGTGTCAAAAAACAAAGGGGGAAATCAAATGCAAAAGCGAGTAACGGCAGATCATGAC
The DNA here is from genome assembly GCF_041949955.1 of Geomicrobium sp. JSM 1781026. Lineage (NCBI taxonomy): Bacteria > Bacillati > Bacillota > Bacilli > Caryophanales > Geomicrobium > Geomicrobium sp. JSM 1781026. The sequence goes on along the minus strand of NZ_JBHFQF010000010.1, from coordinate 62,136 downwards.
GGGGACATCGTCGTATTTATTATCGGGATGAGGGTAAATAAATGGTGGAATATAAAAAGCTGGTGGCCCGTATTCATGGCGATGCCACCGATGATGAAAGAACTGTATACTGACCGTTCCCTTGGCTTCTTATCTCACGACACAGCTGTCAGCGGGCGCACCATTGTGTTGACACAATATTGGGAAAGCACAGATCAGCTACTTGATTATGCGCACGGGCACACCCATAAAAGTGCTTGGATTGACTTCTACAAGAAAGCCGCCAAAAGCGAAGCCGTCGGAGTGTTTCATGAGACGTATGACGTGCGGGCAGGCGCTTACGAATCCGTGTATTCGCGCATGGGCAAGCCCCGCGGTCTCGTCAAAGCAACTGCTGAGCGCTCCCTCGCTGACGATTCTTCTGCAAAAGCACGTCTCCATTATTCTTGATTTAGAATGTTCTCTTTCATTTTCGCCAAAGCTTGTTTCGTCGATGGTTTTAACTGTTCGGGCGTGAGCACATCGTAGAAATACAAATAAGAGTAGATGCGCCGATACGATAAGAAAAAATCAATCCACTGCTCCACATCTTCACTCATGTGTGTTTCCATACGGTACCCTTTTATAAAATGGGGCTTGAAAAACTGTCGGTACGTGGAGGCATCAATGCCTCCACGAAACTGGCCGTGCTCGGTGGCGTGGTAAATGGGAATCGCCACATCATAAGCGAACCAACTTAGGCGAAGATCGCCAAAATCAAGAACTGTCATTCCGCCGTCACAGATGAGCAAGTTCTCATGATGCAAGTCATGATGGACAAGTCCATACACAGTCGCATCTTTAGGAAGGTTCTGCAACTTTTCCATATAACTTTGCCATTTTTGTTGGATCTCTTGATCAATACCGATCGTAAACTGTCGGTGCGAAATATCATGATCCCATGCTAGCGGATATGACTGAAACACTTTTGTATGCCTCTTTGCGATTTCATGTAACCTCCCGAGCACTCGCCCAAACTGTTGAATTTGTAGCGGTTTCTGTTCAAACCCTTCGAGAGGCTCTCCCAATACAAACTCTGTAGCCATTACGTACAAGTGCTCCACCGTTTCAACCGTCATGCCATTCATTGAACGAATCGGTTTTGGCGTACGCACACCCTCTTCACGCACAATCTCCATGACATGCGCCTGCCTACGTAAAGCGTCCACATCTTCACTGTCTTTTTTGAAAAATTTTAACACGATATCATTTTGACGACTTAAAAACACATTGTTGTGAAACCCTCCGATACATCGCCAATGATCAGGACTCGCACCAAACAATCGGGCAGAATGTTCAATTATTTTGTCATTCATAAGCGCCCCCGCGAGTCAACTGTTCCACTTCTGACCACAAACATTCAAGCTCACGGACGGCCTCTTGTAACGGAAGGGTGTACAACGAGGCCAGTCGCTCTTCAAAACCGTCTGGCTTTCTTGTCATTTCCTTTATGATCAGTGAATTCCACTTGAAATACGGATGCTCAACATAACGGCCGTTCACAGCATACACAAGCGCCAACATTTGGCGCTGAACATCCCCCATTACTTGCCGTAACACAAACCAATCCCCTCGTTGAAAGAGCGCATCGCGATGGTTCCACGTATTTGAAAGCTTGCTAAAACGGGCGATCATCACGTTTTTCAACCCTTCCGGGTAGCACATCACACGCTGTTGCAAATGATGAAACCATTCCTCATTTCCAAGTGCAATACCATCTTGAATACTGGAAATAAGCCATTGTTTATCGATGGCAGGATCATACTGGACGAGCACGTCCTCAATCGTTTGCATCGCGTATTCTGTTAAATAATGACTCATCTCAATCTTCAGTCCGTTTATTTCATAACTTTCTGACCATTCATTTTCTTCAAATGGATAGAACTCTAGTAACGTCCCCTTATGCACACCGATCGGCTTTAACCGGTCATCGTCTGAAGGTGGTTTTTTCCAGAGCACATTGAGTTCAAGATCCGAATCTTCGTCTGCTCTACCTCTAGCCACCGATCCACCAACGAGCAGAAGCTCAGCATAAGGAAGGTGCGTATCGTACGTATCGGCAATGGCTTTTGCTACTTCCATAAGCGTTTCCATCATAACCTCCAATTAAATAAACCAAAAACCATCGTGACGATGGTTTTTGGTGAGCCTATTTACACGTTAAAGCGGAAATGAACGACATCGCCATCGACGACGACGTATTCTTTTCCTTCGAGTCGTACTTTTCCAGCGTCTTTTGCTTTCGTCATCGTGCCTAATGCTTTTAAGTCTTCATATGCGACGACTTCCGCTCGAATAAAGCCACGCTCAAAATCAGTATGAATGACACCTGCTGCTTGTGGCGCTTTCGTACCTTGGCGAATGGTCCAAGCACGAACTTCTTGCTCGCCGGCTGTGAAATATGTGGCAAGTCCAAGCAGTGCATAAGCCGCTCGAATTAAACGATCCAGCCCCGCTTCTTCAATGCCGAGGTCTTCGAGGAAGCTTTGTCGGTCTTCCCCTTCAAGCTCTGCCACTTCTGCTTCAATGCTCGCGCAAATTGAAATGACTTCTGAATTCTCTTCAGCGGCTCGTTCCTTCACCTTCGCGACGTAGTGATTGTCAGATCCCGCAAGCAAATCTTCTTCACTCACATTTGCGACATACAAAACAGGTTTCAATGTTAAAAGTTGAAAGCCTTTTGCCATTTTGCGCTCATCATCATCTAAATCAACTGAACGCGCTGGCTTTTCGTCTTCTAATGCACTTACAATCTTTTGGAGTACGGCTTGTTCTTGAAGTGCCACTTTATCTTTTGTTTTTGCGAGCTTATTTACCTTTTCTAGCCTTTTGCTCACGGTTTCAAGGTCAGCTAGAACGAGTTCTAAGTTAATGATTTCCATGTCACGGAGCGGGTCAACACTGCCTGATACGTGCGTAATGTCATCATCATCAAAACAGCGGACGACGTGGGTAATAGCGTCTACTTCACGAATATGAGAAAGAAACTTGTTCCCAAGTCCTTCTCCTTTGCTCGCCCCTTCAACAATACCTGCAATATCAGTAAATTCAAATGTCGTCGGTACCGTTTTCTTCGGGTTCACAAGTTCAGTTAAGACGTGCAAGCGCTCGTCCGGCACTTCAACAATCCCGACGTTAGGGTCGATCGTTGCAAACGGGTAGTTTGCCGCTTCTGCCCCCGCTTGTGTAATTGCATTAAAGAGCGTCGACTTGCCGACATTCGGCAAGCCGACGATGCCTGTAGTTAAAGCCATCGTACTGCCACTTCCTCTCAGTCTTAATCACGTGGTGCAACTTCTAGAATGCGCTTCATTTTACGGGTGAATGTTTTGCGCGGAATCATGACGCTATGATCACACCCGAGACACTTAATCCTTACGTCCATGCCCATGCGGATAATCTTCCAACGATTCGTCCCACACGGATGAGGCTTTTTCATTTCCACGACATCGTGTAACCCAAAACCTTGATCCGACAAGTCGTTCACCCTCCTTATCTATTAGAAAACTAGTGTAAACATAGAAAAGCTTCCGAGTAAACGGAAGCACTCATCAGTATACCATATTTGTCTGGTATATCCTACCGAAGCCGATGGTATCGATCATTTAAAAACGGGTAGAGTAACACCGAACCGAGCAAGTAAAGATTTAACATCCCATATAGTGGATACAAAAAGGCAACGAGCGTAGAAAAGCCAAACGTCGTCATCGGGAGTAGCGGTAGTAAAATAACAATCGTTAACAGCCATCCTGGACTGCTGAGCACGTGACGAAACCGACTGATGAGACCGAGGATGTTTGCGGCAGCTGTCGTAAAGATCGCCGTCCATAAAAGGATTGTCATCGCAATGACGAGTAAATACGGGTAATTACTTAAAATGGAGAACAAAGGAATTTCGTAAAGAATGATATCATCAGCCACTTTTAAGAGGGATTGGTTGTATAAGTAACTCACTCCACCGAGAATCAGTCCGCTGCCAATTGTCGCAATCCACACTTCTCCTGGATGCTCAATTTTTGTGCCAATGGCCGACAACACCGCAACGATTGGCAATAAATTTAATGCGGTAAACGTAATTGCAGACGGCCAGTTCGATTGGGAGCCCCACTCTAGCACAAACCCGCCCTCACTTGACATTTGAAAGAAAATTAAGATGACGATCAATACAGCAATCAATGCCGGTGTCAAAAAGTTGTTTACCGATGTAAGCCCGTCCAAGTCCCAGATGAATAACACCGTTAACAAAATACACATAAGCGCAATGCCGAACCAATATGGAAGTTCAAACGTTTCCAATGTTGCGCCCCCGCCAGAGATCATAATTCCCGTCGTTAAAAATAAATATAAAATAATTAACTTGTCGTACGCTTTTGAAAGTCGTTTACCGAGAAGTGTTTCCAGCACGACTACGTAATTTTCTGCCCGCAGTGAGATGCTTAATTTAAGAACCGTATAAGAACAAATCATAAAAAGCATGCTGAACAAAATAATCGCAACACCGCTATCTGCACCGAAAAACTGCCAAATCTCTCGACCAGACGCATAACCGGCGCCAATCATTGTTCCTGTAAGTAAAAGCATCCATTTTAACCCTCTACCGACCATTGCCTTCTCTCCCTTACAGAAGCACAAGTATAGACTTCTAAAAAAACTCCTATACTGGGACTAGTATGTTGAAGGAGGGGAAGGTATGTCCATCAAGCTCTCTTTTTTCAAAGAAAAATCATTTCATCATCACTATTATATTGAGCAGCAAGACCGAAGCGATCAACTGGCTGAACACGTTTACGAACAGTTGCAACGCTCTCCGCAAAAGAACCACATTGTCTTTATCTGCATCGGTACAGACCGTTCCACCGGTGACGCATTCGGACCGTTAGTCGGCACGATCATTCATGAAAATAGTTCCAAGCGGATGACGGTCTATGGAACATTGCAAAACCCCGTCCATGCGCTAAACCTTGAGGAGACACTAAAGGAAATCAAACTGCTCCATCACGGCGCCCTCGTCATTGCCATTGACGCAAGCATGGGCAGGTCAGATAGTGTTGGCCGGGTGACCTTTGCTTCGGGGCCCGTTCGCCCGGGAAGTGCTGTCAAAAAGGTGTTGCCTACTGCAGGAGACATGCACATAACAGGGACGGTCAATGTGGGGGGGATGATGGAATTTGTTATTCTACAAAATACACGTTTGCATTTTGTCATGCAAATGGCAGAGTGGACCGCTGAAGGGATTCTAAAAGCCGATCGACTTCTTAACAGTCATTCAACGATGAGGCGTTCTCGCACGTGCCCGTTGCCCGTACATGGGGAATCTCTTACTGCCCCGACCAAAGAATTGCATTAGCGATCTCCTCTCAACGCTACGTGAAGTCAAAAACAAGACCCATTCGCGAAGAACGAATGGGCCTTGTTTTTCATATTGTTAAAGGCTGCTTTCAAAAGCGGTAAGTCCAGCGTCTAGGCGATCGATAAGTTCATCGATTTCTGGTTCCGTAATAATTAAAGGCGGCGCCATCGGAATGATATTCACGCCATTTCCGCCTGATGTACGTAGAAGCAATCCCCGATCAAAACATGCTTGATACACACGTTCTGCAGCATTTTCATTCGGATCAAAACGCTCGAATGACTTTGAGTCTTTGAATAGTTCAATAGAGCGGAGCAATCCCATTCCTCGGGTTAAACCTACAGTCGAATGAGCGGTGACGATTTGCTCAAGTCGATCCGCTAACACTTTGCCCATCTCATCCGCCCGCTCGACGAGGCCTTCACGTTCAATGATTTCGATATTTTTTAATCCGACCGCACAAGCAGTAGGATGACCACTATACGTGAAACCGTGAGCGAGTACCCCGTCAAAATTCGCGATTTCTTTTTGGATCGTATCGTGGATCAAGACACCACCAAGCTGTGCATACCCACTCGTAATCCCTTTTGCAACACTTAGAAAATCAGGAGTCACGTCCCAATGTTCAACCGCAAACATTTTGCCTGTTCTACCAAAGCCACAAATCACTTCATCAGCAATCAAATGAATATCGAACTCATCGCACAACTTCCGGACCGCCTCAAGATATCCTGCAGGGGGAACATAAATGCCACCCGCCCCTTGGATCGGTTCCAAAATGACAGCAGCTACAGTGTCTGCGCCTTCCCTTTCAACAATGCCACGAATGCTTTGTTCATAATGGTCAGCAGAAGTGTTTCCCCGCTCACAATCAGTGAGGTGAGGTAGCGCATGAAACATCCCGTTCATGTATGATCCCGAAAACGAATGGAATGCTGGTAAATGTGTCGCCGACTGTGCCCCTACCGTTACCCCGTGATATGAGCGCTCTAGCGAAATAATCTTCTTCTTTTCGGGTTTGCCTACTTGTTCCCAATAAAAACGCGACAGTTTAAACGCGGTATCGTTCGATTCTGAACCTCCAGAAGTGTAAAATACACTGTTTAATTTATCTGGGGCGATATTAGCAAGCTCCTCTGACAATTCGATTGCAGCCGGATTTGAATATCCTTTGAAGGAGCTCGCATAGGCAAGCGTAGACATTTGCTCGTAAGAAACATTTGCAAGCTCTTCATTTCCATGGCCAATATGAACGTTCCAAAGGCTAGAGAGGCCATCCATGTAACGTTTCCCTTCAATATCTTCCACATAAATACCTTTGCCTCGTTTAAGTACAATTGAAGCACCTGATTTTGCTTGTTGTTTCGGATTCGAGGTTGGATGAAGAAAATGCTTTTGGTCTTTTTTCAAAAGTTCTTTCTGTTGGTCTTTCGCCGCTTTCTGTGCCATCCCAATTCACTCCCAAAGTTTCGAAAAGTTAGAATTCAATTACACTACCCATAAGTGTAGCATCCTTTTTCCCGAAAGGATAGTAATGAAATCGCTTACAAATTAGACAAAAAACTACACCGTCGTTCGCTGTAGTTTTACGCAGTAAATGTATGTGGATGTTGGCGAGCAACTGCATCATTTTCCCAAACTTGTACTCTAGAACGCCAAAACTCTAGCGATGCCTGCATGACCGGGCCGATTAAAAAGACAGACAGAAATGTACCGAATGCAACCGGACCACCAATGAGCCAGCCAATGAGGAGCGCAAGCATCTCAAGTTTTGTCCGAACGCGTCGAACGGACCAACCGGTCCTTGAAGCAACCGCTAATGTAACCCCGTCACGTGGACCCGCACCGAGGCGAGATGAGACATACATGCCGGAGCCTAAACCAATAACAACAATGCCTAGAAATAACATAATCACCGATTGCCACGTTGCATTGAATAATTCTTGCAATGGGAGTAACAGCCATAAATCTAAAAACATACCGACAAGGATGATGTTTAAAAGACTACCGATTTGCGGCCACTCCCTCTCCAACCAACAAGCAATGGCAATCATAAATAGTCCGACAATCTGTACCCAAGCACCGATCGATAAAGGGGTCAAATTGGCAAGACCTATATGCAACACATCCCACGTCGCTGTTCCCATCGTTGATTGAATCATTAGGTTGCCACCAAAGGCCATGACCATTAAGCCAATAATGAACAAACTTATACGTTTCATAAAGTAACGCACACCAAACGTGCGATAGTCATTGATGATTTTCCCCATACTACTCCTTCTTTCTATTGAAAAGCCACACCGAGGGCGAACCTTGTATGTTATCAAGGATATATCCGAGTAAGTATACGCCTCTAGACTGATTTTTTCAATGACTTAGCTCCGCCCCTGGACGAATGGAAAAAAGAAAGAAATCTTAATATAATGAACATAAGGAGCTGATCAGCATGCAATCAACAACAAACCTAACACTTGTATCATTATTTCTCTTTATTACCCTTACCGTTGCCGCGACGTTAACCCCTTTAGCGGCTTATGGGCCGAACGCCAATCAATTCGGAGACTGGGGCATGTGGTCAGCCATCCTCATGATTACCTTTCTGTATGCGCTGCTACTCATCCCGTATCGCCTCGGTGTATTGCCGATGAAACACGTTATGAGTATCGCTGCCGGTTTCGGGATATTCTTCAACGCGGTTATGTTCTTCTTCATGTTATCCGCAAGCACCGTGCTAGGTGTGTGGGCGATGACAACCGTCATCTTTTTGACGATTGCCGTCTGTTTCATTTGCGTAAATATTTATTGGTATGTCGTCGCTTACCGCTAGAAAACGTCTCTCTACGAAGCTAAGATTTGTTACGAAAGACCTCATACACCAATAATCCGAGCCCAGATGCAAATACGATGCTTGCGACAACGATGTGCACAGGGAAAGCGTTCCACATCGAGGAATAGATCATCTCCGTAATATCCACACCGCCGCCTGAAGCAATCGCCGTCGTAATAAACGTTCCGATAAAGAGAATCGTGGCAACAATCATTAATGTTGATCCAAAAATCGCTTTTGCCATAGAATTACCCCCTCCTTAATCCCCTTTACCCTTCTTTGAATATGAAAAATCTGGTAATGAGGAGGGGGGAATTCTTCAGCGCTTCGGTGTCGATTATGTGCACTCTTTTGTCGAATGCGTGCGCTCCGATGTCGAAAGCGTGCACTCTCGTGGCGAATGCGTGCACTCCGATGGCGAAAACGTGCTCTTCTTTGTCGATTACGTGCACTTCCGTGTCGAAAACGTGCTCTTCTGTGTCGATTATGTGCACTTCCGTGGCGAAAGCGTGCACTTCTGTGTCGATTATGTGCACTCCGGTGGCGAAAGCGTACACTTTCTTGTCAATTACCTGCACTCCGGCACACCCCCGATCTTATCTTTAATCCAAAACAAAACCACCCATACAAAGCTCTATGGGTGGTTTCGTTTGACCCCGTCTACAATACATATACGAGCATCACGAGCAGAAATACGATCGGCAATGCTGGCAGTAGGTTAGCGACTTTGATATGCAAGATGCCAAGAATTTTTAAACCGATGGCGATAATCATAATGCCGCCGACAGCAGTCATTTCAATGATAAATTCATCGAGCATTGCTGTTGGGACGATTTGATCGATCTGACCTGCAAGTAATGCAATCCCTCCTTGGTACAAAACGACGGGAACGAGTGAAAATAGGACGCCAATGCCGAAAATGGAGGAGAAAAGCACAGCGGTGAATCCGTCTAGCATCGCTTTCGTATAAAGCAAGCTATGATCTAAACGCAACCCGCTGTCGAGGGCGCCTAGAATGGCCATGGCACCAACAACGTAAACGAGAGAAGCCGTGACGAAGCCTTTCGCGAACTGAGATTCTCCGCCGCCGCTTCCGACACGTTTCTCAAGCCACGTTCCCACATCGTTAAGACGCTCCTCTATGCGCATCCATTCGCCTAAAAGTGCGCCGAGCGCTAATGAAGCAACCGTGATTAGAAACTGTTCTCCCTCTAAAGACATCGATATGCCTAGGGCGATGACGGCAAGACCAAGCGCCTGCATGACCGTCGTTTTTATTCGTTCTGGAATTCGTTTTAAAAGTAAACCGAGCAGCGATCCGAATAGAATCGCCGCTCCATTTACAAGTGTTCCAAGCAATACCATGTGTGGCTCCTAACCTACAAAACCCATTATTCACCGTCCTCTTGTTGGTCGAGGAGAGAAAGAATCCGGTCCAAATCTTCATCTGATAAAAATTCAATTTCGATTTTGCCTTTACGTTTCCCTTTTTTGATTTGTACAGATGTTCCGAAATACGTTTGGAGTAGATGCTCTTGTTCCCGAATGAATATCGGTTTTGCTTTTTCTTTTGTTCGCTTTGGTTTATTGTTCCGCTCATTCATCTCTTGAACGAGTTGTTCCGTTTGTCTAACGTTTAACTGACGATCGATGACCATATAAGCCGCCTCAGGCATCTGTTCCTCATGATTGATGCCGAGCAAAGCCCGTCCATGACCCATCGATAACCGTTGCTCAGAAATCTCGGTTTGCACGACTTCAGGGAGCTGTAACAGGCGCAGGTGATTCGCAACATGTGGACGGCTTTTGCCGACCTTTTTTGCAAGCTGCTCCTGAGTAATTTTTAAATGTTTTTGTAGTTTCTCATAAGCCATAGCCTCTTCAAGCGGGTTTAAGTCTTCACGCTGCAAATTCTCTATAAGGGCAATTTCCATCATTTCTTTGTCATCGAGTGTTTTCACAATGACGGGAACCTCATCTAGCCCTGCATGTTTGGCTGCGCGATACCGGCGTTCTCCTGCGATGATATCGTACCCTTTAATGCTTTTTCGTACGAGCAAAGGTTGCAAGATCCCATGTTCATCAATTGACTGGGCAAGCTCTTCAATGGCATGATCATCAAACGTTTTACGGGGCTGATACGGGTTCGGACGCATTTCTTTAAGAGCAATTGTTTGCACATCGTCTCCTTTGCTTTCATCAGGAAAATACGCATTCAATCCTCTGCCCAATCCTTTAGGCACCAGTAACCACTTCCTTTGCCAGTTCTAAATACACATCCGCTCCTCGCGACTTTGGATCGTAAAGAACGATCGGCATCCCGTGACTCGGTGCTTCACCGAGACGAACACTGCGGGGAACGATGGTTTTAAATACTTTATCTCTAAAGTACTTCTTCACCTCTTCAATCACTTGGATCCCGAGGTTTGTTCTCGCATCCAACATCGTTAATAAAACGCCTTCAATTTCAAGGTGCGTATTCAGATGCTTTTGAACGAGGCGAACGGTATTTAACAACTGACTTAACCCTTCCAAGGCATAGTATTCACATTGTACAGGGATCAATACGGCATCCGCTGCAGTCAACGCATTAATCGTCAATAGTCCAAGTGAAGGGGGGCAATCAATAATAATATAGTCAAACTGATCATTAACCGCTGCGAGTCCTTTTTTCAGACGCACTTCACGTGAAATCGTCGGAACGAGTTCAATTTCTGCTCCCGAAAGTTGGATCGTAGCCGGAACAACGGAAAGATTTTCAACAGCTGTTGAATAAATGATTGTGTTTACGTCTACATCATCGACGAGAAGATTGTATACGCACTGGTCCACATCACCTTTCTCGATTCCTGTCCCACTCGTTGCATTTCCTTGTGGATCAATATCAACTAACAGTACACGCTTTCCTATGTATGCCAAACAAGCACTTAAATTCACAGAGCTGGTCGTTTTGCCGACGCCGCCTTTTTGATTCGCGATGGCAATAACTTTCGCCAATTCGCACACAACCTTTCCCCTAAGCTGCCTAGTTGTTTGTGTCACAATTCTCCTTCTCTTATTCTAGCACTCCATCAAAAAAAATCTATCATGTATTCTCATGATAGATCATTTCTTCGGGATACGAATCGTAAATTGGTAGTAATCGTCGTGTTCTTCTTCCGAACTATCGACACTCATTCCTGATTTCTCAACCATTGATAGTGACTCACGAATCGTATTCATTGCGATGCGCATATCTTTAGGGAAATGTTGTTTTCTAGCCTTTTTCTTTTCTTTTGCTGGTTGTTCTTCTTGTTCTCGTTCTTCAAGCAGACGAAGGGCCGCTTCTTCTGTAGCTTTTACATTGTAATCGTGTTCAATGATTTCTAGAAGCAAGTCCTGCTGTAACTGCTCGTCTTTCAACCGAATGAGTGCGCGGGCATGCCGTTCACTAATTTGTCGATTCAATAGCGCAGTTTGCACTTCTTCTGGTAAAGATAACAGTCGCAATTTGTTGGCAATGGTCGATTGCCCTTTTCCTAGGCGCTGAGCAAGACTTTCTTGCGTGAGCGTATGCCATTCAATCAACTGTTTATATGCTCTTGCTTCTTCGATCACGGTCAACTCTTCGCGCTGCAAGTTTTCAATAAGCGCTAGCGAGGCTGTCTGTGCATCATTAAACTCTTTAATAATTGCCGGAACTTCCGTCCATTCTAGCTGCTTTACTGCACGCAAACGGCGCTCTCCAGCAATTAATTCATATTGTCCGTCCCGAATGCGTACGACGATCGGTTGAAGAATGCCGTGCGTGTGAATCGTCCGGGCAAGCTCTTCGATTTTCTCTGTATCAAAGATTGTTCGAGGTTGGAACGGATTGGGCACGATGTCAGAAACCGGGATCAAACGGACTTCTTCATGGTTTTCGCCGTCTTTATCCGTTTTTAATTCACTGTTTTTAGAATCCTCACCAAAACCGAAAATACGCTGAAAAGAACTTTTCACCGTCTCCCCCCCTCATTGCTACTCATACTGCGTTTATTTTACCATGCCGTAAAGAAATGTTCACACGTTTTATGTCGAAGCAGTCATTACATGAGCGGTTTCTTAGTAATTGTGCCGGCTTTTCGGGGATATGTGTCAGGGGTAGCATCCCTTTTTCCTACGACATAAATCCTTCTCTCGCTCGCCTCTGTAGGAAGTTCAAAATAATGATTGTCAGAGACCGTGCCTTGTAGTCGCTTAATCGCAACTTCTGCTTCTTCCCGCTCTTCTTCGCCACCTTTTCCTTTCATGGCAATCCAAACCCCTTGAGGTTTCACAAACGGTAAACAATATTCTGCAAGTACGGGCATTCTGGCGACTGCCCGTGCAATGGCAACATCGTACTGATCGCGATGATTATCGTCACGAGCGGCGTCTTCTGCCCGGCTATGAATGGGGTGAACATTATCGAGCTCTAACACTTTGGCTACATGGGTTAAAAATTGGATGCGCTTGTTTGATGCGTCAAGAATCGTCACATCAAGATGAGGGTAGGCAATTTTTAAGGGGATACTCGGAAACCCTGCTCCACCACCAACATCAATCATTCGTTGAACCGACGTAAAATCGTAGCAGTTCGCTGCAAGTAACGAGTCAAAGAAATGCTTTTCATACGCATCTTCTTTATCCGTAATTCTCGTCAAGTTCATTTTTTCATTCCATTCGACTAACGTATCGTAATACGTTTCGAATTGTTTTATTTGATCATGCGTTAGCGCAACATCAATCTCTTTTAGCCATTGCTTAAACACTCTCATCGATTGTCCTCCATTCATTATGATAAACATGCAGATCGTCATCTGAACAACGATCTGCATTTCTTGTTAGGATGACTGCTTTTGTCTACCTTGCTCTAAAAAGACGAGCAAGATCGATACATCTGCAGGATTCACACCAGATACACGAGACGCTTGCCCAACGGACAACGGGCGAACTTCTTTGAGCTTCGTTCTTGCCTCCGTCGCGAGCCCTTGGATGTCATCATAATTAACCCAATCTGGAATACGTTTACGCTCCATCTTTTTAAGACGATCCACTTGTTCAAGCTGCTTTGCAATATATCCTTCATATTTCGTCTGAATCTCGACTTGCTCTTTTTCTTCAGCGTCCAACTCAGGCGTTTCTTGCAACATGTCTTCGATATCTGCATATGTGAGCTGCGGACGCTTAAGAAGATGGGTTGCTGATAACGCTTCTTTCATCACCGCTGACCCTTTTTTCTCTAACACACGTTGTACATGATCGCTCGGTTTAATGATCGTTTTGTTCAAACGTTTACGCTCATTAGCGACCGCTTGCTTTTTCTTTTCCAGTTTATCAAAACGTTGCTTTGTTACGAGCCCAATATCAAACCCAAGTTCAGTCAGGCGTAAATCTGCATTATCATGACGAAGAAGCAGACGATACTCCGCTCTTGATGTAAGCAATCGGTACGGCTCGTTCGTGCCTTTCGTGACGAGGTCATCGATGAGAACGCCAATATACGCATCCGCACGTCCCAAAATAATACCTTCTTTATTTTGTACGCGCCGTGCAGCGTTTATGCCTGCCATTAATCCTTGCCCAGCCGCTTCCTCATACCCGGAAGTACCATTAATTTGCCCAGCTGTAAATAACCCTGGAATCATTTTCGTTTCAAGCGTTGGCCACAGTTGCGTCGGAACGATGGCATCATATTCAATCGCATAGCCCGGTCGCATCATTTTCGCGTTCTCTAACCCGCTAATCGTTTTTAACATATCATACTGGACATCTTCTGGTAACGACGTCGAAAGTCCTTGTACATACACTTCATTCGTGTTTCGACCTTCAGGTTCTAAAAAGATTTGATGCTTATCTTTGTCGTGGAACCGAACTATCTTGTCTTCAATCGACGGACAATATCTCGGGCCGGTTCCTTCAATCATGCCAGAATACATCGGTGAACGAGTAAGGTTGTCATTAATATACCCGTGGGTCGTATCATTTGTATACGTTAACCAACACGGCAATTGGTCGGTAATTACATCAACCGTCTCATAAGAAAAAGACCGTGGCAAATCGTCTCCAGGTTGAATTTCCGTCTTGGAATAATCAATAGAATCCCCGTTCACACGTGGTGGTGTGCCCGTCTTAAAACGAACCATATCAAATCCTAGCTCTTGAAGATGATGAGACAACTCTACTGAAGGTTGCATGTTATTCGGACCACTATCATACGCCAAGTCTCCGATAATAATTTTCCCTCGTAAATACGTGCCTGTCGTAACAATGACGGCCTGGGCGCGGTAGTGTGCGCCTGTGTTCGTCACGACACCTTTACATTCGCCATCCTCAATAATTAGACGTTCAACGAGCCCTTGACGAAGCGTCAAATTTTCCGTGTTTTCTAGCGTTTTCTTCATCTCATGCTGATACTCAAACTTATCCGCTTGGGCGCGCAAAGCACGAACAGCTGGGCCTTTCCCCGTGTTCAGCATTCTCATTTGAATATACGTTTGGTCAATGTTTCGTGCCATTTCGCCGCCTAGCGCATCAATTTCGCGAACGACGATCCCCTTTGCCGGGCCACCAACCGAAGGATTGCAAGGCATATATGCAACTGCATCCAAATTCAATGTGAGCATGAGTGTGTTTGCACCCATTCTAGCAGCAGCGAGTCCCGACTCCGCCCCTGCATGACCAGCACCAATGACAATTACGTCATAATTTCCGTGTTCAAATGCCATCGTTTTCTCCTCCTTTTATTTTCCTAAACAAAACTGTGAAAACAGTTGATCAATCAATTGGTCAGGCGCAGTCTCTCCAACAATTTCGCCGAGTTGTTCCCACGCCCTCGTAACGTCTATTTGTACCATGTCAATCGGCATGCCATCTTCAGCAGACGTTAATGCTTCATGAATGGATGTCTTTGCTTGATGTAGCAAAGCAATGTGCCGAGTATTGGATACATAATTCATGTCAATCGCCTCAACTCCTTGCTCAAAAAACAAGGAACCAATTGCTTCTTCAAGCGCACTAACACCCTCTTCTTGCAATAATGCCGTGCGCACGATTGGCCGGTTCGGCACTAACTGTTGCAAACGTTCTTCGTCAATTTTCTTTGGCAAATCGGTTTTGTTTAAAACGACGATCACATCAAAATCAATACTCGCTTCAATGAGCGCTTCGTCTTCTTTAGTGAGCGGCTCATTCGCATTAAAGACGAGCAGGATCAACTCCGCATCTTGCAATGCTTGACGTGAACGTTCGACACCGATTTTTTCTACAGTATCTTCCGTATCGCGAATCCCTGCTGTATCGATTAGTCTGAGCGGTACCCCGTTCACATTCACATATTCTTCGAGCACATCCCGGGTCGTTCCAGGAATATCAGTCACAATCGCTTTAGCGTCTTGGACAAGTGTATTTAAAAGTGAGGATTTCCCGACGTTCGGACGTCCGATAATCGCCGTTGCTAACCCTTCACGTAGTATCTTTCCTTGTTTTGCTGTCTTGAGTAGTTTATCAATCTCAACATCCACGGCTTGGATTTGTGTATATAAAGAAGTCAATGTCACATCGTCGGCATCATACTCCGGATAATCAATGTTCACTTCTACACTCGCAATTCCTTCAAGTAACTGTTGACGAAGGTGTTTAATTTCTCGAGCTAAACGCCCTTCAAGCTGTTTCATCGCCACAGACATTGCTCGGTCTGTCTTTGCACGGATCATGTCCATAACGCCTTCTGCCTGTGACAAGTCAATTCTACCATTTAAGAACGCACGTTTTGTGAACTCACCTGGTTCAGCGAGTCGTGCTCCTTCAGCCAACACATGCTGCAATACCCGATCGGCAGAAACTACGCCCCCGTGGACGTTAATTTCAATCATATCTTCTTTCGTAAATGTTCTCGGCGCATGCAATACCGACACCATCACTTCTTCAATGACTTCTTCACGCGTTGGGTGAACGAGATGGCCATAATTAATCGTATGGGTGTCCACGTCTTGAAGCGCTGTTTTGCCTCGATATAAACGGTCGCCAATTTTCATGGCACCGTCTCCGCTCAGGCGAATAATCGCAATCGCACCCTCACCAGGAGGAGTCGAAATCGCCGCTATTGTATCCCATTCCATCATTTCTACCTCCGATACGATTCACTTCACATCTCCTTAGGATAACACATGAAAAAAGATCAAACCATTGTTGTGTGGACAACTTTGTGACGCTTGTTTTTTCCACATGTGGATATTCCCACCTTTCCTCTTTTCGTTTTATCCACAACTCGCGAAGTTCAGACATGTAAACGGTCGCTAGTACACATTCGGGCATTTATCAACCACGGGGACCGGCGGAGATAAGCTCCTAAAATCGAGTAGGAGGGGGTAATTAACCCCCGACCTCTCACACCACCGAACGGATTGATGCGCTTATACTTTGGGCTTCCCATGGTAGACTTACAGCTATCGCCCCGCTCATGGTGCCAACAACACCTGGGCGCGAGTCGCGCCGAACCGATACCGGTTTCGTTTCGGTCCCGCTGGGACCGACAGGTTGTTAGCATTGAATCTGCGCTCCAGTTGGAACAAACTGCGCAGGAGTTTAGCGAAATGAGCGCTGAAATCGTTAAACTACAGAACGAGTAAACTAGCACGAAAAATGGCACCGCGCTACCCCTCTAACCCAACACCCAACAGCGCAAATAAGGAAAATTTTAAGTTCATCCCCCATAGATTGCATCAAAAAAACCACTGATCGCAACTAAGATCAGTGGTTTTTTGGGGCGATAACAATATGACGTCGTGGTTCCTTCCCATCAGAGAAGGTTTCAATAGCTCGATCTTTTTGTAATGTCTGGTGAATGAGCTTTCGCTCTTTCGCTTGCATCGGTTCGAGCGTTACTTTTCGTTTCGTTCGTTTCGCCTTTTCTGCAAGCCTAAATGCAAGCTGTTCTAACGTTTTCTGGCGACGTTCGCGGTAATTCTCTGCATCCAATTCAATGCGATAAAAGCGATCCGCATGACGATTCGCTGCTAAGTTGGTCAAATACTGTAATGATTCAAGTGTCTGCCCACGCTTACCAATCGTAATGCCAACGTCTTCACCTTCAAGATTAAATCGTGCTTCATTCTCTTTTAATTGATGAATATCAATTGTCAGGTCGACTTGCATACATTCTAAAATCGTTGAAAGGAACGAACGCGCTTCTTCAATAGGATCCGGTTTAACCGTGATTTCTAAAATTGCCGGTTTGCTAAAAAGATTTAAAAACCCTTTTTTCGGTGACTGGATTTCAACGTATTCGACTCGTTCACGACTGACCTGTAGTTGTGTAAGCCCGTTATCTAACGCTTCTTCAACCGTCTTTCCTGACACCGAAATGGTTTTCATGACTATTTAGCTCCTCCCGGATTCTTTTTTTCGTCTTTACGTTTTTGCGCACCTGGTCCAGTAATAAAGTACGTTTGTGCAATCATGAAAATGTTACCGACTACCCAGTACAGTGCGAGTGCTGATGGGAAGAAGAAAGCAAAAACCCCGATCATGATCGGCATCATGTATAGCAAAATTTGCATTTGTGGGTTCATGTTGTTTACCATCATCATCTTCTGCTGTAAGAAGGTCGTCACAGCTGCAATGATTGGCAAAATAAAATCGGGTTCACCAAGCTGGAACCATAAAAAATCGTGCTCTCGAATTTCATACGTACGCATAATTGCGTGATAAAATGCAATGAGAATCGGCATTTGTATGAATAGAGGCAAACAACCGGCGAGCGGATTAATGCTGTTTTCTGTAAACAAGCTCATCGTTTCTTGCTGCAACTTTTGCTGCGTCTTTTGATCTTTGGCGCTATACTTCTCTCTTAATTTCAGCAATTCAGGTTGAATTTCCTGCATCGCCTTCGTACTTTTTGTCTGCTTAATCATAAGTGGCAGAATCAAGATTCTTAAAATAAGCGTAACGACAATAATCGCAAGTCCATAGTTTTGCCCCGTCGCTTCAGCAATGTTTACCATTAGCCAATAGAGGGGAAAAACAAAGAAGGTATCCCAAATGCCTTCTGGGTTGCCATCCATCGGTTGATCAAGGCTGAAACACCCCGTCATTAATGCGGTTACAGCTATTAGAATCGCTGCCAGTGATAATTTCTTTCGCAACGCGTACATCCTCCTTGGTGAATACTCTATCCTTAAAGATATAGAGAAACGGACTCGGTTTCAATGGTGTTAACATTTTCTCCATACTTCTGCTCGTTTAAGTACGTGCTTTAGACTTTTACCAGCAGCCTCATAATCCATACTCAAAAGCGCTTTTCTTGCAATAAGAACGTAATCTTTATCTTGTTCAATTTGGTCTGCATGCGCTCTCATAAGTTCCCTCATCCAGCGCTTCAAATAATTTCTAGTGACTGCATTCCCAACTTTTCTTCCTACGGTGAAACCGACGCGAAAATGCTGTTGGTCCGGCTTGTCTAGCACGTAAATGACGAACTGACGATTCGCGGCTGTCTTTCCATGCTTAAAAATCGCAGCAAACTCTTCTTGATCTTTAATTCGATAGGCTTTTTTCATAAAATCTCTTAAACCTCATTTAGTCAATATATGTACAATGGTCTCACTCAAATGAGAAAAAAGACCACTGAAGCGACAGTGGCCTTATGCAGAAAGAACTTTACGTCCTTTTTGACGTCTACGCTTTAGTACGAGACGACCGTTTTTCGTGCTCATGCGAGAACGAAAACCATGAACTTTCTTCCGCTTACGATTATTCGGTTGAAATGTTTTCTTTGACATCGCAAGCCACCTCCTCAAATCAATCCATATTCAGGCATTCTAAAAAAGTATACAGACAGATCCACTCATCTGTCAATACCGCACGTAAATTCTTCTTCGCAATTCACTTTGCTTGATTTCTTTTCCATCTTCATCCACACGCATTGATTCGACATTTTTCCTAAAAACATAAGGATTTTCGACAGTTATCCACACAGCCATTTTCAGAATGTGGGTGGTCTCGATTTTTATCGACACACTCATCGACAGGTTGTCCACATATCCCATGTTGTGGAAAATGAAACAAAAATCCTCACTGGATGGTGTGGATAACTTTATTATTACCCGTTGAAGCCCCTCTTTATTTTTGATATGATTAACATGTTTTCTTGAAAACTTAACCGAACGAAATTCGTTCATCCACAGCCTGTGTATATCTATGTGGATAAAGTCCACAGGTTCTTTATACTGTTGTCCACACGCCAGTGCATATTGTGAAGAACTGTTGAAACTACTCGAATGACTAGAGATTTTGCATGTGGACGAAACGTATCTTAAGCATGTAGAATCAGAAAGCTTCCTTACTTCAAAACAAGTGATGAGTAGGAAGCTTTTTCACACGAACGAAAGGGTACCTCCCTTTTCTAGTTTGAATGAGCGATATATAGATTGTGTAGAGAGGCTATACCAAAGTACGTAAAAGGAGGGGGCCGTTACCATTGGAGCACTTGACAGATCTTTGGGAAAAGACACTGTTAACCGTTAAAGAACGGGTTAGCAAGCCTAGTTATGAAACATGGCTAAAAGCAACGGAGCCATTGGAGCTGAAAGAAGACACCTTGCTCATTGCTGCACCGAACGAATTCGCTAAAGATTGGTTAGAAGATCGTTATTCCGTCATTATTGCCAGTACTGTTGAAGAAATTACAGGTTCTAAATATGATGTGAAGTTTGTGATTCCACAAGAGCGGGTGTATGACACTACGCCAGACAGTCAAGCCACTCAATCAGAAAAAGATACAAAAAAAGACATGACGCAACAACAGCGCCAAATCGTACAACGTGAAGATGCGCCGCTTAATGACAAATATACGTTTAATACGTTTGTTATTGGATCAGGAAACCGGTTTGCTCATGCAGCCTCACTCGCCGTCGCAGAAGCACCGGCTAAAGCGTACAATCCGTTGTTTATCTACGGGGGCGTTGGTTTGGGGAAGACCCACCTTATGCACGCCATTGGACATTACGTGATTGAACATAACCCTGGAGCTCGCGTCGTTTATTTATCTTCTGAGAAATTTACGAATGAGTTTATTAATGCCATTCGCGACAACCGCGGCGACAATTTCCGTAATAAATATCGAAATGTCGACGTGCTTCTTATTGATGATATTCAATTTTTAGCGGGAAAAGAACAAACACAAGAAGAATTTTTCCACACGTTCAATGCGCTTCATGAAGATTCCAAGCAAATTGTCATCTCAAGTGATCGACCGCCAAAAGAGATTCCAACACTAGAAGACCGCCTGAGATCCCGCTTTGAATGGGGATTAATTACCGACATTACACCGCCTGATCTTGAAACAAGAATTGCGATACTCCGTAAAAAAGCAAAAGCTGACATGCTCGATATTCCAAATGAAGTGATGCTCTATATCGCCAATCAAATTGATACGAACATCCGAGAGCTAGAAGGCGCACTCATCCGTGTTGTGGCGTACTCATCCTTAATTAATGAAGATATGAATGCGGATTTAGCTGCAGAGGCGTTGAAAGATATCATTCCAAGTGCAAAGCCTAGAACAATCGGGATCGAAGACATTCAGTCACACGTTGCTGCATATTTCCAGTTAAAGATCGAGGAGTTAACGGCTAAAAAACGAACGAAGTCCATCGCCCATGCTCGGCAAATTGCTATGTATTTATCACGAGAAATGACGGACTTCTCACTGCCGAAAATTGGTGAGAAATTTGGCGGTCGAGACCACACGACAGTCATCCATGCGCATGAAAAGATTACGAAGTTGTTTGCAGAAGATACTCACGTCCAAGCACAAATTAACGAGATTACCGAAAAAATCAAGCAATGAGCGTGTGAATAAGTGCTCTTATTTATACGAAGTTATACACAGTTCATCCACACGCTCTAAACGTTGATATGTATAGGTTTTACTAGCTTATCCACATCTTTCACAGCATATACTACTACTACGATTTAAAAATCTATATAATTATTACAGCTTTTAGCTGTCTATTCCTGAAATTAATGGCACACGGGGAGATGAATTATGCACCTGACCATCGATACAAATACATTTGTGACTGCGGTTCAATATGTAAGTAAAGCTGTATCTTCCAGAACAACGATACAAATTCTTACAGGAATTAAAATCGTTGCGACACAAGAAGGCGTCACATTAACTGGAAGTGACTCTGATATTTCGATTGAAACCTTTATTCCTCTCGGGGATGAAGAACGAGAATATATGACGGTTCATGAAGAAGGTCAACTCGTCCTTCAAGAGAAATATTTCACTGATATCGTTAAAAAAATGCCTGGAGAATCCCTTACCTTGCAAAAGGACGGACAAATGGCTGCAACCATCCAATCGAACGCGGTCGTATTCAACTTGAATGGCTACGATCCAGACGATTATCCAAGGTTGCCAGAACTACCCGAAGACAACCGCTTGACATTGCCCCAACACCTGCTAAAAGACATGATTCGTCAAACCGTTTTTGCTGTTTCCTCTCAAGAAACGAGGCCGGTGTTAACGGGAGTTAATTTCGATGTTGAGAACCAACAACTTACGGCTACAGCGACAGATAGCCACCGCTTAGCGATGCGCAGTGCAACTGTAGATACGAGTGATGAGTTAGATTTTACAAATGTGATCATTCCTGGAAAGAGTCTTGTTGAATTGAGCAGGATCTTAAAAGACGATGAGACCCCGGTCACTGTCGTGTTAGAAAAGACACAAGTATTGTTTAAGATGGAAAATCTGTTATTTTACTCACGTCTCTTAGACGGCAAGTTCCCGCTCACAAACAATATGATTCCTCAATCGGGAAAGATGACGTTGACGTTATCCACAAAACCATTGAATCAAGCGCTTGATCGTGCCATGCTGTTATCACGAGAAGCAAAAAATAATGTTATCCACATGAGGATAAGTTCTGACGGTGATGTCGAAATTACATCCGTTTCTGCTGAAGTTGGGAAAGTGAAAGAGCAATTAACCGCAGAAATGATGGATGGAGAAGAATTACGTATCGCCTTTAACGGGAAGAATATCTCTGATGCATTAAAGGTGATCGACAGCGAATCGATCTCGATTATGTTTACCGGTTCAATGAGTCCATTCGTCATTCGGCCGACGGACCATAACCAAATGACTCATCTCTTTTCACCCGTACGTACGAACTAATCGAGAGCTCTTTAAGAACAGAACTTGTTCTTTTAGAGCTTTTATTTGTTTGGATGTTTGTGCAGATGGACCTCATTTCGAGAAATCTCTTAAATTTTTTGGCGCTCGAAGATAATTTCTAGTAAAATAAAGATTGGATGCGAATGTTCGAATAGAGATCGCAACCGAGAAAGGTGTAGACCATGACAGAGAAAGTGACGATACAGACTGAATACATTACCTTAGGGCAGCTCTTAAAACAGGGAGGCGTCGTTGGTACAGGAGGAATGGTGAAGATGATTCTTGCTGAGTACGATGTGCGTGTGAACGGAGAACCTGAAGAGCGCAGAGGGAGAAAGTTATATCCCGGTGATCTCGTCCAAGTAGAAGATGCGGGGTCTTTTGTCGTCGCTCACACCGATGATGGCGCCTAAATGAGAAGGAGCATAAACTGTGTTTGTACGTGAATTGTCAGTGAGCGGCTATCGGAATCTCGACACACATACTCTTCTCTTTGATGATTCCGTCATCCTTTTTCTCGGTGAAAATGCACAAGGGAAAACGAATATTTTAGAAACCTTATATGTGCTAGGTTTTGCGAAATCTCATCGAACATCTAAAGATCGTGAATTAATTGCTTGGGGGGAAGAGTACGCACGGATCCACGGAGCAGTGGAGAAACGTGTCGGACCACTCACACTTGATGTTCAGTTCTCCGGGCAAGGAAAACGCGCAAAGATCAACCATCTTGAACAGCGTCGTCTTAGTGAATACATCGGTGCGTTAAATGTGGTGATGTTTGCTCCTGAAGATTTGAATCTTGTAAAGGGCGGACCAAAGCAACGGAGACGTTTTATTGACATGGAAATTGGGCAGATTAGTAATGTTTACCTTCACGATTTATCCCAGTACCATAAAACGTTGAAACAAAGAAACCAACTGTTAAAAGATTTTTGGCGTGCCAAATCTCCAGATCACGTCATGTTGGATGTGCTTACGGAGCAACTGGCTACAGTCGCAGCGAAAGTCGTTCATCGCCGATTAGCGTTTATTCGTCAGCTTGAATCTTGGGCAAAAGAGATTCATGAACAAATTAGCCGAAACCTTGAACAACTGCAGCTCCAGTACGAAGCATCTGCAGATGTGGATGGCGACTTGAGTTTGACACAATTGCAAGAGGCGTATACGAATCAGTACGTGCAGAAGAAAGATCAAGAGATCCGCAGAGGGCTTAGCCTCGTCGGCCCTCATCGGGAAGATGTTTTAATCTATGTAAACGACCGGGACGTTGGCACATATGGCTCACAAGGCCAACAACGAACCGCGGCTCTATCTTTAAAGCTAGCAGAGATAGAACTGATTACTGAAGCGACTGGGGACCCGCCGATATTGCTATTGGACGATGTGCTGAGTGAGCTTGATGACCACCGGCAGTCACATCTCCTGAATGCGATCCAAGGCAAAGTCCAAACATTCGTAACGACGACGAATGTTTCTGGGATTGAACATCATACGTTGCAACAAGCAAAGAGGTACGACGTGCAAAATGGACGCATTTCTTTGCTTGATTAAATAAACGAACATATATGGATTGTGTAAAAGTGAGGTGGTTGATTTGTTCCTACATCTTGGTGGCTATGCGGTGATTCAATCAAAAGATGTTGTTGCAATCTTGAATTACGACGAAAAAGATACGTCTTTGCATACCGATAATTTTTTGGCTCACGTGCCAAAAGAAGATGTCGTACACATTAGTGAAGAGGGGACAAAGTCGGTTGTCATCACAGATACAAAAGTCTTCTACTCACCCATATCGTCGGTGACATTGAAGCGACGGGCAGTGCAAGGACACGATTCCTTGCATGAGGAAGATGATCCCGTCTAATTTTCTTTTTTGAGTGGTGTGATCGTTACCGTCATGTGCCAATAGCAACAAAATGACAGGGCATGTCTCTATAGACTTGCCCCCTGAATACCTGACAGAAGCGAAGGTGAATAGATTGTCGATTGAACACTCTTATGATGCTAGTCAAATTCAAGTTCTCGAAGGGCTTGATCCAGTTCGTAAACGACCGGGAATGTATATAGGTTCTACAGGTCCAAGAGGTTTGCATCATCTCGTATGGGAAATCGTTGATAATAGCATCGACGAAGCCATGGCTGGATATGCGGATGAGATTAATATTGTGCTAGAGAAAGATAACAGCATTACTGTGACCGATAATGGCCGTGGAATTCCTGTAGATACGCAAGAAAAAACCGGCCGACCAGCTTTAGAAGTTATTATGACGGTCTTGCATGCGGGCGGAAAATTTGGTGCCGGAGGGTACAAAGTGTCTGGTGGCCTTCACGGTGTAGGCGCGTCTGTTGTAAACGCGTTATCAGAACATCTTGAAGTTCATGTGTACAGAAACGGGCAAATTCACTATCAAGATTATCGGAAAGGCCAACCACAAGGGGACATTTCTGTGATTGGAGAAACGGAACTGACAGGTACGCGTGTTCATTTCAAGCCGGACCCGTCGATTTTCACAGAGTCAACCGTTTATGAAGCAGAAATACTGCAAACACGGATTCGAGAACTGGCGTTTCTGAACAAAGGATTAAGCATTATTTTTACCGATGAGCGTGATGAAGAACCATCTCAGAAGAAGTATTACTATGAAGGCGGAATTCGCTCATTTGTAGAGTATATAAATCGTTCCAAAGAGCCTCTACATGATCCGCCGATCTTCATTGAAAGCGAGCAAGACGGCATGAGTGTCGAAATCGCCGTTCAATACAACGACAGTTTTACGAGCAGTATTTACTCGTTTGCCAATAACATCAATACACACGAAGGTGGAACGCACGAGTCAGGGTTTAAAACGGCACTCACCCGTGTGATTAACAATTATGCAAGACAGAACCAACTGTTTAAAGAAAATGATCCGAACCTTGTTGGTGAGGACGTTCGGGAAGGTTTAACAGCAATTATTTCTGTCAAAATCCCCGATCCACAATTCGAAGGTCAGACGAAGACGAAACTTGGAAATAGTGAAGCAAGAACAATTACTGATCAACAGTTCAGCACATTGTTCGCACGTTTTCTTGCAGAAAACCCGGACACAGCCCGGCTCATTGTTGAGAAAGGGATAACAGCTTCAAGAGCGAGAGAAGCCGCGAAAAAAGCACGTGACCTTACGCGTCGAAAAAGTGCACTCGATGTCGGTGCCTTGCCTGGTAAGCTTGCCGACTGCTCCTCAAGGGATGCAGCCATTAGTGAACTGTATATCGTTGAGGGTGATTCAGCTGGTGGATCCGCGAAAATGGGACGAGATCGTCATTTTCAAGCGATTCTCCCGTTACGAGGGAAGATTCTAAACGTCGAGAAAGCAAGATTAGATAAGATCCTTGCCAACAATGAGATTCGAACGATAATTACGGCATTAGGAACAGGAATTGCCGATGAATTTGATATTGAAAAAGCAAGATACCATAAAATTATGCTCATGACTGATGCAGATGTCGATGGTGCGCATATTCGTACCCTCATCCTAACGTTTTTCTATCGTTTCATGCGCCCGCTTATTGAAAAAGGCTACGTGTATATCGCACAACCTCCTTTGTTCCAGATCAAACAAGGGAAAAAGATTACGTATGTACATTCTGATAAAGAACTAGCTGATACGCTTCATGAGTGGCCAGAAACACCAAAGCCTGATGTTCAACGGTATAAGGGTCTTGGAGAGATGAACGCAGAACAGTTATGGGAAACAACGATGGACCCAGAAGTACGTACACTTCTTCAAGTGACGTTAGAAGACGCTATGCTCGCGGATCAAGTGTTTGAAACATTGATGGGTGATCGTGTAGAACCACGTCGTGAATTTATCCAAGAAAATGCGGAATACGTGAAGAACTTGGACGTGTAACGAACATTTCGCAGTGTTCTAAGAAATTGGAGGTAAGAGGATGGCAGACCAAGAATCAAGAATTCATGAAATTAACATTAGCCAAGAGATGCAAACATCATTTCTTGACTATGCAATGAGTGTCATTGTCAGCCGTGCCCTGCCAGATGTTCGTGACGGGATGAAACCCGTTCATCGACGTATTTTGTACGCTATGAATGAACTCGGCATGACGCCAGATAAAGCATACAAGAAGTCAGCAAGAATTGTCGGGGATGTGATTGGTAAGTACCACCCTCACGGTGATTCAGCGGTGTATGAGACGATGGTTCGTATGGCACAAGACTTCAGCTACCGCTATATGCTTGTTGATGGACACGGAAACTTCGGTTCAGTAGATGGGGACTCTGCTGCAGCCATGCGGTATACCGAGGCGAAAATGTCGAAGATCTCGATGGAACTCGTCCGGGACATTAAAAAAGATACGATTGACTACCAAGATAATTACGACGGGGCTGAACGTGAACCCGTTGTCTTACCTGCGCGATTCCCGAACTTGCTCGTGAACGGTGCATCAGGAATTGCTGTAGGAATGGCAACGAACATCCCCCCTCATCAGCTTGGAGAAGTCATTGACGGCTTACTTGCTTATAGCCATAATAAAGAGATTACGATACAAGAACTGATGGACTATATCCCAGGACCTGACTTCCCAACAGCAGGTTTAATTATGGGGCGCAGTGGAATCCGAAAGGCGTACCAAACCGGGCGCGGATCCATTACTTTGAGGGCGAACGTTCATATTGACCAAAAAGCGAACGGCAAAGAAGAAATTATTGTGACTGAGCTTCCGTATCAAGTGAACAAAGCACGCCTTGTTGAAAAAATTGCTGAACTTGTTCGTGAGAAGAAGATTGAAGGCATTACGGATTTACGCGATGAGTCTGCTCGTCAAGGGATGAGAATTGTCATAGAGGTTCGAAAAGACGCCAATGCGAACGTATTGCTAAATAACTTGTACAAGTTAACGGCATTACAAACGACGTTTGGCGTTAACTTGCTTGCGCTTGTAAATGGGCAACCGAAAGTGCTTAACCTTAAACAAACACTAGAACACTACTTAGACCATCAAGTCGAAGTGATCCGCCGCCGGACGCAATTTGATTTGAACAAAGCGGAAGCACGTGCCCATATTCTTGAAGGTCTTCGAATTGCACTTGACCATATTGATGAGATTATTGCCCTCATTCGTGCTTCTGAAACGGCCGACATTGCGCGCAACGGCTTGATGGAGAACTATGAGTTGTCCCACGAACAAGCACAAGCCATTCTTGATATGCGCTTGCAACGTTTAACTGGTCTTGAGCGAGATAAAATTGAGAATGAGTACAATGAGTTGCTCGCTCGTATTCAAGAGCTACGAGCCATTCTTGCTGACGATGAGAAAGTGCTCGACCTTATTCGCGAAGAATTGCTTGAAGTGAAAGAGCGTTTTAACGACGAACGACGCACAGCGATTCATGCGAGTGAAAATGTGCTTGAAGATGAGGATCTCATTCCGCAACAGAACGTTGTTATTACAGTAACGCATGAAGGATATATTAAACGGCTGCCAATTACGACGTACAAAAGTCAGCGTCGTGGTGGACGAGGTATTCAAGGAATGGGAACGAACGACGGGGACTTCGTCGAGCATCTGTTCACGACGAATTCGCACCGCACGATTCTCTTCTTTACGAATAAAGGGAAAGTGTATCGTCTCAAAGGCTATGAAATTCCTGACCTTTCGCGAACGGCGAAAGGCATTCCGATCATCAACCTTTTGCAAATTGAAAAAGGGGAAGAGATCAGTACGGTCATTCCAATCGATGAATTCAGTGATGACAAGTACCTGTTCTTCTTGACGAAAAGAGGGATTTCCAAACGCACGCCACTGTCTGCATACGCGAACATTCGAAAAGGCGGGCTGTTTGCAATCAATCTTCGTGACGATGATGAATTGCACGGTGTACGTCTAACAGATGGCCAAAGTGATGTGATCATTGGCACGCAAAAAGCAATGGCGATTCGTTTCCAAGAAGATGATGTGCGTTCAATGGGCCGGACAGCAGGTGGTGTGAAAGCCATCTCATTAGATCATGATGATCAAGTTGTCGGTATGGACATCGTGAAGGCTGGTCAGAAAGTGCTCATTGTGTCCAATAAGGGTTACGGAAAACGCACAAACGAAGACGAATTCCGCATCCAAAATCGGGGTGGTAAAGGTCTTCGAGCGTCAACGTTGACGGACCGCACCGGACACATTGTGTCTCTACGAGTCATTGATGATGACTTCGATTTAATGCTGATCACAATTAAAGGCGTGCTCATTCGCATAAAGTCGGATGAGATATCCACACTCGGTCGTTATGCACAAGGAGTAACACTGATCCGTGTTAGTGATGACGAAGAAGTTTCTACTGTCGCTCCAATTGAAGTCGATGAAGACGAAGACATCGATGGCGAAGAGGAAGAAGCACCGGCTGAAGAAGTAGAAAATGCAGAAGAAGATCCAACAGAAGAAGAATAGATTAAAACGGACGCTCTTATTATTGGAGAGCGTCCGTTTTTTGTGTATTGTTTGCGCTGGTGGATGTTGGGTAGGAGAGGTAGCGCGGTGCTGGGTGTCATTTTGCGCGCTAGTTTGCCTAGTTAAACGATTTCGGCGCTCATTCCGCTAAACTCCTGCGCAGTTTGTTCCAACTGGAGCGCAGAAATGCCCATATGCGAGTACCCTGTCGGCGCGGTCCGCGCCGACAGCTTGTGAGTACTTCGGGGCGGGGATGTACACCTGACCCGGTGATCTGTTCCCGAGTTTGCTCATTCTGTTCCCGAGTTTAGGTGAATATATCGCTTTTTCTGCGATTTCCCCCAACTTGAGAACAGTTCGGTCGTAACTCGAGCACAGTTTACACTTTACCAAGCTTCCCATTGGTTCTTGAAGAAATATGGTCACCACCTTGCACAAGCATGTGATGACCTGTCACTTATGTGACCATTCAGCCCTCAAACCGGGAACTTCCTGCCCTCAACGGTCACAAATCGCGATATATGTGACCGTTGACTCTGTTTATGTGCGCATCCACGTTTTGAATCATGATTTTTGTTTCTCAAGTGTCACATTAATGAATATATGGGGCATTTGGACTTGTTTCAACATCATAACCAGTAGGCAGAAACGTGAACCGTGTTGCCCTTATGCTCGGGAGTACAACCATACTCCAGCAGTGGAAAGCAGCAACTAACGGTGCTGAGCAGGATAAGGTTTCGTTCATTCCATATAGTATTGCTCACTCAGCTCCATGCGGAAGGGAACGTTTATAATTCAACATATATCGATCAATCTCTTATGAGATGTTTGCGCATTTCGATTGCAATCTCCTCACAAATGTGAAGTGGGGCGATGCGCAAGTAGTGTTCAATTAGCGGCAGATCAATAGACGAGCGTGATGAAATGAGTTCTCCCCACCATTCGGTTTCATAACGACATATCATGCTCAAATTATAGAGGATTAGATAATGTACGAACAAAGGAGGAAGGTTTCGAGCATCTTTATGTTGGTTTGACAGACGACGATCGTGCTGAAGAATGGCTTTCAACTCATCGAGCTCTCTGAATAGTTTCCCCATCGTAAATCGTTCGCCATCATTCATTTTCACGTGAAACATTTTGCGGTTAAGAAGTGGAAGTAATCCATTTTGTTGAATTTTCACTTCATCATCAATAAACCGATAATCTTTTTTCTTACGCTTTCTCGTACTCACACCGTGTTGAAGCACAGAAGTCGTGGACGGATATTCAGGATCATGAAATAAGACAATAGCTTTCATAAATTCGGTAAAGCTATAGTATAGGAGCAGAGGCTGAATATGGATGTCATTCTGACCGGTCGACGCTAAAAGTCGTCGCGCTTGTAGATACCGATGCAAAAACGGTAATGTATTGGCATACGCATATTTTTTGGGGAGTGGATCGCTAAAACCAACGCGCTCGTAAAGGCTTTGCAATGCGGGTTGCAAATGGTCGGTCGTCGTAAACGCTTGCAAAGTATCAAGTGGTTCCAATGTGAGCACCCCAATCATTGTTTGAAAGTTAGAACTTCTCTTCCTAGCAATAAAAACGTTGGAAAACGTGATAAAATAGGAAAAATACTATTGCTGTTAAGAATTACTGTCCCCGTTTTTGTACAAAATACACGTGTGATCGAAGAAAGGGTGGAGCTTCAATGAGAGAGGATAAGTTTGCAAAAGAAGGATTAACGTTTGACGATGTACTGCTCGTTCCGGCAAGGTCAGAAATTCATCCTAGAAATGTTAATATATCGACGCAGTTGACAAAGAAGCTACCGCTAAATATTCCGATCTTAAGTGCTGGCATGGATACGGTCACTGAGGCTGGAATGGCGATTGCCATGGCACGTGAAGGTGGACTTGGTGTGATTCACAAGAACATGTCAGTGGAAGAACAAGCGGAAATGGTCGATCGTGTGAAACGCTCAGAGAGCGGTGTTATCACCGATCCTTTTTACCTCACAAGAGATCGGCAAGTGTTTGATGCGGAGCATCTCATGGGGAAATATCGCATTTCAGGTGTTCCGATCGTTGATGAACACCAAAAACTTGTCGGCATCATTACGAATCGGGACTTGCGTTTTATTGAAGACTACGCGATTACGATTGATGAAGTGATGACCCAAGATAATCTCGTGACCGCATCTGTTGGGACTACCTTGAATGAAGCGGAGAAGATTTTACAGAAGTATAAGATCGAAAAATTGCCCCTCGTCGACGATGATATGACATTAAAAGGGTTAATTACGATTAAAGATATAGAAAAAGCAATTGAATTTCCTCATTCAGCGAAAGACAGCCAAGGTCGTCTTCTTGTTGCCGCAGCGGTTGGTGTGTCTAAAGATACTGCAGTCCGCGTGAAAGCGCTGGCTGATGCAGATGTTGATGCACTTGTTATTGATACTGCTCACGGTCATTCCAAAGGTGTACTCGATCAAGTGGCAGAAATACGCAGTCAGTATCCGGACATTACACTCATTGTCGGGAACGTCGCTACAGCTGAAGGGACAAGAGATTTAATTAAAGCTGGTGCAGACGTTGTAAAAGTCGGTATTGGCCCAGGGTCGATTTGCACAACGCGCGTTGTTGCAGGTGTCGGTGTACCACAAATTACAGCGGTTTATGATTGTGCACAAGAAGCGGTGAAACATGATGTGCCGATCATTGCTGACGGAGGAATTAAATACTCTGGAGATATTGTGAAGGCTTTGGCAGCGGGTGCAAATGCAGTTATGCTCGGTAGCATGCTTGCCGGAACGACTGAAAGTCCTGGAGAGACGGAGATTTATCAAGGACGTCAGTTTAAAGTTTACCGAGGAATGGGTTCTCTTGGAGCGATGGAAAAAGGAAGTAATGATCGGTATTTCCAAGAAGAAAATAAAAAGTTTGTACCTGAAGGCATTGAAGGTCGAATTGCATATAAAGGACCATTGGCAGATACACTTTATCAAATGACAGGCGGTATGAGAGCAGGAATGGGTTATTGTGGTACAGAAAGCCTTGAACTGTTACGAGAACATGGACAATTTGTGAAGATTACGAATGCATCGTTGAAAGAAAGTCATCCTCACGACGTTCAGATTACGAAAGAAGCGCCAAATTATAGCCTTTAACGATCATTTCCCGGGAAATATCCCGGGACTTTTTTTGTCCAAGCTCGCCTATTCTTTCCGATGCAAATATGGTAAAATTACGTCTGGACAAGTTCAGTGAACTACACCTCGGAGGTGCTAATTAATGATGAAGAAACTTATAACGAAACCGAAACATACATACATAAGCTTGATTGCTGCTACAGCTTTACTCACAACGATAGCAACACCAATATCAGCGGAAGCTCAAAGTCCTGAATTGCAAGCAGACGCTTCGATTCTCGTTGATATGAATAGCGGGGTCATTCTTCATGGTGATGAGATTGATACACAGTTACCGGTAGCAAGTATGTCAAAAATGATGACCGAATACTTGGTGAACCGTGCAATTGATGCAGGGGAACTCTCTTGGGATGATGAAGTATCTGTTACAGATGAAATTGCGTTATTATCGCAAGATACGGTACTTTCTAATGTGTTTTTGCGTACTGATACAACATATACAATTGAAGAACTGTATGAATCGATGGCGATTTATTCAGCAAACGGATCAACAATTGCTCTTGCAGAAGCGGTATCTGGCAGTGAAGCGGCCTTCGTTGACTTAATGAATGAAACGGCAAGTGAATTAGGGTTGGATGATACCGTATTTGTAAACTCTACAGGGTTGAACAATGCCAGCATGCAAGGTTTCCATCCTGAAGGCACGGATGAAAATGCAGAAAATGAAATGTCAGCTCGGGATACTGCGACATTAGCGTACCGTCTTATTACCGAATACCCTGAGATTTTAGATACAGCAAGCATTCCGCAAATGCAATTTCGTGAAGGAACAAACGATGAAATCACGATGCTCAATTGGAATCGGATGTTACCAGGTCTCGGGCAAGAGTATGACGGTGTTGACGGTCTGAAGACAGGCTCGACTTCTCGGGCTGGAAGTGCGTTTACAGGAACCGTTGAGCAAGATGGCACGCGTTTGTTATCGGTTGTCATGAGAACGGAAAGTCATGAAGAACGTTTTAACCAAACAGCAACGCTTTACGATTATGGCTTTGAAGAGTTTGTTGAGACGGAAATGATTGCCGAAGGTGATCAAGATTCTGAACATATGATGCTTGAAGTGCCGAATGGTCAGGAGCAAGAGGTGGCAATTGCAGCGGGTGAACAGCTTGTGCTCCCGATTCAAGAAGGTGAAGAAGAACTATATGAAGTTTCTTTTACGCTTGATCCGGATGCGCTAAATGAAGATGGCACGATTGATGCACCGATTGAAGCCGGGCAAACGGTCGGTTATGCCATGGTCGAGTACCAAGGTGAAGGTGACTACGAATTTCTTACAAATGCCCATGAACAGCGGCAAACTGTACCTGTTGTTATTCAAGAAGATGTGGATCGTTCAAATTGGTTTGTTCTCTCTATGAGAGGAATCGGTGACTTCTTCTCTGGACTTTGGAATCGAACGACGGAGACAATTGGTGGCTGGTTCTCTTAATTTTGATTTCGTGGTATACTCTTTATCATATTGTGTGATACTATAAGCTAAAGCATT
This sequence comes from Geomicrobium sp. JSM 1781026, assembly GCF_041949955.1. Lineage (NCBI taxonomy): Bacteria > Bacillati > Bacillota > Bacilli > Caryophanales > Geomicrobium > Geomicrobium sp. JSM 1781026. The sequence continues at coordinate 28,627 of NZ_JBHFQF010000010.1, read as the reverse complement.
GAGAGACAATAGTAACTTCAACGATTTTTCAGAGAGTCGGCGGTTGGTGAAAGCCGGTAAGTTGATTGAAGTGAATCCAGTCTTGAGTGAGAAATGGAAACCATTAAGGCGTAATTTTCTCCGTTGTCCAGCGTTAATGGAGTTGAGCGGATCAGTAGCTAAACGTAACATTAGCGCTGATAATGAGGGTGGCATCGCGGTGATCAATCGTCCCTGTATATATTATACAGGGGCGTTTTTTTTATTTATTTTAGGAGGGAAACATCATGTTAGATATGAAGTACATTCGGCAAAATACTGAAGAAGTGAAAGCGAATGTCCAGTCACAAGGGGTGGACCCAAGAGAAATTGATGAAGCCATTCGTTATGACGAAGAACGAAGAGCATTGATCGTTAAAACAGAAGAGCAAAAGCAAAAGCGTAACGAAATTAGTAAACAAGTAGCTGAAAGAAAACGCGCAAAAGAGAACGCCGATGATCTCATTCAAGCTACAAAAGATGTTTCACAGGCGATGAAGGATTATGATGAACAATTACGCGCGATAGAGTCGAAGCTGCAAACACTTCTGCTTAACATTCCGAATCTCGTACACAAGACTGTACCTTTCGGTGAGAGCGAAGAAGAAAACATCGAAATAAAAACGTGGGGAACACCGACGAGTTTCGAATTTGAACCAAAAGCACATTGGGACCTCGCTACACAACTAGATATTATTGACTTTGAACGAGCGGCGAAAACGACGGGCAGTCGCTTTGCCTTTTACAAACGCAACGGTGCACGCCTTGAGCGCGCGCTAATGCAATGGATGATGGATACGCATGCCGACGAGCATGGGTATACAGAAACGATTCCTCCACAAATTGTTCATGAAGATAGTATGGTCGGTTCTGGTCAATTGCCGAAATTCGAAGAAGACGCATTTCGTATTGAAGGAGAGCCTTACTATTTGATTCCAACTGCAGAAGTGCCGGTGGTGAACTTACATCGAAACGAAATGTTAAACGGCGATGACCTCGACCTCAAATATGTCGCGTACAGCGCATGTTTTAGAGCTGAAGCAGGTTCTGCAGGGAGAGATACACGGGGCATTATTCGTCAGCATCAATTTAGTAAAGTCGAACTCATTATGTATACGAAGCCGGAACATTCTTATGAGGCGCTTACGAATCTCACAGGACATGCAGAACGTATTTTACAAGATTTAGAACTGCCTTATCGCATCCTTGACCTATGCACAGGTGATATTGGTTTTACAGCGGCAAAAACGTATGATCTAGAAGTTTGGTTGCCGAGCTATAACACGTATAAAGAAATATCTTCTTGTAGTAACTGTGAAGACTATCAAGCTCGCCGTGCGAACATTAAATTCAAAAGAGATGCTAAATCTCAAGCAGAATTTGTGCACACATTAAATGGCTCAGGGCTTGCAGTAGGACGTACGATCGCTGCAATTATTGAGAACTATCAACAAGCGGATGGAACTGTCCGTGTTCCAGATGTACTCGTTCCGTACATGGGTGGAAAAAAAGTATTGTAAATAAAAGTAGCACCACACTCATTCTATAGTGGTGCTACTTTATATCTAATCCAAAACAAAAAGTTTGGAATTTTTTGTTGCAATGTCCTATAGACATGATTATAATAAACTCATTCAAATTCAGAAAAAGGAGAATTGTTCTTCCGAACGTTTAAGTCGAATTTTCAGTATTGTCAGATAGAGGTGAAATCATGGCCGATGATGTGCTATTAGAAGTGAATCAGTTAAAAACTTATTTTTACATGGGTGGGAATGTTGCTAAAGCGGTAGACGGTATAGACTTCTCGATTAAGAAAGGAAAAACACTCGCGATCGTTGGGGAGTCAGGTAGTGGGAAGAGTATGACGTCGTTATCCATCATGCAACTTGTGCCAGGTCCTACTGGAAAGATTGTTGATGGGGCTGTAAAACTCTCAGGCAAAGACTTGCTCCAATTAAGTGATAAGCAAATGGAGAAAGTACGCGGCAATGAAATTGGCATGGTTTTTCAAGAGCCGATGACCAGTTTGAACCCCGTGTTCACTGTTGGAACACAAATCAAAGAACCGTTAATGAAACACCGAGGATTGTCAAAGAGTCAAGCGTTTCAAAAAGGGGTTGAGTTACTCAAGCTCGTCGGGTTCCCAAGAGCTGAAGATACGATGAAAGAGTTTCCACATCAGTTATCCGGGGGGATGAGGCAACGGGTAATGATCGCAATTGCCATGAGTTGTGACCCTAAACTGCTGATTGCAGACGAACCGACGACTGCACTTGATGTAACCATTCAAGCGCAAATATTAGACCTAATGAAAAAAGTTCAAAAAGAATTCGATTCATCAATTTTACTCATTACCCACGATCTTGGTGTTGTGGCAGAAATGGCCGATGACATTATCGTTATGTACGGAGGTCAAGTGGTTGAACAAGCGACGAGAAGGCAGTTGTTAAAAACGCCAAAGCACCCGTATACGGTGGGGTTGTTGGAAAGTATGCCTAGCCTAACTTCTAATAAAGAGCGGTTAACATCGATTCGTGGCAGTGTACCACCGGCACATAGTTTTCCAGAAGGATGTCGATTCGCACCACGGTGCGACTTCGCGACTGAAAATTGTACGAAAGACATTCCTGAGCTCGTCAACAATGAAAATGAACATTTGGTTCGGTGCATCCTGTATGCCGAGCAAGGGGGACAACGGTATGACGATGTCACAACCAGTCAAAGAGCCTAACGAAAAAAAAGAAATCCTTAGAGTTCAGAATCTTAAGAAATACTTTCCGATCAAAGGCGGGGTGTTAAAACGAACCGTCGGTCATGTGAAGGCTGTAGATGACGTTTCCTTACATATTTTTGAAGGCGAAACTTTAGGGATTGTCGGGGAGTCCGGCTCAGGGAAATCAACATTAGGTCGAATGATGATGCGTCTCTTAGATCCGACCGAAGGACAGATTACGTTTAATGGCGTTGATATTTCGACCATTCGACAATCGAAGATTCGCCCGCTCCGTAAAGATATGCAGATGATCTTTCAAGATCCGTACGCTTCGCTCAATCCGAGGATGAGCGTTGGGGAGATTATTGAAGAACCGATGCTTATCCAAAAAACGGGATCATCAAAAGAACGGCAAGAAAATGTAATTAGTCTGCTAGAAAGAGTCGGTTTACAACAGGAAGCAAGATATAAATACCCGCATGAGTTTTCTGGGGGACAACGACAACGGATTGGTATTGCTCGTGCACTGTCTACACGCCCAAAGGTAATTATCGGTGATGAGCCTGTCAGTGCACTCGATGTATCGGTTCAATCACAAGTACTGAATCTGATGGAAGACTTGCAGAATGATTTCCAACTTACGTATCTGTTCATTGCCCATGACTTGAGCGTCGTTAAGCATATTAGCGACCGCGTGGCCGTGATGTATTTAGGACGACTGGCAGAAGTGGCGCCGAAAGACGACTTGTACGCCAATCCATTACATCCGTATACACAAGCGTTGATCTCAGCCGTGCCAACGACAGATATTGATGAAAAACGCGAACGAATAATATTGCAAGGGGATTTGCCGAGCCCAGCCAATCCGCCGAGTGGTTGTCCATTCCACACACGTTGTCCAGAGGCGCATGAACGCTGTACGTTGGAGCGTCCGGAAATGACAAAGATGGGAGAAGAACATTACGTTGCTTGTCACTTGTATACACAAAGTTAACACTTAGATCCGTTTAGGGGGTGGTGTACCGAAAGCATGGATGGATTGAATGTTATGCCTAGTGCAGATTAACTAAGGGGGATATGATATCGTGAATCTAAAAAAATGGTGGAGTTTCTTATTAGCACTTACATTCTCAGTGTTACTGTTAGCAGCATGTAACGGGGGCGATGATGAGACAGGCACAGACCCAGAAGAACCTGCAGATGACAACGGGGAAGAGCCTGCAGATGATGAAAATGGTGATGACGATGGTGACGACGACACAGCTGGAGAAGCAAGTGAAGGCGGAAATGTAAACATTGCCTTCTTCTCACCTCCTGAGCATCAGTTTAACCCGATTTATTATACGTCTACTTATGATGCAAACGTCATGGACTTTATTTTTGAAGCATTATTTAGAACGGATGATGAGTTGTTATTGCAACCACATTTGGCAGAAAGTTATGAACTAAATGATGATCAAACGGAAATGACGGTCACACTAAACGAAGGCATTACTTGGCATGATGGGGAAGCATTTACAGCTGACGATGTCGTATTTACGTACGAAATGATTTCTCATCCGGAATATACGGGTGTGCGTGGAACGTATGCAGATAAACTCGTAGGGTATGAAGATTTTCGTGCTGGCGAATCGGATGAATTCGAAGGTGTCACTGCAGAAGACGATCAAACCGTTATATTCCGATGGGAAGAGTCAAGCGTAACACCGGAATTTAATGCAAGTTTCCCGATTATTCCTGAGCACATTTTTGGCGCGGTTGAACCTGGTGAAATCGAGAGTCATGAAAGCTCCATTGCAACGGGTGAAGTTGTTGGAACTGGACCGTTCATGCTCGGAGACTTCGTCGAAGGGGATCAGTACGTGTTGAATGCAAATGAAGATTATTGGAATGGTGCACCAAATTTGGATACGGTAACACTGCAAGTTCGTGACCAAGCTGTTATTACCGGTCTTCTCGAGTCTGGCGATGTGGACATGGTTATCCAACCGGATGGTATTGTGCCAAGTGATGTGGCCTCTGTTGAACAGATGGACAATGTGACTTTGTATCAACCCCAAGACTTAGGGTATCAATATATGGGCTTCAAAATCGGTTATCGCCCATCGGAAGATGTTGAAGCTGGTGTAATTGATACGGATAATTTTATTGAGAATGAAAAGCTAAGTGATGTTCGTGTTCGTCAAGCGATCGTTCATGCTTTAGATCGTGAAGCGATGGTTGGTGGTGAAGACGGTGAAGGTGGCCTTCTTCAAGGGTCAGGTCAAGTGCTTCATGCTCCGTTCCCAGAAGCATCGTGGGCGTTCGATGAAAATGCTGACATCGGTCTTGAGTACGATACAGACCGTGCAATGGAACTATTAGCTGAGGCGGGTTATGAAGATACGAATGGTGATGGTTTTGTTGAAGATCCAAATGGTGAAGAGTACGTACTCACATTGGCTTATCCAACAGGGAATGAACCACGAGAAAATGCCGCAATTGTTATTGAACAACAACTAGCTGAAGTAGGTATCAATGTGAACGTCGATACACCAAGAGAGTTTCCAGCTCACTCTGAGATTGTGGAAAATGATGACCAGAGTATTGATATGTACTTGATGGGTTGGGGCCTTGCATCAGGCGACCCAGACCCTGGAGGAATTTTCACGTCACACGTTCCTTACAACTACACGCGTTGGGTAGATGAAACGAGTGATGAAATGATTCAACGTGGACTTTCTGCACCGGATGCTTTTGAGCAAGAGTACCGGGAGGAAGTATATAGCGAGTGGGCAGAATATGTGTCCGAGCAAGTGCCTTACGCATTCTTATGGTCAATGATTAATAACTGGGCTGCAACAGATCGTGTTGGAGGAATTACAGAAGATCCAGTAACGATGCTAAAAGATCCACATCTGTGGTACGTCCAAGAATAGACGAGAAACACCAGCAAAAGGCGTGTGGTGTGCAAAGCCACCACACGCCTTTTCTCATCATTGGCTTATAAGGAGGTCCAATGTACTATGGCAAAGTATATTTTGCGGCGCTTACTCATCTTTATTCCGATGCTCTTCATCGTAACGATTGTAGTATTTACTCTTGCTACATTAGCACCAGGAGACCCATTAACAGGTCAACAACTTGACCCTACAATTGATCCAGCAGCGCTGGAAGAACGAAGAGAAGCACTCGGATTAAATGACCCACCGCCTGTGCAATACATAAATTGGTTGAGTGAAGTAGCGACAGGGAACTTAGGGGATTCACTGTACTTTAGTGGACGAACCGTCCAAGATTTAATTTGGTCTCGTCTCCCGAATACAGTATATCTCGCGGTTTTCTCTCTATTTATTACGCTAGTCATCGGACTGCCGCTCGGGATATATGCGGCTCGAAAGCAATACACTGCAGCAGATTACTTTGTAACAACATTTGGTTTTTTTGGACTTGCTGTTCCAAACTTTTTCTTCGCTTTATTAGCCGTTTACTTTTTCTCTTTTCAACTTGGCTGGTTTCCAGCGCAAGGGACACAGAGCAGTGCATCCATCAGTGGTCTGGCAGAGTTTTTGGATCGATTGCATCACCTTATCTTGCCCGGTCTCACACTTGGACTTGCAAGTGTTGCCATCTACATGCGCTACATTCGATCTGAGATGCTTGATGTGTTGAGCAGTGATTTCGTCCGGACTGCACGTGCAAAAGGAATGACAAATGGGACTGTTGTGTACAAGCATACGCTTCGAAACGCAACGATTCCAATTATAACTCTTCTCGGTTTTGAATTTGGAACACTCGTAAGCGGAGCCGTTGTTACCGAAGCGGTCTTTAATTTTCCAGGCATTGGTCAACTGTTCCTAACAGGCATTCAAAATCGTGATTTTCCGTTAATTATGGGCATTAACTTACTCATTGGTGTCACAATACTTGTTGGGAATCTGTTAGCCGATATTATGTATGCAGTTGTTGATCCGAGAATTCGTTATGATTGAGGTGGTAGTTGATGAGCGGACCAAGTCCAGGTAGCACAAAGCAAGTAAACACCGAGCCACCAATGCCAGAAGCGAAAGAACAAAAGAAAAGCTATAGTCCGACAAAATTAATCGTGAAACGATTTTTCGCAAATAAATTGGCAGTAGCCGGTGTATTTATGTTTTTACTTGTCGTCATTTTTTCTTTCTCAGCCCCTTTGTTTGTCGAACATGATCCAGCACAAACAAACCCATTAAATACGTATGCAGAACCGAGCTCCGATCATTGGCTCGGGACGAACAGCTCAGGTCAAGACAATTTTGCTCGCCTTGTGTATGGAGGACAAATTTCCTTACAAGTCGGCGTGTTTATCATGCTCATCGTATCTGTGATAGGTGTTGTTCTCGGTAGTATTTCTGGGTATTTCGGTGGTTGGATAGATAGCATTATTATGAGAATTACTGATTTGTTTTTAATCTTTCCGTTTCTATTGCTCGTTCTGACCGTCGTTACAATCTTACAAAATGTGAATGTTGCGATTCTGGTCATCACCCTCGGACTCATCGTCTGGCCAAACATTACGAGGATTCTGAGGGGAACATATCTCACGTTACGTGAAAGAGAGTTCATATATAGTGCAAGGGCGGCCGGCGCGACTGATCTACGCATTATCGTGAAACATATGATTCCAAATGCGATCGGTCCGATCATTGTAAATGCAACAATCATTATGGCGCAGATGATTATCTTAGAGTCTGCACTAAGTTTTATCGGTTTTGGGATCCCTGCTCCGACGCCTTCTTGGGGAGCGATGCTGAACGAAGCGAGAAGTTTAAATATCCTTACGGGCATGCCGTGGGCGTGGATGCCACCAGGCATCATGATCGTTATTACGGTATTATCAATTAACTTTATTGGCGACGGTTTACGAGATGCTTTTGATCCGAAAAGCAGCAGAAAATAAATGCCCGCTTCAAGGAAGGAACGACGTGCATGAGAATATTTCTTCTGCAACAACTCTTTCTGTGGGTATGTATGGTCGTGGTAGTTGTGCTTATTGCCTTTCTGCCACGAGAACTCGTGTTTGTTTCCGAAGAGTACGAAACGTATGGAATCGCGACGATGAATATGCAACTCTACGGGGAGAGGCTCTCTGAATATGTCGCCATGATTGGGTCGGGATCGTTAGGAGAGAATCGATACGGAACGAATGTACTCGTGGATTTACAACTGTATGCGAGCCGTAGCTTGCAACTCATAGGAATTGCTTCGATTATCGCTATTTTCATAGGCACAGCAAAAGCGTATTTTGACACACGGTATAAAGGAATCTTTGCTCGTTCAAGTCGAAAAATTGGACAAGGCATGCAGGCATTGCCTGATTTCTTCATCATTATTGTCGTGCAAATGGTCGTCTTATGGCTATTTCGACAAGGGTTCCCGCAATTTTCATTGTATGGAAATGAGGATCTGTCTGCGTTCTTGTTTGCTGCGGTTTTGTTGTCACTATTTCCTTCTATGTATTTTGCGAACATTGTCGCTTCAACACTTGAAAGCGAAGAAGGTTCCTTCTATTTAATAGCAGCCAAAGGACGAGGAGTTAAAAAAAGCGTATTGTTAATCAAACATCAGTTAGCAAATGCCCTACCGTCGATTGTTCAACAGATTCCGGTTATGTTTATGTACTTACTTTCTAACTTATTAATGGTAGAATTTCTCACGTCATTCCGAGGGGCAATGTATAGGACCTATCAGGCAATGGGATTTCAAGAGACGAGCTTAGAAAGTTTACCTAACCAAATGTACATTGAAGAACCTGTGATTGTCGTCTATTTGACATTCTTTATTTCTTTAGGTTTTCTTGTCAACATCGGTAGTCGAGTTATGACGGAAATCGTGACGAGGAGGAGGAGATTATCGTGAAGAACCTTCCTGCCTCACTGATCATTTCAGTGTCTGCCCTTCTTATGCTCGTTGCCTTTTTATTTGTCGGTCCCTTCATCTATTCATCGCCAGAACACGAAGATGGGGTGATGATAATGAATGATGGCTCGATTAGAACGGCTCCGTTCCCTCCAGGCGAAGATTTTGTACTCGGGTCGGACGCTGCGGGTAATGATTTATTCGGACAACTGATGAGTGCGGGTCAAGGGACGTTATTACTCGTGTTGATGATTGTCGCTGTTCGGTTTATTCTTGCCGTACCGCTCGCTTACTTCGGAAGGAAACAAAAGGGCATCTTTCATCAAGGAATCCATCTTCTAAATCAATTGTTCTCGTTTATGCCGTTACTCATTGGAATGATTTTTTTTATGACCATTCCGTTTGTCATTTCCTCTGAATACCGAATGCTTTTTGTGTTTATTGGAATTGTACTATTTGAACTTGGCAGGACAGCAGTTACAGTTCAAGAGAGTTTTCATCAAGTTCGTCAGAAATCCTTTATGGAGACGCCTACTATGATTGGCAGCAGTCGTTGGACTGTTTGGAGAAAATATTATTGGCGTCATATTCGAAGTTCACTAATCGTGTTGTTCTGCTTAGATATTAGTAAAATGATGATGTTGCTCGGGCAGCTTGGGTTTTTCGCGATGTTCATATCGATGACGTTCGCTGTTAATGACTTAGGTGAGCCAATCGCAATCAATGCATTTGAAACGTGGCCAACACTGCTTTCAAACGCTCGTACACATATTCCTAATGAAATGTGGGTCATTTTTTGGCCATCGTTAGCCATTGCTGTCACTTCATTAATCTTTTTCTCAATCGGTAATGCTCTAAAAAACATGCAGCAAACGACGAGTTGATTATGAAAGAAGGTGAGGACGGTGTATCTTGACGAAATTGATTTTTCAATACTAGATGAACTGCAACGAAATGGAAGGAAATCATATAGAAAGATCGCTAGCGAGTTGATGCTAAGTGAACGAGTGGTTAAGCACCGAGTGAATGCCATGCTTCGAGAAGGGGTATTCCAGTTTCTTATCTCCGTAGACCCGAGTCGTTTAGGGACAGTACACGTTCTCATCTGGCTTACGACCGTAGCAGGAAAACAAGATACGATTGCCAGCGAACTTATGGATTGTGAGCAAGTGCATTTCATCAGTGCCTATTCTGGTGATTTTAATCTACTGATGAGGGCTCGCTTTAAAGATAAGAAAGCATTGACCGCTTTTATGAATGACCATTTGGCAGCAATGGATGGCATACTAGGAGTGACGATGAATATCGAATTAAAAACATATGAGTCGTCTAAAAATCGAATCATACGTAAAAGCCTGATGTCGTGATTATTGACTCCATGAGCAATAATCTTTTTTTGTGTAGAAAAGCATTGCACTTCAGACAAGCAAAAAGTATAATAAGTCTAAAATATTCTACGAAATCAGTAAAAAAGAAGTTCATTTTTTGCTTTTTAAGCCGAATAATCAAACTATATACATGGAAAAAGAAGTGGTGAAGCTATGGAACTAGATCAAATGGACTTTAAGATCTTGGCGCATCTTCAAGAAAATGGAAAACAATCGTATAGTGAGATTGCGAGAGGTCTTGAAGTAAGTGAAGGAACCATCCGTTCCAGGGTAAACAAAATGCTCAAAGAAGAAGTGTTTGAATTCATTATTCATACAAATCCAAATAAGATAGGACTGCACGTGCAAGCCATTATTGGTTTGGAAACACGGCTCGGTAAACAAGATTCGATTGCTTGTCGGCTTCAGGGGCATGGGGCTGTTCGTTTTATTGGGGCGTTCTCTGGTAAGCATGACTTGATCATTCAAGCTTACTTCCGAAACAACGATGAACTTATTGGATTTGTAAATCGGGAATTATCAGAAATTGAAGGAATTATTAGCGTCGATGTAAATGTTGAACTAAAGCAATATAAGGATACGTTTTCTTACATTGACAGTTAAGTTTTATTACGAAGTGTGACATTTATATCACAAAAAAATTAAAAAAATTTAAAGAAATCATTGCATCGCTCATAGAAATGCGCTTATAATGATCTTTAGTTTCTTGTAATAAATATTCTGTCATAGTACTTTTCTACATATGAGTGGGCAGACACCTAGTTGGAATTGTTTATCAATTCAATCAAATAGAAATATACAGGGATGAAAGAGATGAGGTGCAATCATCTATGGATCAACAGCAGAATGTTATTGAACTTAAAGAAGTAACCACATCATTTTACAGCAGAAAGCAAGAATTAACCGTCGTCGATCGTGTCAGCTTCAACGTAAAACAAGGGGAGACCCTAGCGATTGTTGGAGAATCAGGATCGGGAAAGAGTATGACTTCTCTTTCAATTATGCAGCTCGTCCCTTCACCTAATGGGAAAATTACGAATGGTGAAATTATTTTTAACGGAGAAGATCTACTTAAAAAGCCAGAGAAGGCGATGTATACGGTGCGTGGAAATGACATTTCGATGATTTTCCAAGAACCCATGACATCGTTAAATCCTGTATATACTGTTGGAGAACAGATTCGGGAACAACTCATGTATCACCAGCCACTATCTAAGCGTGAAGCTCATCAGAAGGGAATCGAAATGCTAGAGCGCGTCGGTTTCTCAAGAGCGAAAGAAATCATGGGAGAGTACCCGCACCAGTTGTCAGGTGGTATGAGGCAGCGGGTGATGATCGCGATTGCGCTAAGTAATAATCCGAAGTTGCTCATTGCAGATGAACCAACAACGGCACTTGATGTAACGGTACAAGCACAAATTCTCGATTTAATGAGGAACTTATCGAATGAGTATGATTCTTCGATTATTCTGATTACACATGATCTTGGCGTTGTAGCAGAGCTTGCTCAACGAGTCGTCGTTATGTATGCTGGCCAAGTTGTCGAAGAGGCTGCTATAGAAGATTTATTTGATAAACCGTTACACCCGTACACAGAAGGATTATTAAACTCGATGCCTAAGCTTGATGAAGAACAAGATCGCTTGCAATCGATTCCAGGTGCCGTACCGACACCTGATAACTTCCCTGTCGGATGCCGTTTCGTGACGCGTTGCCCGTATGCGATGGAAGTATGTACAAAAGAGCAGCCAACATTACTAGAAAAAGAATCCGGACATAAAGTGCGCTGTTTTCTACATGAGGAAGGGGTCGTAAACGATGGCGAACACGAACGTAGCTCATGATCCATCAACGAGTATAAATCAGAATGATGATAAGATTTTAGAAATTAAAAATCTGAAAAAACACTTTCCAGTCAAAGCAGGAGTGCTCCAAAGAACAAAAGGGCAAATCAAAGCGGTTGATGGGATTGATTTCTATATCCGTAAAGGTGAATCGTTTGGACTCGTTGGAGAATCTGGCTGTGGGAAATCGACGGCAGGACGTACGATCACAAGGTTGTATGAGCCGACAGACGGTACGATTATGTTTGACGGGAACGATATAACAAAAAGCAAAGAGCGTAATCTTTTCTCGTTACGACGAGATATGCAAATGGTTTTCCAAGACCCATTTTCATCACTTAACCCCCGTAAAACCGTGGGGGCGACGCTTATTGAACCGATGAAGGTGCACGGCATCCAATCGAATACGAAAGCACGGCGTGAATTTGCCCAGTCAATCATGGAGCGAGTAGGGTTAAACCCTTCCTTCATTAATCGTTATCCCCATGAATTTTCCGGTGGACAACGTCAACGTATTGGGATTGCTAGAGCACTTATTCTTAATCCAAAACTTATCGTTGGAGACGAACCCGTATCAGCTTTAGATGTTTCGATCCAATCTCAAGTACTCAACTTACTTAATGATCTTCAGGATGAGTTTGACCTTACGTACTTATTTATTGCTCATGATTTAAGTGTTGTGAAACATTTTTCTGATCGGATCGGAGTCATGTATCTTGGCAATATGGCTGAAGTTGCTGAAAAGAATGATTTGTACAATGAACCCCTACACCCGTATACACAAGCGCTATTGTCTGCGGTTCCTCGTTCTCACCCTCGTGAACAAACGCGGGAGAGAATCATTCTAAAAGGGGATATCCCGAGTCCTGCAAATCCACCGAGTGGGTGTGTGTTCCATACAAGATGTCCGTATGTGATGGACCATTGTCGAGAAGTGAAGCCGGAAATGAAAGAAATTAGACCGAAGCATTACGTCGCTTGTCACTTACACGAGTAAGAACAGATTACCCTGTACAGGGAGGGATGCTAAACAATTGTCGGAAGGTTCAAATCAATTATCTTTACATTTATTAAAGGGGGATTTATAAGTGGGTAAAAAAGCACATTGGTTACTTCTAGCAATGATTTTTGCATTAGGTCTATTGCTTGCTGCATGTGGCGGCGGCGCTGACGAAACAGAAACAGACGGCGATGCAGGTGGCGATGACGAGCCAGATACAGAAGAAACAGACGATGATACAGATGATGAAGATGGCGACGATGATACAGCAGCAACAGGCGATCCGGTTGAAGGTGGCGAATTAATTTACGGTACAGATGCTGAGCCTAACGGATTAACACCTGCAACCGTTTCTGACTCTGCGTCTACGGATGCCCATAACTTGGTTCATGCAATGCTTTATCGTCAACAAAGCGATGCTTATGAAGTAGAGCCGGAAGTAGCGGCTGGAGAGCCACAAGTATCAGAAGATGGTTTAGAATACGTGATTGAAATTCGTGACGATGTATATTTCAGTGACGGTGAGCAATTGACGGCGGACGATGTTGCTTTCACAATCGGAATCTATATGATGGAAGATTATACAGGTCCTGCTATCACAACGTTTGAGCGTGTTGATACAGTAGAAGCAACAGATGAATTTGAAGTGACATTGACACTTAACGAGCCAGATTCCGCACTGCCTATTGGTCTTGGTATTTATATTGTACCTGAACATATTCTTGGTGAAGCTGACAGCTATGCGGCAATTGAAGAGCACGAAGCTAGCACAACTGACGCTGTTGTTGGTGCAGGTCCTTACGAAATGACAGACTGGACGTCTGGTCAGTACATTAACTACGAAGCACGTGATGACTATCATGAAGAAGGTCCATATATTCAACAAGTAACGTGGAGACTTGGTGACAACGATGCTCAGCTTGCAAACTTACAAGCGAACGAAATTGATGTTATGAATGTTCCACCACAAGATCTAGTAACAGCAGAATCTGTAGACGGTTTTAACATTAGTGAAGTTCCAGGATTTGGTTATAACTATATTGGCTGGAACCACCGTAATGAATTATTTGAATCACCGACTGTTCGACGTGCATTAACGATGGCAATTGACCGTCAAGGAATCATTGACGGAATTATGTCTGGACATGCAACCATTGCTGAATTCCCACACAGCCCTGAAGGTCCTGTGTATACAGATGAAATTGAAGAGATTCCATTTGATCCAGATGGTGCTCTTGAACTGTTTGCAGAAGAAGGATGGGAGCTTGAAGGAGATCAACTTGTTAATGACAGTGGTGAGCAGTTCTCATTCAACTTATTAACTAACTCTGAAGCTCACGTTCGTACGGATTGGATTGTTGCAGTACAGCAAATGCTAGGTGAGATTGGTATTGCTGTCGAAACAGAAACAATGGAGTTTGGTGCTTACCTTGATCGTATTCAACCTCCAAATTGGGATTTCGATGCGGTAGCAGGTGCATGGAACCTAGCACTTGATCCAAACCCTGAGCAGCTTTTCCACTCTGATAACATCGAAGCTGGCCAAAACAACATTGCTTACGCAAGCGATGAGTTTGATGAGTTAGCTGGAGATAACCGTAGTATTATTGATCCAGATGAGCGTATTGAAGTTCTTCAAGATGCATTTTTACAAGTTGCTGAAGACCAAGCATACACATTCATGTATTATGCTACAGAATTTAGTGCATACCGTGATAATGTACAGAACTTCCAACACAACCCTCGGGTTAACTTATTCCGCGTTAACGAATGGTGGATTGAAGAGTAAAATCTTCATTCCGAAAGGGGAGAGAGGGTGGCCTCTCTTCTCTTTCGCTTAAAAGGAGATTTGGAATATGACTACATATATAATCAGAAGACTTATCATGACAATTCCATTGCTAATCGGGATCTCCATCATCACGTTTGCGATGATGCAATTTGCGCCTGGAAATCCAGCAATACTTGATGTTGACCCGGATATTCCACCAGAAGCGAGAGAGGCTCAAATTGAAGCATTAGGGTTAAATGACCCGCTTCCAGTCCAATACGCACGATGGATGGGTGGGGTTGTGACAGGAGATTTAGGAAACTCCTACATTTCTAAACGACCAGTTGTCGATATGATTACAGAGAGGTTGCCAAACACGTTGATCTTAATGTTTGCATCCTCAGTGTTGGCGATCGTCATTGCCATACCGATAGGAATCATTTCGGCTGTTCGACAGTATACAAAAACCGATTACACGATCACACTTTTTTCCTTTGCTGGAGTTGCCGTACCGAACTTCTGGATAGGTTTAATGTTAATTATGTTCTTGAGTGTCCAGCTTGGTTGGTTTCCAGTAGGTGGTGTCCAAACGCTTAATGCCGACTTTAATATTTGGGATCGACTTCATCACCTCTTTTTACCGGCGATCGTATTAGCAACCGCCGATACGGCTGGTCTAACTCGTTACACAAGAACGAGCATGTTGGAAGTGAAAAACCAAGATTACATTCGGACAGCACGAGCAAAAGGATTTAAAGAGGGAAAAGTCATCTTTAAGCATGCACTTCGAAATGCGCTATTGCCGTTAATTACAATTTTTGGTCTGATGTTGCCAACATTTATTGGCGGTTCTGTCGTTGTTGAAAACGTCTTTTCCTGGCCAGGGATTGGGGAGCTCTTCTTAACGAGTGTAAACCAGCGTGATTATCCAGTGATTATGGCGATGACGATGTTTACCGCATTTCTTGTCGTAATCGGAAACCTGATCGCGGACATTTTATACGCCATCGTCGATCCGCGCATTGAGTATTAGGGAGGAACAGCTATGGATCAATTTAATCAAGCAGGAAAACAAGAATCAATTACCCCTAATCAAGACACGCTCGGAAAGCACCGCTCGATGTTGGCAATTATCGTGTCTAAATTTTTTCAAAACAAACTCGCTGTCTTTGGTTTGGCGATGCTATTTATTATTATCGGTTCAGCTGTTTTTGCACCGTTAATTGCTCCACATGATCCGAACCACCAAACCTTGATTGCCCGTTTGCACGAACCGAGTGCTGAATATTGGCTCGGTGCGGATCAGTTAGGACGAGATTTGTTTAGTCGGTTATTGTATGCTGGTCAAATGTCACTGCTCGTTGGATTTGCTGCCATGGCTAGTTCTACATTTATTGGGGCGACCATTGGCGCAATTGCAGGATACTTTGGCGGTTTGATTGATAACATACTGATGAGAATTGTTGATATTATTATCTCATTCCCAAACATCTTCTTGCTCATTACGCTTGTGGCATTATTTAGACCAAGTCCATTTTGGCTCATTGTTATGTTCGCTATTCTTACATGGACAGGAACCGCTCGTCTCGTTCGCGGGGAGATTCTATCGTTAAAACGTAGAGAATATGTGCTAGCTGCCCGGATATTAGGTTTGCCAAAGTGGAGAATTATCTTTAACCACATATTGCCAAATGCCATTGGCCCACTCATTGTATCCGCTACATTAGCAATCGGTGGATATATTATTGCTGAATCAACACTTAGCTTCTTAGGGCTCGGGATCAGTCCGCCAACAGCGACGTGGGGGAATATGCTTTCTGCAGCACAAAACCTAACAATTTTCCAGACTGCCTGGTGGTATCCACTATTTCCAGGGTTAATGATCTTCATCACTGTACTTAGTTTTAACTTCGTCGGTGATGGATTGCGAGATGCACTAGACCCTAGAGTCGTGGAGAAATAAACCATCTGTTTATTTATTGAGTAGAACAGGCCTTTATAAGGGCTTGTTCTACGTTTTTTCAAGGAAGAAAAGATTTCACTAGCATATAAATATTCTTAATATTATTATTTGTATAAAATAAAATAATCATTTAGTAAGGGTGGATCGATAATGTTATGAATCGCAATGTCTCTTTCGTCATTGTAGCGGTTGGCGCGCAATCCTTGCAATCAAGTATTATATTTATCACGTTTGCCTGGTACTTTACGACAATTACCGAGTCTGCAGTCGCATTTGGCTCGCTTATGGCTTTTCGATACATACCCGGCATACTGCTTACGATGTTAAGTGGCGTGGCGATTGATCGCACTGATAAGATAACACTCGGATTAGGGGCGAGTATTTGGCACTTGATCACTCTCTGTATTTTTTTAATGATTGGTTTAAACGAGGTCGTAGCGGTTGGTGCCGGATACTGGGTGTATGTCGCGCTCGTTGTCATTATGGGTATGGCTTCAGCGGTATTGTCTCCACTCGAACGCACGCTCACGCCCATCCTTGCCAATGAAGGTGAGTTGAAGTCTGTAAACAGTGTAATTACAGCACTATCCCAAGTTACAAGTCTGATCGGTACAAGTATCGCCGGAATTATGATTGCTGTTACCGGTTTTGGTGTGACGATACTCCTCGCGATTAGTTTATCAATTGTTTCGATCAGTTGTTACTTTATTTTAAAAATACGAGTACATATTCCGAGAAACGAAAAAACGAGTTCAGGCACATTAAATGCACTAAAAGAGTCATTCCAACAAATAAAAAAGCAAAATTGGATCGTCATCGGCGTATTGTCTGCAGTGTTCACGAATATGGCGTTCGTCATGATTATGGATGCAGCTTTGCCATATCTATTCGCTGATATTAGCATTAACGGATCAGCGGCTTTAGGGGTTTGTTTCACTGCGATCGGTCTCGGAACACTCATCGGTGCAGCCCTAACGTTCCGCATGAAAAAGATCACATTCGACGTATCCATTACGTTATATATCATTTCTAGTTTAGCTGTCGTTTGTGCAGGTTTTCTTATTGATCAAATCATCTTTAGCATTCTTTTGTTCGGCATATTCGGATTGTTATCAGCCCCGTTATCCATTATTTTCACGACCGAAATTCAAGAAAGCACACCGAAAAATATGTTAGGCAGCACGATGGGAATGCTTTCTTCAGGGGTGACCATTGCCCAACCGTTAGGCGTGTTTATTGCAGGGATCATCCTTATGGTTGTGGACAGTGAATTTGTCATCTTAATCGCAGCATGTATGTCAATTATAGCTGTCATTATCGGATGGCGAAAAATTCGCGAGCAAAGAAACGAAGAGAAGCCATCTGAAGTGGCGTAATCGGTAGGATAGGAAGGTAGAGACCGTATGTTAATTAAAGGAAGTCACATATTAGACATAGCTACAGGTAGTTATACGTTACAAGATATTCGCATCGAGGCAGGGCTATTTTCAGAAATGGGTGCACTTCGATCACGAGTAGGGGAACAAGTCATTAATGGCGATGGGTTGTATATGATTCCGGGCTTAATGGACTGCCATTGCCACATTAGCGCAAATTATGCATCCCTTTTTCTGGCAGCTGGAATTACGACGGTACGCAATACTGCTGGCAATCATCTCTTGCTCTCATCTATTCGAGAAGCGGAAGCACACGAAGCGGTTCCCAGTCTAATTACAGCAGATCGTATGATTGATGGTACTCCAGGGTCGTGGGGAGAAACGAATCATGGATCATTATCAACAGATGATCTCGAAGAAGCGAAAGAAGAAGTGAAAAGGCAAGTTGAGACGGGTGTAGACTTCATAAAGGTTTACTCAAAGATTACTGAAGAAATGTTAAAAGAAGTCATAAAGGAATCGAAAAGAAATCATTTAGATGTTAGTGCCGATTTGCTAGGGGCTGATTCACTGGATGCAAAGGTGGCGGTCGAGGCAGGCGTCCGGTTTCTGGAGCATAACTCAGGGATTATGCAGATGCTTCACCCTGGCTGGCATATGAATGCAAGTGATGATCTTTATGAACCATTTTTGCAGCCGCCAAATGAAGAAGAGATCGCTCGTGTTTTGCAACCGTTGCTAGCGCGGGACACGATTCTTGTACCAACAATGGGATTGTTCAAACAAGCAGCTGATTATCCAAACCATCGGGTGTCGGACCGCTTTATAAGCCCGAGTTTATTACAGGTGTGGGAACAAACAGCCCCTCATGTTTCGTCGTGCCGCTCTCAGGCTATTTTCACTTATACGAAAGCGATAACACGAGTCTACCATCAGTTAGGTGGGACGGTTTTAGCAGGAACCGACTCGCCAGCGATCATCTTTACAAATCCAGGGGCTAGTTTGCACCGTGAGTTAATGTTACTCACACAATCCGGTTTGTCACCATATGAAGCGTTGAAAAGTGCAACAATCGTTCCTGCTCGTGTGTTAAATCGACCTGATCTTGGTGAAATTAAACGGGGGAATCACGCGGATTTCGTGCTATTAAAAGAAGACCCTCTTAAACACATTGAAAACGTTAGTAAAATTGCAATCATTGGCAAGGGAGGTCAGTGTTACTCTCAAGCAGAGTTATTCGCTCAAGCAGAGTCGGATGAGAAAATTGATATTGATGAGCAAGAATTTATGTCACGCTGGCAACAACACCTCGAATCTTGGAATGTACGATAGATTGTGTGAAAAATACTGGATTGGTACACTTGATGAATAGAGTAAGGAAGGTGGCTTCTTCATGTGTACAGGTTCCGGTAAATGGTTAAGCGCGACATGACAACGAAAAAACTAACGTTATTAGCGGTGATGATTGCACTTTGTGTCGTCGGACGCGTCGTGTTTGTGTTCATTCCTAACGTACAACCGGTGACAGCAATTATTATTTTATCTTCTTTTTTTATGGGGCCAGTCTTTGGTTTCCTGCTTGCCGTAGGCAGTGCGGTTATTACGAATTTATTTTTAGGCTCTGGCGTTTGGACACTTTTTCAAATCGTCGCTTGGGGGTGTATTGGATTTCTTACTGGAGGAATCGGAAAACTGTTTCCGAACACGAATCGCTACGTGTTAGCAGCTATTGGCGGTGTGCTTGGGTACGTATACGGGGCGATCGTCTCTTTAAACATGCTGCTTTTTGCCAATAATTACTGGGCGTATTATTTGGCAGGTTTGCCATTCGACACCGCGCACGCCATCGGCAACGTCGCGTTCGTCCTTCTCTTATATCCGTTTTTAAAATGGTCATTCAAAGAATATCGGAAAACAAACTATGAGGAGCTTTCTTGAACTACTCGGCACGACAAAATAGTAGAGCAGAAGGCGGACTGAGGTCACTGAAAAAGGGGAATTGAAAACCCCAAATAGATCGGATCGTTCGCGTTAAAGATTGGCTTAGAAAGTGAGGAGCTTCTTTCGGTGACTGTGCACGTTTGCTTACGCATTTTAAAGAGTGGCTCCTGGCTATGGTAGGATTTTTTGCAAGTAGGGAGCCGATTTAGCTAAAATCTTACCATTGTTTTGTCTATGGTGGGATTTTCGGTTTCTATGGTAGGATTTCCAAAAACAAAACGCGGAGAAGGAGAGAAATCTTACCACAGGAAGCTCTATGGTAAAGTTTTCGTCCTGAGCCCTAGTTGGTGCCAAGGAGGATGCGGGAAGAGGCAAATTGAAAAACGTATAATCTTGTTTTTAGTAGAAGATCCCGCATAGACGCTGTCTTTGATGGTATTTATGTTGATGAGGACACACTTTTTGCTGGAATCCCCACATAGAAAGGCAATATCCCCTCGTAGACGGCTCTATGAGAGGATTATTTGCATCCACGCCCCCGATCACTGGAATCCCAAAATAGATCGAACTCCAAGGGTTGCACGAGTAACATATAAAGTGAGAGAGTATTTTTTCAGCCCTCCCCCGTTTCACCAATTGGAGGTGCTCGGTTGCCGTGTGTGCATACTCCCCAGACATCTGAGTGACCAGTGTTTTTCTGCTTCTGACAAGTTCACCACGTACTCACGACACCGTGACCGCGAATTGCGAGCTCTCTCTTGAACCGCAGGTTTCCATAAACTTATTGCCTTGTTTATTCAAAAATAGGAGAACTGCTCATTGACTAATCATCCCTACAAGTTCCGATGATCTATTTATGGAGACTGTGTAACGCTATCGATTAAGACGCGATGAACGTGTAGAGAGAGCCATCCGGATTCGCCCCGTTGTAACTTGGCACTATGTGAATACGAGTAAATCCGTACCCGGTCAGTATGTCTTTAAATTCTTGGACCCCGTACCAGTGGAGGGTGAACTGTGAAAGCTCCGTATGTTGAAGCTGCCCATTTCGCCACTTTTCATATTTGTGCAGATCGATCGTGTATTGGCGTTCCCAGTTTATCTCGGCAGATGTGGACGTGAGAACGATGCCTTCGTGAATGCTTGTTTGGATTGATTTTGTCATGACCTTTCCTTCTTGCCAATTAATCGGAAGAAGCATATCGACAATGATTTGTCCGCCTGGCTGTAAATGGGTTTTGAATGCGGATAACATTTGTTCCAATGCCTCTCTTCCCGGTAATAGATTCAGGCTGCCAGAAGGCATAATAATGGCTTCGTATTGCTTTGGCAATGTCAATGTTGTGAGGTCTTGCTCATACAAGTTGGCGTGGAGTTCTGCTCGTTGCAAATTTTGTTTGCACACATCCAACATTTGTTCTGACAAATCGACACCGTCAACGGCAATGCCTCGTTGAAGAAGGGGAATGAGCATACGACCTGTACCGAC
Organism: Geomicrobium sp. JSM 1781026; assembly: GCF_041949955.1. Taxonomy (NCBI): domain Bacteria; kingdom Bacillati; phylum Bacillota; class Bacilli; order Caryophanales; genus Geomicrobium; species Geomicrobium sp. JSM 1781026. The sequence continues at coordinate 7,250 of NZ_JBHFQF010000010.1, read as the reverse complement.
ACCCGCTTCCAATACACTGCCTGTAACATGATTGAGTTGTTTGGTGTAAAATTCGATATCTCCAGATAGTGATGTACCCACCGGTTTAGAAACTTCATAAAATTGTGCACTTAATTCTCCGTATTCTGTAAACATTTGACGCCCCTCATCGTTTTTACTAACTATATCACGATGCGAAGAAAAAGATCATATATACAGAGAAAGCGAGAATAATGAGCCAGCTAATCATCACAATGATTTTACCGATGGGGTGGCGATGATACACATACACAGCTGGAAAATAGTAAACGAGAACGGCTCCTGTAAATATCAAACCGCTCGATATGTATTCTGGGTCATACGCATGGCGATTGAAAAATAAGTGCAAGCAAAACCCAATGCCAAATAGGAGACCAAATATATACAATGGGAAGGTTTGTCGAGCCATAAGACGCCTCCGAATATTAGGATGAAACGATCAAAATTCCAACACAGAATGTCTTGTGATGGAATTTTGATATCGTCTTGTCTATATGATCAATCGTCTAATTGTGCTTGTTCAATTTCTTTGGCAACGACATTTGCATCTGTACGACGGATGACGACGCGCTCGTCGATTTCGCGGAACACATAATTCACGTCGCTTTCGTCGTCTTCTTCGACGAGTGCAAGAATAAATGGGTTCTCTGCATCAATATCCGTCATTTTCCCATCTACGATTTCGCTCTGGTCTTGAATTTTATCTTGAGTAACAATTGTACCGATCAGTGTGCCGATACCACCGCCGATGAGTACACCGAACGGTCCGCCAAGAATTCCAACGAGGCCGCCAATGATGCCGCCTTTAAACCAGTCGTTGCTTCGTTCTTGCTCTGTTGTGAATCCGTCTCGGTACACCATATCATCATTTATACTTTTCTCTACAACTGCAGCTTGTACGATCGTATGGTTTGGCCCTTCTGCTCGTTTCTTAAGTTCTGACAGCGCTTCAAATGCTTGTGCTTGTTCTGGGAACTTGACGAGTAAAAGAGATTGATTGTCTTGATTTTTAGCCATTGGTCCACGAGCCCTTTCTCTTAAGAAGTTTCATTTTATCATTCCCGATTTATGTACGATCAAACCTCGTGATGAGTCTGGTATAATAAAACGATAGACAGCATTCTTTGGAAGCTGTACTTTTTGTAAAGAACAACAGATGTATTTGCTTCGAGTGTGAAAACCGGAGACAAAGGATGCCGACGTTGTTCGAAAGGAAGAGACATGTACCGTCATATGATGAAAGCGAAACTTCACCAAGCCGTAGTGACTGAGGCGAACTTGAACTACGTAGGCAGTATTACTATAGACGAAGACTTGCTAGATGCTGTCGACCTAATGGAAAATGAAAAAGTGCAAGTGGTGAATAATAATAACGGAGCAAGACTGGAAACATACATCATTGCAGGTGAGCGTGGCAGCGGGGTCGTTTGTTTGAATGGAGCAGCTGCACGGTTAGTTCAACCGGGCGATACGGTCATTATTATCGGTTACGCCGTCGTTCATGAACAAGAACTGAGTGCTTTCCAACCGCGGGTGGCGATCATGAATGCAAACAATGAGATCATTGAAATGATGGGCACAGAGCCTGCGGCTACCGTTCGAACGCATGATTAAAACGTTGTAAATCAGGAGTAACAATGGACATGCGCACGCGTAAATACAAAAGGATTTAAAAAAAACAGGTAAAAGTGTTGCATTTGTGTGTGTGTCCGTGCTACTATAATTTTTGTCGGACAAGATACGTTATACATTGCACGGAGGAGTACCCAAGTCTGGCTGAAGGGAGCGGTCTTGAAAACCGCCAGGGGGTTAACGCCCCGCGGGGGTTCGAATCCCTCCTCCTCCGCCATTATTACACAAACCAAACCTTCCACAATTGCTGGAAGTTTTTTTGTATGGTTTTTTAATATGCAGAGGCTCCTAAACGGCCCGTTTATTAATTGTTTACGGATGACAGAAAAGTGGTATAATTTACTCGAATACGCGCATAGTATGCTCATACATTGTTTATCGGTGGTGATGAGTTTGCGCAACGATGAGGAGGACAAAGGCTTGGAAACGACAATTCATAAAGATGAAGTGAAAGAGTCTCTGGAGAAGTCAGCCCAACAGTGCAATGATATGCGTAATGGAAAGAAAGAGAAAAACTCCTGGAGGAGTATGATTCACCGTATTAGAGAGAATACTCAGGATTAGATTGCTTATATGGGATATACAGTTATACCAACAGATGAGTTTGAACGACTGTTAACAAAGCTGGCGCGCAAATACCCAAAAGTCGTTGACGTTGTAGAAGAATACTTTTTGGAATTAGAATGTATCAAGGGAAATGTACCCGGCGACGTTATACAAGGAACGGGTTCACATTTGGTTATAAAGACTCGCCACGCAAACCCCGATGCCAATAGAGGGAAACAAGGTGGGTTTAGAATTATTATAACGGTGGTAGTTACTGAAAACGAGATCTATCCATTGTCTATTTATTCAAAGAATGTCACTGAAAAGATCACTAAAGAAGAGATCTTGTCGATTATAAATAGAAATGTACTTCATTAACTAACAAGGATAGCGGTCTCGAGCAAAGAAGAGTAGCTTGACTATAATAATGTCTCTCGGTATTATAGGTTCATAAGTAACGAAACCGTAAATGATACACAAACCAAACCTTCCACAATTGCTGGAAGTTTTTTTGTATGTAAATTTATATAGAAAGAAGTCGTTTCACATGGAACAAACACAATTGGATGAATATTATATGCGTTTGGCCTTGGAAGAAGCGATGAAAGCGGCCCGTATTGATGAAGTGCCGATTGGGGCTGTGCTCGTCTATCGGGGCGAGGTGATTGCAAAGGCGCACAATCGACGTGAACATGATCAGCATACGTTTTCCCATGCAGAATGTGTCGTCATTCGTGAAGGGAACGAACATGTGGGTTCTTGGAGACTAGAAGAATGCACATTGTATGTGACACTTGAGCCGTGCCCGATGTGCGCAGGGGCTTTGTTGCAAGCGCGGGTGCCAAGGGTGGTATTCGGGGCACGGGACCCAAAAGCCGGTGCTACGGGTTCTCTCTACAATCTTCTTGATGATGAACGGTTTAATCATCGGAGTGAAGTGATTGGCGGTGTGCTCGAAAACGAGTGCGGGACGATGCTGTCTTCTTTTTTCAAAGAGCTTCGTGAAAGAAAGAAAAGAAACAAGCATTGATTTCTCGTAATTGATGATTTATACTTTTACATGCCGTGCTAGGTGGGGAATTAGCGGTGCCCTGTACTTGCAATCCGCTACAGCAAGACTGAATCCCTTCCTGAGGTTTATACGCTGCGAGGTCTGCCCTAAGTAAGTAGTGTTGACATTTGGGTTCCACGCAACGGGAACTCGTGAACCCTGTCAGGTCCGGAAGGAAGCAGCAGTAAGCGTGACCTTTCGTGTGCCGTGGAGTTGCCTGGATCGAGCCAACTGCTTAGGTAACGCTTGTGGTGTATAGATCGATGGAAGGTGCGCGGCTACATAATGAAGAGTCTCTCTTGTTTAAAGAGGGGCTCTTTTTAGGTTTTGAAAATCGACTATGGAACAAGTATAATAAAAGCAAACTGCGTGAAGTCAGAGGATGGACGAAGGAAGGGGGGGTTCGATTGAGTTACCAAGCGTTGTATCGGGTGTGGCGCCCACGAAGGTTAGAGGATGTGGCTGGGCAGAATCATATTACGAAGACACTGCAAAATGCGTTATTGCAACAAAAGGTCGCTCATGCGTACTTGTTTAGTGGACCAAGAGGGACGGGTAAGACGAGTGCTGCGAAGATCTTGGCAAAAGCGATCAATTGTGAACATGCGCCAGTCGCTGAGCCGTGCAATGCGTGCCAGGCGTGTGAAGGAATTCAGAGCGGCGCGGTCGTTGATGTAATTGAAATCGATGCGGCATCAAATAACGGAGTGGATGAGATTCGCTATATCCGAGATAATGTCATTGCTGCACCGAGAGATGTACGGTTTAAGGTGTATATTATTGATGAGGTGCACATGCTTTCAACAGGAGCGTTCAACGCGTTATTAAAAACGTTAGAAGAACCTCCAGCGCACGCCATCTTCATTCTTGCTACGACAGAACCCCATAAGATTCCACTGACGATTATATCGAGGACCCAGCGGTTTGATTTTAAACGAATTGGTCCGGAGACGTTAATGGAACGCATGCGCTATATCGTTCAAGAAATTGGCGCGGAGGCGGAAGACGATGCCCTTCAATTCATTGCGCGAGTGGCCGAAGGTGGGATGAGGGATGCGCTTAGTTTGCTTGATCAAACATTGTCATTTTCCGAAGACCAAACGGTGCGTTCTAGTGATGTGTTGACGATTACGGGTGCAGTCTCTCAGCAATTTCTTACCGACGCGGTGAGAGCATTGGTGAATCGGGATGCTCAAGCGGCTGTGCAAGCTGCGGATGCGCTCGTGCGTGAAGGGAAAGACCCGTTACGGTTCATGGAGGACCTCATTTATTACTTGCGAGACTTGTTGTTGTACCAAACCGCGCCTTCGCTGGACACGTTATTAGACCGTGTTCAAGCGGATGATGCGTTTGCAGAATTGGCGAAACTCGCCGATCGAGAATGGGTCTATGATACAATTGAGACGCTCCATCAAGAACAAAGAGAAATGAAAGGGGCATCACACCCTAAGATTTTCTTGGAAATGGCCCTCATTCATGTAGCCCAAAAGAATAAAACGGTTCAGACTTCATCATCGGTTGATGATGAAGTGGTCCAACAGTTAAAAGAACAAGTGTCTCTTCTTCAAGAGAAGCTTGGAAAAGTAAGTGCGGGCAGTGCTTCTTCTAGTGAGGAGGAAGCGCCTAAGAAACAAAAGGCGAAGCGCAAACCGCAACCAAATGCGCAAAATAGTGCATCAGTGAAACAAGCGCAGCGGATGTTGCCAAACGCTTCGAAAGAAGAACGTGCGAAAGTAGAAAGTCGTTGGGCGGACACCTTGCGCACGATTAAACAAGAAAGTGTGCCCGCATCCGCTTGGATTAATGATGCGAAGCCTGTAGCAGCTAGTACAGAAGCAATCATTCTTGTGTTCCAAAACGAAATGCATAGAGGGATGATTGACGATAAGTTTCGGACGTTGACGGAACGGGCGATTGCGTCTAATAATGAACATAGCTATCAGATAATTAATCTTTTGCATCATCAATGGGAAGAAATAAAATCTTCCTACCGATCGAAAAATGCAGAAGAAGAGTCAGGCGAAGAAGAACAACAACCGCAAGAGCCTCAAGAAGATCCGCTTGTTTCTGAAGCGCATAAATTGTTCGGTGAGGAACTCGTCGAAATTGTCGACGATGCACCACCTAAACCTTAAGGAGGATATCAAACGATGAAAAATATGGGAAATATGATGAAACAAATGCAAAAGATGCAAAAGCAAATGGCGGAAGCGCAAGAGAAGCTAAAAGAAAAGACAGTAGAAGCAACTGCAGGCGGTGGCGCAGTTAAAGTTGTTGCCTCAGGGGATAAGCGCATCCTCGATATTCAAATTGATGAAGAAGTTGTCGACCCAGAAGATGTGGAAATGCTTCAAGATCTTGTGCTTGCGGCGACTAATGATGTGTTGGCTCAAGTTGACAAACTCGTTGAAGAAGATCTCGGTAAGTTTACTAAAGGGATGAATCTTCCGGGCATGTTCTAGGAGGAATGGTTTGTGCAATACCCTGCACCGATCTCAAAATTAATTGATGGGTTTATGAAATTGCCAGGGATTGGCCCAAAAACGGCAGGTCGCCTTGCTTTTCACGTACTCAATATGAAAGAAGACGATGTGTTAGATTTTGCGAAAGCGTTAGTGAATGCGAAACGAGATCTTACGCATTGTTCGTCTTGTTTCTATATTACCGATAAAGATCCATGCCTCATTTGTGATGATTCACATCGTGATCGGTCAATGATCTGCGTAGTTGAAGATTCTAAAGACGTTATGGCCATGGAGAAAATGCAGGAGTATCGGGGTTTGTATCACGTATTGCACGGGGCGATCTCACCAATGGATGGGATTGGCCCTGAGGATATACGAATGCCAGAACTCATTAAACGTCTGCAAGATGATACCGTTCAAGAAGTAATCGTCGCAACAAACCCTTCAATTGAAGGTGAAGCGACAGCGATGTATTTGTCACGGATGATTAAACCAACAGGCATTCGCGTAACGCGTCTTGCTCATGGTCTACCGGTTGGTGGAGATTTAGAGTATGCGGATGAAGTGACCCTTTCACGAGCAGTGGAAGGACGGCGAGAGTTTTGAGAAGAAAAGCGAAAATCTACCATAAAGAAAAGAAACGTCTATATGAAGTGTTAGATGCGCAGAAATTCAAACTTAGCTCACAGAAGAAGCATATGGAAAAGAGTATTGATCCAAGTAGAGAAGCGTTAGCGCAACTGAAAATGGAAGAAGCCAAATATCGCTTCCTCCTTAAAGAAGCGAGAAGATGGTAAAAGCGGCGAAGTCGTCCCCGGATAATGAGTAGGGGGTGATTTCGTTTTTGTTTAGTTACCTATGAATTTATTTAAAGAAGTAAGCAAGTCCACACATGTCCAAGCATAGTATGGTTATAAAGCTATGAAGGAGGAATGATTGTGGATCCTGTAATCATTATTTCTATTGTAAGTGCGATATTATTTGTAGGTGTTATTGCTAGTGCCTCGCTAAAGCCAATAAAGTGGCTAGGCAGTGGCGCAGTTCGAATTCTCATTGGCGCGATCGCTCTTTTTGTTATTAATTTATTCGGAAACTTAGCAGGGATTCATATGCCAATCAATCTGTTTACATCATCGGTGGCAGGAATCCTTGGTATACCAGGCGTTATTATGCTCTTCGCTGTCCATTACTTCGTGCTTCCTTTCTAAAATACACACCCTATAAAATTATTTTAAGAAAATATTACTAGAATTGTTGACAGTAGAATAGAGAGCTGATAATATACTAAGAGTCGCCGCAAGAGAGGCAGAAACGCCGACAGAAACAACGAAAAAGAAACAAAAAAGTTGTTGACGCGGACGACGCAAGATGATATGATAATCAAGTCGCTGTTAAAGGCGACAGCGCAAATATTGCCCTTTGAAAACTGAATGAAAGATAAGCGAATTAAAGCAATAAAAGCTAGCGCTTCTATTAAAGAAGCACGAGCCTCGTTGGCACCCCCGTGCTGACGAAAAAAGGAACACTTTCAATGGAGA